>MESQ01000013.1 GCA_001771065.1 Burkholderiales bacterium RIFOXYD12_FULL_59_19 | reverse complement strand
GTCAGCGTCAGCGACTTCAGCGCCACGGCGACGACCAGCACCGTGACAGATGCGGCACAAAGCGACCTGGTGGCTGGCACCAACGGCAACATCGTCTTGGTGGCTGGTGGCACGGTCACCCTGAACAACGGCACGGCCAACACCACAGGTGCAGGCATAGACGGCACAGCAGTCAGCGCCAACGGCGCAGGCTCGGTGCTGATCGACGTGAACACGGGCAACCTGGTGGTCAACAGCGACATCATCAGTGGCACGGGCCACATCACGCTGAAAGCGGCCACCGATGTACTGCTGGGCAGCGGCACTGCCACCCTGGTAGACATCAGCACCGGCACAGCGGGCACGATCAGCCTGGACGCAGAAGGCGGCGCTTTGACAATGGCAGGAGACGCCAACGTCACGGCCACAGCCAGCAGCGCAAGACTCAACGCGGCCAGCAACGTCACGCTGGGCAACGTCACAGCGGCCAACGTCAGCATCCTCGCTGACACGGGCGCCATCATCAACGCGACGGGCAGCAGCAAGAACGTGACGGCGACGAACCTGCGCCTGGCAGCAGACGACGCGATTGGCGCAGCTGGCAACCACCTCAGCACCAACGTGGGCACAGTGACGGCACTGAGCACGGGCACCGACACAGCGGGCATCTTCATGACAGAAGACAACGCAGTGAGCGTGGACACGGTGACGGTCAGCGTCAGCGACTTCAGCGCCACGGCGACGACCAGCACCGTGACAGATGCGGCACAAAGCGACCTGGTGGCTGGCACCAACGGCAACATCGTGCTGCGCACCATAGCGGGCTCGATCACACTGAACGACGGCATAGCCGCAGCAGACAACACAGCAATCAGTGCCAACGGCACAGGTTCGGTGCTGCTACAGGCCTTGGGCACCGGCTCGGACATGATGATCAATGCCAACATTGTGAGCACCAGCGGCGCGGTGACCATTTTTGCCGCCGACGTCGTGACACTGTCCAGTGTGATCGTGACCACCGGTGAGGTGAAAATTGACACCAGTGTCACCGGCACGGTCGTGTTCAGCAAGCCTGAGTCACTGACTGGAAGTAACCAGGACATCAATGTGGTGGCCAATTCAGTGCAGATCACCACGCCGCTTGCCAGTGACGGTGGTAGCCTGTTGGTGACAACGCTGACATCGGGCAATCCGACATCCATCGTGATCGGCGGGGCGGACCCGGGGGGGGTGTTGCATCTGGGACTGGATGAGGTCAACTTGCTGCAACCTGGCTTTGCCGACATCACACTGGGTAACGCGCAGGCTAACCAATCGATTTCCTTGATTGGAAGTGACGGCACGACGGCAACACCAGTGGTGTTCAATGATCCGCTGATCATCAACGCTGGCGGTGTCGCCAACAGCGTGGCAGTCTCGGGCGGTCTGACGGGCACGGCCCTGACGGTTGTGGGGAGCCTGGCCACCACCACCCTGACTGCGGCAGATATCAGCATGGTGGGCAATGTCACGGTCAATGGCCTGATCGAGGTGGCAACGGGTGCCACGGTGATCACTGCTGGCAACACTGTCGGTGACTTGGTGACTGGCAGCCTGACGATCACGGGCAATATTGCAGGTGTGGGCGGTGCCAATGAGACACTGGCGCTCAGGTCTGAGAGTGACGTGTTGGTCACTGGCACCATCTCGGGCATTGATGCCCTGACGGTAACGGCTGCCAACAACGTCACTTTCAATGACACCGTCGCGGTGACCGGTAACCTGGTGGTCAACGCCACTGGTGCCGTCAAGTTCGACAAGAGCCTGACCTTGACGGCGGGCGGCACCTTGACGATTCAGGGCGCCAGCAGCGTTGAGTTTGCCAGCGGGGCCGTCGTACAAGTGGATGGCAATCTGACCATCGATGCACAGACATTGACTTTGCTCGGCGGCGCCGATTCGCTGAAATCGACCGTGCCCAACAGCACGTTGACCCTCACGTCGGCATCCACCAGCAACAACATCATGATCGGTAGCACGGTGGGCCAGGAGCTTGCCGGGGCGCTGAATCTGACCACGCGCGATGTTCTGGCCATTGGCTCGGGTTTTGGAAACGTGGTGATTGGTGAGGCAGGTTTGGGTGCCATCACGGTGGTTGGTAACACGGATTTGACGTCGATCGTTGGTACTGGCCTTGAGGTGCTGGGCAACACCATCACCGTGGACAGCAGCATCGGCGGTGCGGTGCAGGTGGCAGGTGCTGTCAAGCTGAATGCCACGGGCAACATTGTGTTGGGCTCCGGCATCAGCACCGTGAGCAGCAATACCGTCGCCGTGTCCAGCACTGGCGGCAATATCGCCATGGCCTCGGGCACCCGCCTGGAAAGCCGTGGTGGTGATGTTCAAATCAGTGCCGTCAATGCGGCTGCCGTAAGCATCGCAACCATCAATGCAAGGTCAGGAGACTTGTCGCAGCAGGGTGTCGTCGACATTCGGACCGGTGGCGCAGTCATTACCGATGCGAACATGGATGCAGCTGCAGACATCTTTGCCAAGGCCATCAACCTGTCTGGTTATGGTCCGGTGTCGGGCAGTAACGGTGATGTCCTGGAGGCCGTGGCAGAGGTTGTGCGGATTGATGTACCCGGTGGGTCGGTATTGCGGCACTCCGATGTGGACGGGCGCACGTACTTCGACGTGGTGAGATCGGGTCAGTTGTACCAACAAATCGTCGTGGTCGGCAATGTGACGCGGGTGACGGAAGACCCTGCCACCTTGCTCCCTCAGGGTGATGCCGCCTTGATTGCTGCTGGCTTGCCGCTGAACAGCAGTTTGCTGGCTGCACCAGTGCCGGTTCAATCCACGGCCGCCTTGTTTGCTCCTGCGCCGCAGTTCACTTCCAGCACGGCGGTCAGTCGCTATCTGGCACCAGCGGCCGCCAGTGCTGTGCTGCAAGGTGATGTTGTGCTGAATGACATTGGAATAAATGGTTTGATTGGCGACAATTTGTTGTCTGACAGCAGCTACGGTCTGGCCAGTCGCTTGCAACAGTCTTATATTCTGGGAACGCCGGGTGAGCAACCGCTGATCAGTGGTCTGGACACCTTTAGCCAGGATAACTTTGAGTATTGGGTTGATACCCTGTCACTTTGATTTTTAGGAAAACACATGAAACACCTTCAACTTCTGAAACGACTCAGTCTCTCCCCTTTGCGCGCAGCATCCCTGGGTTCTTCCATGGCTGCCAGTCTGGCGTTGGTTGCCTGCGGCGGCGGTGGCGGTAGCGCACCGCTGGCACCCGAGGCGGTTGTGACCAGCGTGGCGAGCGCCCAGGTTCTGGAGGGTGCCGCGCAGGCCAGTCTTCTGGAATTTGTGGTGACGCTGAATAAACCGGTTGAGCGTGGCCTGGTGGTGACTTACAGCACCAGCAGTGTTGACAAACCCACAGGGTATGCCAAGGGCGGTGACGCTTGTGGTGCAGGCGTTGACTTTATTGCGTTATCCAATAAATCGGTCACGATTGCGCCAGGCAGTAGCACGGGCAAGCTCACCGTTACCGTTTGTACGGAGGGTCTGTTCGAGCCCAATGAGTCGCTCAAGTTGTCCTGGTCATCCGAAGGCGCTGCAGGGGGTAGCACAGAGGGAATCATCATCAATGACGATGTGGGTGGTTTGAATGGTACGGGTTCCACGGCGCTACTGACTGGCCTGACGGCTTTTGGTCGCGATACGCACGCCTTGACCAACGCCTCTGCGGACGGCGCATTGGGCTTTTCGTTTGACAAAGCTGGTACTTGCGTGGTGGACAATGTCACGGGCTTGAGCTGGCAAAAATTGCCTGCACAAAACAAGGCCTATGCCGATCTGGCCGCCTACGTCACCTCGGTGAACGGGCTGGCTCTGTGTGGTTATACCGACTGGCGTGTGCCCACTGCCAACGAACTCCTGAATTTGATGGACACCAGCAAAACGACGGGCATCACGGCCAATGCCGATTATTTGGGTGTGGCTGCCGACGCCATGGCGGGTCTGTTCTGGTCGTCAGAAGAGCGCGCAGCCATCGGCGCTGTGGATGCATGGATGGTCGATGCTGACAGCAATGGTGTTGTCTCATTTGGCAACAAGGCGACAGCGCGAAACGTTCGCCTGGTCCGTGGCGGTCATCCTGTCAATGCTGCCTGTGACAACAGTGACAACCGGTTTGTCGACCATGTTGATGGCACGGTCAGCGATGCCCACACGGGTTTGATGTGGAAAAGCTGCCCCGAAGGCTATTCAGGTAACACCTGCAACACCGGCACGGTCTTGTCTTTTGGGTCAGTGGCTTCGGTGGTGACGCAACTTGGTAAAGCCAACAGTGCTGCTGACAAGGGCTATTCGGACTGGCGGGTGCCGACGCGTAATGAGCTGGCGTCACTGGTCAATCGGGTTTGCTCGAATCCGGCCATCGTTGGCAGCGTTTTCCCTGCCACTGAGTCAAAGCCGTACATCACCTCCAGCCTGAGTGTGAACGCACCCACGACTCAGGTTTGGAGCGTCGATTTCGCGGATGGCAATGTGGGTCTCGACTTGCTTACCAGAAGCTACTACCTGCGCCTTGTGCGCGCCGGTCAGTAATCGTCAACTTCCCGGACCGGCATCAGCGCAAGTGTTGATGCCCAATTCCCTGCATGATCCATGCTGCTGAAAAGAGCTATCTTTCTTTTTAGCGAGCCGGGTTACCCTTTCGAAAACCCTAACTGCTCCCTGAGCTGTTTTTGCACAAACGCCAGGTGGCTGCGTTGGCGCCGGGTCAAGCTGCTGGCGGCTTTTTGAGCCAACCACTGCGTGAACGCAATCTTGACGCGGGTGCGCTGGTCTGGCACCAGGCCTGCCAGGGGTTTGAACCAGGCCGGGGTGTATTTGGTGATGAGCTCTTCTTGCAGTGACACAAAGGCCTGGGCGCTGCCCTTGGCGCCCTGGCGGCCGGAGCGGCCAAACAGTTGCCAGTCAATGCGCGGTGACTCGTGGGCTTCAAACATCAGCACCTGCAGCCCGCCCGCTGCTTCCACTTCGGGTGAGATTTTGATGTCGGTGCCGCGCCCGGCCATGTTGGTGGCCACGGTGATGCAGCCGTGCTCGCCCGCCAGCGCCACCACCTGCGCTTCGTATTCGTGTTCCTTGGCGTTGAGCACCGTGCAGGCCAGGCCCCGGGCGCGCAGCAGGCCGGCGATTTCTTCGCTGTCCAGAATGCGCCGGGTGCCCACCAGTACCGGCAGACCGCGTTGGTGCAGCGCCACAATGCGTTCGATAAAACCGTCAAGCTTGCCTTGCCGGGTGACAAAGCAGCGCTTGGGCAGGATGTTGAGCTGGCTCGCGGTGCGCGGTGGTACCCGCAAAATGAGCAAGCCAAAGGTTTGCCACAGCTCCAGGTCGAGCCCGTGCAAGGTGCCACTGGCACCGCTGAGCTGGTGGTAGTGGCGAAAAAATTCCTGGAAAGTCATACGCGCCGAGATTTTGGTCAATGGCGTCAGCTCGACACCCGCCCGTGCCTCAATGGACTGGTGGATGCCGTGGCTCCAGGAGCGCCCGGGCATGCTGCGCCCTGTGCTCTCGTCCACAATCACCACCGCGCCCTCCTGGATGATGTAGTGGCGGTCCAGCTGGAACACCTCGCGCGCCATGATGGCCAAGGTAAAGATTTCTTCGCGCCGGGTGGGTACCTGCCAGTAGCTGCTGAAGACCTGCGCCAGGTGTTCAATTTTTTGTTTGCCATCTTCGGTAAAGTGCACCGAGCCCCCGCCTTTCGAATACAGCGTGTAGTCTTCGTTGAGCTTCATGGCATCGACCAGGTCGCGCGCCAGCCGGATCGCCTGGAGCATGTTGGCCTTGTCTTTCTCGGGGCTGGCAATGATGAGCGGGGTGGTGGCCTCGTCGATCAAAATGCCATCGGCTTCGTCGATGATGACGGCATACAGGCCGCGCATGACCGGCTGCCGCTCGGCCTGCTGGTTGTGCAAGTGCCACAGGCGTCGGCGCAGCGGGTCACGGGCACCATTGAGCAGCAGATCGTCGCGCAGAAAGTCAGCCAGCAGTTGTTTGGCCGTGGCATACACCACACCCTGGCGGTAGCAGTTCGCCAACTCATGCGGCGGCGTGTCACCGGTGATGGCGGTCACCGAGACGCCACAGGCTGCAAACAGCGGTTGCATGAGTTCGGCATCGCGTGCGGCGAGGTAGTCGTTGGCGGTCACGATGTGCAATGGTTTGCCGCTCCAGGCCTGCAGCACGGCCGCCATGGCCACGGCCAGGGTTTTGCCCTCGCCGGGTGCCAACTGAATCAGGTAGCCCTCGGTCATGGTGATGGCGGCCAGCAATTGCGGGAATGACGCGCGCTGCCCGATGTGGTAACAAGCCAGTTGGGCCACCAGCATCAGGGCCTGCAGCTTGGTCGCCTGGCGCTCTGCGCGGCCTTGTGCATGCCATTGCAATTGCACCATGGCCTGGCGTGCACGGGTGAGCTCAGTGGCCGTGGGCACCGGCACGTCAGCGGGCTCGGGGGGCAAAGTCTGGTGCAGTGCCAGCACCGCTTGCCACAGCTTGCGGTAGCCGTGGCCGCTATGGTGCGTGGCCAGATTGAACCACCCTTGCGGGCTGTACCAAGGCGTGAGGGCAGCGTTGCGTGGGGCGTGCCAGTGGCTCGGGGCGGCGGTCATCGGGGCGTGATCAGGTGTTAGAACGCGTAGCGTTTTTGCACCAATTGTTTGAGCGCCCGGTAGGCCTGGCTGGCCAGCGGCTGGGCCGGGGTTTGCAGCCGCAGCGTGCCCGACAAACCGTGCAACACCGTCAAACCACGGCGCTGCTCGGTGGGTATGTCACTTTGCAGTAGAAAAAAACTCTCCACCGCTTTGGTGCCACTGGGTTCCTGGGTATTGACGGCGATGTCACCACCGCCCAACCAGCCCAATGCCGTTGAGGGCAGTTTGTCGCTTTGAAACGGAATGATGCTCACCTGTGGCAGCGCGAGTGTGGCGTCGGCCTGGCCGGTCAGGCGCAGCTCGGCTTGACGAAAATTGTTCTGAAACATGATGTCGGCTTGCTCTTGCGGCATGACCGCCACAAAACGAAAGCTGCTGGCATCCACCACCTCACCCAGGGCCTGGCCGCGTTGCATCCAGGTGCCCAGTTGTTGGTGCAGGTCGGGGGCCACCCATTCACCGTCCTGGCTGGCGCGCACCTGCAGTTGCTGCTGTTGCTCTTGCAGGTTGAGCCGACGCAATTCCAGGGCATCGGCTTTTTCCTGCAGCGCCGACAGGTCCTGACTGGCTTGGTGCAATGCTTGCCGGATCTGGGCCTGAGTTTCAAGCTGGGCCGATTCGGTCAGGCGTATGTCGGCGCTCAAGTCCAGATTCGAAAAACGGGCCAGTACCTGGCCGGCAAGTACCCGCTCGCCGTGCCGAACCAGCAACTGGTCAAGCTGGCCAGCGGTCTGCGCATAGACGTTGCTGGCATGGTTGGCCTTGACGATGCCCTGGGCACGGGTGGCGTCCGGAAACGGCACCACGGCCAGCAGCAAAAACAACACCAGCCCAATGCCCGCCACCGCGGTGACGGCGCGGCGCCGGTTGCCCTGGGTGGCGACGCCGCGCAGGTGTTTGAACAGCTGGTAAAGTGGTGACAGCAAGCGGCTGTAGACCGTCATGCCCAAGACCAGCAGCCCCAGTGGCAGCCACTGGTCCATCAAAAACAGCGCAATACCAACCGTGATCAGCATCAGGTAAAGAAAGCTGAGCAGGCCGTACAGCGTGAGCCAGACCCACTCCTTGCGGTCCGTGGCCTTGCTTTGTGCGGCCACCGTGCCGAGCAGGTAGCGGTCGCCAAAATACTTCCATTGCTGCTGGGCCTTTTGGTACAGGTTGGGGATTTCGGCGTAGTCGCTGAGCATGTAATAGGCATCAAAACGCAGCAGCGGGTTGCCATTGAAAAGCAGGCTCGACACCGAGCCGATCAACATCACGTTAAAGGCCAGGCTATGGGTCAGGCCCGGGGCGGTATGGGCCCACACCAGTGCGCCGGCAGCGGCAAAAAAGAATTCGACCGCCATGCCGGCAAAGGTGGCGTAAATGCGGTGCCAGCGGTTGGCGAAGCCCCAACTGCTCGACGCGTCGACGTAGGGCAGCGGGGTAAATAACAAAAACATCACCCCGACGGTGCGCACTTCGCCGCCAAAGCGTTTGCAAACAAAGGCGTGGCCGGCTTCGTGAAACAGCTTGAGACCGGCCAGGCACACGTACAGCCAGGGCAGGTTACTGATGGACAACACACCCTCGCTTTGGTCGAGCAGTGTTGCCCGATTTTCAAACGCAGTCCAGGCACCCCATACCAAGGTGAGGCACCAGACCCAGAATGCGCCCCAACCCGTCAGTGCCATGATCAGCGGCCGAATGCGGTCCAGCAGCGGGTTGGGGTTAAACAGTGGGATACGCAGGAACAGGAACGAGGCCACTTTGCCCATCAGCTCCTTGTTTTTTTGCGCCTTGTAGCGCTTCACAATGGCTTCGTTGTCAGACTGTTGCAGCGAATACAACAGATTCGACATGTGCAACTGCGACAGTAACTGGATCACTTCTTCGCGGCTGGGGGCGTCATGCGGGTGGTTGTTGACAAAGTCTTCCCATACTTCATCGACGGTTTTGTCGGGCTGCAGGCTCTGGATAAAGCGGCAGGCCTGCACCGAGGCGCGGAAATAGCGCTGGGTGTAGGGGTCTTGCAGCACATACCAGGTGCGCCCGCGAAACTGCTGGGTGCTGACCTCTACACTGGGCAGCAGCGCCACCCGCAGGCCGGACACCCGAAACCATGAATCGCTGAAGATGGTGGTTGCCATGTCAGATGCGCTTCAAGCCGGTCGCAGCGCCTGCTACCACCACAGCAGCAAACGCAGCTTGTCAACCACCCGGTGGCTTAGCACCCAGGCCACGTTTTTGTCGCCCACGTCAATCCGCGCCAGGCCGGTCATGCCAGGGCGCCACCAGGGCTGTGGGGCTTCGAGCAGCTCGGCCTTGATCATGAATTGGTTGCCCTCCTGGCCCTTGACCTGTGCCACCGGGATGACCGAACTCACCCGGATCGGAATATTGTGCGAAGGGTGGCTGAGCAGGGCCACCTCACCGCCGGCTTGCGGCTGGATATGGCGCATGTCCTTTTCGGACACCATCAGGGTGATGTACAGCCCTTCGACCTTGGCAATGCGGAAAATGCGGTCGCCCTTTTTGACCGGCGCCCCCAGCAGGTCTTTTTTCTCGCCCTCAACAATGACGCCTTCAAAAGGTGCGGCGCTACTGGCCTGGGTCAGGTAGCTGTCGACCCGCTCTGCTTTGGCCAGCGCCTGGTCGAGCCGGGCCTGGGCGATTTCGGTCTCGGCCAGCAGGCCCTCGGCGCGAAATTTGTTGACTTCGGTGTTGGTCTTGCTGATTTCGGCGCTGAGTTCGTTGCGTTGCTGCGCCAAGTCGCGCGTGTCAAGCGTCACGAGCAAACTGCCTTCCTTGACCAGGTCACCCGCGGTGGCATGGACCTGATCGATACGGCCGTCAAATTGGGCGCTGATCAGGCGGGTGGCATCGGTGTTGAGCTGGGCGCTGGCATCTACCCGGTAGTGCCAACTGCCAAAGGCGAGGTAGAGCACCAGCAGCATCAGCAGCACGCCCGACAATTTGAGCAGCGGGTGCTCCGGGCCAAACAGCCGCTCGGCTCCGCTTTGCAGGCGCTGGCGTGTGCGGCGTGGCAGGCTCAGGGACTGCGCGCGCAAGTCGGTCAGGCGCGGCTGCATGAGCTCCAGCGCCAATTGCAGCGTGTTCAGGCTGGGGGCGTCGCCGGGGCCAAACGCCAGCAACAACACAGCCTGCGTGATGCCCTGCGCATCCGGGACCGGCACCAGTGCGATGCGCTCGGCGTTCAGGTCTTGCGCCAGGCTGGTCAGGGCGTCGGTGTCATGCAGCGACTCGTCATTGGTTGGCCACCAGACTTCGCGCCCTTGGATCACAGCGGGCAGCAGGGCTGACTCAATGCGCTGGGTTTGCGAGGCATTACGCTCAAAACGGTCCAGGTGGCTGATCGCTACCACCTCCATCTGGCCCTTGTCGACCCAGCCCAGGCTGGCATGCAGCAACTGCCATTGGGCCGCCAGCCCATTGACCAGCGACAGGCAGGCGGCGTCAAAGTTGGGCTGTTGCATCACTTCGGCGGCCAGACCCAGCATGGCGGTCAGGTCCGCCGGTGTTTGCGTCACGGTCGGTGTGTTGGCGCCCAGGCTGTGGAAGTCAACACACAGCAGGGCGCGCAGTGTTAACTCGTTGAGCTGGGCGCGTTCTTGCGGTTTGATGTTAAGGATCAAATAACAGTCAGCCAGCCCCTGCAGCGCCAGCACCAGCACCAGCCAGGTCTGACCGTCGGGTGCCTGCGCCGGTGCATTGGCGTAACCTTGGGCTAGCGCTTTGGCCAGCAGGTCAATGCCGCTCGGCATGGTTTGCATGGGTGACCAAGTGTCCAGATCAGAGGCGCGGCCGAGTTGCTCCAGGCTCTCGGTGTCGGTGAGTTGACGCACCACCGCACAATGGCTGGCTTTGCACAACTGGCGCATCAGTACACAGTAGCGCTGCCAGTCGAGTTCGGCCGCACTGGTTTTGCGCAGCTGCTGCAGTTGCTCGATCAGGCTGCGCGCATCCAGTGTGGCGGTGGCTGGCAGTGTGCTGGCTGCGGTGGCGTTGCTCATGGTGTGGCTGAATTTATGGCGCGATGTCGATCATGCCTTTGATACCGGTTTTGATGCGACGCCCCGGATTGCTGAAGTTCACTTCGACCTGCACCAGGCCACTGGCGGGGTCCGCCACTGGCGACACAAATTTGATCTGGCCGGTGACTTCAGCGACGCTGCTGCCTGACTCCAGCCGGATCAGTTGCTGCGATCCGACCTTGAGCGCGCTCGCCAGGTTGTGCGGCACCGCCAGGCGCAGTATGGCAACCGAGCTGTCCACCAGATGCAGCATGGGGTCGCCCGCTTTTGCCCATTCACCCACTTGCGGAATGATCTTGGTGACCACGCCGCTGATGGGCGCCGTGATATGGCGTTGCAGACGGTCACGCTCAGCCGACGCGTAGTCGAGCTGTTCGCGTTTTTTTTGCTCCACCAATTGCGCCAACCGGCCCTGGCTGGCCAGTTGCTCGGCTTCCAGGCGCAGCAGTTCGTCTTTGCTGATTGAGCCGGTGCGATTGAACACCGCGCGGGTATCTTGCAGCAGCGTGTCAAGAATGCGCAGCCGATCACGGGTGGCTTGTAATTCGCTCTGGTCTTCAAAAATGACGCGGCGCCGGTTGCTCTCGATGCTTTGCAGCCGGTCATCCAATTGCAGCAGCAACTGGTCCGCCTTGACCGCCTGACCTAACAGCACGACGCGTTTCATCACCAAGCCAGACACACCGGCACTCAGCGTGATGTCGTGCAAAGGGTAAATCAGCCCGGAGAAGCCTTTGGCCTGGGCGCCCAGGGGCAGCAGCAGTGCCAGGCAAAACCAGAGCGGCCCGCAGGTGCGCTGCATCAGCGTGCGCAACAAAGGATATGGCGTGGTGTTGGGCATGGGTAGGGTGGCTTATTGAGGTGGGGTGGCCTGGGTGGCGACTTGAATCTGATGGTCACTGAGCAGGCTGCCCTGCGTGTATTGCCAGGTGGCCAGGGCGAGCTCAAAACGGATCTGATTTTCCAGCAGACGCTGTTGGGCTTCGGTCAGGTCCACCTGCTTTTGGATCAGGTTGCCGAGCAAGCCGACGCCGAGTTGGTGGCGCTGACGCTCGTTGTCAAACAGGGTTTGCCGCAGCGCGACTTCATCATGGCTGGCGCTGAGCACGGTGCGTGTTTGCACCAGGTCGCTGTGGCGTACCGCCAAGTCGTTGGAAAACGAGTTTTTGATGGCCGTCATCTCCAACTCCGCTTGCGTCAGGCGGGCGTTTTGTGCCAGGTACTGCTGCTGTGCTTTTTGATTGCCACGCAGTGGAAATTCAAAATTGACACCAAAAAACCAATCCGGGTAGCTGCTTTGCTCGGCGGTGGCGCGGGCTGCTTGTACCTTGTAGTCGTAGCCCGTGCCGCTGTAGCCCAGCACAAAGTCGACCAGTGGCTGCATCTGGTTGTGGGCATAGTTGAGCCGGGTCTGCGCTTGCTCAAACTTGAGCTGGGCGATCTGGTAAGGTGGCCACAGTTGCAGCGCTGGCTCCGGCGTGTTGGGGCGGGGCACCATCGGTGCATCCAGCGGCTGAAGTCGCGGGTGGGTGCTTAGCGGGTTGCCGTCATGCCAGACCAGGTTAAGCGCCGTGGCCACCTTGCCCTGGGCCTCGCGCAAGGCTTGTTGGCTGCGCGTGACTTCAGCCTGGCGGTTGAGCAAGACCCCTTGCACCTCAAGTGCAGAGGAGGCAGGCAGTTTGCCCGCCTCGATGCGCGCTTTGGCATCGGCCAGCAGCGACTCGGTGCTGGTGTAAGTGCTTTGGCGCAGCGCCAGCGTGGCCTCGGCCCGGTACAGCTGCCAATACAGACTGAGCCCGTCGATGCTGGTTTTGAGGGTTTGCTGGTTGAGCTGGTGGAGCGCGATCTGGTGCTCCAGTTCCGCCACGCGGCGGTCGGTTTCGGTCACACTGCGCCCGGCGTTGCGCAGCAGCGGCTGCTTGAGCGTGAGGTTCAGCAGCGTGTTGTATTCGGTGTCAAATGTCCCGGTGTTGTACTGCGGGATCAGGTTGTTGGTCTTTTTTGCGACCTTGTAGCTCAGGCTGAGCTCGCTGCCCCAGGGCAATTTGTTGCGAATGCCAAGTTCGTCGGTGTGGCCGCTTTCTTCGAGCGTAGCCGTACCCGCCGTAGCAAAATTTTGTGTGCGTTCGTCGGCGGTGCGCTGGCGGCTGCGACCTTCTTCGCGGATACCCATGAAAAAAGTGGTCTCATACAAACCAGCTTCACCCTGCATCAGATGACGGGTCACCTCGGTATTGAGCTGGCTGTATTGCACTTCTACACTGCGCGCCACCAGCATTTGCAAAAATCCCTGCTGATTCAGCACAGCCAAACGGGGCAATTGCCCCGTGGCTGGCGCGGTTTGTGCCATGCCTGCAGGCAGGTCAGGCGCTAGGCGCAGTTGCAAAGAGTCCTGCTGATCCAGCGCTGCCAAACGGGGCAGTTGCCCCGTGGCTGGCGCGGTTTGTGCCATGGCCGCAGGCATGTACAACGCCAAGCCAAGCAAGACCCAGCGCTTCATTTTTTACTTGGCGGCAGCTGTTTTTTCGTCCTGCAACTTCACCAGTCGCTCGGTCTGGGCCAATGAGATCAAATGGGCATACAAAGGCGCCAGATAGCTCTTGTTTTTGATTTCCAGGAAGCGCTCGTCTGACAAATTGTTCAGGCGTTCTTCGTTGACGACATAACAGCCCGAGACATTCTTGACCTTGTCGTTGTCACGCACGCGCATGTTCAATGGGGTGAACATGTTGTTGGCGGCCAGAAACTTGCAAAAACTGTGCGTCAGCGTATCCATTTGCTGCAGTTCAGCCAGGTAACGTTTGACGTTTTCAATGACTTGCGTGGGCTCGCCTTTTTCGTCAAAGAGCGCGGCACCTTCGGTATCACTGACCAGAGAACTGGCTTCGTCGAGGCAAACCACGTACTGACCATCCTGACCACTGGGGGTCAGTGCAAACGGATAGCGGCGAATGATGGCCGGGACGTAAGAGGCTTGCCATTTGCCATCAGCATCAACAAACAGATTTTCACCCGCATTCAGACCCATCAGCGCGACCGGGCGGAATTCATCTTTCTCTTTGTCTTCCAGAAAGACAATGGGGAAAATGGAGGCAGCACGGGCAAATTCATGCATCGTGACGTAAGCAATGTGAAACTTGGATGCAAATTTGAAATCGGCAATGTCTTTGATTTTTTTGCCAGCGTGGCGCTCTTTGTTAACAGGCACAACTTGTTGAAACACGAGAATTCCTTCCAAATGAAAAAGTAAATAACCTATTGAACGATAGTTGGGAGAACGAACAATTTCGTTTCAACTAGCCAAAATCAGTATACATGACGAGGCATGCACCCTAAGCACTTGCGGGCCCTTGATATTTCGCAATCTGCCGCCAAACGGCAGGAGGGATGGTGACAAATAACGCCACTGATGGCTGCAAGTCAGTTGGGGTCAGAGCACGTCGCTTCGCGAGTGGTCTGACCCGCAAAGGATCAGTGAGGGCCAGGTGCTGTGTATTGATCTGTTTTCAAAAAGGCGTGTAACGTCGCCAGCATCTCCTCAGGCGTCTCATTCATCTGATGGTGCCCGCCAGTCAAGTAGACCACTTGGGCCTCTTTGGCCAGTTGGATCAGCGCCTGCGCGGCCTTCGGTGGCGTCATCTGGTCCACTTTGCCCAATATAAACAGCACCGGGCAAGTCACCCGGGCCATGGCCTGCAGGCCGTTTTGGTAGCTGTCACAGGCTTTGAAGCCGGTGTAAAACACGTTGACTTTGCTGTTGCTGGCCAGCACCCGGCGTCCCAGCGCCATCGACGCGCCATAGACCCAGGTGCCCGGCCCCAGGGCGGAGGGCGGCGGCGCCAGCGTGGCGCGCGACAACACGTTGACCATTTTCAGTGCCTTCATGGGCTCCGTCACTGACGCCTGCAACAGGGCAGGGGACACGCGCATGGGGAAGGCGACACCCACCAGTACCAGTTGGCTCACACGCTGCGGTGCTTTTGATGCGGCTTCCAGTGCAATGAGCGAGCCAAAGCTGTGGCCGATCAGCGCGGCTTGCGCCAATCCCGCTGCATCCATCAGTGCCAGCACAAAGTCGGCGGCGTCTTCAACGCTGGAGGGCGGCTCGCCAGCGCTTCGACAATGGCCGGGCAAATCAACGGCCAGCACGTTCCAGCCGTGGTTCGCCAGGTAGCGTGTTTGCAAGATCCAGACGCTGTGGTCATTGAGTACGCCATGGATGAAAATGGCGGTGGGCTTGGCGGCATCAAAGACTTTGCCGCCGGTGTAGCAGTAGGTTTGTACGCCATTGACGGTAAAGATCATGCTGCTTTCTCCGCAGCTCTCAATGCCCGTTTGAGGTCGTCGATCAGATCATCGGGGTCTTCCAGCCCGATGCTCAGGCGGATCGTGCCCTGGGTGATACCGCCCGCGGCCAGCGCCGCGTCGTCCATACGGAAGTGTGTGGTGCTGGCCGGGTGAATGACCAGGCTGCGGCAATCGCCCACATTGGCCAGGTGGCTGAACAGCTTGAGGCTCTCGACAAAGGCCTTGCCCTGGGCGCGGCTGCCTTTCATGTCAAAACTGAATACCGACCCCGCGCCGCGCGGCAGCAGTTGCTGCGCCAGCGTATGACTGGGGTGGCTGCTTAGCATGGGGTGTCCGACACGCGCCACAAAGGGTTGGCTGGCCAGGAATTCGACCACACGCTGCGTATTGCTGACGTGGCGCGCCATGCGCAGCGGCAGGGTTTCCATGCCCTGCAAAATGAGCCAGGCCGAGTGCGGGCTCATGGCTGCACCAAAGTCGCGCAGGCCTTCACGCCGCGCCCGCAGCAAAAATGCACCCACGGTGGATTCTTCCGAAAACACCATGTTGTGAAAACCGTCGTAGGGCTGGCAAAGTTCGGGGAATCGGTTTGATGCATCCCAGTCAAAACTGCCACCATCCACCACCAGCCCACCGATCACCGTGCCGTGCCCGCTCAGGAACTTGGTGGCCGAGTGGTAGACCAGGTCGGCACCGTGTTCAAACGGTTTAAGTAGCCAGGGCGTGGTCAGGGTCGAGTCGACCAGCAGCGGCACACCGGCCTCATGGGCTAGGGTTGAAACCGTGGGAATGTCCAGCACGTCAAGCCCCGGGTTGCCCACGGTTTCGCCAAAAAAGAGCCTGGTATTGGGCCGTACCGCAGCGCGCCAGCCGTCGATGTCGCCGGGCTTGACAAACGTGGTGTCGATGCCAAAGCGGCGCAGCGTGTAGTGCAACAGGTTCTGGCTACCGCCATAGAGCGCGGTGCTGGCTACGATGTGGCTGCCGGCGCCCATCAGCGTGGCAATGCTCAGGTGCAGCGCGGCCTGACCGCTGGCCACGGCGATGGCGCCAATGCCGCCTTCCAGCGCGCTGATGCGCTGCTCCAGCACCGCGTTGGTCGGGTTGCTGATGCGGCTGTAGACATGGCCAGCGCGTTCCAGATTGAACAGCGACTGGGCGTGGTCGCTGGACTCAAACACGAACGAGGTGGTGAGGTAAATGGGCAGCGCGCGGGCACCGGTAGCGGAGTCAGGCGCCGCGCCCGCGTGTAAGGCGAGGGTATCAAAACCTGGGTCGGAGTAGCCGGGCATGGGTGCCTTTCGGGGTAAACAAGGGGCTTGGGTCGATATTTTTAAACAATTAACCGCAAGCTGATGGAAATCACTGATCAAGACGGTTGAATTGTGGGCTATATTTCGTCGTACTCAATCGGTCATTTGTGACCCATTCAATACGAGGAGCAACATGAAAGTCAGTGATATCTTGCGCATCAAGGGCGGTACGCTTTACACGACCTCACCCGATGAGTCCTTGTTCAATGCGCTCAAACTCATGGCGGATCGCGACATCGGTTCGCTGGTGGTCATGGAACACGGTGAACTGGTGGGTATGCTCACGGTGCGCGAACTCACCCAGGTGCTGGTCAAAATGGGTGGCAACGTCAGTACCACGATGGTGCGCACTGCCATGGACGACGCGCCGCTGACTTGCACCTCCGAGACCGACATGGACGAAGTGCGCCGCATGATGCTGGACCGCCATGCGCGCTACATGCCGGTCATGAATAAAAAAATGCTGATGGGTGTGATCAGCTTTCACGACGTGGCCCGCGCCGTGGTGGACAGCCAGAACTTTGAGAACCAGATGCTCAAGGCCTACATTCACGACTGGCCCGAAGGCCAGGAACCGGCAGACCCGCCCAAACTGTAATTCTTGCTTTGATGCGCCCAGGTGTGGGCCCCGCTCTGGGATAATCGCGCCCCATGAGCGGCAATACCTTTGGAAATTTATTCGCAGTCACCAACTTTGGTGAATCCCACGGCCCGGCCATTGGCTGCGTGATCGACGGTTGCCCGCCGGGACTCGCGTTGTCCGAGGTCGACATTCAGCCTGACCTGGACCGGCGTCGGCCGGGCACCAGCAAGTTTGTCACTCAGCGCAACGAGCCTGACGTGGTTGAGATTTTGTCGGGTGTGTTTGAGGGCAAAACCACCGGCACGCCAATTTGTCTGCTGATCAAAAACACCGACCAGCGCAGCAAGGACTATGGGCAAATTGTTCAAACCTTTCGCCCCGGCCATGCAGACTACAGCTATTTCCAGAAATACGGCATTCGCGACCCGCGCGGTGGTGGCCGCTCCAGTGCACGCTTGACGGCACCCATGGTGGCCGCCGGTGCAGTGGCCAAGAAATGGCTGTTTGAGAAATACGGCACGGTGTTTCGCGGCTGCATGACCCAAGTGGGTGAACTGCCGATTGCCTTCGAATCGTGGGAGCATGTGGCGCAGAACCCGTTTTTTGCCCCGGTGGCGGATGTGTCAAAGCTCGAAGCCTACATGGGTGAACTGCGCAAGGGCGGCGATTCCTGTGGTGCGCGCCTGCGCGTGTCGGCATCGAACGTGCCGGTGGGCCTGGGTGAACCGCTGTTTGACAAGATGGACGCTGACATTGCCCACGCCATGATGGGTGTTAATGCCGTCAAGGGTGTGGAAATTGGTGCCGGTTTTGCCAGCGTAGTGCAACGCGGCAGCACCCATGGTGACGCGCTGACCCCGCAAGGCTTCAAGGGCAACAACGCGGGTGGCGTGCTCGGTGGCATCACCAGTGGGCAAGACCTGGAGGTGTCGGTGGCGATCAAGCCGACCAGCTCCATCCTGACACCGCGCGCCTCCATCGACATGGCGGGCCAGCCCACCGACGTCATCACCAAGGGCCGTCACGACCCCTGCGTCGGTATTCGCGCCACCCCTATCCTGGAAGCCATGCTGGCGTTGGTGGTGATGGAGCACGCGTTGCGCCAGCGCGCCCAGTGCGGCGATGTACAGCCTGGGCTGGCGCCCATTGCAGCGCAGGCCTGAGTTGACACACGCCATGAAACCCCCCGAACTGTTGGCCCCGGCCGGCTCTCTGGCTATGCTGGACACGGCGTTGGCTTTTGGCGCCACGGCCATTTATGCCGGCCAGCCGCGCTACTCTTTGCGCGTGCGCAACAATGACTTTGGTGACATTGATGTGCTCAAACAGGGCATTAACAATACACATGCCAAGGGGGCCAGGTTCTTTCTGGTGTCCAACATCTTTCCGCACGGCAACAAGATCAGGCACTACCTTGACAACATGGCGCCGGTGATTGCGCTCAAACCCGATGCCATGATCATGTCGGACCCCGGCCTGATCATGATGGTGCGGGAAACCTGGCCCGAGATGGAAATCCATCTTTCGGTACAGGCCAATACGGTGAATTCCGCTGCCGTCAGGTTCTGGAAAACCGTGGGCATCCACCGGGTCATCCTGTCGCGCGAGTTGTCGCTGGATCAGGTGGCCGAAATCCGCCAGGCTTGCCCCGACACCGAACTCGAAGTCTTTGTGCACGGCGCCCTGTGTATTGCCTATTCGGGCCGTTGTCTGCTGTCGGGCTATTTCAACCACCGTGACGCCAACCAGGGCAGTTGCACCAACTCCTGCCGCTGGGACTACAAAACGCAAAAGGGCGTGGTTGATGCGTCAGGCGATGTGCTCACGCCGCAAGCGGCGGCAGCGCGTGAGCAGGAAGCCATTGCGCGTTCGCCAGAAGCCGATCAGGTCTATATGCTTGAGGAAAGCCAGCGCGAGGGCAGTTACATGCCGATCGAGGAAGACGAGCACGGTACCTACGTGATGAACTCCAAGGACCTGCGCGCCATTGAGCACGTCAGGCGCCTGGTGGAAATTGGTATCGATTCACTCAAGATCGAGGGCCGCACCAAGAGCCCGTATTACGTGGCGCGCACGGTACAAAGTTACCGTCGTGCGATTGACGACGCGGTGGCCGGGCGCGAGCTGGACCCTGCCTTGTTGGGGCAGCTCGAAGGTCTGGCCAACCGGGGCTACACCTCGGGTTTTTTCCAACGCCACACCGCGGAGGCCACACAAAATTATTTGCGCGGGTACTCCGAGTCGGGGCGCAGCCTGTACGTGGGTGACGCGCTGTCGTTCGACGGCGCGCGCGGCCTGGTCGAGGTGCGCGTCAAGAACCGCTTTGCGCTGGATGACTGGCTCGAGATCATTCACCCGGATGGCAATTTTGATGTGCAGATCCGGCGCATGGAAGGCGCTGACGGCAGCGCCGTGGCGGTGGCATCCGGCAGCGGTCACACCGTGTGGCTGGCCCTGCCTGAGCGTGCCGTGGGTGCGTTTGTGGCGCGCTACGTGCATGCGCCTGACCAAGTGGCAGCGTGATGACATCGCGTTGGTTGGTTTGTAGGGCTTTTGGGGCTGGTAGGGTCTGTAGGGCCGACTTCAGTCGGCCAGGTCGACGGTAAATTGCCATGACCGAGCCCCTGCATGTACGCGAAGACGAGGTGGCGCTCAGTGCCATTCGGGCCCAGGGCGCGGGCGGCCAGAACGTCAACAAGGTGTCCAGCGCCATCCATCTGCGCTTTGACATCGCTGCGTCGAGTCTGCCGGACGATGTCAAGGCGCGGTTGCTGGCGCTGCATGACAGCCGTATCAACAAGGACGGCGTACTGGTGCTCAAGGCGCAGCAGCACCGTACCCAGGAGATGAACCGCTTTGACGCGCTGATTCGCCTGCATGAGCTGGTCAACAGCGTGGCCGAACCTCCCAAAGCGCGCAAAGCCACCAAGCCAACGCGGGCTTCGGTCAGGCGGGTGCGCCAGGCCAAGACGCAGCGTTCCGAGGTCAAGGCCGCCCGCGTGCGTGTTCAATATGAAAACTGATTTTTTGCAGCCCCGACTGGATTGATAAAACATGGCAATTCAATGGTTTCCCGGGCACATGCACCTGACGCAAAAGGCGATTGCCGAGCGCATCAAAAACATCGATGTGGTGATTGAATTGCTCGATGCCCGCCTGCCCGCTTCCAGCGCCAACCCGATGCTGGCCGAGCTGACACAAGGCAAGCCGACGCTCAAGGTTCTCAACAAGCAGGACCTGGCCGACCCGGAGTGCACGGCGCAGTGGCTGGCGCATTACAACAGCCAGGGCGGCACCCAAGCCATGGGCCTGGATGCCAGCATGGCGGCGCCCGCCAAGGCACTGATCAAAGCTTGTTTTGAGCTGGCGCCCAACCGCGGTGGCATGGTCAAGCCGATGCGGGTACTGATCTGCGGCATACCCAACGTGGGCAAATCGACCCTGATCAACACACTCACCGCCAAGCGTGCCGCCAAAACCGGTGACGAGGCTGGCGTCACCAAGCTGGAGCAGCGCATCAGCCTGGCTGACGATTTTTACCTGTACGACACGCCGGGCATGTTGTGGCCGCGCATCATTGTGGCCAAGAGCGGCTACAACCTGGCCGCCAGCGGCGCCGTTGGCCGTAATGCCTTTGACGAACAAGAAGTGGCGCTGGAGCTGCTGGACTATCTAAAAACGCATTACCCGGCGCTGCTGGCGGCCCGCTTCAAGCTCACGGGAGTGGCCGACATGACGGATGAGCTGTTGCTGGAAACCATTGGGCGTCAGCGCGGGGCCCTGCAGGGTGGCAAAAAGGTCAATTTGCAAAAAGCCGCCGAGATTGCCATTTACGACTTTCGCTCCGGTGTGATCGGTCGTATGACGCTGGAAACGCCGGAGGAGTTTGCCCAGTGGCTGGCGCTGGGGAATACCCTGGACGCCCAACGCCAAGTCAAAAAAGATGCGATTGAGCTGGACCGAAAAATCAGGTTCAAAAAAATCCCGCGGCCCGACTTGCGCCCGTCGCGTTGATGTCAAAAGCCTTCGTGTTGCAGCACCAGGTCCGAACAGGGGTAGGCGACACAGGGCAGCACGTAGCCTTGTTCTTTTTCGTCGGCACTCAAGCCCGGCCACTCGATCTCGTAGCGCACCTGGCCGCGCTCCAATTTACTGAAGCAGGTGCGGCAGGTGCCATTGCGGCAGGAGCTGGGCCAAGCGTCAATGCCGCCTTGCTCCATGGACACCAGCAGCGGCTGGTGCGACCAGGCGTCAAACTGGCGGGCTTCGGGTTCGGCTCTGCCAATGAAGATTTTTGGGTTATTGTCAGCAGTCATTTATTCATTATATTTAGCCATGAAATCCTTCTTGCCCCTGAGCCTGTTGATCAAGCCTGATCACACAGACCCCCATCCCCTTGTTATTTACCATGGCCGTAATTGCCCGGACGGGTTTGCTGCGGCACTGGCAGCCTGGCTGTTTTACCAGGGCAAGGCAGAGTTTCTGGGCCTGGACCATGGGGATGTCAAGTCGGTGGACGAGTTACCCGCGCTGTATGGGCGCGCGGTCTACATTCTGGACTTTTCTTTTGGCGAAGATATCTTGCGTGTGATTGAAGCGCGCGCTGTCAAGCTGGTCATGCTCGACCATCACCTGAGCGCGGCTGAAAAACTGAGTGGTTTTGTGTGCCGTTGTGGCGTGGTGCACTTTGACATGAAAAAATCGGGCGCCCGACTGGCCTGGGAGTTTTTTCAGCCGGATCAGCCGGTGCCGGATCTGGTGCGGTATGTTGAAGACCGTGACATCTGGGTCTGGCAGTACCCGCAGAGTGCCGGTTTTCTGGCGGCGCTGGACATGGAGCCTTTTGACTTTGCGCGCTGGCAGCAGATTGCGCAGTTTGACGCCTCGCAACTGGTGTCCTACATCGACCGTGGTCGCGCCATGGATGAGAAATTTACCAAACTGACCGAATTGATGGCCGAGAACGCCAGCCCGGTGGTGTTCAATGGCATCAGGGGCTTGATGGTGAATGCACCCGGGGTCTTTCACAGCTTGCTGGGCGATTGGTTATGCCAGAAGTCTGGCACCTTTGCCTTGATGTGGACCGTGGACAAAAGCGGCTTGGTCAAGTGTGGTCTGCGTTCCAGGTCGGGTTTCAATTGCATCCCGCTGGCGGCCAGCATGGGTGGTGGCGGGCACGCGCAAGCCTGTGGTTTCAAAATGACAGCGGATCGCTTGTCCGAGTTGCTGGGCGGCAGCCTGACTGGTACCACTGCCTAAAGAGATAAAGATGGGCCTGACGCAAAATTGTCACAGTCAGGCGTTCCGACGCGGACAGTACAGACTCGGCCAAGGAGGAACAACGACGCTGGGGCGGTTTTGTCAGTCCAAAAAAAAGGGGCTGGTCTTGCGACCAGCCCCTAAGGAGTCCCTGAACCTGAAGGTTTCGAAAGGACCCGAGGAGACAAGGGTTGGAAAACTTACGTTTTCAATGTTTCAAATCATACCAAGCAAGTCAGGGTTTCCCCTTGGTCTTAGGCTCAAATCCCTAAAATAATTCGACCTTCGACTTGCCTGGATGTGGTTAATTAACGTTTTTTAGCAGCAGGCTTGGCAGTGGATGCCACGGCGTTGAAGTTGGCTTCAGCCACTTCCGTTGCTTGTTTGACGGCCTTTTGCACGGACTCAAGGGCGTTGGTGGCAGCAGCCACCGAGCTCTTCATCACGGCCACTGCGGTTTCAGAACCGGCAGGTGCGTTTTTAGCGGCGGCTTCAATCATGCCAGCAAATTGTTGTTGGGCTTCAGCAGCCTGGCCTTCGAAAGCCTTGGTGAACTCGCTGGAAGCGCCCGTTGCGATTTCGTACAGGTGACGGCTGTAAGCAGCGGTCTTTTCAGCCAGGGGTTGCAGCAGGCCGGATTGCAGTGCCAGCAATTCCTGGACATCTTTCACGCTCAACATGGCCTTGGCAGTGTCACCGGTTTCAGCCAAAGCGGCTTTGGAGGCGCTCAGGTTGAGCTCAACAATCTTTTCCACGCCTTCAAAGGCTTTGGAAGTCAGGCCCAGCAGGGTTTCAACGTTGGCTTTTTGTGAGGCCATCACTTGTTCTACGGTCAGCATAGTCAATTCTCCAGAGGTTTAGTAAAAAGGTATCTGCGCCGAAACTGAGTGGAACCCGGTTTATGTTGCAGTGCAGCATGGTTTGAATTATAGGGTTATCCCGAGTCGGTGCAAGCTTTTTTTGTTGCGTTGCAGCAAATTAGAGACGCATTACTAATCAGTTGGGGTCAGAGTACGTCACTGCGCGAGTGGTCTGACCCGCAAAATCTCAAGACAAAATAGTGTCATGCAGGCTTTTTATTCAGACCATTTCGTTTTGCCCTTGCCGCCGGGACATCGCTTCCCGATGGCTAAATACGCCATGTTGCGCGCAACCATTGCGCGGCAGTTGCCCGAGGTGGCGTTGTTGGAGGCGCCAGTTGCCAGCGATGGTCAGTTGGCGTTGGTTCACACGCCGGATTACATCGAGAGTCTGGTGAGAGGGCAGATCAGTGCGGCGGCCCTGCGCGAGATTGGTTTCCCCTGGAGCGAATTCATGGTGGAACGGGCGCGGCGTTCGGTGGGGGCTACGGTGGCGGCGGTGCGGGCGGCACTGCAAACTGGTGTGGCGGCCAATCTGGCAGGTGGTACACACCATGCCTACGCCGACAAAGGCGGTGGATTTTGTGTTTTTAATGATGTGGCAGTGGCTGCCCGGTTGGCGCAAGCCGAGTGGCAGCGGCAATACCGCCACATCCTGAAGGTGGCGGTCATCGACCTTGACGTTCATCAGGGCAATGGCACGGCGCATATTTTTCAAAAGGACAACAGCGTGTTCACGCTGTCACTGCATGGCGATAAGAATTTTCCGTTTCGCAAGGAGGCCAGTGATCTGGATGTGGCCCTGGCCGATGGTTGTCATGATGCGGAATACCTTGCTGCGCTGGAGTTGGCGCTGCTGGCGTTGAGCCAGCGTTTTGAGCCCGGTCTGGTGCTGTATCTGGCCGGTGCCGACCCCTATGCGGGGGATCGCCTGGGCCGCCTGGCATTGACCCCCGACGGACTGGAAGCGCGCGACCGGCGCGTGTTTGACTGGTGTCATCAGCGCCGTATTCCGGTGGCATTTGTGATGGCAGGGGGTTATGGCAAGCAGATTGAAGAAACTGTCCAGATTCAAAGCTGCACCTTCCGCACTGCGCTGTCTTATGCCCAGCGCTGGCTTTGAAATTATTGAAAACTTGCCCGTGCGAATATCACAATCAGAATGCAATGAAATGTTTCACAATCCAGTCACACACGCCAAACGCGTGCCATAACAAGGAGACTGATTCATGGCGTTGACCCCTTTTGAAGCGCGAAGCTACCCGCCAAAACCGACCGATGTGTACCTGTTTGCCACCTGCCTGATCGACCAGTTCACGCCCGAGGCCGGGCTTGACACGGTGAACCTGCTGGAGCGCGAGGGCATCCGGGTGCATTACCTGGAACAGCAAACCTGCTGCGGCCAGCCCGCCCACAGCAGCGGTTTCCCGGACGAGGCCCGTGCTGTGGCCTTGCAACAATTGAACTTGTTTGTCGAGCCCTGGCCGGTGGTGATTCCGTCGGGCTCGTGTGGCGGCATGATCCGCAAGCATTACCCGCACCTGTTTGCCGACGACCCGGTGTTGCATGTCAAAGCCGTGGATTTGTCGGAACGGGTCTATGAACTCAGTGAATTCCTGGTGCATGTGGTTAATTTCAGCCAGCCTGACCTGGGTGCGCCCTGCACCATCGCGCTGCACACCTCATGCCACGCGCGCCGTGAAATGGGCGCACACGAGACCAGTGTGGCGCTGCTCGACAGCATGGCACAAGTGAAGGTGGTGGTGCAGGCGCGGATTGAAGAATGCTGTGGTTTCGGTGGCACCTTTGCCATGCGTTACCCCGACATTTCCGAGGCCATTGTCAACGACAAAGTGGCCGCCATCCGTGACACCGGGGCAGCCTCTGTGGTCAGTGCCGACTGCGGTTGCCTGCTCAACATCACCGGCCGCGCCGCCAAGCAGGATGAGCTGGCAGGTCTGCCCAAAGCCACGCTGCCGGGTGAGCATCTGGCGAGTTTTTTGTGGCGTCGAACGACAGCACAAGCCAATTCTGGAGACACCGCATGAAGGCCAGTCTGAACCCCACCGCAGCAGCCGAAACCAACGCTCGCAACAGCATTCTGGGGCGGCTGCGTGCACCTGCCGCACCAGCGCCACTGCCGTTGCCCGACATCAAAGCCTGGTTTGAGGCCCACCAGCGCCACGAAGACAGTGCGCAGCGTGTCAGTCGTTTGCGTGCTGCGCTGGAAGCTGTCAAAACCGAGGTGCATGACACCACGGCGGCGGATTGGCCCGAACTTTTGTTGCGACTGGTCGCCGCCAAAGGTCTGCGCAACCTGTTGATCGGCAGCGACACGCCACACGGTGCCGAGCTGAAAGCACGCCAGCCCGAGAACCTGGAACTCAAGCGTTATGCTGAGTCCATCGACTCCTGGCGCGATGTGCTGTTTGACGAGGTCGATGCCTCGCTGACGCTGGCCAAAAGCGCCATTGCCGAGATTGGCAGCCTGATCCTGTGGCCCACGCCTGCCGAGCCTCGACTGATGTCCCTGGTACCGTCGGTGCACTTTGTGCTGCTGGATGTGGCCACCATCCATTCGGATTTTTATTCGGCCATGACCGCCGAGGGCTGGAAGGACAACTTGCCCACCAATGCCTTGCTGATTTGCGGTCCGTCCAAGACCGCCGACATTCAGCAGACGCTGGCCTACGGTGCCCATGGTCCGCGCGAGCTTGTCGTGCTGCTGCGCCACGCTCAACCCCTCAAACCAGGAGCAGCCGCATGAGCCAGGTCATCAAGATCCAGCCGATGGAAGACTTCAAGGAACGCAGTCGTGGCGTGCTCAATGATCCGGGTCAGCGTAAGAATTTTCGCGATGCCATGGACTTTTTGCAGGCCAAACGTCGCGTCCAGTTTCCCGATCAGGACGAGTTGCAGGGCCTGCGTGAGCTGGGTTCGCAAATTCGCCGCTACAGTCTGGCGCACCTGCCTGAATTGCTGGAACAGCTAGAGACCAAGCTCACCGCCAACGGCATCCAGGTGCATTGGGCGCAAAACCCCGAGGAAGCCAACGCCATTGCGCTTGGCATTGCCCGCCGGGTCAACGCCAAGCGCATCATCAAGGGCAAGTCGATGGTGAGCGAAGAGGTGGGTTTTAACCACGCTATGGAAGCGGCCGGCATCGAGGCGCTGGAATCCGACATGGGTGAGTACATCGTGCAGTTGGCCGGTGAGGCACCGTCGCACATCATCATGCCGGCCATCCACAAGACCAAACAAGAGATTGCCAAGCTGTTTGCCAAGGAAATCCCGGGTGTGGCCTACACCGAAGACGTTGACGCGCTGATTCGTATTGGCCGAAAGGTGCTGCGGCGCAAGTTCGCCGATGCCGACATCGGCCTGTCGGGGGTCAACTTTTGCGTAGCTGAAACCGGCACCCTGTGCCTGGTGGAGAACGAAGGTAATGGCCGTATGTGCACCACCGTGCCCAAGGTCCACATTGCCATCACCGGCATTGAGAAAGTGGTGGAAAAGCTCGAACATGTGGCGCCGCTGTACAGCCTGCTGGCGCGTTCGGCTACCGGTCAGGCGGTCACCACCTATTTCAACCTGATCAGCGGTCCGCGCAAGCCCGGTGAAAAAGATGGCCCCGAAGAAGTGCATCTGATCCTGCTCGACAACGGCCGCACGCAGGCCTATGCCGACGAAGAATTGCGTGAAACCCTTAAGTGCATCCGCTGCGGCGCCTGCATGAACCACTGTCCGGTGTATGCGCGTATTGGTGGTCACGCCTACGGCACCACCTACCCGGGCCCGATTGGCGCCATCATCTCACCGCACATGCTGGGTCTGGACGCGACCTACCCGCTGGCTTTTGCCTCGACGCTGTGCGGTGCCTGTGTTGAAGTGTGTCCGGTC
Organism: Burkholderiales bacterium RIFOXYD12_FULL_59_19; assembly: GCA_001771065.1. GTDB lineage: Bacteria > Pseudomonadota > Gammaproteobacteria > Burkholderiales > Burkholderiaceae_C > Rhodoferax. The sequence goes on along the minus strand of MESQ01000013.1, from coordinate 31,395 downwards.
AAGATCCCGATCACCGACATCCTGGTGCGTCTGCGCAACGAATCGCAAGCCAAGCCCGAAAGCGACGAAGCCACGCTGCGCGGCAGCGGCGCCGGGCGCACCGTGGTCAGCACCGCGGTCTGGAATGTCTGGGCACAGGTCTATGGCCGCACCGGCCTGTACAAGCTGGCCTCGTGGTTTATGAGCCGGGGCCGCGCCCTGTCGCCTTCCGATCAGGGCGCCTGGACGCGCAGTCGCACCCCGCTGGTGCCCGCACCCAAGCGCTTGCGCGACTTGCTGAAAGACAGAAAATCCTGACCCATGCTTAAACCACACCCTGAATCGCGCAGCGCCTACCAGGTTTTTCGTGCCATCGGCACCCGCTGGATGGACAACGATGCCTATGGTCATGTCAACAATGTTGTTTACTACAGCTGGTTTGACACGGCTGTGAACGCTTACCTGATTGAGCAGGGGGTACTCGACATCGAAAAGGGCCAAACCATTGGCTTGGTGATCGAAACCCAGTGCAATTATTTCGAGCCGTTGGCGTTTCCGCAAACCGTGGACGCCGGCATTCGCGTGGCGCGCCTGGGCAACTCCAGCGTGCGCTACGAAGTGGGTCTGTTCGCGCAGGGTGCCCCCCTGACCGCCGCTAAAGGCCACTTTGTCCATGTGTATGTGGACCGACAAACCCGTCGGCCCACACCTCTGCCCCAAGCCCTCAAAACTGTCCTGGAGAAACTCCTTTGATGATTGAAAAATTGCCTGATTCAGACCTGCACGTGGCCACCGTCGACACGGCCATCACCTCGCGCATGTCCACCCGCGCCTTTACCACACAAGCCGTGCCGCAGCAGACCCTGCAAGACATCCTGCAGGTGGCAAGCCGGGCGCCGTCGGGCACCAATACCCAGCCCTGGAAGGTCTATGTGTTGCAAGGCCAGAGCCGTGACAGCCTGGTAGACAAGGTCTGTGCCGCCCACGACGCGCTGCGCGCCGACCCGGCGCTGGCCGCCCAGTACCGGGAAGAATATGACTATTACCCTGAAAAATGGGTCAGCCCCTACATTGACCGGCGCCGTGAGAATGGCTGGGGCCTGTACAACTTGCTGGGCATCGGCAAGGGCGACAAGGATAAAATGCACGCGCAGCACCAGCGCAACTACCGCTTTTTTGACGCGCCGGTGGGACTGATGTTCACCATTGACCGCGTCATGGGGCGCGGCTCCTTGCTCGACTATGGCATGTTTTTACAAAACATCATGGTGGCAGCGCGCGCCCGTGGCTTGCACACTTGCCCACAGGCCGCCTGGAACGCCTATACCAGCATCATCTTGCCGCACATTGGTGCGGGTGCCGATGAAATGCTGGTGTGCGGCATGTCGCTGGGTTACGCGGAGGTGGACGACGTGGTGAACAGCTTTCACACCTCGCGCGTGGCGGTGTCAGAGTTCACCCACTGGCTGGACTGAATTAGCCACGCCATTGCGAACCTCTCTTATCGACCTGATACCGCGCGTCGTCCGAGAAATTTTTGAACCAGGGCGGACCTGCATCCGCCAGGTCGACTGAAGTCGACCCTATCAACAAGCCCAAACGCTGTGGTCATGGGAAGCGCAAGTGAAGTCATTCATGACTTCCGAATGCAGGGCTTGGCGGGCCTATTTGACCTTACTTGAGGTCTTCTGCCAGCACTTTCACAATGCGCTGTGCGTCTGCCGCAGCGGCCGTACTGCCATCGAGGTTTTGCACCGACACCGTGCTGGCCTTGCCCTGGCTCAGTACCAGTATCTTGAACTTTTGCGGTGCACTGTCTTGCTTGTCAGCGCCAAAGAGTTTGCCAAAAAAGCCAGGTTCGGTCTTGTCTGCGTTGGGTGCCACGTAGCGCACAAAGTAGATGCCTTTGCTGCGGTCACGGTCTTCCACGGTGAAGTTGGTGCGGTCCAGCGCCAGCCCGACGCGGCGCCAGGCGCGGTCAAATTCGTCATCGAGGCGCACCACGGGCTGGCCGTTGACCGTGTCAATCTGGGCGCCTTGGCTCACCGGCCCGGCGGCGACCAGGGCCTTGGATTGCGCTTCGGAAATGCCCAGCTTGACCATCAGGCGGCGCAAAAATTCGGTTTCCAGTTCGGGGTCGGCGGCACGCGGTTGCCACATGGTCTGGTCTTTGGTCGTGTTGCTATACACCTCGATCATGCCGCGGTGGCTGATGAAAATGTCGGTGCCGCCACTGGCGTTGCGTTCCAGGCGCGTGCGAAACTTGTCACGTTCGCCGGTGGAGTACAGCGACTCAAACACCTTGCCAATGGTATTGCGAATGAAGTCCTGTGGCAGTTTGGCCCGGTTTTCGGCCCAGTCGGTTTCCATGATGCCCAGATTGGCCTGGTCCATTACCAGCAAAAAGCCGTTTTCGATCCAGAAGTCTTTGACCGGATCCCACAATTTGTCGGCCGGGCGACTGATCACCAGCCAGCGCTGGGTGCCGGCGCGCTCAATGCGCACATCGCCCATGGCCGTCGCCGCTGTGGGTGTGGTCTGTGTCGCTACCTGACCGATTTGAAAGCTCGAAGCGGTCACTGCTGCGCCCGGCACGGCATAACGTGTTTCGCGCGACAACTGGGTCAGGTCCGGTGGTACTTCAAGTGAGGGTGCTTTGCCGGCACTCTTGTAGTCCACCTTGTCGGTCTCAAGCACCGAGCAGGCGCCCAGTGTCAGGGTCAGGCCAAGGATTGCAAGTCTGGAAAAAGGGTTCACAAAAGTTCCTTCGGGTCAAAGATCGGGTCAGCGGATGAAAAGCGGGTCGGCCTGGCGTTAAATCAAGCCAACAGTGTGCAGGGCAGCTTCCACCACCGGTACGTTCGCCGGGGTCAGTTCCGTCATGGGCAGACGCAAGCTGCCACCACACAGGTTCATGCGGGCCACGGCCCATTTCACGGGGATCGGGTTGGCTTCGACAAACAGGTTTTTATGCAGCGGCATCAACTTGAATTGAATTTCCATGGCGCGTTTGACATCGCCGGCGAGGGCGGCCACACACAACTCGTGCATCAGGCGCGGGGCCACATTGGCCGTGACGCTGATGTTGCCGTGACCGCCGCACAGCATCAGGGCCACTGCGGTGGGGTCATCACCTGAATAAATGGCAAAGTTCTTTGGCGCTTCGCGAATCAGCCATTGGGCACGGTCAATGTTGCCGGTGGCTTCCTTGATGCCCACAATGCCGGGCACCTGGGTCAGGCGCAGCACCGTTTCTAGCGTCATGTCGGCCACGGAACGCCCGGGCACGTTGTACAGCACCATGGGCAGGTCAACGGCTTCGGCAATGGTCTTGAAGTGCTGGTATTGGCCTTCCTGGGTGGGCTTGTTGTAGTAGGGCACGACTTGCAATTGGCAATCGGCGCCCACTTTTTTGGCAAACTTGGTCAGTTCAATGGCTTCGGCGGTGCAGTTGGAACCACAGCCAGCCATGATCGGCACGCGCTTGTTGGCCTGTTCTACCGCTACCCGTATGATTTCGCAGTGTTCCTGCACGCTGACCGTGGGCGACTCACCGGTGGTTCCGACCACGCCGATGCAATCCGTTCCTTCGGCAATGTGCCAGTCGATCAGTCGGCGCAGCGCTGGATAGTCCACACTGCCGTCAGGGTGCATGGGGGTGACCAGGGCAACGATACTGCCGGTAAGTTGGGGCGTTGAGTGTGGCATCTTGTCGTGTGGTAATTGGAATAACCACTCATTTTAGCGAGAGTGGATAACGCGCTGGTCGCTGTGCGGCTTCTTGGGCTTGTGCCTGACTGAAAGCCGCAATACGCTGTACAAAGCGCGCGGGGCTTGGTAAAAATCCATCTTCAAAGGCGACGACGCGCAGGCACTGGCACAACTGCAGCAATTCGCCGGTTTGCAGCAAAAAATCGGGCCGGGACGGTTTGCCCACGGTCTCATTGCCCTGGGCAAAAGTTTCATAAAGCAGCAAACCACCGGGTGCCAGGCTTTGCAGCAACATGGGAAACAGCGGTCGCCAAAGGTAATTGGCGACCAGCACCGCGTCAAATACTTGCGGTAAACCGTGTTGCATCAGGGGCCAGGGTCCGCCTTCGATGTCTGCCAGGACCGTGTCGCCGTAGCGGCTGGCCTGTGTCAGTGCCTCTGCCGAGCGGTCGATACCGGTGCAACGACAACCCCGTTGCGTCAGCCATTGCATGTGGCGACCCGAGCCGCAAGCCACGTCCAGCACGCGCGCGCCGGGTGGCATCAGGTGCTGCCAGCGTTGCACCCAGTCAGAGGGGTCGCCCAAGTCATGACCTGACACTAAAAGCACCCCCACACCTGGTTGGCCAATGTCATGACAAAGTCAGGGCGGGTGTACAGGGCAAACACCAGCCCCAGCACCACCAGCACGCCGGCGTAGATCAGGGATTTGTGCAGCGGCTTCATGGCATCAGGCCTGCTGGGGCAAAGGCGAGCGCACAATGGTGGCTTCTTTGATGGGTAAATTGACCAGCGCGGCCAGCACCCCCAGTGCAATGGCGATGTACCAGACGATGTCGTAACTGCCGGTGCGGTCAAACAAATAGCCGCCCAGCCAGACCCCCAGAAACGAGCCAATCTGGTGGCTAAAAAAAACAAAGCCGCCGAGCATCGACAGGTGCGCCACACCAAAAATCTGGGCCACCGTGGCATTGGTCGGTGGCACGGTGGACAACCACAGCATGCCCATGACCGCAGAAAAAACATAGACACTGATGGGTGACAGCGGCACCAGCAAAAACACGCTGATGACAACAGCGCGCGCCAGGTAAATGAAGGCCAGAATGTTCTTCTTTTGTATGCGCTGGCCCAGCACCCCAGCCGCATAGGTGCCAAACACATTGAACAGGCCAATCAGCGCCAGCGAGGTGCTGGCCACGTTGGAGGCCAGCCCCATGTCTTTTAGATAACTTGGCATGTGGACACCAATAAACACCACCTGGAAGCCGCAGACAAAATAGCCCGCCATCAGCAACTGAAAGCTGCGGTAGTGAAACGCTTCGCGCAACGCCTGCATGATGGACTGTTCGCGAAAATGCCCGGCACCGCCCCTGAAGTCCGGCTCACGCAAGCCCCAGGCCAGCGGCATGATCAGCAGTGCTGCCAGCGCCAGCGCCACCAGCGCCTGTTGCCATCCCAGGCTGTCGATCAAAAAACCTTCGGTCGGCACCATCAGGAACTGGCCAAAGGAGCCCGCCGCCGCGGCCACACCCATGGCCCAGGAGCGTTTGCTGGCGCTGATATTGCGGCCAATGACACCGTAAATGATGGCGTACGTGGTGCCCGCCTGGGCCATGCCAATCAGCACCCCGGCGCTTAAGCTCAGCAGCTGCGCGGTGGTGGCATAGGCCATGCCCACCAGCCCCAGGGCATACAGCAGCGCACCGCCAACGATCACCCTGAAGGCGCCAAAGCGGTCGGCCAGCATGCCGGCAAAAATGCCGCTAAAGCCCCAGGTCAGGTTTTGGATGGCCAGGGCAAAAGCAAAGGTTTCGCGGCTCCAGTCCAGACTCTGCGTCATGGGTTGCAGCCACAGCCCGAAGCCATGGCGGATGCCCATGGAAATGGTGACGATGGCGGCACCGCACAGCAGTACCTGGTTCATCGAGAGTTTTTTAGCTGAATGCGACATGCGTGGAATATACCGAACTATGCGGCATTGTCTGATGGGTACGCGCGGTATGTGTGCTACCGGTCTGAAATGTGGTTTCCAAAGCTGGGTATTCATCCAGTTGTTTCAAAGCTGGCTGATTACAATGCGCCGCTATGGCAACCAAACCCAACCCCGAATATTCCGAAAACTCGATCCGTGTCCTGAAAGGGCTGGAGCCGGTCAAGCAGCGCCCGGGCATGTACACCCGAACCGACAACCCGATGCACGTGATCCAGGAAGTGATCGACAACGCCGCCGATGAAGCGCTGGCCGGCCACGGCAAAAAGATCAAAACCATCGTCCATAGCGATGGCTCCATTACGGTGGAAGACGATGGCCGTGGTATCCCGTTTGGCCTGCACCCCACCGAGCACGCCCCGGTGATCGAGCTGGTATTTACCCAATTGCACGCCGGTGGCAAGTTCGACAAGGGCAAAGGTGGTGCCTACAGCTTTTCCGGCGGCCTGCACGGCGTCGGGGTGAGTGTGACCAATGCGCTGTCGCTGCGCCTGGAAGCCACCACCTACCGCGAAGGTCAGGTGGCGCGGCTGGTGTTTGCCGGTGGCGACGTGATTGAACCCCTGAGCGTGCGCTTAGGCGGCGAGGGTGACCGCAAATCAGGCACCACGGTGCGGGTCTGGCCCGACGGCAAATATTTTGAATCCCTGACCTGGCCCATGGCGCATCTGGAACACCTGCTGCGCAGCAAAGCGGTGCTGATGCCGGGTGTTTCGGTGACGTTGGTGCAGGAAAAGAACAAGGAAACCCAGACCTGGTTGTTCAAGGGTGGCCTGCGCGACTATTTGACGCAAACCCTGACCGGTGAGCCCGTCATTCCGCTGTTTGAAGGCGAGGGTTTTGCTGACGCCAACAGCGACAGTTTTGCCGAAGGCGAGGGTGCGGCCTGGTGTGTGGCTTTTACCGAAGACGGCCAGCCGGTGCGTGAGAGTTATGTCAACCTGATCCCGACCCCTGCCGGCGGCACACACGAGTCGGGCTTGCGTGATGGCCTGTACACCGCCGTTAAGAGCTTTGTGGAAATGCATTCGCTGCTGCCCAAGGGCGTCAAACTACTGCCCGACGACGTCTTTGCGCGCGCCAGTTATGTGCTGTCCACGAAGGTGCTGGACCCGCAGTTTCAGGGTCAGATCAAGGAGCGCCTGAATTCGCGCGATGCGCTCAAACTGGTTTCCAGTTTTGTGCGGCCGACGCTGGAACTGTGGCTGAATCAAAATGTGGAATACGGCAAGAAGCTGGCCGAGATCGCCATCAAGGCCGCGCAAAGCCGCCAGAAAGCCGGCCAAAGGGTCGAAAAGCGCAAGGGTTCGGGCGTGGCGGTGTTGCCGGGCAAGCTGACCGATTGCGAGAGTCGTGACATTGCCGAGAACGAGGTGTTTCTGGTCGAAGGCGACTCGGCTGGCGGCAGTGCCAAGATGGGCCGCAACAAGGAAAGCCAGGCGGTGCTGCCCTTGCGTGGCAAGGTGCTGAACACCTGGGAGGTCGAGCGTGACCGCCTCTTTGCCAACAACGAAATTCATGATATTGCGGTGGCCATTGGCGTCGATCCGCACGGCGTGGATGACACCCCGGACCTGAGCGGGCTGCGCTACGGCAAGATTTGCATCCTGAGTGATGCCGACGTGGACGGATCGCACATCCAGGTGCTGCTGTTAACGCTGTTTTTCAAACACTTTCCCAAGCTGATCGACACCGGCCATGTCTTTGTGGCCCGCCCGCCGCTGTTTCGGGTGGATGCGCCGGCACGCGGCAAAAAGCCAGCATCCAAAGCCTACGCTTTAGACGAAGGCGAACTCACCGCCATCCTGGACAAGCTGCGCAAGGAGGGTGTGCGGGAAGGCGCCTGGACCATCAGCCGCTTCAAGGGATTGGGCGAAATGAACGCCGAGCAGTTGTGGGACACCACGCTGAACCCCGATACCCGCAGGTTGTTACCGGTGCATTTGGGCTGCTTGAGTGTGCTTGAGACTTCCGAACTCATGACCAAGCTGATGGGTAAAGGTGAAGCTGCAGCGCGCCGGGAGCTGATGGAGCTGCACGGGGATTCGGTGGAGATTGACGTTTAACTGGCTTTCATTGCGATACGTTCGTGGATCAATCTGTGGCTATTTTTGGGTGCGCGCTGCGCCGCGACTGGCAAGGGCGGTCCCCTCATACTGGGGTACCAGAAATCGGTGACCGCCCTAGCCAGTTACAGCGCCGACAAATGGGTGCTTGGGCAGGTTTTGAAAACCGAAGCCCGGAGTCAGGAGCCCTGAATTTGAGCGGTGTTTGTCTACACAAGGTTTGCACACCGATGCGTCTAGCGAGGCAGGCCCTATGGGGGGGCTGACGATTTCTGGTACCCCAGTATGAGGAAGCTCCCCCATAGGGCCTGCCTCGCGGGTTAAACCCCCAACAGCTGTAATTTTTATGATTTTCTGGAAACTGGTTCGTTATGACTGATCAACTCACAACCACCCCCTCGGTCCCAGCGCCGCAACCCGAGGGTGACGACGCGCTGAACCTGGCCACCTATGCTCAGCAGGCCTACCTGGAATACGCCTTGAGCGTGGTCAAGGGGCGTGCCTTGCCGGACGTGTGCGACGGCCAAAAGCCAGTGCAGCGGCGCATTCTGTATGCCATGAGCCGCATGGGCCTGGGCTTTGGCGGGGCCAATGGCAACACCGGGGCCAAGCCGGTCAAATGTGCGCGTGTGGTGGGTGATGTGCTGGGCCGGTACCACCCGCACGGCGACAGTGCGGCCTACGACGCGCTGGTGCGTATGGCACAGGATTTTTCACAACGTTACCCGCTGATCGACGGCCAAGGCAACTTTGGCTCCAGAGACGGTGATGGCGCGGCCGCCATGCGTTACACCGAGGCGCGGCTGGCCAAAATCACCAGCCTGCTGCTCGACGAAATTGACGAGGGCACCGTTGACTTTTCACCCAACTACGATGGCTCCACCGAGGAGCCCAAGCAGTTGCCGGCGCGCCTGCCCTTTGCCCTGCTCAACGGTGCCAGCGGTATTGCCGTGGGCCTGGCCACCGAAATCCCGAGCCACAACCTGCGCGAGGTGGCCGATGCCTGCGTGGCGCTGATCAAGGCACCGAACCTGCCGGACGATGAATTGTTTGCCTTGCTGCCCGGCCCGGACTTTCCGGGTGGCGGCCAGATCATCAGCAGCGCCGTCGAAATTGCCGAGGCCTATCGCACTGGCCGCGGTTCCTTGAAATGCCGGGCCCGCTGGAAGATCGAAGAACTCGCCCGCGGTCAGTGGCAACTGGTGGTGACCGAACTGCCCCCCGGTGTCAGTACCCAGCGTGTGCTCGAAGAAATTGAAGAGCTGACCAACCCCAAGATCAAGGCGGGCAAAAAAGCCCTGACGCTGGAGCAAAACCAGCTCAAGGCCACCGTGTTGTCGGTGCTCGACGGGGTGCGCGACGAGTCCAGCAAAGACGCCGCCGTGCGCCTGGTGTGTGAACCCAAGACCAGCAAAATTGGCCAGCAGGAGCTCATCAACACACTGCTGGCGCACACCAGCCTGGAAACGTCCAGCCCCATCAACCTGACCATGATCGGGCTCGATGGCCGGCCCACGCTCAAGTCGTTGCGCCAGATGTTCACCGAGTGGATTGCCTTCCGGCAGACCACCATCGAGCGGCGCACGCGGCATCGCCTGAACAAGGTGATGGACCGTATCCACATCCTGGAGGGTAGGGCGCTGGTGTTGCTCAACATTGACGAGGTGATCGCCATCATCCGGCAGGCGGACGAACCCAAAGCGGCGTTGATCGCACGCTTTAACTTGTCGGAGCGACAGGCTGAAGATATTTTAGAAATCCGCCTGCGCCAGTTGGCCAGGTTGGAGGCCATCAAGATTGAGCAGGAGTTGACAGGCCTGCGTGAGGAGCAGAACAGGCTGGAAGAAATTCTGGGCAGTCCGGCAACGCTGCGCCGCCTGATGGTGAAAGAAATCGAGGCCGACGCCAAAAGCTTTTCAGATGCCCGTCGCACCCTGATTCAGGCCGATAAAAAAGTGGTGCTCGAAGTGAAAGTGGTGGACGAGCCCGTGACCGTGGTGGTGAGCCAAAAAGGCTGGGTGCGCACGCAAAAGGGCTGGGCGCGCGACCGGCTCAATGGCACGGCGGCACCGGAATACGCGTTCAAGGCGGGTGATGCGCTCTACGGCGCATTCGAGTGCCGCAGCGTCGACACCTTGCTGGCCTTCGGCTCCAATGGCCGGGTTTATTCGGTGGCGGTGGCGTTGCTGCCGGGTGGCAGGGGCGACGGCCAGCCCATCACCAGCCTGATTGAGCTGGAAGCGGGTACCCAGTTGCTGTATTTCTTTGCCGGCCCGGTGGAAGCCAGCTTGCTGCTGTCAGGCTCTGCCGGTTATGGCTTCACCGCCACCGTAGCCCACATGATCTCGCGACAAAAGGCCGGCAAGGCCTTTGTCACCATCAACGAGGGCGAAACCCTGTGCCAACCCTCGCTGGTGGCCAATGCCGCCCTTGCGGTGCCAACTGCCACCCATGTGGCGTGCGCCTCCACCGGTGGGCGGATTTTGACCTTCGAGCTCAGCGAGCTCAAAGCCATGGCCAACGGTGGCCGTGGTCTGATGCTGCTGGATCTGGAAGGCAAAGACAGCTTGGCAGGTGCCGCCGCCTACACCCGTAGCGTGCGTATTGACGGCATTGGCCGGGGTGGCAAAGAGCGCGATGAAACCCTGGAAATCCGCAGCCTCAACAACGCCCGGGGGACTCGGGCGCGCAAAGGCAAGGTGGCTGATCTGGGCTTCAAACCCGTGTCGATTGCCCGAGTCGCGTAGCGGGCTACTTTTTGTAGACCTTTTGTAGCAGCTTCATCAGGGTTTTGCGTTCTTCGGCCGTCAAACGCGGGGTGGTCTCCAGCTCCAGGGTGACGGCCGTTTTTTCTGCTTTGCGCATCATTTTTTCACCCGCTTCGGTCAAGTGCAAACCCACGGCCCGACGGTCGTTGGGGTGAGGCAAGCGTTTGATCAGATCGCGCTTTTCCAGCGTGCTGATCATGTTCACCAAGTTGGGGGCTTGGATGCCCAAGGTGCTGCACAATTGCCGAGAGGTGATGCCGGGGTTGTGGGTGATCAGCGACAGCACCGAAAAATCCACCGTACGCAGGTCATAGACCGCCATACGCTCCATGAATTCGCCAATGATGACCAAAGCCGCGCGGCGGGTGTTGTAACCCACCAGGGTTTCCAGATAGCGGGTGTTGACTTTCTCAACAAACGGGGTGGAGGTGTTTTCGTCCATAGGGTCTAACTGGCAAATGGGCCAAGCATAGCGAACTAGGGGAGCCGGGCTGAGATGATTTGCATCCGCATGGCAAATTCTGGCAGTACCCAGTGCTGCAAGGCAGTCGCAGGCTGCGACCAGCGTGTGTTCTGCGTACCGGGTTCAATGGCTTGGCCGATCTGCACCCAGGCCCAGGCCAGCAGGGTCAAGGCCACGGCACGCAGGTAATCGTCGGCCACCCAGTAGGCCAACGCCTTGTCGCTGGTGTTGGCCTGCACCAGTTGGCGGGTCAACTCACACAGCGTGGTCACTTGCGCCTGGACGGCCGTGTGCAGGACCTGTGTGCCATCAAGTTTCCGCTTCAGCTGTTGCAGCAGCGTGGTCAAGCCGATGCCGCCGTCGGGCAGCACCTTGCGCACCAGCAGGTCAATCGCCTGAATTTCGTTGGTGCCTTCGTAAATCATGGCCACCCGTGCATCACGCACGATCTGCTCGATCCCCCATTCACGCACATAGCCGTGACCGCCAAACACTTGCAGGCAGTCGCTGGCGCCGTTGAAGGCCTGTGTTGTCCAGGCCGCCTTGAGCACCGGGGTCACCAGGCTGCACCAGCGCTCGGCCTCGGCTTTGTCTTCGCCATCCGGGTGGTGTTTGATGACATCCAGCTTCAGCGCCGTTTTGTAGGCCAACACACGGCCCCCGTCGATCCAGGCACGCTGGGTGTCCAGAATACGGCGCATGGCCGGGTGTTCGATGATCAGGTCGGCCTCTGCGGCGGATGTACCACGCTCCGGCGCACGCATCTGGCGGCGCTCTTGGGCATAGGCGTTGGCCTTTTGCCAGGCCGCTTCAAGCAGCCCGATACCTTGCAAACCCACATGCAACCGGGCCGCGTTCATCATGACAAACATGGCATTCAGACCGCGCCCTGGTGCACCGACGATCCAGCCGGTGGCCTCGTCAAAACGCATGACACAGGTGGCGCTGCCGTGCAGGCCCATTTTTTCTTCAATGCGCTCGCAAAACACCGGATTGCGGCTGCCATCGGGCATGAATTTGGGGGCGAGGAACAGTGACAAACCTTTGGGGCCGGGTGGCGCGTCGGGCAGGCGGGCCAGCACCAGATGGACGATGTTGTCGCTCAGGTCATGTTCACCACCGGAAATAAAAATTTTGGTACCGCTTAAACGGTAGCTGCTATCCACCTGTGGCAGTGCTTTGGTACGCACCAGCCCCAGGTCACTGCCCGCCTGCGGTTCGGTCAGGCACATGGTGGCCAGCCATTCACCGGTGGCAACTTTTTCCAGGTAACGTGCTTTCAGTTCGTCGCTGGCATGGTGCTTGATGCATTCATATGCGCCGTGCAACAGGCCGGGGGCCATGGTCCAGCCGTGGTTGGCGCCGCTGAGCATCTCGTACAGCACGGCTTCCAGCACGCCGGGCAGGCCCTGGCCGCCATCTTCTTGCGCACAGGCCAGCGCAGGCCAACCGGCTTGCCAGAATGCCTGGTAGGCGGCCTTGAAACCGGGTGGTGTGGTGACCTGCCCGTTGGCAAACTGACAACCCACTTCGTCGCCGCTGCGGCTTAAGGGGGCGATGACTTCGCCAACAAATTTGCCGGCTTCGTCCAGCACCTGTCGCATCAGGTCGGCATCCACCTCGGTAAAGGCGGGTAATGCCTGCAAGTGGGCGGCTGCGTTGAGTACCCGCGTGAGGATGAAATCAATGTCCTCACCGGGGGCGTGGTAGTGGTTCATGTTTGCTAGTTTAATGATAGCCTGTTACGCTTTATTTATAAGCGCTAGAGCACCAAAAGATGTATAAAAATGTCACTTCTTGCGGGCCGCGCCCAGGTAGGTATCGATCACCCGGGGGTCAGTGGCCAGGTCCTGGGCCGGGCCGTTCAGGGCGATTTCGCCCATCTCCAGCACGTAGCCATGGTCAGCCGCCTCCAGTGCCGCGCGGGCGTTTTGTTCCACCAGCAAGGTGGTTACGCCGGTCTGGCGCAAGGCCTCAATGGTGCGAAAAATTTCCTTCACCACCAGCGGGGCCAGGCCCAGGCTGGGTTCGTCCAGCATCAGCAGGGTGGGGCGCGACATCATGGCCCGGCCGACCGCCAGCATCTGGCGTTCACCACCGGACAAGGTGCCAGCGGCCTGCTTGCAACGTTCCTGCAAACGCGGAAACAACTGGTACACCACATCCAGTTGATCGCGCCATTTCGGGTTGTGCAGGCGCACCTGGCGAAACGCGCCCAGCACCAGGTTGTCTTCCACACGCATGCTGCCAAACAGCTCGCGCTTTTCCGGCACCAGCGCAATGCCCAGCATGACGCGCTGTTCCAGCGACAAGGAGTTGATCGGCTGGCCCTCAAACTCGATCTGGCCTTGTGCGGGCAAGACCCCCATCAAGGCATTCAAAAAGGTCGATTTGCCCGCCCCATTGGGGCCAATCACGGTGATCACACTGCCCTTGGGCGCTTGTAAGTTGATGCCATGCAGCACCTCGGCGCGGCCATAGCCGGCGCGCAGGCCTTTGACGGTTAAAACGGGTTGGTTCATGGTGTGACTTTCAATGTTCCACGCCCAAGTACGCGGCTCTTACCTTCGGGCTTTGCTGCACTTCTTCCGGCGTGCCCTGCATCAGCAAGGTGCCAAACTCCATCACCACAATGTGGTCGGTCACGTCCATCACCAGGTCCATGTCATGCTCCACCAGCAAGATGCTCATGCCTTCGCTGCGCAACTGGCGTAACACCCCTGCCAGGGCTTGCTTTTCTTTGTGGCGCAGACCAGCGGCGGGCTCGTCCAGCAGCAGCAGGGCCGGGTCGCTGCACAAGGCGCGGGCAATTTCCAGCAGGCGCTGCGGGCCCATGGCCAGGTTGCCAGCCTGTTCATGCATGGCATGCCCCATGCCAATGCGCTCCAACTGGCGGGCGGCTTCACGCAGCAGGCTTTGTTCTTCGGCCCGATCCATGCGCAGCATGCTGGACAGCGCACCCTTGCTGCCACGCAATTGCGCGCCCAGGGCCACGTTTTCCAGCACCGTCAGCTCGGGGATCATTTTGACGTGCTGAAAGGTGCGGCTCATGCCGCGCCGGGCAATTTCACGCGAGGGCAAGCCGCTGATGGTCTGGCCGCGAAATTTGACCTCGCCCGAGCTCAGGCCCAGCACGCCGGTGATCAGGTTGAAGGTGGTGGACTTGCCAGCGCCGTTGGGGCCAATCAGGCCGACGATCTGCCCGGCCTGGATCGAAAAGCCGATGTTGTTCACGGCAGTCAAGCCGCCAAACTGCTTGCGGATGTCTTTCACCTCCAGCACGGTCTCGCCCAGTGCCGGTTTGGCGCGCTCGGGCAAGGCCGCAGCGGTCTGCCAGTCTTCAACCCGGTTGGGTTTGGGCAGAATACGTCCCACCAGTGACCACAGACCGTCGGGCAGGTATTTGAGCACCAACACCAACACCACCCCAAACACAATCACCTCGTAGCTGCCGCTGGTGCCCAGCAGCTTGGGCAGCAGCACTTGCAGTTCGTCTTCCAGCAGCTTGGTCATCACCGCGCCGCTGATGGCGCCCCACACAAAACCGGCCCCACCGAGCACGGCCATGAACAGGTACTCAATGCCCATCTTCAGGCCAAAGGGGGATGGGTTCACGGTGCGCTGAAAGTGCGCAAACAACCAGCCTGAGATACTGGCAAACAGCGCGGCAATCAGGAAGATGCCGACCTTGTGGCGCAGTGTGTCCACGCCCATGGCTTCGGCCATCAGACCACTGGAGCGCATGGCCTTGATGGCACGGCCAGTGCGCGAATCCATCAGGTTCAGCAGGGCAAAGGCGGCAAACAAAACCATGCCCCAGGCCAGCACAAAGAAGCTGCGGCCCTGGCTGATGTCCCAGCCAAACAGGGTCAGCGCGGGGACACCCAGAATGCCGTCGTACTTGCCTAAAGCGTCCAGGTTGCCCATCAGGTAATACAGCGACAAGCCCCAGGCTATGGTGGCCAACGGCAGGTAGTGGCCCGACATACGCAGCGTGATCCAGCCCACCACCAGCGCACTGATGCCGGTGATGAACAGCCCGGCAAACACCGTGAGCCAGGGTGACCAGCCCATGTTGACAGTCAAATACGCACTGGTGTAAGCCCCAATGCCGACAAACGCCGCCTGGCCAAAGGAAGTGAGTCCGCCAATGCCGGTGAGCAGCACCAGGCCCAGAATCACCAGGCTGTAGAGCGCGATGTAGTTGAGCTGGGTGATCCAGAACTCGGGCACGGGCGAGACGGCGTACAGCAGCATACAAGCCACGACCACCACGCGCTGGGTGTTGGTCTTGTGCGCCCAATGTTGAAGTTGTGTGGTGAAACTCATCTCAATGTTCCTCTTCATTTCCGCCAGCGACCGAGCGCCACAGCAGAATCGGCAGCACCAGGGTGAACACAATCACTTCCTTGAAGGCACTGGCCCAGAATGAGCCAAATGACTCCACCAGACCGACAAACACAGCCCCCAGCGCCGCCAGCGGGTAGCTGTGCAGGCCACCCATCACCGCCGCCACAAAACCTTTGAGGCCAATCAGAAAACCGGAGTCGTAAAACACCGTGGTGGTTGGGCCAATCAGCAGGCCTGACAGTGCACCAATCAGCGCGGCCATGGCAAAGGTAGCCTGGCCTGCACCGTGGGTGGAAATGCCCATCAGCCGCGCCCCGAGCCGGTTCACCGCCGTGGCCTGCAAGGCCTTGCCATACAAGGTGCGGCTGAAGAACTGCCACAGCAACACAATCAAGGCCAGTGAGGTCAGCATGATGATCACGGCCTGCCCGCTGATGGCCAGCGGCCCCAGGCTCAGGCGCTCGTCCCAGAACGAGGGGTTGCGAAAGCCCTCGGCCCCGAAGAACAGCAGGCCCAGGCCGGTCATGGCAAAGTGCACCCCAACCGACACAATCAGCAGCACCAGTGAACTGGCATCGGCCAGCGACTGGTAAGCCAGCCGGTACACCAGCGGACCAAACGCGGTGACGATGGCCACCGTCAACAGCGCCTGCACCAGCAGGGGCAACTGGTGTGGCGCGGCCCAGATCGACAAGATGGACACCATCAGCGGGGCGGCTAGGGTCGTTAAACCGGCCTTGAGGGCGCGGCGGCCATCATGGCTGTGTTGCCAGCTCAGGCGCACATCCATTACGGCGGCCAGCAGCGCCATGATCAGCAGCAGCCAGACTGTGCCAGGCACCTTGCCGGTCTGAAAAATGGCCAGGGTGAGTGCGCCGTAAGCAACAAACTCCCCCTGGGGAATAAAAATCACCCGTGTCACCGAAAACACGAGCACCGTGGCCAAGCCCAGCAGGGCATACACCGCCCCGTTGGTGATGCCGTCGAGCAGCAAAATGCTGGCAATTGAAAAGTCCATGGTGGGCCCAAAGAAATGGAAAAAAAGCGGATGCACCCTGGCATCCGCTTGGCCGCTGAAGACGCGGTCGCCGCTTACTCAACCTTCCAGTCGCCGTTGACCACCTTGAGCATCACACCGGTTTCGTTGGTGAAACCCCAGTGGTTGTCATGCGTCCAGTTCAGCACGCCATGCGACACGACGGTGCGGCCCATGGTTTCCATGGCGTCACGCAAGGCGGTGCGGAACTCTTTGGTGCCGGGCTTGCCTTTTTTCAGCGCCACGGGAACGACCTTTTCAAGGATCAACACCGCGTCATAGCTGTGACCGGCAAACTGGTTGCGCGAACCCGGGCCGTAAGCCTTTTCAAACTGCTGCACGAAGTCGGTGGCAACTTTCTTGGACGCGTGGCTGTCGGGCAACTGCTCGGCAATGACTGCCGGGCCGGATACCACGTAAGCGCCTTCCACGGCCTTGCCACCAATGCGCATCAGGTCACGTGAAGCGGCGGCGTGGGTCTGGTAAATCTTGCCCTTGTAGCCACGCTCCACCACCGCCATGTGCGGCATGGCGGCACCGCTGCCGGAGGCCACCAGCAGCATCGCGTCGGGGTTGGCCGAGACCAGCTTCAACGCTTGCGCCGTCACGCTGGTGTCCGAGCGGGCAAACCGTTCGGTGGCAATCAGCTTGATGCCATTGGCGTTTGCCTGAGCGGTGAATTCCTTGAGCCAGCTTTCGCCATAGGCATCGGTGTAGCCCAGAAAGCCGACGGTTTTGATGCCCTGCTTTTTCATCAAGGCCACCATGGCGTGGGCCATGACGTCGTTGGATTGGGGTAAGCGGAAAGTCCAGCCATCCTTGCCGGGGGGCAGCACGGCGGGCGAGAACGCAATTTGCACGGTCTCAGCTTCAGCCGCGACGGCAGCCATCGGGATGGCCACCGGTGTGGCGGCCGAGCCCATGATGATGTCGACCTTGTCTTCGGTGACAAAACGCTTGGCGTTCTTGACGCCGTTGGTCGGGTCAGTGGCATCGTCAAGGACGATGACCTTGAGTTTTTCTCCGGCGATGGTTGTGGGCCAGAGTTTGATCTGGTTACCCATCGGAATGCCCAGGCCAGAGGCCGGGCCGCTCAAAGGCAAGCTGATACCGATGGTGATGTCGGCCAGTGCCGAGCCAGTGACCAGGGCCGCAGCGGCGGTGGCAATGAGGGTTTTGAAAGCTTTCATGGTGATGTCTCCAAGTGGTTTTTTAAAGGGGAAGCGCGGGAAAAAAAGGGAAGGAATTTTGAGCAGGGTCAACAGCACAAGGCCTTGATGTCAGCGGGCACCGGGATCGCCTTGATGCGGTCTGAGTCGGGCAAGCGCATGCAAAAGGCGCGTACTTCGGTGCCTTCACACAGCAGCTCGTCACCCCGCTTGATCAGGTGGCGGTGCACAAACACCTTGTCGCGCCACGCCTCAATGCTGGTGTGAATCTGCAAGGTCTCGCCATAAGTGGCGGGGCGCAGAAATTTGGTGTTGATCTCCAGCAGCGGTGTGCCGATGATGCCGGTGGTCTTGACCAGCTCACGCCAGGGCGGCACGCCACTCTGGATGAAGAAGTTCATCGACGAGGCATCCATCCACTTGGCAAAGTTCGGAAAGAACACGATGCCGGCCGGGTCGCAGTCGCCAAACATCACGTTCACCGAATAAACAAAGGTTTTGCTCATGGCAACTTTTAGCGCGGGGCCAGGCGCAGTGCGCCATCGATGCGGATCACCTCGCCGTTGAGGTGGCCGTTGCTGACGATGTGCGCGGCCAGTTGGGCAAACTCTTCGGGCTTGCCCAGGCGCTGCGGGAATGGAATGCTGGCCGCCAGCGACTGCTGCACCGCCTCGGGCAGGGTGGCCATCAGTGGCGTGGCAAACAGGCCCGGTGCGATGGTGCAGACGCGAATGCCGTGCTGCGCCAAGTCACGTGCCATCGGCAGCGTCATGCCGGCCACACCGGCTTTGGAGGCGCTGTAAGCCTGCTGACCCACTTGGCCGTCAAACGCGGCGACCGAGGCGGTGAACACCATGGCCCCGCGTTCGCCGTCTTCCATCGGTTCCAGTTTGGCACAGGCGGCGGCAAACAGGCGGGCCACGTTGTAGGTGCCGATCAGGTTGACGTTGACCACGCGCACAAAGTCTTCCAGCGGGGCCGGGGAGCCGTCGCGGGCGATGATGCGTTTGGCGGTGCCAATACCGGCAATCTGCATCAGGATACGCGCCGGGCCGTGGGCGGTGGTGGCGGCATCAATGGCGGCTTGCACACTCTCGGGGTTGGTCACGTCACACTGGCAGGCCAGGGCGTAGCCCGCACCGCATTGCTCGCCAATGTCAGCGACCACCTTTTCGGCATTGGCCAGGTTCACGTCCAGAATAGCCACCTTGGCCCCCAGGCGGGCGAGTTCACGGGCGGTGGCCTCGCCCAAACCAGAGCCACCACCGGTGACCAGAGCTGCTTGTCCTTGAATGTTCATGTTGAGCTTCTTGTGAGTTAAGGTTGAATGCTATTAAAGTTATAGCTGCTTGCGCATGTTTTATATGGGATACGGGCCAATTTGTTGTATAAATTTGTGCTGTTTCAGGCTTGTAGCGGGTTTTCCAGCAGCAGGGCAATGCCCTGGCCGCCGCCGATGCAGGCGCTGGCCACTCCCCAGCGTTGGCCGCTGCGCTGGAGTTCACGCGCCAGCGTCAGCGTCAGGCGCACGCCGGTGGCGGCCAAGGGGTGACCCAACGCGATGGCGCCGCCATTGACGTTGAGCTTGCTTAAGTCCAGCCCCAGCTCACGCCCGACCGACAGGGTTTGTGCGCCCTGGGCTTCGTTGATCTCGAAGCGGCCAACGTCATCCAGTTTCAGACCCGTGCGCTCCAGCAGCAGGCGAATCGCCGGGGCCGGGCCAATGCCCATGATCTCGGGCGGCACACCCACCACGGCAACGCCGACCACACGGGCCAGCGGCTGCTTGCCTTCGGCGCGCGCATAGGCTCCGCTGGCGACCACGGCGGCGGCCGCGGCATCGACCAAGGCCGAACTATTGCC
Source organism: Burkholderiales bacterium RIFOXYD12_FULL_59_19 (assembly GCA_001771065.1). Lineage (GTDB taxonomy): Bacteria > Pseudomonadota > Gammaproteobacteria > Burkholderiales > Burkholderiaceae_C > Rhodoferax. The sequence goes on along the minus strand of MESQ01000013.1, from coordinate 12,000 downwards.
ACCGGTTTGCACACCGCCTGGGTAGATGCTGCGCAATTTGGCTAGCACCTCGACCGGTGAGGGGCGTGCGTGCGTGTCCTGTGCCACCACAGCGGTCTTGCCCTGCAGCTTGATGGCACGGGTGGTGTAGCCCGCCAGCTCAAAGTTTTCGCTGATCACGGGGGTGATTTCACCGGCGTGAAAACCGCTCTCCTGTGCCGCCACTGCTTTGGCAAAGGAGTGCGAGGCAAAGGCGTCCACCTCTTCGCGGCTGATGCCGTATTGCTTGGCCAGGTTCTCGGCAGTCTGGATCATGTTGACCGAGGCGGTGGCATCGTTGAGGCATTCCCACAAAAAGTCCTTGAACTCCACCGGCGCGCCCAGCTTGAAGCCGGTGCGGTGGGTAAAAGACGCAATCGGGTTGCGCGTCATGTTCTCGGTACCCACCAGCAGTGCCACGTCGGCGCAACCGCACTCAATTTGTTCCCCGGCCTGGCGAAACAGCTCAAAACCGGTGCCGCAGATGCGCTGCGCCATCAAGGCTGGCACCTCTTGTGGTACCCCGGCGTACAGGCCAATGTGGCGCGGCAGCATGAACTGCTCAAAGTCGCCGGGGGCCATGTTGCCGGTCAGTACCGAGTTGATGTGTTCACCCGGCACGGCGGTGTGTGCCAGGGCGGCACGGGCGGCCTTGATGCCCAGGTCAGTCGGCGAGATGTGACCCAGTGCCCCGCAGTAGTCCACCATGGGCGTGCGCATGCCACCCAGCATCCACACGTCCTTGAAGGCGTTGAAGAATCCTTTGCTTGCCATGCTCATGCACCTTCAGGTGGTTTGGGGTTTCAGGATGGTGTGCAGCATGTCGTCATGCAACGCGGTCACAGTCTCGGCGCGGTGTGTCAGCACCGCACGCTGGTTGATCGAGCCCTTGTCGGTGACCTCGCTGCGGTCAATGGTGGGTGGCTCGGCCAGCAGGCACATGCGGGCAATGCGGCTGGCGCTGCCGGTGGCGGTTTTGGCCAACTCGTCGACCACGTTCTGGAACTGTGCCAGCACCGGCCCACTGCTCAGCACATCGGCCATGGGTGTGCTGGCAGGCAAACCACTCAAGGCCCGCACCGCAGAAGTTGGGAACACCATGGCCCCGACTTCTTTCAGGTTGATGCCGGTGAGCACCACGTCCTGGATGTAGGGTGCGCCTGCGGCAATGATCTTGGCACGCAAGGGGCCAACACTGACAAACGTGCCGGTGGCCAGCTTGAAGTCTTCGGCAATACGGCCGTCAAATTTGAGGCCCTGGTGTACATCGGTCTCATCAATCCATTTGACCGCATCGCCCGAACAGAAATAGCCTTCTTCATCAAAGTGCTCCGCTGTCTCAGACGGGGCCCGCCAGTAGCCGGGGGTGATGTTGGGGCCACGGTAACGCACCTCGGTCTTGCCGTCCATGTCGACCAACTTGAGTTCCATGCCGGGTGTGGGTACACCCAGGTCACCGGCTTTGACATTCGGATTGGTGACAAAAATCGCAAATGGGCCCGACTCGGTCATTCCCAGGCCGGTGGCCATGACCACGCGCTCGCCGATTTCTTTCTCTTGTGATTCAAACAGGCTGTCCCAGATTGGCTGGGCCAGGGCCGCACCGGCGTAGAAAAACATCTTGACCTGTGACAGCAGGTTCTTGCGCAACTGGTTGTCGGTCTGCATGGCGTTGGCAATCGCCTCAAAGCCGGTGGGCACGTTGAAGTACACCGTGGGTGCAATCTCGCGCAGGTTGCGTAGCGTCTCGCCCATAAGCGCCGGGGTGGGCTTGCCGTCGTCGATGTAGAGCGTGCCGCCGTGGTAGACCACCATACCAAAATTGTGGTTGCCGCCAAAGGTGTGGTTCCAGGGCAGCCAGTCGACCATCACCAGGGGTTCTTCTGCCAGCACCGGCATGGATTGCGCCATTTGCTGCTGGTTGGCGCACCACATGCGCTGGGTGTTGATCACCGCCTTGGGCAGTTTGGTGGAGCCGCTGGTGAACAGGAATTTGGTGATGGTGTCAGGGCCAGTGGCCTGCATGGCATCGTCCACCTGCTGCGTAACCTCAGTGGCCAGCAAGTGGTCAAACAATGTGCTGGTGCGGCCTTCGACGTGGCCCGTGGTCAGCACCACTTCAATGTCGCTGCCTACCGCTGCCGTGATGGCCTTGCCATACTGAGCGGCATCGGCGGCAAACACCAGACCGGGGGTTACGGTTTTGAGCACATGGCGCAGCTTGTCGTAGTCCTGGCTGACCAGGGAGTAGGCCGGTGAGGTGGGCACAAAAGGCACACCGGCGACCAGGCAACCCATGGCCAGCAGGGCGTGTTCCAGATCGTTGCCGGAGAGGATCACCACCGGGCGCTCTTGCGTCAGGCCGCGATCAATCAGCGCCTGGGCAATGCTGCGGGCACTGGCCCAGGCCTGGGCGTAGCTGATATGTTTCCAGTCTCCCGTGCCGCCAGTCGCCAGCTTTTCGCGCCGCGCCATGAAGCTGCGGTCTGGTGCCACCTGCGCCCAGTGTTGCAGGCGGTCGGTCATGCGCTCGGGGAAGTCTTTCAGTGGTTGCTCGGCACGCAGGTAGTGCACGCCAGGTGCGCCGTCGCGGATGGCCACCCGGGTAACACCAAAGGTCATCGGTCGAAATTTATGCTCTGTCATGGTTTGTCTCCAGCGGATGTATTTTTTCGGATGCCCATCAGCCTTTTCGGACTTTGCCCGCCCGGCCTTCGAGGAAGGCGCGCACACGTTCCTTGGCCGCCGGGGCACTCTGGGCAATGGCGGCCATCATGGCTTCGGTCATGAAACCCTGGTCTGCCGGTTGGTCGGCAATACGCGGCAGCACATGGGTTAGCGCGTAGTTGGTCATCGGCGCGTTGTCGGCAATTCGCACGGCCAGTTCACATGCCTTGTCAAAGGCCGTGCCCGCAGGTACCAGGTATTGCGCCAGACCAATGCGTTCGCCATCTTGGGCGTCGTAGACCCGCCCGGTCAGCATCATGTCGGTCATGCGGGCGGTGCCAATCAGGCGCGGGATACGCACCGCACCACCCCCGCCGACAAAAATGCCGCGTGAGCCTTCGGGCAAGGCATAGAAAGTGGTGTCGTCCGCCACACGGATGTGGCAGGCGCTGGCCAGCTCCAGGCCGCCACCAACCACCGCGCCGTGCAGGGCGGCAATCACCGGCACCGGGCCGTACTGCACATGCTCAAGGGCGGCGTGCCACATGCGGGAGTGGAACATACCCTGGCTGGCATCGCGCTCTTGTAATTCGCTTAAGTCAAGCCCGGCGCAGAAGTGTTCTCCTTCGCCGTCAATGACGGCGGCGCGCACGCTGGCGGGCATTTTTTCAAACAGATCACGCAGGGCCAGAATCAGGCCATCGTTCAGGGCGTTGCGCTTGGCACCGCGCGTCAGGCGGATGATGGCAACTTCCTGTTGTTCGCCAAAGAGTTCAAAGTGAATGTGTTTTTTGCTCATGATGTCTTTCAGTTCTGGGCTCAATTATGGTTATAAATGATAACTGTTTCAACAACAAAATCCACTCATTTCATTGGTGTTTACCCTAGTGTGGTTTGGCGCAAATCGCCAAGCTTCATCCTGCTCATCGGGCGAACATCTTTCAGGGTGAATGGAGGGTATTCAGACCCCTAGATGCGCCGCAAGCGTTGGATCGTTGGCGACGCTGTCGGCCTTGCCCTGCATCACCACCTGCCCCTTTTGCAGCACCACGGCCTGGTCGGCATGGGCCAGCACGCGGCGGTAGTCGCGGTCGACGATCAGGGTGGCGATGCCGCTCTTGCGTATCTCGCCAATCACGCGCCAGATGTCGGCCACGATCAGCGGGGCCAGGCCTTCGGTGGCTTCGTCCAGCACGATCAGCTCGGGGTGGGTCATCAGGGCACGGCCAATGGACAGCATTTGCTGCTCGCCACCGGAGAGTTGTGCGCCCAGGTTCGTCAGGCGTTCTTTGAGGCGCGGGAAAGTGGCCATGACCCGCTCAAAAGACCAGTCGTTGCGGCCATCGACACCCCGGCGCGCGGCCATCACCAGGTTTTCGCGCACCGTCAAGTTGGGGAACACACCGCGCCCTTCGGGCACGTAAGCCACACCCAGGCGGGCGACTTGATGCGGTTTGAAGCGCGAGGCATCTTTGCCAAACAGGGTGATGTGGCCGTCGCGCTGCGCCACATGGCCCAGCAGCGTGCGGATCAGGGTGCTCTTGCCCATGCCGTTGCGGCCCAGTAGGCCCACGGTCTGGCCGCGAGCGATCTGTAGGGCCGCGCCGTGTAACACATGGCTGGAGCCGTACCAGGCGTGGATGCTGTGGGCATCGACGATCAAGTCAGTATTCATTTCAGTGCTCCCCCAGGTAGGCGATGCGCACGTCCGGGCTGTTGCGCACAAAGTCGGGTGTGCCGCAGGCAATCACCGCACCATTGACCATGACCGTGATGCAGTCGGCAATACGGAATACCGCGTCCATGTCGTGCTCCACCAGCAGGATGGCGTGGCTGGCTTTTAACTCGGCCAGCAGGGTCAGCATGCGCTCGGTTTCCTCGGCCCCCATGCCTGCCAGCGGCTCGTCCAGCAGCAGCACCTGCGGCGCTGTAGCTAGGCACATGGCAATCTCCAACTGGCGCTTCTGGCCGTGCGACAGCAGACCGGCTTCGCGATCCAGCAAATCATCCAGCCCGGCGCGGCTGGCCGAGGCGCGGGCACTGTCCATGCTGGCGCTGCAACGCTGGGCATCGCTCCACCAGATCCACGGCTTTTGCACATTCGCCTGGGCAGCCAGGCGGCAGTTTTCCAGCACCGTGAAGCTGGGGTAGATGGTGTTGCGCTGGTAGCTGCGGCCCAGGCCTGCGCGGGCACGCCGGGGTTGTGACCAGGTGGTCACGTCTTGGCCCAGCAGCGCCACTTGACCGCTGGACGGCGGGATCTCGCCCGACAGGATGTTGATCAGCGTGGACTTGCCCGCGCCGTTGGTGCCAATCACGGCGTGCACGGTGCCGCGTTGTAATTCCAATGACACCTTGTTCAGCGCCAGCAAGCCGCCCCAGCGGCGGGTGATCTCATGGCCACGCAGCAGCACGTTTGACTCAGCCATGGGACACCTCCACAACTGCATCGTCATGCACCTTGCCTGAGCGCCCCCGCAGGCGCGTGGCCACTTGCTCGGGCACACCCACCAGCCCACGCGGCAGCAGTGCCACGCAGGCGATGATGCTCAGGCCCAGGCCCAGATGCCAGTGTTTGGCAAACTCGCCAAAGATGGCCTCTGACTTGAAAAACTCCTGCAACAGCGCAAAGGCAAAAGCCCCGATCAGCGCGCCGCGCAAATGCCCCAGACCGCCCAGAATGATCATGATCAGCACCTCACCCGAGAGATGCCAACTGATCAGCTCCGGGTTGACAAAACCATCTTTCACCGCAAACAAAAAGCCCGCCAGCCCGGCGATGCCGCCCGAGATGACAAACGCCGCCAGCTTGTACGGATAGGTTGAAAACCCTGTGGCCCGCATGCGCTGCTCGTTGACCCGAATGCCCGCCAGCGCCCGGCCAAAACGTGAGCGCAGCAGCAGGGTCAAAAAGCCAAACACGCCCAGCAGACAGGCCAGCGTGAAGCCGTAGAACACCTGCGGCTTGTCCAGGTCGAGCAACGTGCCCAGCACCGGTTTGCTCATCAGGTAGATGCCATCGGTGCCACCACCCAGCGGCGTGTCATGCACCACGTAGTAGGCCATCTGCGCAAAAGCCAGTGTGACCATGATGAAGTAGACACCCTTGGTGCGCAGCGACAGGGCTCCGACCAGCAGTGCGTAAAACGCCGCCGCCAGCACACAGGCGGGCAACAACCACAGCAGCGACGGTGCGCCGTCTTGCGGGGTCAGCAGCACCGTGGCATAAGCCCCAATGCCAAAGAAGGCCGCCTGGCCGAAACACACCAGGCCGGTACTGCCCACCAGCAGCTCCAGGCTCAGCGCAAAGATGGCAAACACCATGATCTTGCTGACCAGGTCGACACCGTACTGGCCCGCCATCAGCGGCCACAGGGCCAGCAGCACAAACGAGGCCGCGACGAAGAAAAATTTGGAAGTTTTCATAGAGGTTCAGCCCGCCTTGAACAGACCATCGGGCTTCCACAGCAGGATCAGCGCCATCAGCACATACACCAGCACGCCGGAGGCCTGCGGCAGCAACACCTTGCCAAAGGTGTCGACCACGCCGATCAGCAGCGCCGCCAGCAATGCGCCGCGAATCGAGCCGATGCCGCCAATCACCACCACCACAAAACAAATGATCAGCACCGTGTTGCCCATGCCGGGGTAGACCGAGGACACCGGCGCGGCAATCATGCCCGCCAGCACCGCAATGGCGACACCGGCAGCAAACACCACACGGTAGAGGAACTTGATGTCAATGCCCAGCGACTGCACCATCTCGCGGTTGCTGCTACCGGCGCGGATCATCATGCCCAGGCGGGTGCGGGTGAACACAAAGTACATGGCCAAGGCCAGCAACAGGCACACGCCGGAGATGAAAAGCCGGTAGACCGGGTAGGTCATCAGTTCCCCCAGCGGCAGCGTGCCGGCCAGAAAATCGGGCGGCTGCACACCGTGCACGTCGTCACCCACCAGCAGGCTGCGCAGTTCCTCAAACACCAGGATCAGGCCGTAGGTCATCAACACCTGCTGCAGGTGGTCACGCTCGTACAGATAGCTGAAAAACGTCCACTCCAGCACATAGCCCAGCAACACCGCCAGCACCAGGCCGACCAGCAGCGTGGCAAAGAAGCCGCCGCCAAAAGTGCCGCCCACGATGGGGGCCAGGGCATAGGCCATGTAGGCGCCAATCATGTAAAAGCTGCCGTGTGCCAGGTTGATGACACCCATGATGCCAAAGATCAGCGTCAGGCCAGAGGCCACCAGAAACAGCAGCAGCCCGTACTGCAGCGCGTTCAGGCACTGGATCAGGAAGGTGGAGAGGTCCATGGCGGGTCAATCGTTCGGGTGTGATGAAAGTAAGGAGGCGAAACACGTTCTGCCGTTCGGGCTGAGCCCTTCGACAGGCCCAGGGCGAACGGCTTTGTCTAGCGCAGCTCTGCTTACAACTTGCAACCACGGCCGGGGTCAGCCAGTGCTTTGCTGGCGATGCTCACCAGCTTGTTCTTCTTGCCGCCCACTTGGCGCAGGTAGATGTCTTGCACCGGGTTGTGCGATTTGGACAGGGTGAACGGGCCACGTGGGCTGTCGATCCTGGCTTTTTCCAGCGCCGCGCTGAACTCGGCCTTTTTGCTGATGTCACCCTTCACCGCAGTCAGGCCCACCGCCAGCATTTGCGCGGCGTCATAACCTTGCACCGCATACACATCGGGCTGCAGCTTGTAGGCCTTGGCGTAAGCTAATCGGAAAGCGTTGTCGCGTGGCGTGCCCAGGCTGTCGGCGTAGTGCAGTGTGGTCAGCAGGTCGGCCGCATCGGCACCCTGGGCATCGAGCGTGCCATCGGTCAGGAAGCCCGCGCCGTACAGGGGCACGGTTTTCTTCAGGCCGGCTGCGGCGTAGTCCTTGACAAACTTGACCGCGCCGCCACCGGCAAAGAAGGTGTAGACGGCATCCGGCTTGGCAGCCGCAATCTCGGTCAGCAGCGCCTGGAACTCCACGTTGGGGAAGGGCACGCTCAGTTCCTTGACGACCTTGCCGCCACCTTTCTCAAAGGATTCCTTGAAGCCACGGATCGACTCATCACCCGCTGCGTATTTCCAGGTGATGGTCACGACCTTTTTATGTCCTTTCTTGGCCACCACTTCACCCATGGCGTAGCCGGGTTGCCAGTTGGAGAACGAGCTGCGGAAGATGTTGCTGGCACACATCGGGCCGGTCACCGCGTCGGCTCCGGCATTGGGCACGATCAGCATGGTGCCGGTGTCTTTGGCGACCTTGGCCATGGCCATGGCGACCCCGGAATGCACCGAGCCGATCAGCACGTCCACGTTGTCACGCTTGATGAGTTTGTTGACGTTGTCGGTGGCTTTGGACGGGTCGGACTCGTCGTCCACTTTGACAAACTCAATCTCACGCCCGGCCAGCTTGCCGCCTTGCTCGGTGATGTGCAGGCGAAAGCCGTTCTCAATGGCATTGCCCAAGGCGGCGTAAGTGCCGGTGTAGGGCAGCATCAGCCCGACCTTGAGCTTGGGGCTGCCCTGGGCCAGGGCCGGGAGGGCGCTCAAGGCGGACAAGGCCAGCGTGGTGATGGCGCGGCTGATCAGGGTGCGGCGGGATGGGGTCATGGTGTGTCTCCTGTGTGTTGTGTGATGAAAGCGCAAGCAGTAGCAATCAGACGTTCAGGCTGATCACGATGCGGGGAGTGACCACAATTGCTCAATTCGAGCAACTGGGTCTGCGGCACCCGTCGGGCGATGCCGTGAATTTGTTCCAGCGTGCCGTATTCGTCGTCTTTGCCCTGCACGGCCAGCAGCGGGCAGCGAATGGCTTCGATCTCGGCTTCGATGGACCAGGCACGAAACGGTGGGTGCAGCCAGATGTTGTTCCAGCCCCAAAAGGCCGAATCGGGGTCGTCGTGGTACTTGGTCAGGCGTTGGCGCAGGTCGGTTTCCAGGTAGGCGGTGCGGGCTTTTTCGATGCTGGTGACAGACAAGTCTTCCACCAGAATGTGTGGCGCGAGCACAATGGCCCCGGCCAGCGCTTGAGGGAATTGCGCCGCGTACAGCAGGGCAATCGAGGCCCCATCGCTGTGGCCAAACAACCAGATCGGCTGCATCACCGGGTTAATACCCACCGCCTGCAGGAACGCTGGCAGCACCGCATGCGCTTGGCTGTGCATGAAGTCCAGGCCCCAGGCTTCTTCTGCTGCACGCGGTGTAGATCGGCCATAACCGGGGCGCGAGTAGACCAGACCTCGGCAGAGCGCCGCGTCGCACAACTGCTTGGGAAAGTCTCTCCACATCGTCAGCGACCCCAGACCTTCGTGTAAAAACACGATCAGTGGTTCGGCGCTGCGCTCCGGGGCAATCCACTGGTGCTCGATGCGCACGCTGCGCCCGGCCCAATCGACTTCGACGAAAGCCACGGCTTCGCTCATGTGGCCTTGGCTTCCAGTTCACGCAGCTTGAAGCGCTGGATCTTGCCGGTGGCGGTTTTCGGCAGGTCGTCCACAAAGGCGATCTGGCGCGGGTATTTGTAGGGGGCCAGCTTGTCCTTGACAAAGGCCTGCAACTCGGCCTCGGTGGCCTGCGCCCCGGTCTTGAGCACCACAAAGGCCTTGGTCTTGGTCAAGCCCTGCGCATCGGGTACACCAATTACCGCCGCCTCCAGCACCGAGCTGTGTTGTACCAGCGTGGCTTCCACCTCAAACGGTGACACGTAAATACCGCTGACCTTGAGCATGTCGTCGCTACGGCCGCCATAGGTGTAGCTGCCATCGCTGTTGTGCAGGTATTTGTCGCCGCTCTTGGTCCAGCCGCCTTGAAAGGTGTCGCGGGTCTTGGCGCGGTTGCCCCAGTACATCATGGCCGCCGAGGGGCCACGGATGTACAGGTCGCCGGGTTCGCCGTCGGGCACGGCAGCGCCATCGTCACCGCGCAGTTCAACGTCGTAGCCGGGCACCGGCCAGCCGGTGGTGCCGTAGCGCACCCGCTGTGGGGTGTTGGACAAGAAGATGTGCAGCATCTCGGTGGAGCCAATGCCGTCCACAATGTCCACGCCAAAGTGGCGCTTGAAGCGCTCACCCAACTCGGCAGGCAAGGCCTCACCGGCGGATGACACCAGGCGCAAAGCCACGGCATCGCGTGCGGGCAAATCCGGTGACGCCAGCATGCCGGCAAAGCCGGTCGGTGCACCGTAGAACACGGTGGGTTTCAGGCCTCCGATGTGACCCAGCCAACGCTTGAAGGTGGCATCGGGCGTGGCGCGCTCCCCCATCAGGATCGTGGTGGCCCCGACACTCATCGGGAAGCTCAGCGCATTGCCCAGACCGTAGGCAAAGAACAGCTTGGCGGCAGAAAAACACACGTCGCGCTCGGTCAGGGCCAACACGCCTTTGCCGTACAACTCGGCCGTCCAGTACGGGTTGCCGTGGGAATGCACCGTGCCTTTGGGGCGACCGGTAGAACCGGACGAATAGAGCCAAAAACCCGGGTCGTCCGGGCTGGTTGCGGCGGGTTTGTTCAGCAGCGACTGGGCTTGTACAAAGGTTTCAAACGCCACTTCAGCCGGGTGCAAGGGGGCTGCCGGGTGCGAGACGATGACCTTGCCCACCTCGTGGTCCGACTTGGTCATGGCGGCGGTCAGCGCAGGCAACAGTGCACCCGACACCAGCACCGCCTGCGCACGGGAGTGCTCCAGCATGTAGGCATAGTCGTCGGCTGTCAGCAGCGTGTTCACCGCCACCGGCACGATGCCGGCGTACATGGCACCGAGAAAACTCACCGGCCAATCATTGCAATCGTGCATCAAGAGCAGCACACGTTCCTCACGCTTGATGCCCAGCGCGCGCAGACCAGATGCCACGCGACGCACCCGCTCATCAAGCTGGCCGTAGGTGAGCGTGCCGTGGTCGTCGATGAAGGCGGCTTTGCTGGCGCGCTGGCTGTTGCAGCTCAGCAGGTGCTGGGCAAAGTTGAAGCTGTCGCCCAAGGGGGTGGGGGTGGATGCATCCATGGTGTTGTCTTTCTCTTCGGTTTTTAGTTATCAGCGCAGTGTTGCCAATACCGTGGTGCTGGCCTGCACCGCACTGCGCCGGTGGTAAAAGCCCAGCGCACGCAAGCCACCCAGTTCTTCACCACCCCCGGCGCGGCCCGGCCCGCCGTGTAATGACTGCGGCATCACATTGCCGTGGCCGGTGTGCAACTGGCCCACATCGGGCGAGATCACATGCACGCGGCCATGGCTGTCGGCCAGTTCCAGCGCCGTCACGCCCAGGCTGGCAAGGTCGCTGCCATAGAGTGAGGCCACCAGCGAACCCTGGCCCCGGCGCACCAACGCCAGTGCATGGGCCGTGTCGCGGTACGGCAGCAGAGTCGCAACGGGGCCAAACACCTCGGTGTCATGCACGCGGTCCGCGCCATCGGCGTCACGTGCGCCCAGCAGCGTGGGGCCGACGCAGCAGGCAATGGCAGGGTCGGCATCCACCAAGTTATGGGTGGCTCCGTCATGCAGGGTGTGGGCTTGTTGCTTCAAATAGTCCAGCCCGGCGCGCACGCTGTTCAGTTGCGCACGGTTGACCAGTGCGCCCATGCGCACCGCTTCATTGCGCGGATTGCCCACCGTGGTCTTGGCGAGCCGGGCAGAGATGGCTTGGGCTGCGGCATCAAAGCTGGTTTCGGGCACAAAGATGCGGCGAATGGCTGTGCATTTTTGCCCCGACTTGACCGTCATCTCGCGGGTAACTTCTTTCACCAGCAGGTCGAAGGCTTCTGTGCCAGGCGCGGCATCAGGCAAGAGCAGGGCCGAGTTGACGCTGTCGGCCTCGATGTTGACGCGCACAAAACGCTGCGCCACGGCAGGGTGGGAGCGAATCACTGCGGCGGTTTCTGCCGAGCCAGTGAAGGACACCACATCAAAGGCTTGCAGCGCATCCATCAGCCCAGCCGAGCTGCCGCAGATCACCGACAGTGCTCCGGGCGGGAAGATACCGGCATCCACCACGTCCTTGACCATGCGCTGGGTCAGCCAGGCAGTGGTGGTAGCAGGTTTCACAATCACCGGCACGCCCGACAGCAAGGCCGGGGCGGCTTTTTCCCACAAGCCCCAAGCCGGGAAGTTGAAGGCGTTGATGAACAGCGCCACACCCCGGGTCGGCACCAGCACATGCTGCGACTGGAACAGCGGGTCTTTGCCCAGGCGGGCCGCTTCACCGTCCAGCATGAAATGCCGGTCGCCCAAAGTCTCGCCCAGCTTGGCGTAGTTGCCGAGCGTGGAAATTGCGCCGTCAATGTCCACGGCAGAGTCGTTCTTGACCGTGCCGCTGTTGGCCGT
>MESQ01000012.1 GCA_001771065.1 Burkholderiales bacterium RIFOXYD12_FULL_59_19 | reverse complement strand
TCAGATCAAACAGTAGACAGCGTGTGGAAGCAAAAAAACCAGGGGTTTCATTGGGAAAACTCGGCTTTTTTGGGGAGGAACTTCAGGTTAAAGCGTCATCGACCGGTTTTTTTGACCGAAGGCCCCGCAACCCGGGTTGCATAGTGCGCCGGGTGGTCGGCACTGCTTTGCCGCCGCGAGAAACAGAATGAAAGGGAATGAAGTCATGGCAAAGTTTTTGATGTTTGCATTCTCCGCACTGTCTGCGTTATCGGTGTTGCAGGGGGCTGCCCGGTAATTTGTGTGACAGATAATTGGAGCTTATGTTCAAAGTCAACGTGGTGGCTCGGCGACAATCCAGCCCATGCTTGAATCCATCCTCTCTGTTCAACACCTGGTCAAGCGTTATGGCGAGGCCACGGTGGTCAGCGACCTGTCTTTTGCCATCGCGCCGGGCGAATGCCTGGGCGTGATTGGTCCCAATGGGGCCGGCAAAACCACCACCATCCGCATGTGCCTGGGCCTGACGGTGCCCGATGAAGGCACGGTGACGGCGTTTGGCCTGCAAATGCCGCGTGATGCGCTGGCCATCAAGGCGCAGCTGGGCGTGGTGAGCCAGATGGACACACTCGACCCGGACTTCAATTGCGCCGAGAACCTGCTCGTGTACGGCCGTTATTTCGGCATGAAAGACGACCAGATTCGCGAGCGCATTCCGGCGCTGCTCGAATTTGCCTCGCTTTCAGCCAAGGCCAATGCCAAACCCGGCGAGTTGTCGGGCGGCATGAAGCGCCGCCTGAGCCTGGCGCGCGCGCTGGTCAACAACCCGCGTCTGCTGCTGCTCGACGAGCCTACCACGGGCCTGGACCCGCAGGCGCGCCACCTGATGTGGGAGCGCCTGCAATTGCTGCTGCAGCAAGGCAAGTCAATTCTGCTCACCACGCACTTCATGGACGAGGCCGAGCGCCTGTGTCACCGCTTGCTGGTGGTAGATCATGGTAAAAAAATTGCTGAAGGGGCACCTCGTGACCTGATCAGGCAGTACCTTGAGCCCGATGTGGTGGAGGTCTACGGCAGTGGTGCGCTGGCTCTGGCGGACTCGCCGCTCAAAGCCATGGCGGCCCGGGTCGAAGTGAGTGGTGAAACGGTATTTTTCTACACGTTGGAGGCCAAGCCGCTGCTGCAGGCACTGGCGGTGTACCCGCAGTTGCGCACACTGCACCGTCCGGCCAATCTGGAAGATCTGTTCCTCAAGTTGACAGGCCGTCAAATCCGGGAGGACGCATGAGCACCGCCATCAATCCATCACCCTGGCGCGCACCCCAACTGTCCATGCGCTGGTGGCCGGTGTTTCGGCGCAACTGGCTGGTCTGGAAAAAGCTGGCTATTCCGAGCCTGGTCGGTAATATTGCCGAGCCGCTGATGTGGCTGGTGGCCTTTGGTTACGGCATGGGCGCCTTGGTGGGGAAGGTCACGGTGGACGGCGTGCAGGTGCCCTACATTTTGTTTTTGGCCAGCGGCTCGATCTGCATGAGCGCCATGAATGCCGCCAGTTTCGAGGCGCTGTACTCGGCGTTTTCACGCATGCACGTGCAAAAAACCTGGGACGGCATCATGAACGCGCCGGTCAACCTGGACGACATCGTGTTGGCCGAAATGCTGTGGGCGGCCTTCAAATCGGTCTTTACCGTGACGGCCATCCTGGGCGTGATGCTGGCGCTTGGCATCAGCTACAGCCCCAAATTGCTGGTGGCCTGGCCGGTGCTTCTGGGTGTCGGCATCAGCTTCAGTTGTGTGGCGCTGATCTTCAACGCGCTGGCCAAGGGCTATGATTTTTTTACTTATTACTTCACGCTGTTTTTGACGCCGATGATGTTTTTGAGTGGCATTTTTTTCCCGCTGGAACAGTTGCCCGCCGTGGTGCGCGAGATTTCGCAGTGGCTGCCGCTGACCAACGCGGTGGCGCTGGTGCGCCCGCTGTTCATGGACCAGTGGCCCGCCGACTGGCTGCGCCCGTTGGCGGTGCTGGCGACCTACGCGGGGCTGGGATTTTGGGTTGCGCTGGCGCTCACCCGCAAACGCTTTCGGGCCTGAGGGCTGATGTGTGATATTTCTTGAATGATGGATTGATCTTGACCGAATTTGCTGAAAAAATCCAGGAACCGCGCTTGTGGCGTGGCGACGGCTGGACCGCCCGGGTGATCAAAAATGAAGACGACGATGGCTGGGCCGTGGCCATGTTCAAGGACGCCGAAACTGAGGCAGCGCTGATCGGCCCCTGGACCATGGGGCGCGACAAAAAGAACCCCAAACCACTGGACGGCAACGCCTTCAGCACCCTGGTCAAAACTGCCCGCGAGTTTGTCCGCCGCGGCGAGCAGCAATTACACGCCTCCCTGCACCAGAGCATCACCGTGACCGCTGGCTCGACCCGGGTCACCGTGTGCCTGGACATCGTGCCCGATGAAGACAACCCTTATGCCATGCTGAGCGCCAAAGACGAGGGTGATGAGTTGCTGGCTGAAGTGCGGGTGGCGCCCTCGTTCAAGCTCAACCGCAGCAGCGCGGTGGTGTGGGCTGAGGGCGGGTTTGTTCAGCCGAGCGGGCGTTAGGCCTGAAATCGGCCAGCCTTGCCGCGGTGGCCGCTTGCTCGACGGTATTCAGAAACGTGCCTGGGCATCGAGCCCAATGAAAATAAAAAAAGCGCCCTCGGTTCTTGACGGAGGGCGCTGTGAAGGACCCTGGCGGGTCCGAGTGCTCGTTAAGCTGTTCGGTTGGCGGTAAACAGAGCCTTGGTTCCCAATCCGAGCAACATTGCAATTCCAAAGAGTGGCATGATCACCGCATAGGCCAGACCGATGAAGGGGGCTGCGACCAATTTGCCTGCTGTTGCCAGCGCAGTCAATACCTTGCGGCCTTTCGGGTTGGCCATCATGGCCTTGCCTGCAGACCATGCCAGGATCGAGATGCCCACCAGGGGGAGCGACATGGCATAGACCAGGCCGATGAACGGAGCGGCAAAAAACAGCGCCACATTCTTCAGGTAGGTAGGTGCCCTTTTTGCGGCCTGCGATTGCACCAGGGCCTTGCCGCCAATCCAGGCCAGCATGGCGACGCCGATCAGGGGCAGCAACACCGCATATGCCAGGCCGATGAAGGGAGCTGCCAGGGCAAGTGCCAGACTCTTGAAACCGTTTTGTTTTTCAAGGACTTCGACCGGCAATGCCTCGCCGTGGCTGATTTCTGGCGCTTGAACAATTGTCAGCACCGGGGCAGACATCGCCTTGGCTGCACTGGCCTCGATCATCTCGGGCGACAAGGGTTTGCGCATGAAATCCGAGACACCGGCGGCCTTGGCCCGCGATTCGTTTTCCGTGGTGCCAAATCCGGTGATGATGACCACTGGGGTCCAGGGTTGGCTGGACTTGACACGTTCAGCCAGTTCAACGCCGTCCATGCCGGGCATTTTGATGTCGGTGAAGACGACATCAAATTCCTGCTCGCGAATCTGTTTCAGGGCTTCGTGGGCATTTTGGGCCGTTGTGACAACATAACCTTTGCTTGACAAAACACGGCTGAAGCTTTTGCCAACCACAGCGTCATCATCGACGACCAAGACTTTACGTAGTGCACTCATGATATTTCTCCTTTAGGTTCCATTTGGTTCAGACTGCTTATCTTTAAGCATTGGCCGTGCCAACTTGAAAATATTCAAAATACCCTATATTTATCAATGAATTGCGCAACTTTTTAGGTGGGATTTGGGGATTGATACGCAATTAAAAAGCGGCAAAGTACTTTGGTTTTATACACCTTGACCGGTGTTTGAATCGGAAAACCTGGAAAGTCTTTTACAATCAATAAGTTGCGGAAAATATTGATCCGTATATCTTTTTTGTACAGGCCTTGGCTTACTCCATTGTCCTGATGGTGCTCAGGTCGACAGGGGCTTGAGCAGTTCCGCCAGATCACTCTCGGAAAACAGCGGCTGCTTGCGCCCGACTGCGCCGCTGTACATGCTTTCGGCCAGTGCCGCCTTGCGGTCCTGTAGCGCCAGGATGCGTTCCTCGATGGTGCCTTGTGCCACCAGTTTCACCACCCACACGCTGTTGTTCTGGCCGATGCGGTGGGCGCGGCCGGTGGCCTGGGCCTCCACCGCAGGGTTCCACCAGGGGTCATAGTGGATCACGGTGTCTGCTTGCGGCAGGTTCAGGCCTACGCCGCCCGCTTTCAGGCTGATCAAAAACAGCGGTACCTGGCCGCTGGTGAACTGGTCGATCAGCGCATCGCGCTGCTGGCTCTGGCCGGTGAGCTTGACCCAGGGGATGCCGCGTTGTTTCAGCTCGGCCTCGATCAGGCTCAGCATGCTGGTAAATTGGGAGAACAGCAGAACGCGCCGGCCCTCAGCCAGCATCTCGGGCAGCATGGCCATCAACTGCTCCAGCTTGGCTGAGGCTTTGACTTTTTTTGCCGCTTCGAGTTTGAGCAAATGCGGGTCGCAGCAGACCTGGCGCAGTTTCAGCAGCGCATCCAGGATGGTGATTTGTGACTTGGCCAGGCCCTTGGCATCCAGCGCCTCGCGTACGGTTTTTTCCATGCCCAGGCGGATGGTTTCGTAGAGGTCGGCCTGCTTGCCTGACAGCTCGACGCGCATCACGGTTTCTACCTTGGGCGGCAGCTCATGGGCCACCAACGCCTTGGTGCGGCGCAGCATGAAGGGCGTGACGCGGGCACGCAGCTGCTGCAGCGCCTCGGGGTCACCCTGTTTTTCGATGGGGGTGCGAAACAGTTCGGCAAAACGTTTCTGACTGCCCAGGAAACCCGGCATCAGAAAGTGGAACAGGCTCCAGATTTCACCCAGGTGGTTTTCCATCGGTGTGCCCGACAGGCACAGGCGGTGTTTGCTTTTGAGTTCGCTGGCCACCTGGGCCGCATGGGTGTTGGCGTTCTTGATGTTCTGTGCTTCATCGAGCACCACCAGATGCCACTGCGCCTCAAGCCAGCGCTCACGGTCACGGTGCAGCAACGAATAGGGCGCAATCACGATGTCGTGATCCATCATGTTGCCCGCCACCTCGTGGCGGTCCTTGCCGTGTAACACCAGGCTACGCAGTCCCGGGCAAAAGCGCTCGGCTTCGCGCTGCCAGTTGCCCATCAGGCTCACTGGCGCAATGATCAGCGCCGGGTGGGTCAGGCGGCCGGCGTCTTTTTCGATCTGGATGTGCACCAGTGTTTGCAGCGTTTTGCCCAGGCCCATGTCGTCGGCCAGAATGCCTGCCAGGCCGTATTCGCGCAAAAACTGCAACCAGTTCACGCCCTGTTGCTGGTAGGGGCGCAGCGACGCGTTGACGCTTTTGGGCGCCAACACCTCGGGCAATTCGGCGCACCCGTGCAAGCGCTGTACCAGCTCGCGCAGATGTTGCGCGCCTTGCCAGACCGCGCCTTCGCCCAGTGCGGCGGTGGTGCGCATAGCGTCCAGGCGCGAGAGCTTGAGGCTGTCGCCGGCGAAATCATGGTTGCGGTCGCCGACCAGCTCCAGCAGCGCGCCGAGCCAGGGTTTCAGGTTGTCGGTGGGCAGGCGGATAAAGCCGCCACTGGTCGCGGGCAGATAGATGAACGGCGTAATGTCGGGCAGGCCGGTGGCTGCGTCGCGCGGACTGCGTGCGGCCATTTTGATGAGCTCGGGCAGCAAGGGCAGGATGTTGTGGCGTTCTCCGTTAATTTCCATGCCCAACGACAAATCAAACCAGGGCGAGGTGGCCTCGTCGTCACCCTGGGCATCCAGGCGCACGTCCAGCGCCTCGCCGTGCTGGATCCAGCCGCTCAGCGACGCGTCCAGCGTCACGTCGAAGTTGGCCTCGCGCAGCGGCGCGTAGTCGCTATCGGCCCACTGCAGCCAGAGCTGTTGCGCTGCGCTGCCGGGGATGCCAAAAATGCCATTTCCAGTGGCACTCAGGCCGAGTTGCACCAGGCTGGTGATGGCCTCGAGCTCGACCTGCGGTTCACGGTGCAACAGCAGCCGGCCCTGCGCGTTGTCGATCAGCACCGTGGTGCCCTGGCCTACCCACCAGCCGCGGTGGCCTGCGTAGTCAAAGCGCAGGGTGGCCTGCATCAGGCCCGACACCGGCACGTCAGCGGGCGCAACTGCGCTTAAATGCAGGCAGGCCGTGGGCGTGACGCCGGTCAGGGTTTGCAGCGGCTCGAGCACCGGTGGCAATGGCACCGCTCCGAGTCGCTCGGCAAGCTCGGCCTGGAGTTTTTTCAAGGCGGCCGTTTTGAGCGGCGGGCAACGCAACAGTACAGCCACCTGGCCCAGGCTCATGTCCTTGACGCGGGCCAGGCCGCAGACGCCACGGTGGGCGTCCAGGTAGAGCGGTGGACTGTTCAGGCACAGTTGGGCCATCGAATGGTCGAGTCTGGCGCGCAACACCCAGGCGCTGTCATCGGTGTGGGCTTGCGTGACCTCATGCCATTGCCAGAGCACGTCCAGCGGTGGGCCCCATTGCGCGGGCATCGTCGGTTGACCGTGCTTGTCACCGATCAAAAGACGCCCGGTGCTGGCGGCCAATTCGAGCGCCTGAACGCCGTATTTGCCCTCCACCGTGACGCGTGACTTGGCGCCGTAGCTGTAAAAATAGCTGCTTGCGGCGCTCGGCATGGTGTGCATCAGTTGCAGCACGTCGTGGTCGGCCTCGGTCGCCAGGTCGAACACGGGCTGGCCGCTGCCGGGCATGGTTTTGATGGGCTTGGCCTTGGCCCAGCCGCCGTTGACCTTGGGGTAGGACACCACGGCTTCGAGGGTCAGCAGCGGGTGTGGGCCTTGCGGTGCAATGACATTGAGCAGGTACAGAAACTGCTCGTGGCGCAGGTTTTGTCCACTGCGCTCGGCTGCCAGCGGTGCCTTGGCGCCACCGCGTTCGAGTTCGCCGAGCCAGCGGATCACCTGGTTTTCGGCTTCGAGTTGGGCCGCGGCCTGGCGTTTGGCCAGATCGGCCTGGCGCTGCGCCGCCAGTTCCTGCTCAGTGAGCGGTTTGAAGCTGGGTGCGGGTGCGCTTGTGCCCAGAATCTGCTGGCCCTTGTACGCAGCCTTGATCATCAGCGCCACGCCATGTTTGCACTGGATGCTCACCGGGCAGGTGCAGTCGCTGTCCCATTCCAGCACGCGGCCATCAGGACTGCGTTTGACCTCGATGGAAAGCTCATAGGGGTGGCGTGCGCTGCCCTGCACGTCACCGATGAGCAACCACACGTCTTCAAGCGGCTCAATCGACAGGTTCAACACCCTCTGGTTGCGGTACAGCTCCAGGCCACGCGCATAAGTGGCGGTGTCGCAGCGTTGTACCAGCGAGCCCAGGTCCAGCCAGAGCCTCGTGTTATGCCAATGGGTTTGCATTCAATGGACTCCGGAGTCGGATCAGCTGATCAGGGCACGCAATCAAGCAGCCGTATGTGTTAACAATCAGGAGTAATTGAGACAACTGGGCCATTTTTCATGATTTTTATCCAGAAGTTAATGAGATAAAGTTTAGAAGTTAGCGAGACTGTTTTGTAACTATCAGCCTAGGTGCCGGTTCCAAGCAGTTTAGGTGCCAATGGTAAGTACAAATAATTGAGAATAAAAAATTTCCTCTATGCGCAGTCCATACAAAATGCTTGCCTATGCAGGAAACCACTGACCACCGTTCGGCTCTATTCTGCCCACTTTACTGAAAATGACCACCTGAGACGAGAGGCGAGGCAGCTTTGCAATATTCATTCAGGTTTGGCCAGGGATTTGAGCGATCCGTCAGAACCGGCTGGATGGTCGTCTGTGCTCTCGGCCCGGATTGAACTCCAGGGTGCCCCGAACTTGTGTTTCTTTGACATTTCTCATATTGCAATCGCCAATCTCCGAACTTAATAGCCAGCTATGAAGTAAAGTAGGCTTTTCGAGGGCGAGACCAGTCCACAAAATTATGTTGAACGCATGTCATACAAACTGACTCCTGTCGCCCTGATTGCGATGGCGCTGTATGCCTCTGGCGCTTGCGCCGAGGAGACCGGCACGCCGATGTTTTCGTTCAGCGGTTTCGGCACTTTGGGTTTGGTCCATTCCAGCGAAGATAAAGCGGATTTCACCTCCAGCTACTTCAAACCCAACGGCGCCGGCTACAGCCATAGTTGGAGTGCCGACGTCGACAGCCTGATTGGTGGGCAAGTCACCGCCAATCTCACTCCACAGCTCTCTGCGATCCTGCAAGTTATCTCGGAGCAGAATTACGACACCACCTACCGGCCCCATGTGGAGTGGGCGAATATCAAATATCAGTTCACGCCGGATATCAGCATCCGTGCCGGACGGGTCGTGTTGCCAGCCTATCTGGTTTCCGACTATCGAAAGGTGGGTTACACCAATCCGTGGGTGCGGCCACCAATCGAGGTCTATAGACTGATACCCATCAGCAACAGTGACGGCATCGATGCCAGCTACCGCGTGCGCGTCGGTGAACTGATAAACACCATGTGGGGCAGTTACGGCAAGAGCGAATCCAGACACCCGGCTGGCGGCGCTGTTAAAGCGAAATCCTTATGGGGCCTATCCAATACAGTCGAATACGGTCCGCTAACCGCACGCATCGCCTACCTGAACGCCAACGTGACGGTCGAGTCCGTCAAGGCGCTCTTCGATGCCTTCCGGCAGTTCGGGCCGGCAGGTATCGCGATGGCGGACAAATACGATTTTGCCAATAAACCCTTCTCGTTTTTGGCGCTTGGCGCAAGCTATGACCCGGGTAGCTGGTTCATTATGGGAGAGTGGGGTTCAGTCGAAAGCCGTTCGGTAGGTGGCAAGGCGGCTGCCTGGTATGTCAGTGGCGGTTATCGGCTCGGGAATGTCACGCCCTATGTCACTTACGCACAGATAAACCCGGACAATCTCTCCGATCCTGGCCTGAACGTGTCTACCTTGCCCCCTTCTCTGGCAGGGCCCGCTACCAGCCTCAATACCGCCCTCAATTCGCTCTTGAGCTCGAAGCCTTCTCAGAGAACCGTATCCGTCGGCGGGCGCTGGGATTTCACGAAGAATACAGCTTTCAAGCTGCAATACGATCACACCCGTATCGAAGCCGGCTCGACCGGCATATTGATCAACACCCAGCCGGGTTTTCAACTGGGTGGCAAGATTAACATGTTCAGTGCCACGATTGATTTCGTATTCTGATGAGACGGACTCTACCTAGTATGAACCGCGCCGGATTTATCATCATCGGGCTGGCTCTGTGCCTGGTTGCCGCTGAGGCAGTGGCCGATGTCGTGGCGGTGGTTTCAGCCAAAAATCCTGTGACCACGCTGAGCAAAAGTCAGGTCGTGGATATTTTTCTGGGCAAGACGAGCCGCTTCCCCGATGGTAGCCAGGCCGTGCCGATTGATCAGGTCGAAGGTTCTGCCGCGCGCGACGAGTTCTACCTCAAGTTTTCGGACAAGTCCCCCGCACAGATCAAGGCGCATTGGTCGAAGATTATTTTCACCGGTCGGGGCCAGCCGCCACGGGCAGTATCGAATAGCATCGAAATGAAGAAATTTCTCAATGAGAACCCTAATGCTATCGGCTACATTGAGCAGAGTGCGGTGGATGGCAGTGTAAAAGTACTGCTCTCACAATAGTCTGACCCGTCTGGCTTACAGTGACTCCTTCTGGTCGTCAGGTAGCCTGATTTGTCTCGGTTCCTGTAATGTCCAGCTGTGACCGCAACAACTCTGCAATCTGATCTGCTGGTACGGGTTTGTTAAGATAAAAACCTTGGAACTCCTTGCAGGCATTCTGCCGCAAATACTCGGCTTGCGCCTTTGTTTCAACGCCTTGGGCCACGACGTTCAAGCTCAGTGTCCTGCCCATCGCGATAATGGCATTGGTCAGGTCATTGTCTTCGGCGGCACCCGTAATGTCGCGGATGAACGAACGATCGATTTTGATGGTATCGATCGGAAATTTCTTGAGCATGGAAAGTGAGGAATAGCCGATACCAAAGTTGTCGATGGCTATCCGGATTCCCATAGACCTGAGCTCGGTCAATACCCGCATGGTTTTTTCGACATCGTGCATTAGCAGGTTTTCTGTGACTTCCAGCTCCAGCAGGCGTGCATCCATGCCCGTATCCGCGAGTATCGCCTTGAGATCCGTCAGCAGATGTTCGTCGAAAAAC
>MESQ01000011.1 GCA_001771065.1 Burkholderiales bacterium RIFOXYD12_FULL_59_19 | reverse complement strand
CTCCTCGACCTGGGCTCGAACCAGGGACCTACGGATTAACAGTCCGGCGCTCTACCAACTGAGCTATCGAGGAACAAGCCTTAGATTATAGGGGAGTTTTTTTGCTGTTTTGACTGGCGTCGGCAAAATTTGCATGGCTTCAGTGGTCTTTGCAAATTGGCGCTGATGCGCGTGATGTGTCAAACCGGTGCACTCGGTCATAATTTGACGTTCATTACCAGCGTCTTCTGCCATGACCCGAACCACCCAACAACTTTTCGACCTTTCCGGCCAAACGGCCGTGATCACGGGTGGCTCGCGTGGGCTGGGGCTACAAATGGCGCATGCGCTGGGCGAGGCAGGTGCGCGCCTTATGCTGTGCGCGCGCAAGGCCGACGAGCTGGAGGTGGCCTGCGCCGACCTCCAGGACGCCGGTATTGACGCGCGCTGGGTGGCGGCGGATTGTGCGGTGGAGGCCGACCTGCAAAAGCTGGTGTCCGAGACCTTGCAGCGTATGGGCGATGTGGACATTTTGGTCAACAATGCCGGTGCCACCTGGGGTGCGCCGGCGCAAGACCACCCGGTGGCCGCCTGGGACAAGGTGATGGCGCTGAACGTGCGCGGCTACTTTTTGCTCAGCCAATTGGTGGGCAGGCACAGCATGATCGGGCGCGGCGGGCGCATCATCAACGTGGCTTCGATTGCCGGGCTGGGTGGCAACTCTTCCGGCATGGCCACCCTGGCCTACAACACCAGCAAGGGTGCGGTGATCAACTTCACCCGCGCACTGGCTTGTGAGTGGGGGCGCTATGGCATCAATGTCAACGCCATTTGCCCGGGCGTTTTTCCCAGCAAGATGACAGCTGGCACGATTGCCGCGCTGGGGGCCGACAAGCTGGCGGCGGCTGCGCCGCTGCAGCGTCTGGGTGATGACGAAGACCTGAAGGGCGTCACCCTGCTGTTTGCCAGCGCGGCGGGCAAGTACATCACCGGCCAATGTCTGGCGGTGGACGGCGGCGTTAGCGCCATGATTGGAGTTTGAAAATGGATTTTGGTGTGTCGATTCCCTTTGTGGAGCATCTTGGTTTTGCGCTCACGGTGTTTGCCGACGGGCGCTCCGAGCTGGTGTATGACCCGCGTCCCGAGCATCTGAACTCTTTTGCGGTGACGCACGGCGGTGCCCTCATGACGCTGCTCGATGTGACCATGGCGGTGGCCGCGCGCAGCGTGCAAAAGGACATGGGGGCGGTCACCATCGAGATGAAAACCAGTTTCATGCAGCCTGCGCGTGGCCTGCTTACAGCGCGCGGGCACCTGATGCACCGCACCGCCACCATGGCCTTCACCGAGGGCACGGTGTTTGACGCGCAGGGCAAGCCCTGTGCCCACGCCACCGGCACGTTCAAATATGTGCGTCGCCTGGCCACCGGCCCCAAGAGTGTGCATGCGCTGCAAACCATTGCCACAGATTGATTTTTTTAAACCATGAAACAGGAGCTGGCACCATGACATTCAAACTCTGGTCGGTCGGATCATCAAGGTCGCATGAAGCGCATGAAACACGCCCCCCGGTGTGGCGCCTGATGTCGTTTGAGGATTTGCGCGTGGGCGAGTTGTATGAGGTATTGCGCCTGCGCGGTGAGGTGTTTGTGGTCGAGCAGCAATGTATTTTTCAGGACATTGACGGCGCAGACCGTCAGGCCATGCATTTGCTGGGCGTGCAGGGGGATGAATTGACGGCCTACGCGCGCTGTTTTGAAGCTGGCGCCAAGTTTCCCGAGGCCAGCATTGGCCGGGTTTTGGTACGCAAGAGCGCGCGTGGCACAGGGCTCGGCCATTTGCTGATGGCGCAGGCGGTGGCCGCCATCAGCCAGGTGTGGGGGCCGCAGGCCATCCGTATTGGTGCCCAGGTGAATTTGCAGGCGTTTTATGCCCAGCACGGGTTCAAGGACGTCGGTACGTTTTACCTGGAAGACGGCATTCCGCACCTGGAAATGCTGCGTGAGGCCTGACGGTTGACACCCTGTGGCACACTTGCAGCCTTGTATTTTTTTGAGCCAGCCGGGTGCTGGCTTTTTATTGACCCATGCAAAAAATCATCGCGCAAATCGCGCAAGAAATCAGGGTGCAGGTCCATCAGGTGGTGGCTGCCGTGGAATTGCTCGACGGTGGCGCCACCGTGCCTTTTATTGCCCGCTACCGCAAGGAAGTGACCGGCGGGCTTGACGACATCCAGCTGCGTGAGCTGGAGGCGCGCCTGGCCTACCTGCGCGAGCTGCGCGACCGGCTGCAAACTGTCATCAAGGCCATTGACGAACAGGGCAAGCTGACGCCTGCGCTGCTGGCCGCGCTGCACGCTGCGGCGACCAAGCAGGAGCTGGAAGACCTCTACCTGCCGTTCAAGCTCAAACGCCGCACCAAAGGCCAGTTGGCACGTGAAGCCGGGCTGGAGCCGTTGGCTGATGCCCTGTTTGCCAACCCGACCCTGGTGCCGGCCGACGAAGCGCTGGCCTATGTCATTGCGCTGCGTCCGGTGGTCGAAGGCGAAGACAAACAGCCCGACTTTTCGACCGTGCCAGCCGTGTTGGACGGCGTGCGCGACCTGTTGAGCGAACGCTGGGCCGAGACCCCGGCGCTGGTGCAGGACCTGCGCGAGTGGCTCTGGCTTGAGGGCCTGCTGCAAAGCAAATTGATGGCCGGCAAGGACGAGAACCATGCTGATGTGGCCAAGTTTCGCGATTATTTTGACTATGACGAGCCCATCAGGCGCGTGCCTTCCCACCGGGCGCTGGCGGTGTTTCGGGGCCGCAGCCTCGACATCCTCGATGCCAAGCTCGTGCTGCCAGAGCCGGAGTTACCAGCATCCACAGCGGCGCTGAAAACCAGGGCAACGCCCGTCGTGTCGCTGGCCGAAGGGCGCATTGCGCTCAAACTGGGCTGGCGCCACCAGAGTCGCCCGGCGGACGATTTGATCCGCAAATGTGTGGCCTGGACTTGGCGTGTCAAGTTGAGCCTGTCGACCGAACGTGACCTGTTTGCCAGGTTGCGTGAAGAAGCCGAACGTGTCGCCATCAAGGTGTTTGCCGACAACCTGCGCGACCTGCTGCTGGCCGCACCCGCCGGACCGCGGGTGGTGCTGGGGCTGGACCCTGGCATTCGCACCGGGGTCAAGGTGGCGGTGGTCGATGCTACCGGCAAATTGGTCGATACCAGCACCGTCTACCCGCATGAGCCTAGGCGCGACTGGGACGGCTCACTCCACACGCTTAGCCATTTGTGCGAAAAACATGGCGTCAACCTGATCGCCATTGGCAACGGTACCGCCAGCCGCGAGACCGACAGATTAGCCGCCGACCTGATCAAGCTGATGGCCAAGTCCTCCGAGCGCCTGATGGAAAAAGTGGTGGTCAGCGAAGCCGGGGCGTCGGTGTACTCCGCCAGCGAATTTGCCTCCCAGGAAATGCCCGATGTCGACGTCAGCCTGCGCGGTGCCGCCAGCATTGCCCGGCGCCTGCAGGACCCGTTGGCCGAGCTCGTCAAGATCGACCCCAAAAGCATCGGTGTTGGCCAATACCAGCACGACGTGAACCAGAGCGATCTGGCCAAGACGCTTGACGCAGTGGTGGAAGACTGCGTGAATTCCGTGGGCGTCGACCTCAACATGGCCAGTGTGCCGCTGCTGAGCCGGGTCTCGGGCCTGAGTGCCAGCGTGGCCAAGGCGGTGGTGCGTTGGCGTGAGGCCAACGGTGCTTTTGCCAGTCGCCAGGATCTGCTCAAGGTCACCGGTCTGGGCGCCAAGACCTTTGAACAAAGCGCGGGTTTTTTGCGCATTCGTGGTGGTGTCAACCTGCTCGACATGACCGGCGTGCACCCCGAAACCTACCCGGTGGTAGAGCAAATCATCGCCAAAACAGGCAAGCCGGTGACCGAACTGATGGGCCGCGCCGACATGCTCAAAACACTGCGCCCCGAACTTTTTGCCAACGAAAAATTTGGTGTCATCACGGTCAAGGACATTTTGGGCGAACTGGAAAAACCCGGCCGTGACCCGCGCCCGGACTTCAAGGTGGCGCGTTTCAACGACGGCGTGGAGGACATTCGCGACCTGAAAGAAGGCATGGTGCTCGAAGGCACGGTCAGCAACGTGGCCGCCTTCGGTGCCTTTATTGACCTGGGTGTGCACCAGGACGGGCTGGTGCATGTGAGCCAGCTCAGCCACAAGTTTGTCACCGATGCCCGTGAGGTAGTCAAGACCGGTGACATTGTCAAGGTGCAGGTAGTGGAGGTTGACGTGGCGCGCAAGCGTATTGCGCTGACCATGAAGCTGGGTGCCGTCCCGGCGCGTAGCGGCAGTGCCGGCGACAACCGCTTTCAGGGGGCTAATGTCCAGCAGCGCGGTCGCAATAGCCCAAGTTATGGCCAAAGCGCAACCCAGGGCGCACATGCGCCACAATCCACGGTTATGTCTTCTGCATTTGCCAAACTCAAAAACCTGGGTCATTAGCCGTCATGCAACTGGCTGACTTGCTGGTCCATCCCACGCCGCTGCCCAGCAGCCCGCGGGTGCTGGCTTTGCTGTTGACCGAACTCAGGCAGGTGCAGCCCGAGTTACGCCGCATTGACCAGCTCATCAAAGCCGACCCGGTGCTGAGTCTGCGGGTCATGCAGGCCGCCAATGCGCCAGACTTTGGCCTCTGCGGCCAGGTGCGCTGCGTCTCCGAAGCCTTGGCATTGCTGCGTCTGGATCAGGTGCAAGGCCTGGTTAGCCAGGCCATCGCGCAGGTTTCGTTCAAAAGTGGTGCCGGTTTGCCGCTGGCGCAGTTTTGGGCTTATAGCCAGGACTGCGCGCGCCTGGCACGCGCCCTGGCGGGCTTGTTGCAACAAAATCAGCAGGCCGCTTATGTCGCCGGGCTGATACATGCGCTGGGCGAATTGCTCATGCGTGCTGCCATGCCGCAAACCCTGGTGCTCGACGACAGTTGTCCGCCGCTGGATTTCAGGCGCGCCAATGCCGAACGCCAGCTGTTTGGTTTTTGTTACACCCAGCTCAGCGCCGCACTGGCCCGGCAGGCGCAACTGCCACAGACCCTGTGCGACGCGCTGGCCTATGCCGATGTCCCGTTTGACAACGACGCTTACGAACCGCTGGCGGGTGTGCTGCACCTGGCACAGTGGCGTGCCCGAGCCAACCATCTTGGCCTGCAAAAAAACGCTTTGACGGTCACCTTCCCGTCGCTGGTGGCAGAAATGTTGGGGCTTGACATTGACATGGTGTTGCAGCAGGACCCCATTGACTGGTCGCGCCAGGTGAGCGCGTACATGCCGCTGGCAACGCAAACCTGATTGACCGTGATGCGCGCGCTTGACATCGGTCGGCCTGGCGCAGTTGGATGATGCGTGTTGCCAGCCCACACTTCGCGGCAACGACAAGCCTGATGCCTGTGCTGCTGGGTGTGTTGCTGGGCAACGCCTTGCAATTGCAGCAAGCGGCGCTGATGTCGGCCAATGCCTATCTGCTGGGTTGTGTGCTGGGCCTGTTGCTGTTGGGGTTGAGTCTGCGACGGCGCTGGTCAGCCGTGTCTTGGGGCTTGATTGGGGTGGCTTGTGCCGTGCTTGCTTTCGCCAGCACCGGCTGGCGGGCACAGTATTTTGCTGGCCAGGCTCTGTCACCCGCGCTGGAGGGCCGCGACATTGCCGTGATCGGGGTGGTGGCCGCCATGCCACAGCACTTTGAGGGTGGTGTGCGTTTTCGGCTTGACCTGGAGTCCGCCAGCCTGGCGGGTCAGCCGCTGCGTTTGCCGCCGCGGTTGGAGTTGGGTTGGTATGCCGGTGTTTTCGCCCGCGGTGATGGTCCCGGCGAGCTGCTGGGTGAGCTGCAGCGCCTGCCGGCACCACTGCAGGCCGGCGAGCGCTGGCACATGACGGTGCGCCTGAAAGCCCCGCACGGCGCCGTCAACCCGCATGGTTTTGACCATGAGTTATGGCAGTGGGAGCAGGGTGTACAGGCCACCGGTTATGTCCGTGCCGGCCCCAGGGACCCACCGCCCGAGCGCCTGGAATTCACCTGGCAGCACCCGGTGCAATGGGCGCGCGGCCAGGTGCGCGACCAGATTTTGTTGCGGCTCGCCGAGTCGCCGTCGGCTGGCCTGATTGCCGCGCTGGTGGTCGGCGACCAGGCTGCCATCGACCGCGCCGACTGGGATGTGTTTCGGGCCACCGGGGTGGCGCACCTGATGAGTATTTCGGGTTTACACATCACCATGTTTGCCTGGGCCTCGGCGCTGGCGCTGGGCTGGTTGTGGCGGCGCTCTGCCCGGCTGTGTTTGTGCTGGCCTGCACCTACAGCGGCGTTGCTGGGTGGCATGGCACTGGCCACGGCCTATGCCCTGTTCAGCGGCTGGGGGGTGCCGGCGCAGCGCACCGTGCTGATGCTTGCCACGGTGGGCAGCTTGCGACTGCTGGGTTTGCGCTGGCCCTGGCCACAGGTCTGGTTGCTGGCTTGTGCGGTGGTGGTGCTGTTGGACCCCTGGGCGCTGCTGCAGGCCGGCTTCTGGTTGAGTTTTGTGGCGGTGGGTGTGCTGTTCGCCACCGATGCCGGTCTGGCACCGGCCAGCAGCATCGGTATTCGGGCGCGTTTGCTGGCCTTGCTGCGCGAGCAGTGGGTGATCACCCTGGCGCTGACACCTTTGAGTTTGTTGCTGTTTGGCCAGGTTTCTCTGGTGGGACTGTTGGCCAACGCGCTGGCGATTCCGTGGGTCACGCTGGTGGTGACGCCGCTGGCCATGCTGGGTGTATTGCTGCACCCACTGTGGGATCTGGCCGCCGGGGCCATAGGGATGTTGGCGCAGCTGTTGCACGGCTTGGCGCAGTGGCCATGGGCCAGCGTGAGCCTGGCGCAAGCGCCGTGGTGGGCGGGTGTGGCCGGTGTGTTGGGTGGCCTGGTGCTGGCGCTTCGGCTGCCCTGGCCGCTGCGCTTGGGGGGTGTGCCGCTGCTGCTGCCGGTGTTGTTTTGGCAGGCTCCGGTGATTGCCGTCAATGAATTTTCCCTGCTGGGCGCCGACATCGGGCAGGGCAACGCCGTGCTGGTGCGTACCGCCCACCACGCCTTGCTTTATGACGCGGGTCCGGCGTACAGCCGTGAAAGTGATGCCGGCCACCGGGTGCTGGTACCGCTGATGCGTTCGCTCGGGGTGCGCCTGGACATGCTGGTGCTGAGCCACCGTGACACCGACCACACCGGCGGCGCCAGGACGGTGTTTGCGGCGCAGCCGCAAGCCAAATTGCTGGCTGCGCTTGAACCAGGGCATGCTTTGCTGGCGCTTTGGCCGGCCAGCCGTTGTGAGGCCGGGCAACGTTGGCAGTGGGATGGCGTTGACTTTGAAGTGCTGCACCCGTTGGCCACGGACTACGGTGACGTTCGCAAAACCAACGCCATCAGTTGCTCCCTGCGTATTTCCAACGGGGCACACGCGGCGCTGTTGGTGGGTGACATTGAGCAGGCGCAAGAGGGCCAATTGGTGGCCAGAGCCGAGGCCGGTGCAAGCCTGCCCAATTATCCGTCGGGGCGTTTGCGTGCCGATGTGTTGCTGGTGCCGCACCACGGCAGTAAAACATCGAGTACGACCGCTTTTCTTGCGGCCGTGCAACCCCGTTTTGCGATCTTGCAAGCGGGCTACAGAAACCGCTTTGGCCATCCGGCCAGCCCCGTTTTGGTGCGCTACGCTGCGCATGGTGTCAACATCTTTGATACGCCTCATTGTGGTGCAGCAAGCTGGCAGTCATGGGAACCCGATAAAGTGCAGTGTGCCCGTGAGGTACAAAAACGCTATTGGCACCATGTTCCAGTCAGTTGAGGACAGAGCCAAAGATCTGTCCCGCAAGGTTTAGTCAGTTGAGGACAGAGCTAAAGATCTGTCCCGCAAGGTTTAGTCAGTTGAGGACAGAGCTAAAGATCTGTCCCGCAAGGTAACAAGTGGCCTAAAGTTTGCTAAGTACAGTGCAGGAGTAAAAATGATGCAGAAATTCGACGAGATGTATACCCAGTTGCCCTATGAGTTTTTCACGCACGGGGCAAAAATTCGGGACCATTACAGAATATACGACGAGTGGCTGGCGCGTCAGCCGGGCAATATGATGGCCAAGCGGCGTGAAGAGGCCGAAATGATCTTTCGCCGTGTTGGCATCACTTTTGCGGTTTATGGTGAAAAAGACGAGGAAGGTGCGGGCACCGAACGGCTGATCCCCTTCGACCTGATCCCCCGTATCATCCCGGCCCACGAATGGCGCGACATGGAGCATGGCCTGGAGCAGCGTGTGACCGCCCTGAACCGGTTTTTGCACGACATTTACCATGACCAGGAGATCCTCAAGGCGGGCTTGATTCCGCGTGAGCAAATCGAGCAAAACGCCCAGTTCCGCCCGCAAATGATGGGTGTGGACCTGCCCAACAACGTGTATTCGCAAATTTCAGGCATCGACATCGTGCGCGCGCCAGATGCCAAGGGTAACGGCGAATACTACGTGCTTGAAGACAACCTGCGCGTGCCAAGCGGGGTGAGCTACATGCTGGAAGACCGCAAGATGATGATGCGGCTGTTTCCCGACCTGTTCAGTGCCCATCGCGTGGCTCCCATTGCCCATTACCCGGACCTGTTGCTGGAAACCCTGCGCCAAAGCAGTCCGGCCACCACGGCCGAGCCCACCGTGGTGGTGCTCACGCCGGGCATGTACAACAGCGCCTATTTTGAACACGCGTTTCTGGCGCAGCAAATGGGCATTGAACTGGTCGAAGGGCAGGATTTGTTTGTTAAAGACAACTTTTGCTACATGCGCACCACCCGTGGCCCGCAGCGTGTGGATGTGATCTACCGCCGCGTTGACGACGACTTTCTTGACCCCAATGTGTTCCGACCCGCATCCACCCTGGGCTGTGCCGGCCTACTGGACGTCTACAAGGCGGGTCACATCAACATCTGCAACGGTGTTGGCACCGGTGTGGCGGACGACAAGTCGATCTACCCCTATGTGCCCAAAATGATCGAGTTTTACTTGGGTGAAAAACCCATCCTGAACAACGTGCCCACCTACATGTGTCGCAACAAGGACGAGTTGTCCTATGTGATTGCCAACATGAAAGACCTGGTGGTCAAGGAAGTGCACGGTGCAGGCGGTTACGGCATGCTGGTCGGCCCCGCCGCCACCAAGGCCGAGGTCGAAGACTTCAAGAAGGCGGTGCTGGCCAACCCGAGCGGCTACATCGCCCAGCCTACCCTGAGCTTGTCGAGCTGCCCGACGTTTGTGGAAAGTGGTATTGCCCCGCGCCACATTGACCTGCGGCCCTATGTGTTGTCGGGCAAGACCGTACAAATGGTGCCGGGCGGTCTGACACGCGTGGCGCTCAAGGAGGGCTCGCTGGTGGTCAATTCGTCGCAGGGCGGCGGCACCAAAGACACCTGGATTCTGGAGGACGAAGCCTCGCCCGTGCAGGCTGCGCAGTCGCAGACTCAGTCCTAGCCGTAGCCCGGATGAAGTGCAACGCAATCCGGGAACCAGGAAACAGGAACTTAGATAGTTAGTCAGATACCGGAGAATAGAAATGCTTTCAAGAACCGCCGACCACCTTTTCTGGATGAACCGCTACACCGAGCGCGCTGAGAATACGGCACGGCTGCTCGATGTGAATTACCAGACCTCGCTGTTGCCGCAATCTGAAGCGGTCGCGCAGGCGGGCTGGCAGGGGCTGTTGTCCATCAGCGAGTTGCTGCCTGCCTACAAGGAAAAACATGACGTGATCCGGGCCAAGGAGGTGATGGACTTCATGGTCAAGGACGAGCGCAACCCCTCCAGCATTGTGTCGTGCCTGAGCGCGGCGCGAGAGAATGCGCGTGCCGTGCGTGGCACACTCACCACCGAGGTCTGGGAAACCCAGAACCAGACCTGGCTGGAAGTCAAGCGCATGATCAAGCAGGGCGACTTTGAAGCCGACCCGTCGCAGTTTTTTGAGTGGGTCAAGTTCCGCTCGCACCTGTCACGCGGCGTCACGGTGGGCACCATGTTGATGGACGAAGCGCTGCACTTCATGCGTTTGGGCACCTTTCTGGAGCGCGCCGACAACACGGCCCGCCTGGTCGATGTGAAGTTTCACGCGGTCGAGAGCGACTTTTATGGCACCGCCAATGGCAAAGACCTGGAGTACGACTTCTACCACTGGAGCGCAATTTTGCGCAGCGTCAGCGGTTTTGAGGTTTACCGCAAGGTCTACCGGGACGTGATCCGGCCCGAGCGAGTGGCTGAATTGTTGATTTTGCGCCCCGACATGCCGCGCTCATTACACGCCAGTTTGAACGAGGTGGTGGGTAATTTACGCATGGTGGCCAACGACCAGTCGAGTGAAACCCAGCGCCGCGCTGGCAAGCTGCGCGCCGAGTTGCAATATGGCCGTATTGACGAAATTCTGGCCACGGGTCTGCACGCCTACCTGACCCAGTTTCTGGACCGCGTCAACGACTTGGGCGCCCACATCAGCCGGGACTTTCTGGTGCCGGTGCCAGCCTGAGCGGGTCAGGGTGCCATGGCTTGTGCCACGGCTTGTCCCAGTTCGATCACTGCCATGGCGTAGTAGCTGCTCCAGTTGTAGCGGGTGATGGCGTAAAAATTGTCGGTGCCCGCCACATACACCGGGGGTGCGTCGCCCATTTGTAACTCGATCAGCGCCAGTTTGCCGCTGTGCTGCAGCGCCTCTCCGCTCAGCAGGGCGCCTTTGGCCTGGAAACTGTCGACACTGAAAGTGGGCAGGATGTCGGGCGCCATGAGCGCTGTCATGTCCAGTTTTTGCGCCTCCAGGGTGACCGGAAAATGGGTGGGCAGACCCGGTTGCCAACGGAAGGACTTGAAATAGTTGGCCACAGAACCAATGGCATCGGCCGGGCTGCCGTACAAATCCACCACGCTGTCACCATCAAAATCAATGGCGTACTTGTGCCAGCTTGAGGGCATGAACTGGGGCCAGCCCATGGCACCGGCATAGCTGCCCTTGAGGACCAGTGGATCGTGTCCGCTGCGTTTGGTCCAGCTTAAAAACTGTTCCAGTTCGGTCATGAAATAAGCGCTTCGTTGCACCGCGCGCGGGTGGCTTGCCGGAAAGTCAAAGGCCAGCGTGGCCAGCGCATCCAGCACCCGGAAATTGCCCATGTGCTGGCCATAAATGGTTTCTACACCTAGGACGCCCACAATGATGGCCGCTGGCACGCCGGTTTCAAGCTCGGCCCGGCGTAGCGTGTCGCTGTGGTTTTGCCAGAATGCCACACCGGCGCGAATACGCAGCGGTTCGACAAAACGACTGCGGTACAGCTGCCAGTTTTTGGCTACCCCCACCGCTGGCGGGGTAACGGCTTTGGCAATGGCCGCCACATAGCGGGCCTGGCCAAGGGTCTGGCGCACCCAGACCGGGTCGAGGTCACGGCGCAACGCCATGTCGTCGGCCGCTTGCAAGGCGTCGAGTCGTAGGGCATAACTGGGGCCCGGTACAGCTGCGGGGCTGATGCTGGTTTTGGCCTGCTTTTTAACGTGTTTCGCCGCCATGGCGGCCATGGGCAAAGCGCAGGCAAGCATCAAAAAAAGAGTCGTCAGGCGCCCGCCAATCGGCCGTTGCGCAGCATATAGGGGTGATTTCACTTGGGCCAATGCAGTTGTTTGAGTTCGCGGTGCAGTGCAGCGAGCCGCTGTTTGATGCTGCCGGGATGGGCAGGGTTTGGCGCCGCATAACGCAGCGCCTCCAGCCTGATCAGCCAGTCGGTCCAGGGTTTGACCGCAGGCTGTGGTTGGTTTGATGCGGGCGCTGTGCTGGCCCGCAACTGCAGGGCGATCTGCCGCGGGGTGCTGTTGGCGGCCAGCGCCACCCCCGATTTTTGCAACTGGAGGGCCGCACGTTGCAGCAGGCGCAACCACGGGTCTTGCTGATGGCGCTCCCAGGCGCTCCAGAGGGCAGCCCCCAAACTGGTCAGCACCACGATGGCGCACAACACATAAATCAGGTCTTGCCAGTTGGGCTCTTCGAAGCCGATGTTTTTGAGCAGTTCAAGCTGTTTGACCTGGGTGTAATTGAGCACCCATTGATTCCAGCGGTTGTTGACGGCGTCCCAGGCGGCGCGCATGCTGAGTGCCAGCTCAGGGCTCACGTTGCCCAAAATGGCCGTGGCAATCACACCGCGTGGCGCGGTCAGGCGTTCCAGTGTGCCGGTGCGCCCGGGGGCAACGGCCGAGGTGGGGTCGACCCGCTGCCAACCCTGGCCGTTAATCCAGACTTCGGCCCAGGCGTGGGCATCACTTTGGCGAATGGTCCAGAAATCGTCGACCATGTTTTTTTCGCCGCCCTGGTAACCGGTGACGATGCGTGCCGGCACGTTCAAGGCACGCATCAGGATCACAAAGCTTGACGCAATATGTTCGCAAAAACCCACCTTGCGGTCAAACCAGAATTCGTCGGCACTGTGCTGGCCATACTGGCCCGGCTCCAGCGAGTAGCTGTAGCCGCCGCTGCGCAGACGCTGCATCACCAGCGCCACCCATTGTGCGTTGCTGGAGGTGTTGGCACCGGGTGCGCCTTGCAGTTCGGCGGCCAGTTGCAGGGTGCGCGGGTTAAAACCGGCTGGCAGCGCCAGGTACTCTTGCAGGCCGGGTTGGGCGTCAAGCGGGCCGTGCCGAAAGTTGGGGTAACTCTCGACGTCATAACGCAGCAACTCCGTGACTGGTTGGTCCAGCACCCATTGCAGCTCACGCGTCATGAACGCGCGTTTTCCGACCAGCACAGGGGCTTGCGGCGTGGCGTCGAGTACCAGCAGCCAGGGCAGTTTGTTGGGCTCCAGCGTGACCTGGTAACGGCTGACTGGTCCCTGCACCTGCAGCTCGGCTTGCAAGCGCGAGGCACGGGGCAGAGCAGATTGCCGCGCGCGCCAGGTGCGGCCATCAAAGCTGGAGAGTACCGGGCCGCGAAAGTACAGCGATGACTGCGCTGGCGCATTGCCCTCAAAGCGCACCCGCATGGCCACACTGCCGTCCAGCGCCAGGCTGGCAATATTGCCCACCGTCATGTTGGCCGACAAGCCGCTGCGCCCGGCCATGGCATCACTGGGCAGCCCCCACAGCGGTGACATTCTTGGAAACAGCACAAACAGCAGCACCATGATGGGCGCTCCCAGCAGCGCCATGCCGCCGGCCAGGCGTGCCGCTTGCCATAGCGGTGGTGTGCCCACCGGCATGTGGGCGTTGACCAGTGCGGTCAGCAAGCCCAGCAAGGCCACCAGCATGGCCGCCGCCGTGAGCAGCGACTGCGAGTAAAAGAAATTGGTCAGCAATAAAAAGAAACCCAGGAAAAAGACGGCAAAAGCATCACGGCGGGCGCGCAGTTCCAGGGTCTTGAGCGCCAGCAGCACCACCACCAGGGTCACGCCGGCGTCGCGTCCCAGGATGGTTTTGAAGGTGATCAGGGTGGCGCCCAGGCACAGGGCCAGCAAGCCCAGCAGCCACCACCGCGACGGCAGGGTCTGGTTGCGCCAGGCCAATACCGCACGCCAAGCCATCACGGCGGCCGTGACCAGGCTGCACCACAGCGGCACTTGTTGGGTCAATGGCGCCACCACCCAGGCGATGACGGCCAGCAAAAACAGGGTGTCGCGGCTGTCGCGCGGCAGGTGGCTCAAGTTGGGCAGTTGCATGGTGACCTCACGCCAGGGCCAGGGCCTGCAGGCAGCGCTGTTGGTGTGCGGCGCCGTTGGCCGGAGAAATTTCTTGCTGCTTCAGGCGCAGTCCGTAGATCAGGCCCAATTTTTCAGCTTGCAGCACCCAGGCACACAAGCGGCTGAGCTGGGCCTCGGGCTGGTTCAGGGCGGTGTGGTGCTGGTCCAGCCACAGCGTTTGCTGTTGCAGTGTCTGGCTGTCGCGGCTGACCAGTTCGC
Source organism: Burkholderiales bacterium RIFOXYD12_FULL_59_19 (assembly GCA_001771065.1). GTDB lineage: Bacteria > Pseudomonadota > Gammaproteobacteria > Burkholderiales > Burkholderiaceae_C > Rhodoferax. The sequence continues at coordinate 4,321 of MESQ01000011.1, read as the reverse complement.
CGGTTTTGGCAGCCTTTTTCCAGACGATGGTTTTCAGGGCATCGCCACGGCGGTAGACGCGCAGGCCATCGGGTTCGCCCTGAATGGCTGTGGCGATGGCGTGGGCGCTGCCTTCGTGGGCCTGGCCCTGTGGCAGTGGCGCCGACGGCACTTCAGGTGTCGGATACACCAGCACCTGGGCCGCTGGTCGCCACAGGGTCCAGACCCGAAAGGTCCCAAGCGGAAAACGCGTCTCGGCCGTCAAGCAGGGGAGCCGGTGCAAACCCCGCTGTGGTGGCATAAAAGCCAGGTTGACCACGGCACTGGCCTGGCCCGCCACATCGGTCCAGGCCCACTGCTGCGCGCCCAGCACCGCCAGGCCAATGCCGTAACGCGTACGTTTGCGGGTGTTGTGCAAATGGACGCTGAAAATGGCGGGGGCGCCCAAATAAAGAGCCTCTGGCGCGATCAGGCTCATGCTCAGGCCGCGCAGGCTGCCGTGCCCGATATGCATACTCACCAGGGCGCTGCCAGCCAGCAAAAAAGTCAGCAAATAACCCAGGTTGAGCTGGTAGTTGATGGACGCTACCAGCAGCACCAGCAGCGTCACGCCCAGCATCAAACCCGCCCGGGTGGGCAGGATGTACACGTTGCGCTGGTTCAGGGTGACACGATCAGTGAGCGGCAAACGGTTCTGCCACCAGCGCGCCATTCTTGCCTGAAGATGGGCCAGCGGATGACGCCAGGGGTTCGGCAGGGTGTTCAAGGCAGTGGCACCGCTTCCATCATGGCGCGCACCTGCTCCAGGGCACCGCGTCCGGCCTGGCTCAGCGGCACCAGGCGATGGGCAATGGTTTGCGGCAGGATGGCCCGCACATCGTCGGGCGCCACATAACTGCGTCCGCTTAGCAAGGCGCGGGCTTTGCCCGCGCGCAGCACCGCCATACCGGCGCGCGGACTCAAACCCTGCACAAACCAGTGGCCACTGCGGGTGGCCTGGATCAGGTCTTGTACGTAGTCCAGCAGCGGCTCGGCGGCGTGTACCGCTTGCACCTGTGCCTGCAAGGCCTGCAATTCGTCCTGGGTCAGCAGGCTTGGCAAGGCTTCTACCAACGAGCGGCGGTCGTGCCCCATGAGCAGCTCGCGCTCGGCCCCGCGGTCCGGGTAACCCAGCGAGATGCGCATCAGAAACCGGTCCAGCTGCGACTCGGGCAGCAGGTAGGTGCCCAGTTGGTCGTGCGGGTTTTGCGTGGCGATGACAAAAAATGGCACCGGCAGTGGCCGCGTTTCGCCTTCGATCGTGACCTGCTTTTCTTCCATGGCCTCCAGCAGGGCGCTTTGGGTTTTGGGGCTGGCACGGTTGATCTCATCGGCCAGCAGTACCTGGGCAAACAGCGGGCCGGGGTGAAAGATGAACTGTTCCAGGCCGCGGTCATACACCGATACACCTGATAAATCACTGGGCATCAGGTCCGAGGTAAATTGCACCCGCGAAAACTGCAGGCCAAAGGTGCGTGCCAGGGCATGGGCGAGGGTGGTTTTTCCAACCCCCGGCACGTCTTCGATCAGCAGGTGGCCGCCGGCCAGCAGGCAAGCCACGCAATCTTGAGTTTGATCAAATTTACCCACAATGACCGTGTTAAGCTGATCTACCAGAGATTTAAGTTTGAGTTGTATGTCCATGGGCTGCACCATATCAAAAATTTAGCGAGGAGACAGTCTCAAATGACGATGACCGGATACTTTACTCACCCAAGTTGCCGCAAACACGAAATGATGCCGGGCCACCCCGAGTGCCCGGAGCGGCTTGATGCCATTGATGATCGCCTGCTTATTTCAGGCCTGGACGTGGCGTTGGTCCGGCGCGAAGCCACGGCGGCTGCGGTGTCAGACATTGAGCTGGCGCACGACCGCATGTACGTGGCTGCCATCCGCGGTTTGAACGCCGAACTCAAGGAGCAAATTGCAGCGGGTGGCCACGATCAACTGCAGATTGACCCCGACACCAGCATCAATATCCATACTTGGGAGGCTGCGCTCAATGCCGCCGGCGCGGCCATTGACGCCACCGATGCGGTGCTGGCTGGCGAAATGAAAACCGCCTTTTGTGCGGTGCGCCCGCCAGGTCACCATGCCTGTCGCAGCAAGGCGGGGGGTTTTTGCTTTTTCAACAACGTGGCGATTGCCGCCAAGTACGCGCTGGAGCGTCATAACCTGCAACGTGTCGCTATTGTTGACTTTGACGTGCATCACGGCAACGGCACCGAAGACATCGTGGCCGGTGACGACCGCATCTTGATGGTGAGTTTCTACCAACATCCGTTTTACCCGATGGACTGGGTGCATTCCAGTGCCAAAAACCTGGTCAACCTGCCGGTGCCGGCCTATACCAAGGGCATGGAGATTCGTGACATGATCGAAGTCGCCTGGATCCCCCGGCTCGAAGCATTTCAGCCTGAGATGATCTTTATCAGCGCCGGTTTTGACGCGCACCGTGAAGACGACATGGGGCAACTCGGGCTGGTCGAGCAGGACTACGCCTGGATCACCAGTCGCATCATGGACGTGGCGCGGCGCCATGCCAAGGGCCGCATTGTGAGTTGCCTGGAAGGCGGTTATGTGATGAGTGCGCTGTCGCGCAGCGTCGAGGCACATATCCGGGTGCTGGCGGATGTCTGAACCTGCGATTGCCGACCTGGAGGGCTGGCTGGCGGCCTTGAGCCAGACCAGCGTGCTGATCGAGTTGGGCGCCCTGCTGGCTTGTGGCGTGTTGGCCTGGCTGCTGGCACGTCTGGTGTCCAAAGCTTTTGTGGAGCGCGAGCTCAATTCCATCATGTTCGGGCGCCGCATTGTTGATGGTGTGCTTTTTCCAGCCCTGCTGCTGTGTCTGGCCTATGCCGCGCGCAAGCTGCTGGTCATGAGCATGCCATTGGCGCTGTTCAAGCTGGCCATTCCGGTGCTGATCTCGCTGTTGGTGATCCGGCTTGGCGTCAAGGTGTTGCAGGCGGCGTTTAATGACACGCCCTTGATTCGTTTGCTGGAGCGCAGTATTTCCTGGATTGCCTGGTTGGCTATGGTGCTCTGGGTCAGCGGCTTGTTGCCGCTGGTGATGGACGAGCTGGACCAGATCAGCTGGGCGGTAGGGGGCGCCCAGTTGTCGGTGCGCAAGATCATTGAAGGCACCCTGACGGCCGGCCTGGTGCTGATCATCAGCTTGTGGATTTCGTCTGCCATCGAGGCCAGGTTGCTGCGCAAGGCGACGGGCGGTGAGTTGAGTCTGCGCAAGGCCTTTAGCAATGCCGCCCGGGCGCTGCTGATGTTTGTCGGCCTGTTGCTGGCCTTGTCTGCCGTTGGCATTGACCTGACGGCGCTGTCGGTACTGGGCGGTGCGATTGGCGTGGGTATTGGTTTTGGCCTGCAAAAGCTGGCCGCCAATTACGTGTCGGGTTTTGTCATTCTGGCCGAGCGCAGCATGCGTATTGGCGACAGTGTACAGGTTGACAATTTCAGCGGCGTCATCACCGAAATCAATGCGCGCTACACCGTGATCCGCTCGCTCAGCGGCCGTGAATCCATTGTGCCCAACGAGATGCTGATTACCAGCCGGGTTGAAAACCTGTCTCTGGCTGACCCCAAGGTCTGGCAGTCCACCAATGTGTCGGTCGCGTATGACAGCGATGTCGACCTGGTGTCGCGTTTGCTGATGCAGGCGGCTGCCGCGCAGGAACGGGTGCTGGCGGATCCTGGCCCTTCGGTGGTTTTACTGGCCTTTGGCGCAGATGGCCTGGAATTCAGGCTGGGTTACTGGATAGGTGACCCCGAAAACGGCAGCGACAATCTGCGTTCCTTGATCAATCTGGACATCTTGCGGCTGCTGCGCGAACATCACATTGAGATTCCCTACCCGCAGCGCGTCATTCACCAGCGGGTCGTTTCAGCCGCATGATGGTGCGGTGCGTATAATAAAAGCACGGTCGTTCTTTTTTTGAAAATTGTGAAGAATGTTGTTGCAGCGGTCATGCTGGTCGTTGCGGCCGCATAGAATGCCCGAGTTGACGTGCACGTCAATCAAATTGACATCGGTACGATGCGTTTTTGCCTAATTTTTAACCATCTGGAAAGAGACAGTTATGAAAGTCCTGGTCGCAGTCAAGCGTGTGGTGGACTACAACGTGAAGGTCCGCGTGAAGTCGGACAACACGGGTGTAGACACCGCCAACGTCAAAATGAGCATGAACCCGTTTGACGAAATCGCCATCGAAGAAGCCGTGCGTTTGCGAGAAAAAGGCGTCGCCACCGAGATCATTGCCGTGTCTTGTGGCGTGACACAGTGCACAGAGAC
>MESQ01000010.1 GCA_001771065.1 Burkholderiales bacterium RIFOXYD12_FULL_59_19 | reverse complement strand
GTTGCAGCCTGGGATGAGGCGGTGCTGCGAGCCATTGACAAAACCGCTGTCTTGCCGCGCGACACCGATGGCCGGGTACCCTCACCTCTGGAGATCAGTTTCCGGCCAAAAGATTAGTCTGAAGTTCCCCCCAAAAAAAACCGAGTTTCCCCAATGAAACCCGTAGTAATTTCGGTTCCGTGCTCTGTCTACGGCGTGATCTGATTGATCAAGTCAAGGGCACGTTTTTGTTTGGGGTTGAACGTTGTGATGATCTCGAAAGTGGGGGCATCCACCGCACCACCTGGCGTGCGACAGGTATTGCGCACAATAGCCTGCAGCTCGGCCATCAAGGTCTGGAAGCTGTGGACCGGCGAGCCATCATCCAAGGTGAGGCTGAGCACCTTCTTCATCGCCTCATCAGAGCGCGTGGCAGGTGCCACCGGGTCACGATTGATCTTGGCTGCCTGATCCTCATCGGCGAACATCAACTCACGCCAAGCCTGGCGCATGTGCCACTCCACGTAGTAGGCCAACATGCACAAGAAGATGTGCGCACGCACCCGGCCGTCCAGGTGGTGATGAATCGGGCGCACCTTCAAGTCCATCGTCTTGATCGAGCGAAATGCCCGCTCCACCTGCGCCAACGACTTGTAGGTGCGCACGCAGGTAGGCGCGTCCATGCGCGCGGCCTTGACAGATGTGCGAATGATGTACAGCCCGTCCAAGGCCGCCTCGGCGGCGATGCTGTCAGCCAGGCGCGTAAATGTGAACGAGTTATCGGTGATGGTCAACTCAAAATGTTTGGCCACCTTGTACTGATTGACCACCTTGCCCACGGCCACGCCGATCTTGTCCTCGCCCGCCAGCTTGGCCGCATCAACTCTGGCTTTGATCTTTTCCAGATTCTTCTGTGTGGCCAACAACAAATCGGCGCGGGTATGTCCCCGCATCTTGGCCAACTCCGTATTGCGGCATGCCACCAAGCGCTCACCGGGAAAGTCCGGTGAGCTGATCTCCAGCAAGTTGCGCTCATCGAACAAGCCCAGTTGCAAATACTTTTTCTCCACCAGCGTGCGAATGGCGCTACTGCGCAGTGCCGTGATCCAGGCTACATCGGCATCTTTGCTCATCTCATCGATGGCCTTTTGCGAGATCATGCCCCGGTCGCCCACCATGACCATGCGCTTGATGCCAAATTCCTCGCGCAAGCGTGTCACCTGAGGCATGAATGTCGTGCTGTCCGAGGCATTTCCCTCATGCACGGAGATCGCCACCGGGCAGCCCCGATCATCGGTGAGCAGTCCGTAGTTGACCTGCAGGGTGCCACGCTTGCCGTCGCGGCTGTAGCCCAGCTTGGCCAAAGGGCAGTGCGAGCCCTCGAAGTAGCTCGACGAGAGGTCATAGAGCACCAGAGCGTCCTCTTTGAGGTGGCGCGCCGCCAATTTCTTTTGAATGCGGTCCTGACCCGCGAGCAGCCAGTCCATGGCGGCGTACAGATCGTCCTCGGTGGCGCCCTGCACGCCGAAGTCCTCGCCCAGGGTGCTGGTGTGCCACAGGCGCGTGGTGGCCAGTTTGGTGGCGGGGCAGACGATGCGCGAGGCCACCATGGCGCCCACCAGGTCGCGCTCAGGGCAGGCCTTGGAGGCCAGCAAGGAGGCAAAACCCAAACGCTGCATGGCCAAGGACACGGCTTGCACATGACCGTGGGCGCGAGATGCGGTGATCTCAAAGGTCTTACTGATTGGCTGCAAAACATCGCCACGCAAAGTGGCACGAATCATCTGTACTTGAGCCGCTGACAAAGCCGAGAGATTGGCCAACGTGCGCTTGCAAACCTTGGAGCCATCACGGTAGGACTCGCGCAGCAAAACGGTGGGGGACGATCCACGATTTGGGATAATATTTATGTGCATGTCTACACTATATATCATATTGCTTGAAAAAAGCAAATTTTTACATGTCTACATATTTGGAGCACAAGAAAAAACTAACACCTTGATTTCAAAGGGGATTTCGTCAGAAACAGGGGAGATTTAGGAAGAACTTCAGGTTAACCAACAGTGCCAGAGCCTGGTGCTGTACCAGTTCACCACCTGCCC
>MESQ01000009.1 GCA_001771065.1 Burkholderiales bacterium RIFOXYD12_FULL_59_19 | reverse complement strand
GACAACTCATCGACAACAATACCCTCAACGACTGGGCCTATGCCTTGCTGACAGCGGCCGCCTTCATCTTGCTGTTGCAAACGGCACGGCGCCTGCTGTTGCACCGCCTTGAGCGGGTCGCCCAAAGCACCGAAACCGTCATTGACGACTTCCTCATCGACGTGCTGTCAGCCACCCGCATCCTGCTGACAGCCGCCATTGGTCTGTACCTGGGCAGCCAGTTTTTGACCCTGACAGGGTCACTGGAAAAATGGGTCGACCGCATCTTCATCATCGCCCTGATCCTGCAGCTGGGTTTCTGGGCCTCGCGCGGGCTGACTTTTTGGCTGCGTAACCACTTCTCGCAAGGCGAGAAAGAGGACGAAGGCGCACGTGCCATGACGCTGTCACTGCTGTCTTTTTTGGGCCGGGTGGTGATTTGGGTGCTGGTGCTGCTGTCGATGCTGGACAACCTGGGCATCAACGTCACGGCCCTGGTGGCGAGCCTGGGCATTGGCGGCATTGCCATCGCCCTGGCGGCGCAGAACATACTGGGTGACCTGTTTGCCTCACTGACCATTGCCATTGACAAGCCTTTTGTCATTGGCGACTTCATCATTCTGGGCGAAGAGATGGGCACCGTGGAGCATGTGGGCCTGAAGACCACGCGCATTCGCAGCCTGGGCGGCGAGCAAATTGTGCTATCCAACAACGACCTGCTGCAAAGCCGCATCCGCAACTACAAGCGCATGGACGAGCGCCGGGCCTTGTTTGCCATTGGCGTCACCTACGACACACCCGCCGACAAGCTTGAACACATTCCCAGGCTCATCGAGCAAGCTGTGGCAGGGCAAGCCGATGCCCGTTTTGACCGCGCCCACTTCAAGAGCTTTGGCGCCTTTTCGCTTGACTTCGAAGCTGTTTACTACGTGCGCAAACCCGACTACAACGTGTTCATGGATGTACAGCAGGCCATCAACCTGCAGCTGGTACGCAGCTTTGCCGAGCACGGCATTGAGTTTGCCTTCCCGACCCAGACGCTGCACCTGCATAACAACGCGGTGCCTGACCCAGCACAGGCCACTGTCGACAAACCAAGCGCAACAGCCGAACCAGGGACTACACCCGCATAATCACATCCCGTGAACACCCCTGCCTGGTCTGCCTCCATCAGTCGCCGAACCTGGCTTGCCACTCTGGCAGGCAGCGCGGCCCTGCCCGGCGTCACTGGCGCCACGCCAAAGCCTGATATCACGCTACGCTTCTCGCATGTGGTGGCAGAGGAAACCCCCAAGGGCCTGGCGGCCAACCGTTTTAAGGTGCTGGTTGAACAGCGCAGTGGCGGGCGCATTGGGGTGCAAATTTTTCCCAACGCGCAGTTGTATGGCGACCACGACGAAATGCAGGCGCTGCAGTTGGGCGCAGTGGACCTGGTGGCGCCCTCGCTGTCCAAATTTGGCCGCATTGGCTTGCCCGAGTTCGAGCTCTTTGACCTGCCGTTTTTGTTTGACGACTTGAGCGCGGTGCGCCGCATCACGCTGGGACCGCTGGGGAAAAAACTGTTGCAGGGCTTGCCGCGCCAGGGCCTGGTGGGCCTGGGATTTTTTGACAACGGCTTCAAGCAAATGAGCGCCAACAGGCCGCTGCTGGAGCCCGCGGATTTCATGAATTTGCGCATGCGCGTGCAGGCCTCCCGTGTCATCGCGGCACAAATGCGGGCACTGGGCGCGCGCCCGGTCACGCTGGCGTTCAGTGAAACCCGCCGCGCTTTGGCTGCCGGCGTGGTCGATGGCACCGAAAACCCGGTGTCCAACTTCTGGACGCAGGCCATGCACGAAGTCCAGACCGACCTGAGCCTGACCAACCACGGCTACCTGGGTTATGCGGTGGTGACCAACCAGCGATTCTGGCAACACCTGCAGCCTGATGACCGCAGCCTGATCAACCAGGCGCTGCAGGAATCACTGGCCTTTGCCAACCAGATTGCCGACACCCAGAACGACCAGGCCTTGCACGCCTTGCGCCTGGCGGGTACCACGCGCATTCACAACCTCACCAAGGGCCAGCGCACGCGGCTGCGCCAAGCCGTGCAGCCCGTGCAACAACAACTGGCAAGCCGCATTGGTCCGCGTTGGATGAAAGATATGGAACAGGCCTTGCGCCAGGCCTGAACCAGAATTCAGGGTAAACCCTAGCTGTTGAACGCCACAGTTGTCGCATCATGCGGAGGTATTTACAGTTCGCTCGTCGTTCAAGACATTTAACTACCCGAGGAGACCCTTATGAAATTGAAACTGGTTGCTGCTGGCGTTTTGTTGGCTTTTGGTTTGGGCGCACACGCTGCCCCGCTCATCATCAAGTACAGCCACGTGGTGGCAGACGTCACCCCCAAGGGCCAGGCCGCCTTGAAGTTCAAGGAGTTGGCCGAAAAGAAACTGGCTGGCAAAGTTGAAATTCAGGTGTTCCCCAACAGCCAGCTGTTTGGCGACGGCAAAGAAATGGAAGCGCTGTTGCTGGGCGACGTGCAAATTCTGGCCCCGTCATTGGCCAAGTTTGGCAAATACACCAAACAGATCCAAATTTTTGATTTGCCCTTCCTGTTTGACGACATTCACGCGGTGGACCGCTTCCAGGCCAGCCCAGCAGGTCAGGGCTTGCTGAACTCCATGGAGAAAAAAGGCATCAAGGGTTTCGGCTTTTTGCACAACGGCATGAAACAACTCTCGGCCAACAAACCTTTGGGCATGCCGTCGGATGCCAAGGGCCTCAAGTTCCGTATTCAGCCGTCTGACGTGCTCGAAGCCCAGTTCAATGCCGTCGGTGGCAACCCGCAAAAACTGGCCTTTGCCGAGGTCTACCAGGCATTACAAACCGGCGTGGTGGACGGCACCGAAAACCCCTGGTCCAACATCTACAGCAAAAAATTCCACGAAGTGCAAAAGTACATCATGGACAGCAACCACGGCGTGCTTGACTACATGGTGATTGGCAACGCCAAATGGTGGGCCGGCCTGCCGCCCGACATCCAGAAGGGGCTGACTGAGGCCATGACCGAATCCATCAAATTCGGCAACAAAGTGGCGTTTGACGAAGACATGGCCTTCCGCAAAAAAGTAGTCGACGACAACAAGGCCAAAGTATTGCCCATGAACAAAGAGCAGACCGCAGCATGGCGCGCCGCCATGAAACCGGTGTGGTCCAAGTTTGAAGGCGACATCGGCAAAGACCTGATCGACGCGGCTCTCAAGGCCAACAAGTAAAACGCCGTCTTCACCTGACACCAACACCCCGGCCAGTCCGGGGTTTTTTTGGGGTATTTCATGAAAATTCTGGATCACCTGGAAGAGTGGATCATTGGGCTGATGCTGGCAGCCATGACCGCCCTGACCTTTTTGCAGGTTGTGATGCGTTATGTGTTCAACAGCGGTTTTTCGTGGGCGCTTGAGCTCACCACCGTGTTTTTTGCCTTCATGATCTTTGTCGGCATTTCTTACGGGGTGCGTGTGGGTTCACACATCGGGGTGGATGCGCTGGTGAAGATGATGGGGCACACCGCGCGGCGCAATGTGTCGATTCTGGCCGTGCTGTTGAGCCTGTTGTACGTGGGTTTTGTGCTTGTCGGTGCCAGCACGTATGTGATGAAAATGCAAGAAGTCGGCATTGAGTTTGAAGACATGCCAATCGAGCGCTGGCAGGTGCTGATCATCATGCCCATTGGGTTTTTGCTCACCGGTTGGCGTTTTGTGCAAATTTTGATCGGCCTGATCACCGGCAAAACCGACAGCCTGCATCTCGCTGACGAAGCCGCCGAAGCCATGCGACTCAAATCTGAAGAGGCCCCAACATGAATACCTTAGTGCTTTTTGCAGCGCTGTTTTTCTGCATGGCCATCGGCATGCCGATTGCCGTGAGCCTGGGGCTCTCTAGCCTGCTGACCATCTTTTTCTTCTCGCAAGACTCATTGGCGTCGATGTCGATCAAGATGTTTGAGACCAGCGAACACTACACGCTGATGTCGATCCCGTTCTTTGTGCTGGCCGGCGCCTTGATGAGCACTGGCGGTGTGGCCAAACGCATGGTGGTGTTTGCCATTGCTGCCGTGGGCCATTTGCGCGGCGGGCTGGCCATTGCGTCCATTCTGGCGTGTATGCTGTTTGCGGCGGTGTCGGGTTCGAGTCCGGCCACGGTGGTGGCCATTGGCTCGATCGTGATTGCCGGCATGGTCAAGAACGGCTACCCAAAAGAGTTCGCCGCCGGTGTCATCTGCAACGCGGGCACGCTGGGCATCTTGATACCGCCGTCGATCGTGATGGTGGTGTATGCCGCCGTGACCGAGGTGTCGGTGGGGCGCATGTTCATGGCGGGTGTTGTCCCGGGTCTGCTGTTGGGGCTGATGCTGATGGTGGCGGTCTGGTGGCGTGCCGGCAAACTCAAGATCAAGCCGCCGCCCAAGGCCAGCGTGCCTGAAGTATTGCGTGCCTTCAAAGACTCCATGTGGGGGCTGGCGCTGCTGGTCATCATCATGGGTGGTATTTATGGCGGCATATTCACACCCACCGAGGCGGCGGCGGTGTCGGCGGTGTATGCGCTGGTGGTGGCGGTATTCATTTACCGTGATCTGTCGGCCAAACAAATACCGCACGTGTTTCTGGAAGCCGGCCGCACCACCGTGATGCTGATGTTCATTGTGGCCAATGCCCTGCTGTTTGCCCACGTACTCACCACCGAGCGTATTCCGCAAACCATTGCCGAGCAGATTGTCGGCATGGGCATGACGCCATGGATGTTTTTGCTGGTGGTCAACATCATCTTGTTGGTAGCGGGCAACTTCATGGAGCCCACCGGCATCATTTTGATTCTGGCGCCGATCTTCTTCCCCATTGCGACCCAGCTTGGTATTGACCCGATTCACCTGGGCATCATCATGGTGGTCAACATGGAGATTGGCATGGTGACGCCACCGGTGGGGCTGAACCTGTTTGTGACGAGTGGCGTGACCGGCATGAACCTGGTGCAGGTCACACGGGCCGCGCTGCCGTGGTTGATGGTGCTGCTGGTGTTCCTGGTCCTGGTCACCTACATTCCGCAAATCACGCTGTTCCTGCCCGACATGATCTTTGGCAAATAAGTCAGTTGCACCTAGTCAGTTGGGGTCAGAGCACGTCGCTACGCGAGTGGTCTGACCCGCAAAGTAGCTAATTTGCCACATAGGGGTTACTGCGCCGCTCGCGGCCGAACGTGCTCTCGGGACCATGGCCAGGAATAAACACCGTGTCGTCGCCCATCGGCCACAGGCGTTGTTTGATGCTGGCGATCAGGGTGTCATGGTCGCCTTGCGGAAAATCGGTGCGGCCAATCGAGCCGGCAAATAACACATCGCCAACAAACGCTCGCTTCGCTTCTCTTGAATAAAACACCACATGACCTGGCGTGTGGCCCGGGCAATGCCGCACCGCCAGTGTGCATTGGCCCACGGTCACGGTGTCACCGTCCTTGAGCCATCGCGTCGGGGTGAACGCTTGGGCCGGCGGAAAACCAAACATTTTGCTTTGCTCGGGCAGGCCGTCGATCCAGAACTGGTCGGCCGGATGCGGGCCGACGATGGGCAGGCCCAGCCGTTCGGCCAGTTCACCGGCAGCCCCGGCGTGGTCAATGTGAGCATGGGTGAGCCAGATTTGCCCCAGTTTCAAACCCAGCCGATCCACTGCGTCAAGCAGCTGATCGAGGTCGCCACCCGGGTCGATGACTGCCGCTTCAAGCGTCTGGTCACACCAGACCAGAGAACAATTTTGTGCAAAGGCAGTAACGGGCACGGTGAGGTAGCTGAACATGGTGTGTGAAATGTGAGAAGTGGGCGCTGCCCAAATGATATGACACAGCCACGCTGCGTTGACGTTGTACTAGGGCGGACTTACCTGTAGGGCGTTGTAGGGCGGACTTCAGTCCGCCAGGTCGACTGAAGTTGACCCTACAAACGACCCTACAAAGAACCTCACAAAGCCCCTGACGTGCCTGCTCATAGAATCTGGCTCTCACGCGGGTCGAAGTAGCATCGTCCGACACGGGTGACCCCAAAACCAGGTGATCCAGAGGTGTCAGATTGACAAACAGCACAGAAAAAGAAGATGCCAAAAAGGCCTTGACCAGCCAGACCTTGCTGCGCGGCCTGGACGTGATTGAAGCCGTGTCAAACCAGGCGCTCAGTATTTCCGACATTGCCCAAAAGACCGGCATCACCTACAGCACGGCCCACCGCATCGTCTCGGTGCTGCTGCAACGCCATTACCTGAAACCTGACGGCGCCAAAGGCTACGCGCTGGGCCGAAAAGTCCTCGAACTCGGCTTTCAGGCTTTCCATCAAACCACGCTGACACGCGTCGCCCATCCTTTTCTGGAACAACTGGCACGGGACACCCTGGACACCGTGCATCTGGCGCGCATTGACGGGGATTCAGTGATCTATCTGGACAAGATTTCAAGCCAGCGGTCGGTAGAAATAAGTTCGCGCATCGGTGGCCGCAAACCCCTGATGTCCACGGGCGTGGGCAAGGCGCTGATCCTGGACTGGTGCGAAGACGAATGGGTTGCGCTGCATCACAGAAGCGAGGCCTTGTTACAGGAAAAAATGACGCCGGCGCAATGGCTGGCATTGATGCGTGCTTATGCACAAGGCGGTTATTCGTTTGACCTGGGCGAGGACGCCCAGTCCATTCGCTGCGTGGCCGCGCCGGTGCGGGATGGCAGCCGCAAAATTGTGGCCGCCATCAGCGTCTCCAGCATGCTGGAGTACATGGACACCGAACGCATGCAGACCTTGATTCCTGTGGTCAAAGGTGTGGCCGCAAAAATCAGCGCCGAGCTGGGCATGAATATCTAAGGGCCATTGTGTCCTGCCAGACATGACGCCGTGGCCCGGATGCCAATCCGGCGATCACGTGACCCGGTTACTGCGATTTTCTGCTTTAATTTGCACATGTTGAAAGTGCTTTTTAATAATTGACAAAATTTGATCTGGGTAACTAAAATTTGAAGCACGGAATCAGGGAAAACTGACCCGACTTCTACTTCTGGTCAAACCAGAAACCTCCTTGGCCAATTTAATCAACAGGACAAACCATGTCTCAAAAAATCAAATGCGCCCTGATCGGCCCCGGCAACATCGGTACCGACCTGCTGGCCAAGCTGCAGCGCAGTGCGGTGCTCGAACCCGTCTGGATGGTCGGCATCGACCCCGAATCCGACGGCCTCAAGCGCGCCCGCGAGATGGGCATCAAAACCACCTCAGACGGTGTTGACGGCCTGGTGCCCCACATGCTGGCTGACGGTGTGCAAATTGTCTTTGACGCCACCAGCGCCTACGTACACGCCGACAACAGCCGCAAGGTCAACGCGCTGGGTGCGCTGATGATCGACCTAACCCCGGCCGCCATCGGCCCGTTTTGTGTGCCGCCGGTCAATTTGATCGAACATGTGGGCGGGCTGCCGCCGGGCCGCTCCCAAGGCAGCCCAACCCCCTTGGGGGGCAGCGGACCACGCGCAGCGGGGGAGCGTGGGGGCCTTTTGAGCGAAATGAACGTCAACATGGTCACCTGTGGTGGTCAGGCCACTATTCCCATGGTGGCCGCCATCAGTCGCGTGCAGCCCGTGGCCTACGGCGAAATTGTGGCCACCGTGGCCAGCAAGTCGGCCGGTCCGGGAACGCGCAAGAACATCGACGAATTCACCCGCACTACCGCCAGCGCGGTGGAGAAGGTCGGTGGCGCCAAAAAAGGCAAGGCCATCATCATTTTGAACCCGGCCGAGCCGCCGCTCATCATGCGCGACACCGTGCACTGCCTGACCGAAACCGAGCCTGATCAAGCCAGGATCACCGAATCGATCCACGCCATGATCAAAGGGGTGCAGAAATATGTGCCCGGCTACAAGCTGGTTAACGGCCCGGTGTTTGACGGCAAGCGTGTGTCTGTCTTCCTGGAAGTCGAGGGCCTGGGTGACTACCTGCCCAAGTACGCCGGCAACCTCGACATCATGACCGCCGCTGCCGCGCGCACGGCAGAAATGTTTGCCGAAGAAATCATCGCCGGGCGGCTCACGCTCAAAGCCACGCAGGCTTGAACCTCAAGGAGAACACCATGACACACACTAGAAAAATCACCCTGCATGACATGACCCTGCGTGACGGCATGCACCCCAAGCGCCACCTGATGACGCTGGAGCAGATGAAAAGCATCGCCTGCGGGCTCGATGAGGCCGGCATCCCGCTGATCGAAGTGACCCACGGCGACGGCCTGGGCGGCTCCTCGGTCAACTATGGCTTTCCGGCCCATACCGACGAAGACTACCTGGGCGCGGTCATCCCGCTGATGAAACACGCCAAAGTGTCAGCCCTGCTGATTCCCGGCATTGGCACCGTCGACCACCTGCTGATGGCCAAAGACCTGGGCGTAGCCACCATCCGTGTCGCCACCCATTGCACCGAAGCCGATGTAAGTGAGCAGCACATCACCAAGGCACGTGCGCTGGGACTCGACACCGTGGGTTTTTTGATGATGGCGCACATGGCCAGCCCGGAAAAGCTGGTGAGCCAGGCCAAACTGATGGAAGGCTATGGGGCCAACTGCATCTATGTCACCGACTCAGCCGGTCATTTGTTGCCCCACGGCGTCAAGGCCCGCCTGAGCGCAGTGCGCGCCGCCCTCAAGCCCGAGACCGAACTCGGTTTCCACGGCCACCACAACCTGGCCATGGGCGTGGCCAACTCGATCGCCGCGATGGAAGTCGGTGCCACCCGCATTGACGCGGCGGCCGCTGGCCTGGGTGCCGGGGCCGGTAACACGCCGATGGAAGTGCTGGTGTCGGTACTCGACTTGATGGGGGTGGCCACCGGTGTGGACGTGTACAAAATCCAGGACGTGGCCGAAGACCTGGTGGTGCCGATCATGGACTTCCCGATCCGAATTGACCGCGACGCCTTGACGCTGGGTTATGCCGGTGTCTATGGCAGTTTCTTGCTGTTTGCCAAACGGGCCGAGAAGAAATATGGCGTCAGCGCCCGCGACATTTTGGTCGAGATGGGCCGCCGCGGCATGGTGGGTGGCCAGGAAGACATGATTGAAGATACCGCCATGACACTGGCACGCCAGCGCAAGCTGGCTTAACAGGCCATCTGCACGGCAAACTTCAGCGCAGCAGATGCTGCTTTTGAATGGCTTCCATCAAAGTTTTGGACAGTCCGGCGTGCCCGGCAAAGTCCGGCCACGCCTTGATGGCGTCTCGTACCGTGGAAATGACAGACTTTGCTGTGCCTATGGCAAAGCAATCAGCCAGTTCCTGCAGGGTTGAGAAAAGCTGGCTCGATGCCGGTAGCCCGGAACTCGGATGTGTAGTTGAAGACGTAAACACCATAAACGGGATCAAGAGCCACCGCGCCAATGCGCCGATCCTAGAGGTGAACGTTTGCCAAACACGCCGAGAAAAGTACGGCATCAGCGCGTCAATTGGTGACAAGTTGGCAGTTCGCGGGTTTACCCGCGGATCACGGGCTGTTCCAAGGTGCGAAACTGGGCGTCGTGTGATTGAACTTGCTATCCGTCTATCTGTTGCCGCCGCAACAGGCTGAGAGGCGTATCCTGAGTCCATCGCAACGTGACACCGGCCACGCCAAGCGGTAATGGCGCGATGGCAAAGTAGCGTTGGAGTGATGCAGTGTTAATAGAAGAAGTCCGGAACTGGAAGCGTTGGATGCGCGACGTTGTCATGGTCGACAACGATTCGCTGGGGCCGTACCGGGACAGGATCATGCAGTCCATGGGTGTGGCTACTTTGGTGTTGTTGACGCCGTTCACCATCAACAACTTCTTGCAGGGCCGTCATCTGGTCGCGGTGGGGATCATCCTGCTCCAGGCCGCCACTGCCGCCAATGGCTATGCCGCGTGGCGCGGGCGTCGCTCTCCGATACCGCCGATACTGGTGCTGCTTACCGTTGTTGCGGCACTCACTGCGGTGTCCATCAAGCAGGGAGTTGTCGGCGCCCTGTGGAGCTATCCCTTGATGGTGTTCACCTACTTCATACTCGTGCGTCGCGCCGCCATCGCTTTCAGCGCGGCATTGCTCATCTACTTCCCCTGGCTGACCTGGCGCTACATCGATGTCGCGCTGGCGTCCCGGCATTTGGTGTCCCTGCTGTTGGTCGCGATCCTGATCAATATCGTGCTGAGCGTGATCTCCAGCCTGCATCAGACGCTTGCCAAGCAGGCGCTGACCGATCCGCTGACGGGTTGTTCCAACCGCCGCTGCATGGACCAGGAACTCTCGGTGCTGGTGATCAAGGCTAAACGGCATTCGGTCACAGCCTCGGCTCTGATGATCGATATCGATCACTTCAAGGAGATCAACGACACCTACGGGCATGGGCAGGGCGATCTGGTCCTGCAGGAATTCGTCGCGATCACCAGCGCACGCATCCGCGTCGGCGACCGCTTGTACCGTTTTGGCGGTGAGGAGTTTCTGATGCTGCTGGAACAAACCGACATGCGCCGCGCGATCGTGGTCGCGGAGGATCTCCGCGCCCGCATCGAAACGGCCGAGTTGCTACCTGGCCTCAGGGTGACTGTCAGTATTGGTATTGCCCAGTATCAGGCCGGACAATCGGTCGAGGCCTGGACCAAGAGCGCCGACACCGCGCTGTACCAGGCCAAGGCGGCTGGTCGCAATCGAGTGATGAACGCGGATTGGGCAGGCGCGGCCAGCAATAGTGCCGACGTTTCTGACCCACACAAAAACAGGCGCTGCGGATAGGAAAAACACAGGCCACCGACCTGAAGCACAGCAGGTCGATGATCGGCCAGATTTTCAAGAGGGGACATGTGGCCTGCACATCAGCGTTGACTTGCGTGGATCTTCGCCGCTTGCAGAGACGCATGTTTGTGTCCGGTTCAGGACGCGGTGCTCACCACCCGGTGCGCCACCAGGTCCAACGCGGGCTTGGTGTTGCCCTGCTTGTCGGTCCAGACCTTGGGGTTCAATGAACCGGCGGCAGCCACCGAGTCACCGTCACGCAACGCCAGCAAAACGGTGCAGGGCAAGTCATCAAAGGCGATCAGGTTGACCATCAGGTGCTCGTTCTCGCTGCTCTGCGCGCGCACCCTCGCCACCACGTAAGTGCTGTCACCCTTGCCCTGGCGCCGCTCCGGGTCGCCGATCAAGCGCCCGGCAATCAATCCATCAATCATTCGTATGCTCCTGGGGCTTTTAATACAGGCCTGCATGGTAGCCGCAGGCGCAGGGCTGGCACTGGCTATAGTGCAGGCTTGTTTGTTTTTTGGAGTGGTGTATGCGCGTGTGGCAACAGCCGGTTTCGGTGGCCGAACTGACCCGTACCAGCCTGGACACAGCGGTCAGTCATTTGGGGATTGAGTTTCTGGAAGTGGGCGACGATTTCATCCGCGCCCGGGTGCCGGTGGATGCACGCACCAAGCAACCCTTTGGCCTGCTGCACGGTGGTGTCAGTGTGGTACTGGCCGAAACGCTGGGGTCGGTGGCCGCCAACTGTGCCTGTCCTGCGGGTTATCGTGCCGTGGGGCTCGACATCAACGCCAACCACCTGCGCAGCGCCACCAGCGGCTGGGTCACCGGCACCACCCGCCCGGTGCACATTGGCCGCAGCACCCAGGTCTGGCAGATCGACATGGTCAACGACGCCGGTGAAATGACTTGCGCGTCGCGCATCACCATGACGATCCTGGCGCCGCGCTGAAACAATGATGAATTGTCGACTTCAGTCGACCAGGGCCGCCGCCGCAATCACCTGCGCCACGGCGGCGGTGAGCTTTTTGGCATAGGGCACATGCAGGAATTCATTGGGGCCATGGGCGTTGCTCTTGGGGCCAAGCACGCCGCAGACCATCATCTGCGCTTTGGGAAAGCCGGTGGACAGCATGTTCATGAGGGGAATGGTGCCGCCCTGGCCAATGTAGCCGCAGGGTGCGCCAAAATAGTCTTTTGAGGCCGCGTTCAACGCCTGCTCGAACCAGGGCGCGGTGCCGGGCGCGTTCCAGCCAGTGGCGCCGGCGCCACCTTCAAACGTCACTTTGGCCTGATAGGGGGCGTTGTCTTCCAGCAGGGTCTTGAGCTCGGCCACGGCGCTGGCTGCGTCAATCAACGGCGGCAGGCGCAGGCTGAGCTTGAAGGCAGTGTAAGGGCGCAGCACGTTGCCGGCGTTCTTGAGTTCGGGCAGGCCGTCGGCACCGGTCACGCTCAAGGTGGGTGTCCAGGTGCGCGCCAGCAAGGCTTGCAGCGGGTCGCTGGTGGTGGGCAACATGGTCTGGCTGCTGCCGCTGCAATCGGCATGCGCCCAGGGGAAGCGCTTATAAAGTTCTTCGCCCAGAATAGCCGCCGTGGCTTTGGCCTGGCTCAGGCGGTCGGCGGGCACTTCGCAATGAAAGCTGGCAGGCAGCAAGCGGCCACTGGCGCTGTCTTCCAGCCGGTCCAGCAGATGGCGCAAGATGCGAAAGCTTGACGGCACCAGGCCGCTGGCGTCGCCCGAATGCACGCCCTCGGTCAGCACCTCGACCTTGAGCGTACCGCTGGCCATGCCGCGCAGGCTGTTGGTCATCCACAACTGGTCGTAATTGCCGGCGCCCGAGTCCAGACAAATCACCAGACCCACATCACCCAGGCGCTTGCGCAGCGTGTCGATGTAGGGCAACAAGTCGTAGGAGCCGCTTTCTTCGCAGGTTTCCACCAGGCCGACGATGCGCGGGTGCGCAGTCTGCTGGGTTTTGAGCGCCTGGATGGCGGTGATGGCCGCATAAATGGCATAACCATCATCAGCACCGCCGCGGCCATAAAGCTTGCCGTCCTCATACTTGGGTGTCCACGGGCCCAGGTCAGCGCGCCAGCCGGTGAATTCGGGTTGTTTGTCAAGGTGCCCGTACATCAGCACAGTCTGGCTTGACACCGCCTGGTTGCTGTTGCCGGTGGAGGCCGACACTTCAAAAAACAGCACCGGCGTGCGCCCGGGCAGGCGAATGATCTCCAGCGTCAGGCCGGCCACGTTTTGCGCCTGCACCCACTCAAAGGCGTTCTGCACCACCGTGTCGATCAGGCCATGCTGCGCCCAGTCGGCATCGAACATGGGCGACTTGGCCGGAATGGCGATGTAGTGGGTGAGCTGCTTGACCAGATCAGCGTCCCAGGCCTGGCTGACCTGGGTCAGGGCTTGGGTGGGGTTCAGAAGTGATGGGGCGATGCGTGCGTTCATTGAAGAGTCCTTGCGTGATGCGTCAACCGAATGGTCAGATCATGCCACGACTGGCGGCCACCTACTGGTGGTCGAGGTCATGTGCCGTGGAAAACCACGACGTGGTGATGGTGCCGCGCGGTTACCACCCGGTGGTGGCGCCGCTCGGCTATGACCTGTATTACCTGAACGTGATGGCCGGCCCGAACCGCTTCTGGGTGTTCAAGAACGACCCGGCGCATGAGTGGATGCTGGC
>MESQ01000008.1 GCA_001771065.1 Burkholderiales bacterium RIFOXYD12_FULL_59_19 | reverse complement strand
CCCGGTCGTGACCGGCTCGGTGGTGGCCGTGATTGGCCTGAACCTGGCCAGTGTGCCGATCAAGAACATGGCGGCCAGCAACTTTGACAGTTGGATGCAGGCCGCCACTTTTGTCTGCGTGGCGCTGGTGGCCGTGTTCACCCGCGGCATGGTGCAGCGCCTGCTGATTCTGGTCGGTCTGCTGGTGGCCAGCCTGATCTATGCCGTGCTGACCAATGGTCTGGGCCTGGGCAAGCCGATGGACCTGAGCAGCCTGTTCAATGCGGCCTGGTTTGGCATGCCCGGCTTTACCGCCCCGGTGTTTGACGCCAAGGCGATGTTGATGATTGCGCCGGTGGCCATCATCCTGGTGGCTGAAAACCTGGGCCATATCAAGGCCGTGACCGCCATGACTGGCAAGAACCTCGACGTCTACATGGGCCGTGCCTTCATTGGCGACGGCGTGGCCACCATGGTCAGCGGCAGCGCCGGTGGCACCGGTGTGACCACTTACGCCGAAAACATTGGCGTCATGGCGGCGACCAAGATTTATTCGACCGCCATGTTCCTGGTAGCCGCCCTGCTGGCTGTGGTGCTGGGGTTCAGCCCCAAGTTCGGCGCCGTCATCCAGACCATTCCGCTGCCGGTGATGGGTGGCGTCAGCATTGTGGTGTTTGGCCTGATTGCAGTGGCCGGTGCGCGCATTTGGGTTGAGAACAAGGTGGACTTTTCTGACAACAAGAACCTGATTGTGGCCGCCATCACCCTCATTTTGGGCACCGGTGACTTCACCCTCAAGTTTGGTGATTTTGCGCTGGGTGGCATCGGTACCGCCACCTTTGGCGCCATTGTGCTGTATGCGCTGCTGAACCGCCGCGCGTCTTAATCAGTTGGGGTCAGAGCACGTCGCTGCGCGAGTGGTCTGACCCGCAAAGTCTCAGATTCGTTGGGGTCAGAGGTGCGCCGGTGCGCGAGTGGTCTGACCCGCAAGGTTTTCGTTTATTTCAGTTTGCCCAGGGCTTTGCGAAACGCTTCCAGCCGGGCCTCGTAGTCGGTTGCGTCGCCGTAGTCCAGAAACCGGTTGTAGTGGCCATGGGTGCCCAGGATTTTGTGGGCGTGTTTGATCGGGCAAAAATAGGCCTCGGTGCGCGCCAAAATTTCGCGCATGTAGCCCATCAGCCCGTTGCCGTATTCACAGTAGAAGCAGTGAAACTTCTCGATGAAATTAAGGTATTGCAGCTGGGCACGGTCATACACCAGGTAGTCGCTGCGGCGCACTTTGGTGATGCCGTAAATTGGGAAACAGCTCCACTGGAAAAAACTCACGCACAGGTCCAGCAGCATGAGCGGCACGATCATGCTGTAGATGATGGGGCCGGTGATCAGGTTTTGCGGGCGGTTGGTCACCAGCCAGCGGAAAAAGTTGGTTTTAAGTTTTCGGTGGGCCGCCTTGATCGAGCCCTCGAACTCGACCCTTTTGCCCTTGATCTGGAAAAACATCCGGCTTTCTTGTGCATGAACGGCCTCTTTCAGGTCGGCTTCCAGCGCAGCTATCTGCGCCAGCAACTCGTTGATTCGATCGTTCATGGTGCTTACCTGGTCGCGGCGGTTTAAACGGCGGCCAGGGCTTGGGCCAGGTCGGATAGCAGGTCGTCAATGTGCTCAATACCAATCGACAGGCGCACCGCGTCTTCAGAAATACCGGCTTTGGCCAGCTCCGCCGGCGACAGCTGGCGGTGCGTGGTGGAGGCCGGGTGAGTGGCCAGCGACTTGGCGTCGCCGATGTTGACCAGGCGTGTGAACAATTGCAGGGCATCCAGAAAGGCGGCACCGGCCACCCGGCCCTGACCAGGTTCAGACTTGACACCAAAAGTGAACAGGCCAGAAGCCTTGCCGCCCAGGTACTTCTGCGCCAGGGCATAGTCCGGATGGCTGGGCAAGCCCGCGTAGCTGACCCAGGCCACCTTCGGATGGGATTCCAAATATTGCACCACCTTGAGCGTGTTGTCGTTGATGCGGTCCATGCGCAGCGCCAGCGTCTCAATGCCCTGCAAAATCAGAAACGCGTTGAACGGCGACAGTGCCGCGCCGGTATTGCGCAGCGGCACCACGCGGGCGCGGCCAATGTAAGCGGCAGCACCCAGGGCTTCGGTATAGACCACGCCGTGGTAGCTGGGGTCAGGCTCGTTGAGGCGCTTGAATTTGGCCTTGTGTTCAACCCAGGGGAACTTGCCGGAGTCGATGATGGCGCCACCAATGCTGTTGCCGTGGCCACCCAGGTACTTGGTGAGCGACTGCACCACGATGTCGGCACCGTGCTCGATCGGGCGCAGCAGATACGGCGTGGCCACCGTGTTGTCGACAATCAGCGGTACGCCTTTGCCGTGCGCAACGGCGGCTATTGCCGCAATGTCGGTTACCCGGCCCTGCGGGTTGCTGATGGATTCGATGAACACCGCTTTGGTCTTGTCATCAATCAGGGCTTCCAGGCTGGCCAGATCGCTGGGGTCGGCAAAGCGCACCTCAATGCCCGAGAGCGGAAAGGTGTGGGCAAACAGGTTGTACGTGCCGCCATAAAGCGCGCTGCTGGCCACAATGTTGTCGCCCACTTCGGCGATGGTCTGGATCGAATAGGTCACCGCCGCAGAACCCGATGCCAGTGCCAGCCCGGCAATACCGCCTTCAAGCGCAGCCACGCGCTGCTCCAGCACGTCATTGGTCGGGTTCATGATGCGGGTGTAGATGTTGCCCGGCACCTTCAGGTCAAACAAGTCGGCACCATGCTGGGCGCTGTCAAAGGCATAGGCCACGGTCTGGTAAATCGGTACCGCCACCGATTTGGTGGTGGGGTCCGGGCTGTAACCTGAATGAACAGATTTGGTTTCGAATTTCCAGGATTGGGACATGACTTGGCTCCTTGGCTTGTTGAAATAGATGCGCGATCAGTCTGGATGGTAGCGCCTGTCAGGACGCCAAAACACCTTCGCCCGACGTTGTCGCGCCAAAAAATACAGCTTGGGACTTTTGACCAGTCGTTTGCCAAAATTGCGGTGATACGGGGGGCAAGCGCGCCACCAGGTAGCTGGCTTCCTGCACCGACTGAATGATGCTTTCTGCTGCTTTACGGGTGCCTGTTTATGCAGAGATTTGCATAAAGACCCGTTGCCGACCTTCATCCGGAAGACTTGGTTTGATACCATGACCGCTACCAATTCACATAAATATCTGTTTGACTGCTCAAGGAACAATGATGGTGGCGATTCGCGGATACGACGACTCAACTGATCGTGGACAAGTTATAGAACTTTGGCGAACTGTCTTTGGCTACGAAGCAGCTCACAACGAACCCTCTCTGGCTATCTCCAAGAAAACTGCCACCAATGACGGCATGTTCTTCGTAGCCTCGAAAGAGGGGCGCATCGTAGGCACGGTCATGGCTGGCTATGACGGGCATCGTGGGTGGCTTTATGCGGTTGCCGTTCATCCAGATCAACGATGCTCGGGCTTGGGACGCAAGCTTGTACGCTGCGCTGAAGAAGCTCTGACAGAGGTCGGCTGCATGAAGATAAATCTCCAATTGCTTGTAACCAACGAAGCGACTTCAGCGTTTTACAAGTCACTTGGATACTCGGTCGAGCCGCGGGTAAGTATGGGCAAAATTCTGCACGCCAACGTCCCCGTCAATAGTGTGGCCGTCAAACGAGAGGATTAGGTTCACGCCTGACATTTCAAAATTTACAGGTCGGCAACCGGCAAAATCGAATTTTCGCCATGGGTTTTTGGCTGTCTTTTGCTTTCGACCCATTGCGGACATTGGAACGAACAGTTCTTCAATGATGGGTACCTCAGACGTTCGAGTTGCAACGGGATGACGATAACGGTATCACGCACACAAACATCGCGGCACGGGGCTGAAGCGATTCCAGTGATGCTGATCCGCCTGCCTTGCATCCGATGAACGATTGTTGGAAATAGCACTATGGGAACGCTGGCTTACCGTTTCGTAGGAGTTGTGAGACAGACTTCCTAAAATGGCGCGATGATTCTTGAAGTTACAGG
Organism: Burkholderiales bacterium RIFOXYD12_FULL_59_19; assembly: GCA_001771065.1. Classification (GTDB taxonomy): domain Bacteria; phylum Pseudomonadota; class Gammaproteobacteria; order Burkholderiales; family Burkholderiaceae_C; genus Rhodoferax. The sequence continues at coordinate 7,103 of MESQ01000008.1, read as the reverse complement.
CGATCAGATCGCCCAGCTCGACGACACCGACCTACGGACGTTGGTCGGATACGTGTGTGAGCGCGAAGTGCGGGTGCACGGTTACTCTCCCTCCACAGTGACTTGGGGCGGGCATCAGAATGCGAGCGACGGTGGCATCGACGTGCGGGTGGCGCTCTCGGCTGGCGCGGCGATCTCGGGCTATGTTCCCAAGGCGGCAACAGGTTTTCAGGTCAAGGCACAGGACATGTCGCGTGGAGCGATTCTTAAAGAAATGGCTCCAGAAGGTGTTGTTCTTCCAAGCATCGTCGAGCTGGCGACCAGCAACGGGGCCTACATCATCGCCAGCTCCGCAGGTTCGCTTTCCGATACGTCACTGAAGAACCGAAAGGCAGCGATGGCAGAAGCGGTCAAGGGACTCGCGTCGTTCCCCTCACTCACGCTTGACTTCTATGATCGCCGTCGCGTCGCAACATGGGTGAACCAGCACGTGGGGCTGGTCCCGTGGGTGCGCGAAAGACTTGGACTTCCCCTTTCGGGCTGGCGTCCGTTTGAAGACTGGTCAAGTTCACCCGGGTCGGTCGACGCGCCGTATTTGCTGGACGCTCAGACTCGGCTCGTTGGGCCATCAATCAAGAACGTGGACGGGCTGAACGCTGAGCAGGCGCTGGCAATGCTTCGCGACATCCTCGCCAAGCCCAAAGGCATTGTCCGTCTCGTTGGCCTTTCTGGTGTTGGCAAGACTCGCCTCATCCAGGCGCTATTCGATGATCGGATCGGACTCGGTGCACTGGCGCGGTCCGATGCTCTTTACACGGACATTTCAGATGAGCCCGATCCGGTTCCGCAAGAAATGTTACTGCGGCTCGTCAGCCAGGACCACCGCGTCGTTCTGATCGTCGACAACTGCGGCATCGACCTGCATAAACAGCTTGCTGCAAAAATTACGAGCTCCAACTGCCAGCTCAGCGTCATCACGGTTGAATACGACATTACCGATGATGAACCCCAAAATACTGACGTCTTCAAGCTGGAGCCCGCGTCGCCCGATCTCATCGAGAAGATGCTCGAAGACCGCTATCCGGCTATTGCACCACCGAGTCGGCATGTCATCGCGAAATTCTCGGAAGGAAACTCACGCGTGGCCTTCGCGTTGGCTGACACGGCCAAGCACGGAGAATCGCTCGCAAGGCTCAAGGACACTGTTTGTCGAGCAGGCGACCGGTGAGGAAGGCGCTGAGCGGACAATCTTTCAGGACATCAGAATCGATCGTGCCTGTCCACTTGATCACATTCCAGATGATGTCTGGATGGCGTGGGCGGCAAAGAAGCCCGAAACGCGCTACGAGCTTCTTGCGCGGGCGATGCGATTTTCACACGCAGGCGATGAAGATCATGCGAAAGGATGGTCGTCTGCGGCCAAGCGGCTTATCGAAGTTGCGCCTGAGCCCGTACGAGTCTTGGATACCTTCCTTCTGCGCTTCAGTCCAAACAGTTGGAGCGGCTCGCTTGCCGATATCCTCGCAACGCGGATGCCGTTGATTGAAGCCCTCAAACAGCATTCAAAGGCGGAGATCGCCGATTGGGCCAACGCGCACGCACCAGCTTTTGCCGCCTCTGTTGACCGCCAGCGCGACCACGAAGCGGCGGACCACAGAAAGCGCGATCAGGCGTTCGAGTAAAGTCCGATCACTCGACTCAGGCTTGCGGCACCCAAGAGGCTAGCACGATGCCCGACCGCGCATGATGGCAGCGTGCGGCGAGGGCCCTCCTTAAGTGCCAGATTTGAATTCTTTACTTCTCACAAACGTCCGCATCTGGACATCTAGAGTCATCCACGTTCTGAAATCCTATGACTGGTAAACGCTGCAAAGCCGAAGTAATTTTTTCTGTTTTGTGTTGAATGCAAATCATGGCAATGGGTTTTTAAATAACCGCCAGCCGCTGCACCATGTCCGGGAACTGCGCCACCATACGAATCAGCAACGCTGCCTGTGCATTGGGTTTGGCCCGACCCTGCTCCCAGTTTTCGAGCGTTCGCGGGTTGGTGCGCAGGTAGTGCGCAAACACCGGGCGCGACAAGCGCAACTGTTCACGCACCTGGATCACATCTTGCGGTAGCAGCACCGGCGCTGGTTTGCTTTCAACCTTAAAGGTGCGTAGCGTGAGCTTGCCCTCGCGTTCAGATTGGAGGGCATTAAAACCTTCTGTGAGTTCAGCAAAAATATCGCGCTTATGGGTCATCATGTTCTCCGTCTTGTGGGTGTCGGTTTTTCAACTCGTTTTTCAAAAGCTGTTTGAGGACTTTTCGCTGCACTGGTGTCAAATTATCAGCCTGATCTTTGTCATAGACCGTGAAAAGCCAAAACTGGTCACTTCCTGACCACCAGTAATAAATCACCCGTAGCCCGCCACGCTTGCCTTTGCCACGACGCGGATCCGCTTGACGCAGTTTGCGCAATCCGCCGGTCCCCTCCATGACATCACCCGCTGTTGGGTTCTCCATCAGCTCAAGCTGCAAAAGCCTGTAGGCCTCGTCGTCCAGGTAGTCTTTGCGAGTGCGCTCAAAAGGTGGTAGCTCAACAAAGGTAGCGTTCATGGATGAATTGTACGTTAGTTGCGTATCAAATTGATGTTCCACTAAGCTGCCGTTGGTGGCTGACTCTCGCCACCCGCAATCACCGCGCTGTCGACATTCAATCTGGTGTCGTTACCGTCTGCAATGGCACCTTGCCACCGGCCACGAATGGTGGCCCACGGCTTAACCGCCCCGCTGTGCTTTTTGCCAGTCGGCATAGGCTTGCGGAAAGGCCGCCTGCAAGCGCGCCAGGTAAAAGTCGGCCTCCGCATCATGACCCAGCAGCTTGGCGCTGTTGATCACGACCTCGACCACACGCGCCTCGGGCGAAAAATGCAGTATCTCCTTGGCCAGCAAGTTCATCTGCTGGGCATTGGCCGGCGTCAGTTCGGTGAGGGTGAGCTCGGCAAAGCGCACCTGGTCGCGGAACAGCAGCACCCGGCGTGTTTTTTCCAGGGTGTTGTCGCGGTAAGCGGCGGCGCGTTGTTCGGGAGGTAAATAGATTTGACTGGCCAGATGGTATTGCCAGCCGGCCAGCGCGCAGAACGTCAGCAGCATGCCTGCGCTGGCGGCTTGCAGGTACGGCGCCAGTGTCCTGTTGCCCCGGCCGCTTACGGGCAGCAACAGCCAGATAGACAGGCCGGCGGCCATCTGGAACGGGCCGTACCAGAGCGGGTATTCCAGCAGGCTGTGCAGCACAATGACCGCCAGAATATCCCAGGCCATCTGCCGGCTGGCGTCAAGCTCGCGCCAGGGCTGGGCGCGCCAAACCAGCCACAGCGCGCCGCCGCACAACGCAGAAGCCAGCGGCAGGCCCAACTCCACCGCCAGATGCAGGGGCAGGTTGTGGGCGTTGTCCAGAATGTCGCAAAAGCGCGCGCCGGGGTAGAGCGTGATGAAGTGCGCATAGTCCAGCTCGCCCCAGCCCCAGCCCAGCCAGGGTTTTTGGGCAATCAGGTGCAGCACATTGCGCCACAGCGTGACGCGGCTGCTGCACACCGCATCACCCGAGCGCAAGCGCGCCCAGGCGCCGCTGTTCAAGGGGTCCAGCCCGGCCAGCCACGGCAGTGCCCAGTTGGCCATGGCGTAGCTCAGCACGGCAGCCAGCAGCACCCAGGGCAGCGCCTTGCAGGACAGCGTGGATGCGCCGTCAAGACGGACGCGATGGCGCCAGTACAGGCTGAGCGCCAGCACCAACAGTAACTGAAACAAACCGGTGCGCGACGCCGAAGCCGCGTTGCCGACGCCCAGCAGCAGCGCCAGCACCAGGGCCACCTGAACCCGGTCTTCGGGTCGATCCGACGGCCTGGCCGGCGGCTGCACCAGCCACCACAGCACAGCCACCAGCCCAATGTTCATCAGACTGGCAAACTGGTTGCGCTGGCGCAAGTTGCCATAGGCCGAGCCCAGTTCAGTGTGGTTCACCCACCAGCCCAGCCAGCCGGTGGCACCAAAATACTGCAGCAAGCCAATAATGGCACTCAAGCCGGCGGCTGCCATCCAGGCGCCAGCCACCATGCGCACCCAGTCCTGGCGTGTTGCCTCGTGGCCTGTGCGGGTCCGCAGCAGCAGCAGGCCGGCGGCACAGACCCAGGCAAACAGCAAGGACGTCACAGCCGCGGTGGGCCCTGGCGAAAACGGATTCAGCCAGGGCAGTGTGATGAGGAGTGCAACAGCAAACAAGCGCATGAAAAAGCGGATCAGCCGCGGTAACCATCAGGATGGGCGATTCTCGCAGTTGCCGCAGCAGGCAGTTATGGACTGCCAGGCCGCGGTATTTTGAAAGCACGGCAAAATCAGGCCCTATGAACAAATGCGCACCATGACCAAAGCCAAAAAAATTGCTGCCCTTGTGAGCGGCTCCTCGGACGAGGTTGAAGCCGCTTTTTATGAGTCGCTGCAAAACGGCGACCTGGAGCGGCTGATGGCTTGCTGGGCAGACGAAGATGAGGTGGTGTGTGTGCACCCGGGCGGCCCGCGCATGATTGGCCTGGGTGCGATCCGCTCCGCCTTTGAGGCCATGTTCAACAACGGCAGCATCCGTGTGCGCCCCGAGGGTGTGCGCAAAATTGAAGCGTTGGGCAGTGCGGTGCACAGTGTGCGCGAACGCATAGAAATCCTCACCCCGGATGGCCCGATGGATGCAGTGGTGATTGCCACCAATGTCTACCACAAGACTGCGCAAGGCTGGCGTATGGTGGCGCACCATGCCGGCCCGGGCAGCGCCCGCGAGCCCCATGACATCACCGAGAACGCGCCGGTTTTACATTGAACTACCATGCGCCCTGGTGGCTGCCTGGCGGCCATGCCCAAACCATTTGGCCCGCCCTGCAAAACCGCTCCGGCCGCCTGGCGGTACCGCCGTACCGGCGCGAACGTTGGCCCACACCGGATGATGATTTTGTTGATGTGGACTGGCTTGACGGACCCGCCACAGCGCCCTTGCTGGTGCTGTTCCATGGGCTGGAAGGGTCATCCGGCAGCCACTACGCGCTGGCGCTGGGCCAGTGGGTACAGGTGCAAGGCTGGGGCCTGGCGGTCGCGCATTTTCGGGGCTGCAGTGGCGAGATCAACCGCGCGCCGCGCGCTTACCACTCGGGTGACTTTGCCGAAATAGGCTGGATGCTGGCGCTCTTACGCGCCCGCCACACCGGGCCGCTCTATGCCGTGGGAGTGTCCCTGGGCGGCAACGCCTTGTTGCGTTGGGCGCAGGAGGCGGGCAGTACCGCTGCCACCGTGGTGCAGGCGTTGGCCAGTGTCTCGGCGCCGGTGGACCTGGCGGCCAGCGGCCAGGCCATTGGCCGGGGCTTGAGCCGGCAGGTCTATACCCGTATGTTCATGAAAACCATGAAACCCAAAGCGCTGCAAAAATTGGCCCAGTTCCCGGGTTTGTTTGATGCGAAGGCCTTGCACGCGGCGCAGGATTTGTATGACTTTGACAATGTCTTCACCGCGCCTTTGCACGGTTTTAAAGACACGCGCGACTACTGGCAGCGCGCATCGGCCAAGCCACGTCTGGCCGACATCCGCCTGCCGACGCTGGTGGTGAACGCCTTGAACGACCCGTTTGTGCCGGCCAGCAGCCTGCCCCGACAAAACGAGGTGGGTTCGTCTGTGACCCTGTGGCAACCCGCCCATGGCGGCCATGCCGGTTTTATGGCGGGGCCGCCGCCGGGCCACTTGCAGACGCTGCCACAGACCGTGGCTGGCTGGTTGCTGGCGCACACTTGAAAGGATAAAAAATGGACGACATCGTCAGACAAGCCATGGCCAAATGGCCCAACGTGCCCAACTGTTACGGCTGGCTGGGGCTCGATGCGCGCGGCAACTGGTACCTGCGCGATGACCGGGCCCAGGCTGCGGGCGCATTCCAGAGCGGGCTGCCAGGCAGCAAGGGCTCTTTGCTGACGCATGAGAAACTGATTGATTTCATTGCCCGCAACTACGTGCCTGATGCGCAAGGCCAATGGTTTTTTCAGAACGGTCCGCAGCGCGTCTATGTGGAGCTGCAGGCCACGCCGCTGGTCTGGCGCGTGCAGCCTGACCACGGCGTCAAGGACCACATGGGCCGGGTCACCGAGGTACAGCAGGCCTGGCTCGATGAGGCGGGCTATTTGTACCTGGCGTCAACGGCCGGCCTGGGACTGGTGCACACCCAGGACATGGTCCTGGCCCTGGATGCCGTGGAGCTGGGCCTGTGGCAACCGCAAGATGTCTTGCAATGTGACTTGCCCGGTCTGTTTGGCTTTGTCAAAAGCCCGCAAGCCGGGCAAAAAACGTAAAACCTGGGCTTATTTGGCGTCAGATGCCGCGTCGGCCGGTGCTGCGGCCTCATCGGCTTCCGGTGCCTTGGGTTCTTCAAACTTGGCACCTGCGGCATTGGCCATGTAAGCGATGGCACGACCCACTTCAAAGTCGGCAAAAGCGCCGCCGCCCTGCGCAGCCATGTTGTTTTTGCCCTTGAGGGCAGAGTTCAACAGGGCCTCAAAACCCGTGGCGATGCGCGGTGCCCAGGCTGCGGCGTCAGCGAACTTGGGTGCGCCCACCACGCCGGCAGCATGGCAGGTGGTGCACTGCGCCTTGTAAACCTCTTCACCGGTTTTGGGTTCGCGTTTGGACTCGCCCAACTGCAGTGTGCCCACTTTTTGAATACGCCCGGCGACCGCTTCTTCAGACATGCTGGCAGCCACCTGGCCACTACCCTGTGTCTTGTAGTAAGTCACCAAAGAGCTAATCACCAGCAGTGGCAGACCCAGCAAAACCAGGATGGTGGTGATCTTTTTGATCCCGCTGGCGCTTGGGGCAGCGTGGGCGTCGTGGTCTGCAGTGTGATGGTGGTCGCTCATGATGGCCTCGATTGGATGTTGGGTGCGAAAGCAGCGCTGGATTATAGGGTTGGGGGCTGGTGCACCATGAATTGTCGCGGCCATCGTCCTGACCCGTTTCTAGTATTTCGTTCATTAAAACAAATACATATCAAGTCACTCCGAGGTCAAACTTATTCCAACGAAATACTACCGGCGATGCATTGATCTCTGCGATGCCT
>MESQ01000007.1 GCA_001771065.1 Burkholderiales bacterium RIFOXYD12_FULL_59_19 | reverse complement strand
ACCCGTGCGGATGTTCCAGCGCATGGTTTCCCAACTGGTGGTGTTGTCGCCGGTCCAGGTTTGGGCGTAGCGCTGGATCCCCGGCGAGCCGCCGCGCGTGACGGTAAAGACCTCGGCGTCGGGACGGTGCACGGCCTGCGCCTCAAAAGTGGCCCGCGTCATCAGCAAGGGATGCAGGGGGCGTGCGCGGTGCATGGGGATGGCTTCGCCAAAACCGTGGCACATGGCGCCATCGTCCATGATGGCGTATTCGTTGTTGTCGTTCCAGCCGGTATCGATGCCGTAGTCGAGCACCTGCGCCTGCAGGTTCTTTTGCCACCAGGCGACGGCCGCGGGATGGGTGAAATCGAGGTGGGCTCCAACGCCGTCCCAGAATTGCTCCACCACGGGTTGCCCGCTTTGGGCGTCGTGGATAAAACCGCCCTGCGCGCGCACCTCGCCATAGGCCGGGTGGTCATCGAGCAGGCAGGGCTTAAGATTGGCCACCACATGCATGCCGGCCGCGTGGAACCGGGCGTTCAGCGACTTCGGGTCAGGGAACTTGTCGCTATTCCAGGTGAACACATAACGGCGCTTGCCGCGCGACGAATAGCCCGAACCGTAGTGGAAGGACGAACACGCGATGCCCTCGGCTTCGATGCGCGTGATGAAGCCATCGAGTTGCTTTTGCGCGTCGCTCGCATCGGTCAGCCCCATCGCCGTTTGGGCAAACCCCAGCGACCAGCGCGGCGGTAAATGGGTGCCGCCGATCAGGCGCACAAACTGTGCGATCACGTCACCGGGAGTGTCCCCCACCATGACGTAATAGTCCAGGTCGCCGTCATCGATTTCGACATAACGGAACGGGTCGTGGTAGTTGTCGTGTTCGCAACCCAGGTCGAAGGTGCACGCCGACAAGGTGTCGTAATAGATGCCCCACCACTGGCCACCGGGGGCACGCGTCAGCACAAACGGCCAGTGTTTGTACAGCGGATCACCGACTTTCGGGTCGTAGCCCAGAGAGTCCAGCGCCAGCGTGCGCAAGCGCCTGCCATGCAGGTCAAGCGGCCCGGTCTTGTCACCCAGGCCGTAGTAGCGCTCGGCGCGGTCGCGCTGCAAATAGTGGCGGACGGCGCCGGTGCGTTGACTCGCGAAATACGAGGAGGTCGCCCGGTCGCTGAAGAGCGCGCGTCCCTCGCCGTCTTGCCACGACAGGTTCAGCGGATCTTCCTTGAGCGTCACCGAAAGTGCGCTGGTGCGCAAGGTCACTTGTCCGGGCTGCTCGATCAGTTGTGCCCCAGGGCGACTGAATCCGCCGGTGTCGTCGCGCTGGCGCCCGGTCCAGGCGACGTCCTCGCCGGCTTGCGGCGCGATGGCCCAGGTGCGTGGCTCGCGGTAGCCGGTCGCCGGTTGGTAGCGCACGCGAACCAGGGTGGATTCCAGCACCTGAATGCTAAAGCCGGCGCCGCCTTCGAGCGACAGATCGACGCCGTGTTCGTGCGCCCGGGATACGCGGGCGCGTCCGAAAGTCTTCATTCGTTTCTCCTATGGATTGATTGATCCGTGACCGACCCCGTCGGCATGGATGGGCTTACAGGCGCAGGCCGTTCTGGTCGAAGTAGTGCAGGTGCTCGGCAGGCGCGCTGACCTTGACGGTGTCGCCGCCCCGGATGCTCGTCTGGCCGTTCAGGATCAGCTCGAACGGCGCATCGGGCACGACCTTGCCGTGCAGGATGCTGGTGCTGCCAAGCTGCTCGACCTGCGACACCACCAGTTGCAGCGGGCCATCGTCGGCCAACTGCGCGTGTTCGGGTCGGATGCCCACGGTCTGGGTGCCAGGCTTGGCATCCGGCATTTGGGCCACGGGCACGAAGTTCATGCGTGGGCTGCCGATGAAGCCGGCCACGAACTGGTTGCAGGGGTGGTTGTACAGCTCCAGTGGCGAGCCCACCTGCTCGATGCGGCCGGCGCGCAGTACCACGATCTTGTCGGCCATGGTCATGGCCTCGACCTGGTCGTGGGTAACGTAAATCATGGTCGCCCCCAGGCGGGCGTGCAGGTCGCGGATCTCGGCGCGCATCGACACGCGCAGCTCGGCGTCGAGGTTGCTGAGCGGCTCGTCGAACAGGAAGAGCTTGGGTTCGCGCACGATGGAGCGACCGATGGCCACGCGCTGGCGCTGCCCGCCCGAGAGCTGGGTCGGCTTGCGTTGCAGCAGCGGCGTCAGTTGCAGCAGAGTGGCGGCGGCGTTGACCTTGGTTTCGATCAGCGCCTTGGCCACGCCCAGGTTTTCCAGGCCGAAGGCCATGTTGTCGTACACGCTCATGTGCGGGTACAGCGCATACGACTGGAACACCATGGAGCAGCCCCGGTGCGCGGCCGAGACCTCGTTGACGCGCTTGCCGTCGATGCGGATGTCGCCGCTGCTGGCCGGCTCCAGCCCCGAAATGATGCGCAGCAAGGTGGACTTGCCGCAGCCCGAGGGGCCGACAAACACCACGAATTCACCATCAGATACGGCCAGGTCCACACCGTGGATGACCGTGATTTTGTCAAAGCTTTTGACAACGTTGGAGAGTTGGAGAGTAGCCACGAAAAGTCCTATCGAGGGTTCAGGCAGTTACTTCACACCGGCGCTGGCGATGCCGGTGGCGATGTACTTCTGCAAAAAGGTGAAGACCAGGGTGATCGGGATCAGCGTGATGACGGTCATGGCCAGCAGGTAATGCCACTGTGTGTTGAGCTCGCCCTGGAAGGCGTTGAGCGCCAGCTGCAGGGTGAAGTGCTCTGACCTGGACAGCACGATCAGCGGCCAGAGGAAATCGTTCCAGCGCCACATGAACGAGAAGATGGCCAGCACCGCCATCGCCGGCGCCGCCAGCGGCAGGATGATGCGCCAGTAGATGCGCCATTCGCTGGCGTTGTCCATGCGGGCGGCCTCCAGCAACTCGTCGGGAATGGTCAGCATGTACTGGCGCAGCAGGAACACGCCGGTGGGCGTGGCCACCGCGGGCAGGATCACGCCCCACAGGTTGTTCAGCAAGCCCATGCTGGAGATCACCAGGAAGGCCGGCACCAGGATGATGGTGGGCGGAATCATCAAGGTGGCGATGATCAGCACGAACACCGTCTTCTGGCCGGTGAACTGGTACTTGGACAGCGCAAACGCCGCCATGGAATTGAACAGCAGGGTGATGAGGGTGGCCACCACGGTGATGAAGACGCTGTTCCACAGGTAGGTGCCGAAGCTGAACTTGGCGAACAGCTCGGTGTAATTGCCGCTCGCAAATTTGAGTTCATTGACCGGCTGGCGGTCCTTGATGTTGACGCGGATCTCGGTCTGCGGCTGGGCCGGATCCACCATGGTGGCCACGATGCCGATGCGGCGCACCTGCGCCAGTTCGCGCGTCTGGCCCTGTTCGTCCTTGGCCCGGTACAGCGGCAAAGGCTTGTCATGGCCCGCGACCACCACCTCCTTCTGGCTGTAGGGCAGGAAGCTCGGCGGGAACTGGCTCAGTGCGCTTTCGGTTTTGAACGACGACATGACCAGCCAGAGCACCGGCCCGAACATCACGATCAGGCCGGCCAGCAGGTAGGCGTAAGAAACCCAGTCGGTCCAGTGCAGGCTGGTCCTGCCATGGACGCGGCCGCGGGTACGGGTCAGGAAATTTGCCATCGCTCGGTCCTTATTTCTTTACTTTTCCAGCCTCGCCGGCTTTGGACAGCCGCAGCTGCGCCAAGGTCAGCGCCATGAGGCCGACGGCGAGGATCAATGAAGCTGCAGCGGCCAAGCCGTACAGATGAATCTGCTCGGCAAAACCCGTCAGGTAGATGTATTGCACGATGAAGGTGGTGGCCGAGCCCGGCCCCCCACCGGTGAGCACGAACACCTCGTCAAAAGTCTGCACCGCGCGGATCATCACCAGCACCAGCACCACGATGAGGTTGGGCATGAGCAGCGGCAAGGTGATGCGCGAGAGCACGCGCCGGGGCGGTGCGGCGTCCATTTCGGCGGCCTCGTACACGTCTTTGGGAATGGCCTGCAGGCCGGCCAGCAGGATCAGGGTGTAGAAACCCATGTGCGCCCAGATCGACACCACCACCACCCAAAAGAAGGCCCAGTGCCGGTCCAGCAGCCATTCCATCGGCTGCGCGCCCATGGTGACCAGCCCGGCGTTGAACACGCCCTGGCTTTGCAGCAGCCATTTCCAGATCAGCGCCACCACCACCGGCGACAGCAGCACCGGGTAGAAAAACACCCCGCGCCAGAAACCGCGGCCGATGATCTTGCGGTTCAGCACCAGGGCCGTGACCAGCGAGAAGAACAGCATCAGCACCACCTGGATCAGGCTGAATTTGACGGTGTTGAAGATCGAGCGCAAGAAGATATCGGTGCGGCAGCTCTGCAGGTCGGTGTAATCGCGGCATTCCAGCAGGGTGGCGAAGTTCTCCACCCCGGTGAAGGGCCGCTGCGTGGGCAGCAGATTGACGCCGCCCGTCACCGCGTAGACCAGGTTGATCACGATGGGCAGAAAGGTGAAGATGCCGATCACCACCAGGTTCGGTCCGACAAAAAGCCAGCCAATGCGCGAGGCACCGAGCCATTTCTGGCCCAGTCGGAACACCGGCTCGAACAGGTTGAAGAAGAAGCCTAAGAAGGCTGAGAAGACTGACATACCAACTCCGATCTACTGTCCCATGACGCCGCCAACGCCGCAGCCTTATTCCAGAGATACCGCGGAACTGGCTCTGCCAGGCCGCTGGTATCGCCCCCTGCAAGGGGGGAGGAGCGACACGAAGTGCGCGATTTGGGGGTGTGCCTATTTCTCTGCCTGCTTGACCGCTTCGGCCATGTCGGTGCTGATCTTGGTCACGGCTTCGTCCACGCTGATCTCGCCCACGATGGCCTGCGTGACGCGGGTCACCGTGGGCAGCATGATGGCGCGGTTGTATTTATAGCCCTGCAACGCATAGGCGGCGGGCGCCAGCGTCGCGGTGCCGCTGGTGAAGACGCCGAGTGCCGCCTGCGAGGCTGGACCGGCGCTGGGGTAGGTCACGCCCTTTTTGGCCACACCCGTGTGGGCCGGGATGTTATTGGTCCTGGAAGCGAACTCGGCCACGTTGGCCTCTTGGGCCATGAAGTCGAGAAACTGACCGACTTCCTTGGGTGACTTGGTGGTCTTCAAAGCCACCCAGGCAGCGCCGCCGGGCATACCGGTGCAGGCGGCCGGACCGCACGGATTCGGCACGGCGACCCAGTCGAACGCGTTGCCGATTTCCTTTTGCATGCGGTTGATCTGCCAGGAGCCCGACAGCGCCATCACCAGGCGGCCATTCTTGAACTCGCCTACCGTATCGGCATAGCTGGAACCGCCCGAGCCACCCCATACGTCCTTCAGCATAGCGCCATCCTTATGCCAGGCGACGAACTTGCGCACGGCGGTCTTGTAGCCATCGTCCAGCACCAGGTTGCCCTTGGCATCGAATATCTTGGCGCCATAACTGATGGCCGGGCCGGCGAAGCGGTGGCCAGAGCGGTCCCAGGCCATGGCGGCCGGGGTCTGCGTGGCCTTGGCCACCTTGCGCGCCGCGTCCGCCCACTCATCCCAAGTGGCCTTGGGGCCGGGCATGGGGATCTTGGCCTGCTCAAACAGGGTCTTGTTGACGAACGGGCCGGTCATCGTCAATTGCGACATGAAGCCGTAGATACCTTTGTCGCCAGCGCTGGGCCGCAGCCAGGGCAGGGTGGCACCGAAGTTCGCTTCCCAGTACTTGCGGTCTTTCACGTAGGGGCTGATGTCCAGGTAGTATTTCGACAGCCCGCCCAGGTCGGTGACGCGCGCAATATCCGGTCCCTGTCCCGCAGCCAGTTGCACAGGTAGCTGCTCCAGGATCGTCTTGAACGGGACGACGTCAAGAATCACCTTGATGCCGGCGTTTTGAGCCTCAAAACGTTTTGCCAGTTCGGCCGTTACGTCACACTCGCTGCCATCCTGATAACACATCACACGGATGTCGGCGGCGGAAACTGACACCGGCAAGGCAACGACGGCTGCCACGATAGCGGCCATGCCATTCTTGGAAACACGAACTCTCATGCTGAAATCCTTATAAGTGGTGGAAAAGGGATTGACTGGGCTGGGTGCGTAAATGATTAAATCGATTCGAATTTAGTTAAACTCCTTTCTTTATGTTTCTATCTTATTCCTTTATGTTTATTTTTTGATCAGTGTTTTCCCTTATATTGGTTCGTTTCTGTTCGATTTATAGTATTTCAATCTAATGCTCTCTCCGAAAGCCCTGTCTCGCATGAACGCCAACCCTCGACAAATCAATCTGCTCAACGTCGTGCGAGCCCGGGATTCCATGACCGTGGAGCAGTTGTCCGAGATGCTGGGCGTCACCCTGCAAACCGTGCGTCGCGACGTGCAGCGCCTGGCCGAAGCCGGCCTGCTGACACGATTTCATGGCGGCGTACGGGTACCTGGTTCCACTATTGAAAACATCGCACATCCCCAGCGTGAAAGTCTCAATGCCGAAGGCAAGGCGCGTATCGCGCGAGCTGTGGCCGGTCAAGTGCCCAACGATTGCTCGCTGATTCTGAACATTGGCACCACCACCGAAGCCATTGCCAAGGCCTTGCTGCACCACACCGGTCTGCGGGTGATCACCAACAACCTCAATGTGGCGGCCATCCTGAGCAGCAACCCGGCCTGCGAGGTCATCGTGGTCGGCGGGGTGGTGCGTGCCCGTGACCGGGGCATCGTGGGTGAGGCGGCCGTTGACTTCATCCGCCAGTTCAAGGTTGACATTGCCTTGATCGGCATCTCCGGCATCGAAGCCGATGGCACGTTGCGAGACTACGACTATCGCGAAGTCAAGGTGGCCCAGGCCATCATCGAGCATGCGCGCGAGGTCTGGCTCGCCGCCGACAGCAGCAAGTTCAACCGACCGGCGATGGTCGAAGTGGCCGCCCTGTCGCAGATTGACCGCCTGTTCACGGACGCGCCACCTCCCGAGCCGTTTCCCGCGCTGCTGGCCGAGGCCCAGGTGCGCTTCGAGGTGTCTTTGCCTTGAACCGGGTCCGTAACGATACTTCGCCCAGGCGCCTTTTCTTTTCATCAGGACCCGCAACCATGACCTATTTACTGGCCCTTGACCAAGGCACCTCCAGTTCCCGCAGCATTGTCTTCAACCAGCGTGGCCAAGTGGTGGCGCAAGCGCAACAGGAGCTCACTCAAATCTACCCGCAACCCGGCTGGGTTGAGCACGATCCGCTGGAAATCTGGCGCACCCAGTTGGCCACCGCCCGCGAGGCATTGGCCAAGGCGGGCATCGCGGCAAGCGATGTGCGCGCCCTGGGCATCACCAACCAGCGCGAAACCACGGTGGTTTGGCACCGAACAACAGGCCTGCCGATTCACAATGCCATCGTCTGGCAAGACCGGCGTGCCGAACCCACCTGCGTTGAACTGCGCGAACGCGGCCTGGCTGCCAGCATTCAGGCCAAAACGGGCTTGCTCGTGGATGCCTATTTTTCAGGCACCAAGCTCAAGTGGATTCTGGACCAGGTGCCGGGCGCGCGACAGCAAGCCGAAGCTGGCGAGCTGGCCTTTGGCACCATCGACAGCTGGCTGATCTGGCAGCTCACGCACGGCGCCGTGCACAGCACCGATGTCAGCAACGCCTCGCGCACCATGCTGTTCAATGTGCACAGCAACCAGTGGGACACTGAATTGCTGCAGGCGCTCGACATCCCGGCCGCGCTGCTGCCCGGCGTCAGGCTCTCAAGCGCGCTGTATGGCGAGGTCAGCGCGGACCTGCTGGGAGCTGCCATTCCGATTGGCGGTGTCGCGGGTGACCAGCAAAGCGCCCTGTTTGGTCAGGCCTGCTTTACGCCGGGCATGGTAAAAAACACCTACGGCACCGGCTGCTTCATGCTGATGCATACCGGCCACCACTTTCAAACCTCTGCCAACGGCCTGATCACCTCCAGCGCCGCACAAACCACGGTACAACCCGAATTTGCCCTGGAGGGCAGCGTGTTTGTGGGCGGCGCCGTGGTGCAGTGGCTGCGCGACGGCTTGCATGCCATCCCCAGCAGTGCTGACGTGCAGGCACTGGCCGAAAGCGTGCCTGACGCTGGTGGCGTGATGGTGGTACCTGCCTTTACCGGACTGGGTGCGCCCTACTGGAAGCCGGACGCGCGCGGTGCCATCATGGGTTTGAGCCGCGGCAGCACACTGGCCCATATCGCCCGCGCCGCGCTGGAGAGTATTGCCTTTCAAAGCGCAGCCCTGCTGCAAGCCATGAGCCGCGATGCGGTACAGGCGGGCGGCTTGGCCGTCGCAGAGTTACGGGTTGATGGCGGCGCCTGCGTCAACGATTTATTGATGCAATTCCAGGCAGACTTGCTCGGCATCCCTGTGCTGCGCCCGGCAGTGATTGAAACCACGGCGCTCGGCACAGCCTACCTGGCAGGACTTTCGACCGGGGTGTTTCAGGGCACCGACGAACTCGGCAGCCTGTGGCAGGTCGAACGCCGCTTCGAGCCCACTTTTCCCCCCAGCCGCGCCGCCGAACTGATGGCCCGCTGGGAACATGCGGTACGGCAAACCGTACTGCCACCCGAGCATTGAAAGCCACCGGTCATCACATTTGATTAGACTCAAGCTTTTCAACAACCATGACGCAGGCTCACGCCGGCACAACCCTCATGAGCAAACGCATTGCATTCATCGGCGGAGGCAACATGGCCAGCGCCCTCATCAGTGGCCTGATCAAACAGGGACTCCCCACCGAACTGATTGACGTGGTCGAGCCTTTTTCCGAGGCACGCGACAAGCTGCAGGTCAGTTTTGGTATCACCGCCCACCCCGAAACGGGTGCTTTTTTGATGGATGCCGCGCTGGTGGTCTGGGCTGTCAAACCGCAAACTTTCAAGGCGGCGGCACTGGCCGTAGCCCCGCATGTCCTGGGCAGCTTGCACTTGAGCGTGGCGGCCGGCATCCGTAGCGATAGCGTTGCTGTCTGGCTGGGTACCGAGCGCGTCGTGCGCGCCATGCCCAACACCCCGGCTTTGATTGGCCAGGGCATCACTGGCCTGTTTGCCCGCGCCAGCGTCACAGCCAACGACAAGGCTTTTGTGGAACAGGTCATAGCAACCACCGGCGCATCCCTTTGGCTCGATGACGAAGACCAGCTCGACGTGGTCACAGCCTTGTCAGGATCTGGGCCGGCCTATGTGTTTTACTTTATGGAAGCCATGGCCATGGCGGGCACCGAAATGGGCTTGAGCCGTGAGCAGGCACTGCAGCTGGCCATAGCCACTTTTAGCGGTGCCAGCGCTTTGGCAAAGACCTCGGGCGAATCGCCCCAGGTGCTACGCCAACGTGTCACATCCAAAGGTGGCACCACCTTTGCGGCCATCTCCAGCATGGAAGACAACGACGTGCGGGCCTTGTTCATAGATGCCATGTATGCGGCCCGTGAACGTGCCAAAGAGCTCGGCGACGAGTTTGGCGCAAACTGAACTAATCACCGAAAAAAATAGCTGGCGGCAATACCGGCAAAAACGGTAAAGCCCAGCCAGTGATTCAGCCGAAAAGCTTTAAAACAGCCGTCACGTGTGCGCGACCGGATCAAGGTGAAATGCCAGGCCACCTGAACCAAAGCCAGCAGCATGGCCAGGTAAAACAGCTGACTTGCCACGTACGGGCCCAGGGTCAGCGTCCACAGACTGATAAACCCCAGATAACACAGCATGACCACCGGCACATCCAAGCGCCCCAAGGTGATGGCTGATGTTTTGATGCCAATGCACACATCATCATCACGATCCACCATGGCGTATTCGGTATCGTAGGCAAGCACCCAGCAAAGGTTTCCGAAGGTCAGCAGCCAGGCCAACGGTGGCAAGTCACCACGCACGGCGGCAAAGGCCATGGGAATACCCATGCCAAAGGCCAGGCCCAAGACGGCCTGCGGCATCGACACATAGCGTTTGGCATAGGGGTAGGCCAAGGTCACAGCCAGCGCCGCGCCTGACAAGCCAATGGTGAGGGCATTGGTGGTGAGCACCAGTGCAAAGGCCAGCAGCGCCAGTAGCGCACCCACCGCCAGTGCTTCCTTGACCGACACCGCGCCGGTGGTCACTGGCCGCCCGGCCGTGCGCTTGACATGTTTGTCAAACTCGCGGTCTGCCACGTCGTTGATACAGCAGCCGGCACTGCGCATCAAAAACGTGCCCAGCACAAAGACACTGAGCAACTGCCAGCCCGGAAAACCGCCTGCAGCCACCCACAGCGCGCCCAGTGTCGGCCACAGCAGCAGCAGCCAACCAGCGGGCCGGTCCCAGCGGATCAGGGCCAGGTACAAATTGAATTTTTTACGCCAGCGCATCACTTGCTCACAGGCCCAGGTGACTCAAGTCCAGGCGTCCGGCGTGTATCGGCGAGCACCAGAAATACGCACTGTTGTCTGGCTTGGAGACACCAAACAGCGCAGCCACCAGACCATCTTCGAGCCTGAATTTGATCAGTCATGGCATCAAAGGTCTCAAAGTCTTGCAACCGCAGCTGCACCGCCATAAAACTGCTGCCCGCCAGTCCTGGGCCTGCAGCCTGCAGCACGGCGGCAGCCATCGCGCCATCGCCCTGCGAGTTTTCAGTGCCATCCTCGTAACCCGTGAGGTCGCGCCCATGGCCGTTGGGACCTCGGTCATGGCGAAATGCATCTACCACCTGGGTCATACGCCGTGGCGGAGCCAGCGCATTTTGCAGATGACGCGTCAAATGCACCAAGTCACCAAGATCATGTCCACGCAACCAGCAAAGCATGACTGACGGGGTACTTGGCACCGACACACCGACACCAGTCAAGGCGTCAAAGGATCGCAAGCCCGGCACTTTCGCACCAAAGACTTGCACCAGCTCTGGCCCCAGGCCGACCAGCACCCACTGCTCCCCCTCCAATTCGGGCATGGCGACCAAGCGCACCATGCTCTGACGAACCTGGGCCATGTCAGGGCTGACCAGGGTAAAAAACACATAGCGGCCGACAGCGGGCACATCAGCCAACACGGCATTTTGAACAGGACTCATGGTCATCACTTTAGCTCCGGCTTATCAGGACAGGCGCCGCACACCCGGCAACTCGCAGGCATAAATGGCGTTACGCAGGGCGGCAATGGCCTCGTAACGGGTAAAGCTGCGCCGCCAGACCAGCACCACCCGGCGCATCGGCGGGTCGCCCGCAAAAGGCAAGTATTTCACATAGGCATCTTCATGGCGCCGGGCTTTGGCCGCCAGCGCTTCCTTGGGGACGCTCAAGCGTGGCACCAGGGTCACCCCCATGCCAGCGGCCACCATGTGCTTGATGGTCTCCAGCGACGAGCCCTCGAAACTCTTGCGAATGCCCTCGGCATTGCTAGAAAAACGGGCGAACTCAGGACAGACTTCAAGCACATGGTCCCGAAAACAGTGGCCACTGCCGAGCAACAGCATGGTCTCGTTCTTCAACTCATCACTGGTCACCTCGTCCTTGGCGGCGAGCGGGTGATTGGCTGGCACGGCTGCCATGAACGGCTCATCGTAAAGTGGCGCAACGGCCAGCCCGGCATCAGGAAAAGGTTCCGCCAGAATGGCGCAGTCAATTTCACCGGTGCGCAGCATCTCCAACAACTTCACGGTAAAGTTTTCTTGCAGCATCAAAGGCATTTGAGGGGTCTTGGATATCATCTGGCGCACCAGATCCGGCAACAAATACGGCCCAATGGTGTAAATGATGCCCAAAGCCAGCGAACCACCCAGGGGGTCCTTGCCGCGTTTGGCAATTTCCTTGATGGCCGCAGCCTGCTCCAGCACACTTTGCGCCTGGCGCACGATTTCCTCACCCAGCGGCGTCACGCTGACCTCGTTGGCGCTGCGCTCAAACAACTTTAAATCGAGCTCTTCTTCGAGCTTTTTCACCGCCACCGACAAAGTAGGCTGCGACACATAACAAGCCTCTGCCGCCTTGCCAAAGTGCCGCTCACGCGCGACAGCCACAATGTATTTGAGTTCAGTCAGAGTCATGGCGCTATTTTCGCTCAGAGTGCGTCGGTATCAGCTGGGTATCCAGGCACCACAGGCCCAGCATTGCTCAAAGCCACCTTCGACCAGTTCGCCACATGCACAGTGCCAGCGTCGCTGTGGCACATGTTGCAGGTGATACAGCAGTTCGCGTGCCCGCGTCTCTTGCACCGCCTCATGAATCCACACTTCAGGCAAACATTGGTCAGGCGGTAATTCACCGGCCACACCGCCCAGGTATTGGCGCTGCACACTGGCGACAATACCTTCTACCTTGAGCGCATCCGCCCACAGGGTGGCCATGGCAAGGTTGGGGGCCTGGATCAGTTTGAGCATAGGTACGAAAGCATACGCGGCTTTGAGTTTAAGGTTGAGGTTGATTTACATCAATAAAATCGCGCAAAGTGCGGCTAGTATGTACAAAAGAGGTTCACCATGTTTGATTTACCCATTAGAAGTGTGATGGATCGCGAGAAATTTATCGCGGTTGCACCGGACCAAACCGTCAGTCAGGCAGCTTGCTTGATGGCCACCAAAAATGTGGGTGCCGTCATGGTTGTGGAAGCCAATCAATTGATCGGGATTTTTACCGAACGGGACGTCGTGTTTCGCGTCGTCGCCCCGGGACACGACCCAAAAGAAACCCACTTGAGAGAGGTCATGACCGCCGACCCCAAAACACTTGGTCCCACACAGTCTTACGGGCACGCCCTGGTGATCATGCAGGAAAACGGTTTTCGGCATGTTCCCGTGGTGGATGAAGGCAAGCCGATTGGCATTATTTCATCGCGCAATGCCATGGACCCCGACTTGGAAGAGTTTGTCGCGGACCAACGCCGGCGTGAACACTTTCGCTAAAACATCACGCTTTTAAATAATCCGCTTTGCTACCGAGCCAGCGTTGTACATGCTGCTCGGCCAGATCCGGGTGCAGATCCAGCAGCAGCGGCGCCAGGCGGCGAGCCCAATTTAGCAGCATGGCATCTTCAATGACATCGGCGAAACGCAGCAAGGCATCGCCCGACTGGCGCGCACCCATGAACTCGCCCGGACCACGAATCTCGAGGTCACGCCGGGCGATTTCAAAACCATCGTTGCTCTGCGCCATGGCCTTAAGGCGTTCGCGCGCGGCCTCGCCCAAACGCGGTGCGTCCCCGGTGGCATACAGCAGCACACATGCCGACGCCGCTGAGCCACGCCCCACCCGACCGCGCAACTGGTGCAACTGGCTCAGGCCAAAACGCTCAGCATGCTCAATCACCATCAGCGAGGCATTGGGCACATCCACCCCCACCTCGATCACCGTGGTGCTGACCAGCACCCCCATCTGACCGGCCACAAACAGGCGCATCACCTCTTTTTTTTCCGGGCTGGCCATACGCGAATGCAACAAGCCTACCTGCACGCCAGGCAGCGCCGCACTAAGCTGGGCGTAGGTTTCAGTCGCGTTACGCAGGTCCAACGCTTCGCTTTCTTCAATCAGGGGGCAAACCCAGTAGATTTGTCGCCCCTGCACCAATTGGTCACGAATACGAGCAATCACCTCATTGCGGCGTGCGTCGTTGACCACCCGAGTGATGATGGGGGTGCGCCCCGGTGGCAATTGGTCAATGGTGGACACGTCCAGGTCGGCGTAGTAGCTCATGGCCAATGTGCGCGGAATGGGTGTGGCCGTCATCATCAGCAGATGGGGCTCCAGATCCTGGCTGGCCAACTTGTCACGCAGGGCCAGGCGCTGGGCCACGCCAAAGCGGTGCTGCTCGTCAATGATGGCCAGGGCCAACTGCTTGAACTGCACTTTGGCTTGAATCAGGGCATGGGTACCCACCACCAAGGCAGCCTGACCGCTGGCAATCAGCGCCAGCATCTCGCGTCTTTCCTTGGCCTTTTGGCTTCCGGTGAGCCAGGCCACTGTCACACCCAGCGGCTGCAGCCAGGCCACCAGTTTGGCAAAGTGCTGGGTGACCAGAATCTCGGTGGGCGCCATCAGCGCGCACTGCCAGCCGGCATCCATACACTGCGCTGCGGCCAGCGCAGCCACCACGGTTTTGCCAGCACCCACATCACCTTGCAACAGGCGGTGCATGGGAACGGCGCGGGCGATGTCCTGATTGATTTCTGCCACCACACGCTGCTGAGCGGCCGTGAGTTGAAACGGCAAGGCAGCCAGCAAGCGCGCAAACAGACTCGCAACGCCAGCCCCAGCCAGCACCGGTGCGCGCAAGCGGGCACGGGCGCGGCGTGACTGCAGTTGCGAAAGTTGCTGTGCCAGCAGTTCCTCGGCCTTGAGCCGTTGCCATGCCGGGTGACTGTGATCCAGCAACGTGTCGAGCGACACGTCGGGCGTTGGATTGTGCAAAAAAAATAGCGCTTGCCGAAGATGCCAGGAAGGGTGCAAGCCAATCTCTTGCAGGTACTGCGCAGGCACGGTGTCGGGCAAGTCAGTGCGTGCAAGGCCACTTTGCACCGCCTGACGCAAATACGTTTGAGGTAAACCTGCCACCGTGGGGTAAACCGGGGTCAGGGCCGTGGCCAACGCGCCGCCAGCGGGTTTGACCACAGGGTGCATCATGGTCAGACCGGCAAAACCACCACGAATCTCACCACGCACCCGAATCCGGTTGCCCACCGCCAACGCCTGTTGCTGTGACGGATAAAAGCTAAAAAAACGCAGCAGACAGGTGCCCGAGCCGTCATCAAGCGTCACCAGCAGTTGCCGATGGCCACCCAGCTTGACCTCGGCATGGGTCACCCTGCCCTCTACCTGAACCACATCACCTTCGCGCACGTCGCGCAACTGGAGCAGACGGGTTTCGTCCTCGTACCGCAGCGGTAAATGCAGCGCCAGGTCAATCGGCCGCACCAGCCCAAGCTTGTGCAAGGCTTTTTGCGGGCCGGTCAGGGGTTTGGCGGCTGGTGTAACAGGCAGTGACGGCATACGCTAATTTTGCACGGATAAAGTCTTGCGGCGGCTGATAAAAACAATCAATACCAACGCCATTCAAGATTGAGACGCGCGCCTCACTCCTGACGCAAGCCACGATGCGTTAAGAGGTGATCCACGGCACCAACTACATCACTTTTACGAAAAGTATCTTTGCACAACGCACCATCACTTTCTGAAGTTGTTAAGCCAAGGCAATTACCGATGGGAACTTATCGGTAACAACCTTCATGAAGTTCAATCTCAGACTTCCTGATCCGGCTAAAAATCATAATGGCACAGATTGTGCTTGTACCACCTGAGTCCGATTTTTTTGCACGCTTGTCTAGTACGAATCAGGAAATTTAAATTTAGCTCACAACCTCTTTTCGGCCGCAAACCCGCATGGCTACTGGGATTGCGTCAATATCAGAGCCACATTAACCAGACAGTAGCGATTGAAGCTCCATTTTGCAAATGCATCTTTTCAAGCCTTTCCTGACCTTATTGGGCCGTTTGAGTGTCAGCCGAAAACTGACGCTGATCTACCTGTTGGACCTGATCACGGTCATCTACATCTCGGGTATTTTGGTTCATGAGAAATACCTGGCGATTGATTTTGCCCGCAAGGAAATTGTCGGGGGAGCCTACATCGGCAGCGTCCGCCAACTCCTGCTACCGGCCCTGATTGAAAACTCGGCCAGTTCAGCCAAAAGCCAGGAGCCTTTGAACTGGTTTAACGCTCTGCGGCTGCAACACGACGCAGTGCTCAAGACCGCCGAGGCATCCCAGGCGCTGGAGCTTACCTGGCACGATTTTGCGCAGTCTGCGGCAGTCAAGCCGAGCGAACGTCAACCCTTGATCGACCAGGCACGCACCCTGCTGACCACAGTGGGCAACCAGTCCAACCTGATCCTGGACCCAGATCTGGACAGCTACTACTGCATGTCGCTGGTGGTGTTGCGGTTTCCGGAGCTGACAGCGGTAATGAACGAGACCGCCGTGGCCATTCATCAGGCCAGCCAATCAGCCCCGGGGGTTGACTTGCAAGCCACCCGGCTCCTGATTCTGGCTGGCCGGCTCGATGCGATCCGGCAAGGCATCAGCGCGGATTACCTGCAAGCCTACACTGCGGGTAATCCGACTTTGCGCGCCAGCCTGGAAGGCGCTGATCAGGCGCTGGGCAAGCACCTTGAGCAGATGTTGAGTTTGGTGCGCGACGCTGCGCAGCAACAAACTACCCAGATCAACTGGGCGGCGTTTGATACCTTGCATCAGCAAAGCTTGCAGACCCTGGCCACCTCCTGGCAACAAACCTCGCAAGCGCTTGACGGTTTGTTGCAGCAGCGCGTCGATGGCTTATTTGCCCTCATGTGGCTGCATTTAGGAACTGCCTTACTGCTGCTGATGGGCATTCTGAGTCTGGTTTATACCGTGGCGCGCCAAATTTCCAGCCCCCTCAAGCAACTGGCCGCTGTGGCAGAGAAAGTGCGCCAGAGCAGCAACTACGCGTTGCGGGCCAGTTGGAGCAGCCAGGACGAAATTGGCCATTTGGTCAACACCTTCAACGGCATGCTGGGTCAACTTGACCAGGACCGTGTGATGAAGCAGGAATTGGTGGCCAGCGCCCGCGCCGCCCAAGCCCAAACCGAGCTGGTCGAAGCCATGCCGATTGCCATGGTGGTCACCTCCATCCCGGAGCACCATGTGCTACACGCCAATGAGCCGGCCCAGCCGTGGCTGGCTGGCTGCACCGTTGATCCCTGGCTTCGTGGACTGGAGCCGGGTGTGCGTGCCCGGTTTTTTCAGCGCTTGGCGGACCGTGACCGGGTGGATGAATTTGAGGTGCGCTGGCTCGCGGTTACCGAACCCTCCTGGGCTGTTTTGTCAGCGCGGCGGATTCGGTTTCAGGGGGTTGACGCCGTGCTGACCAGCTTTACGCCGATCAACATGCTCAAACTGATGGAGCAGCGCCTGCAGTTGTGGGCCAAGGTGTTTGAGGCCTCGTCGGAGGGCATCATCATCATGGATGCCGAGCAAAAAATCATCAGCGTCAATCGGGCGTTTTGCAAAACCACGTCTTACGAATTTTATGAGGTGCTAGGCGAGCATCTTTCAAGCCTGTTGGGGGGGTCGCCTGAGGCCAGTGCCGCTGAAATTGGTCAGGAAATTGCCAGCGCAATTGAACGTCGCAATGAGTGGCAGGGCGAGGTGCGTCTGACCACCCGCGGTGGTCAGACCTACCCTGCGCTGTTGATGATTTCAGCAGTTCGCGACGATGCCCGAGAGGCGCTGGTGTCGCATTACATCGCCATCTGCATCGACATCACCGACCGTAAAAAGGCTGAAGAGCGGGTGCAGTTTTTGGCACACCACGATGTACTGACCGCGCTACCTAACCGCTCTTTGTGCACCCAGACACTGGATGCGGCCTTGGCACAGGCGCGCCGCAGCGGCGAGTGCCTGGCGGTTTTGTTCATTGATCTGGACCGATTCAAGACCATCAACGACACCCTGGGCCATCACATCGGCGACGGATTGTTGCGCTCTGTGGCCGCGCGCCTGCTACAGGCAGTACGCAGTGGGGACACCGTCAGCCGCCTGGGTGGCGACGAATTCGTGGTGATATTGCGCGGTCTCAAGAGCGCTGCCGATGCCCATCAGCAAGCCGAACAACGCATCATTCCGCTGATCCGGCAGCCGCACCAGGTTCAGGGCCACGAGCTGCATGTGTCTTGCAGCGTGGGGGTAGCCAACTACCCGAAAGATGGGTCCGACCGGGACGAGCTGATGCGCCGTGCGGATGCCGCCATGTACAACGCCAAGTCCACCGGGCGCGATGCCGCCTGCCTATTCGACACCTCCATTGACCAGGCGCTACATCATCGCCAGACGCTGGAGCAACACCTCAAACTGGCGCTGGAGCGGCAAGAATTCACACTGCATTACCAGCCCAAAATAGATGCCAAATCCCGCAGAATGGTGGGCGTAGAGGCCTTGCTGCGCTGGCACAGCCCGGAACTTGGCCAGGTGCCGCCGACCAGTTTTATTCCGGTCGCCGAAGAAACCGGCTTGATCAACACCATCGGCACCTGGGCACTACAACACGCCTGTGCGCAATGGGCTGCCTGGCGAGATCTGGGCTATGGCCACTGGACCATGGCGATCAACTTGTCGGCACTGCAATTGGCAGACCCGGGTTTGCTGAACTTGATGCGCGATTGCATCACTTTGCACCGCTGCAATCCCAGTCAGCTTGAATTTGAAATCACCGAGTCGCAACTCATGCAAAACCCTAACTCAGCAGCCGACACGCTACAAGCGATCAAGGCGCTGGGGGTCAAGCTGTCTATTGATGATTTTGGTACCGGGTATTCCAGTCTGGCCTACTTGAAACGGTTCCCAATTGACAAACTCAAAATTGACCAATCATTTGTGCGCGACATGCAGGACGATCCGGCAGACTTGGCAATTGTGCGTGCCACCATTGCGCTGGGGCACGAACTGGACCTGACGTTGGTGGCGGAGGGCGTTGAAAGCCCGGGGCAAGCCGAACAATTGACGGCACTGGGCTGCGAAGAATTGCAGGGCTATTGGTTCTCACGTCCCGTGGATGCAGCGGCGCTGATTCTGTGGGCTAGCCAGCCGCACAAGGTGCTGGAGCGCCGAGGCTAGGTGTGTTTGCTGCTGGATCATCGCCGGAACAGTCTTGACACCCGGCACCTCGGTCTTGCTCGTTGGCGTGGCATCAGGGGCCTCTGAAAATGCATCTTTTTATACCTCGACAATCGCCTCAGCTTGCTCGCTTGACCAGCCCGCTCGTTCCGGTCGGCCAATAAAAGTTGTCAAAGGTCTTGGTGCCCATGCGTCGCAGTTCACGTGCTTCCGCGGGATAACCGAACTCGGCGAACGCTCACTGGTTGACATCGGCAGAAGCGGCTCGAAGGATGAAATACGGCTACTCGTGCGAGCGCGATCAACATACCATTCAGTCTGAAAGTCATGGATGCCGGGTCTGGCCCGGCATGGCACATTTTTCCTCAGTGCTAACGGTCTTGCATTAAAAAGCTGAGCCGTAACCAGATCAGGGCCAGCGTGGCGCGGTAAAGCTTGACGGCAAGATCAGTATCATCCCACTATGCAACCGCAAACCACCGCACACGCGCCCGACAACCCTTGGTTGGAGGCACCGCTACGCCATGTGCGCAGCTGGTGGCACATGCTGCATGTGGGCTCGGTGGTGCTGGTGCTGGCGCTCAGCCCGGGCAGCTACACAAAGGCGTTTCGCCAGCGTACCGCACAGCACATTTACACCAGTACCTGGCAGGTGATGCCGTGGTTTACCGCGCTCACCGCCTTGCTGAGCCTGGTGTTGATCCGCATTGTGGTAGTCACTGCGCTGAGCTACGGCCTGTCGCAGTATGCCTTGCAGATGGTGGTACGGGTGCTGGTGTTGGAACTCATCCCCTTGTCGGCCGCGTTGTTTGTGGCCCTGCGGGCGGGCCTGGCTTTCAACGCCGGCGCTATGGGCATGGCTACCCAGCCAGCCGTGGCGCAAAACACACTCGACCTCAATCACTTGCGTGACCACTTGACGCCGCGCGTGCTGGCCGATGCTTTTGCAGTGCTGGCGCTGGCGATGCTCAGCAGTGTGGTGATTTTGGTCCTGGCCTACCTCACGGTTTATGGCCTGTCACCCTGGGGCTTACCCGGTTTCACGCGCACCGTGGGCCAGGTGTTTGATTTGCCGGTAAGCTTGGGCTTTATTCTGAAAACCCTGTTTTTCAGTCTGGCGGTCTCCGTGGTGCCCATGGCCGCCAGCCTGGAAGCCGCGCAACATCGCATCACAGATACGATCCAGCCCGGCGCCGTGCGACTGTTCCTGGTCTTGTTTTTGCTGGAAGCGACGTCGCTTGTTGTCAAATACGTCTGACTATTCGAAACCCGAAACCGCCCATGACCACCACCGAACCCAGCATGACCCACATCGAGCGCCGCGCCAAGCGGCTGCTGTTGTTGATGGCCGCCCTGGTGGCAGGCTTTGTACTGTATGTGATGGTGGCCCGGGGTGTGTTTGAGAGCACCCAGCAACTGGTGCTGATCTCGGACGATTCTGAGGGCGTGATTGTGGGCATGGACCTGACGTTTTCTGGTTTCCCCATCGGTCGGGTGCGCCGCATCGAACTGGCGCCCGATGGCATGGCGCGCATGGTGATTGACGTGCCGCACAAACAAGCGCACTGGTTGCGCAGCTCCAGCATCTTTACCCTGGAGCGTGGCATGGTGGGTGACACCCGCATCCGAGCCTACAGCGGCATCCTGAGCGACCCGCCGCTGCCACCCGACTCGGAGCGCACGCTGTTGCGCGGCGACACCTCGGCCGAAGTGCCGCGCCTGGTCGCCTCTGCCCGGGCCCTGCTGGAAAATCTGGAAGCCATGACCGGCACCGAGTCGCCCCTGAACGCCAGCCTGGGACAACTCAAAACCACCACCGAGCGCATGAATGGCCGCTATGGCGTGCTGACCGGTGTCATGGGCAGCGACAACAATGCAAAACAAATCATTCAAACGCTGGAGCGTACCAACAGCTTGCTGGCCAAAACGGAGCAACGCATGTTTGGCAGCGGTGGCCTGGCAGATACCACCCAAGCCACCTTAAGCAGCGGCAAAGTAGCGCTCGACCAACTGCACAACGTCCTTAGCGACACCCGCAACACTCTGAAAAACGTCGACGCGGTGCTGGCCGAAGCCCAGGCGGTAGGTGTCAATGCCCGTATTGCCAGCACCGACCTGGGCGCATTGCGCGCCGAAGTCGAAGCCAGCTTGCGCCGCCTGAGCCAGCTCACCGATGAGATCAACCGCAAGTGGCCATTTGCCCGCGATACCGAGATCAAGTTGCCATGAGACATTTTCTGCCCCTGACTGCCACCCTGCTACTTGTCGCTTGTGCTAGCGCACCACCGCCACCCGAATGGCAAAGCCAGTCTTTTTCAGCAATCAAGAGTTACACAGCGGCTTATCTGAGCGGCAACACGCGGGTGGCAGAAGTCGAATTTGAGCGCGCCAAGGCCGAAGTCGCCCGCACCGGTCGGCCCGACCTGATGGCGCGTATTGAGCTACTGCGCTGTGCCACGCAAGTGGCCAGCCTGGTCATGAACCCCTGTGCGGGTTACCGCGCCGTAGCACAGGACGCCGCACCGGCGGAACAGGCCTACGCCAGCTTCATCGCGGGGCGCTGGGACACGCTGCAAGCGGCACAATTGCCCATGCACTACCACGCGCTGGTGACCCAAACCCAGGCCCAAGTCGGGCAGACCGCCAAGCCTGAACAGGACGCCAACGCCCCGAATCAAAACAAACTGAATCAAATTGAAGACCCGTTGGCGCGACTGGTGGCTGCGGGGGCGCTGATCCAAACAAGACCGTTAAGCACAACTGACATTAATCTGGCCGTTGAAACGGCCTCAGGTCAGGGCTGGCGTCGGCCCTTGCTGGCCTGGCTGGGCGTGCAACTCAAACGCCACCAGACCATCGGCAACGCCGAAGCGGCAGCAGGCATCCAGCGGCGCATAGATCTGGTGTCCCAGAAGAATTAGCGCAGCGCTACTTAAAACGGCATTTTCGGCATGCCTTTCATGCCGCCCATGCGCTTCATCATTTTCATCATGCCGCCACCTTTCATCTTTTTCATCATGTCCTGCATTTGCTCAAATTCCTTGAGCATGCGGTTGACTTCCTGCACCTGCACCCCGGCGCCGGCGGCAATGCGGCGCTTGCGGGTGGCTTTGATGAGTTCGGGTTTGCGCCGCTCCAGCGGCGTCATGCTCTGGATGATGCCCTCCTTGCGCTTGACATCTTTTTCGACCCGGCCCATGTCCATCTGACCGGCTTTGGCGGCCATGGCGGCAGGCAGTTTGTCCATCAGGCTGCTCAAACCGCCCATCTGTTTCATTTGCTGGATCTGGCTCAAAAAATCGTTCAGGTCAAAATTCGCCCCGCTTTTGACCTTGGCCGCCAGTTTTTGCGCCGAGGCCAGGTCAACCCCCGCCGTGACCTGCTCCACCAGCGCCAGAATGTCACCCATGCCCAGAATACGACCGGCGTGGCGTTCGGCATCAAACACTTCAAGCCCGTCGAGCTTTTCGCTGGTACCGGCAAACTTGATCGGCGCGCCGGTAACCTGACGCACTGACAAAGCCGCACCACCACGCGAGTCGCCGTCCAGCTTGGTCAGGATGATGCCGGTCAGCGGTAATGCCTCCTTGAAGGCCTTGGCGGTGTTAATCGCGTCCTGTCCTTGCATGGCGTCCACCACAAATAGGGTTTCCACCGGACTGATGGCGGTGTGCAAATCCTTGATTTCACGCATCAGCACGTCATCAATGGCCAATCGGCCCGCCGTGTCGACCAGCAGCACATCAAAATAATGTTTGCGCGCGTAGTCCAGCGCCGCCAGCGCAATGTCTACCGGTTTTTGCTCAGGCGTGCTGGGAAACCACTCCGCGCCCGCCTGAGCCGTGACGGTTTTGAGTTGCTCAATGGCGGCCGGGCGATACACGTCACCAGAAACCGTCAGCACTTTCTTGTTGCGCTTTTCAATCAAATGTTTGGCCAGCTTGGCTGTGGTGGTGGTTTTTCCCGCCCCCTGCAAACCCGCCATCAAGATCACGGCTGGCGGTTGGGCCGCCAGGTTGATGTCGGCCACGCCAGCACCCATGGTAGCGGCCAGCTCTTTGTTGACAATACTCACCAGGGCCTGACCCGGTGTGAGCGAGCCCAACACATCCTGGCCCAACGCCTTTTCCTTGACCCTGGCAATAAAGTCACGCACCACCGGCAGTGCCACGTCGGCCTCCAGCAACGCCATGCGAACCTCGCGCAGCATGTCAGCCACATTGGTTTCAGTGATGCGGGCCTGGCCGCGTATTTCTTTTACCAGGCGCGAGAGTTTGTCGGTGAGAGCGGAGGCCATAGGATATTTTTCCGGCAAACGGAACCTGAGTTGATGCCAAGGATGAAAAGGCAGAATACAAAACGCTAAACTGTGTCCATGATTTTAGCCAGTGCATCACCTCTCACTTTAACCCTGGCCCTGGGCGCGTCGGCGGCTTACGCAGCCTCGGCTACTGGCGCCTCGCGCGCTGGCCAGACGCTGCCCCGTATCGCTGTCTGGGTGGCGTGGTGTTTGCATGGGGTGCTGTTGGCTTGGGGGCTGTGGGGCAGTGAGCCACGATTTGGCTTTGCCCCGGCGCTGTCCGTCACCACTTGGCTGGTCGGACTGGTGTATGCCGTTGAGAACTACGTTTTCCCCCAGCTCAAAACACCCTGGCTGTTATCCAGTGCCGGCTCAGCAGCGGTGTTGCTGGCCTTGCTGTTCCCTGGCAATACCTTGCATGTCAGCGCCTCGACCTGGCT
Source organism: Burkholderiales bacterium RIFOXYD12_FULL_59_19 (assembly GCA_001771065.1). Taxonomy (GTDB): domain Bacteria; phylum Pseudomonadota; class Gammaproteobacteria; order Burkholderiales; family Burkholderiaceae_C; genus Rhodoferax. The sequence continues at coordinate 81,075 of MESQ01000007.1, read as the reverse complement.
GCCACTGCATTGGGCACTGGGGATTGCTTCCTACGGTTTGTTTGCTGTGGCGGTGGTGCACGCCTGGCTCATGACACGCGCCGAAGCTCGCATTCGCGTGGCCGCCAATGCGGTCGGCGGTTTGCCCTTGCTGACCATGGAACGGCTGACCTTTCGCTTTGTCAGCCTGGGATTTGTCTTGCTGAGTGCCACCTTGTTGGCCGGTTTTTTCTTTGGCAACCAGTTGTATGGTGTCAGCCACGCGATCAAGTGGGACCACAAAACCATTTTCTCAGTATTGTCCTGGTTGACTTTTGCGATATTGATGGTGGGTCGGGCCCGCTTTGGCTGGCGTGGCAAACGTGCGGTGCGCTTTCTTTACGCTGGCTCGGGCCTGCTGCTGCTGGCTTATGTCGGCTCCCGCTTTGTCATGGAAATCGTGCTGAGGCAAACACTGTGAAAAGCTTACTGGTGGTGCTGGTGGTGCTGGCCGGTGTCTGGTTCTGGCGCAGTCGCGCATCTTCCATCCGCCAGCGGCCACCCGCGTCGCCCATCCAGCCGCCGCTGCAGGATACCGTGGCATGCAGCCGCTGTCATGTGCACATTCCCCGCGCAGAGGCGGTGCAGGGTCAGCATGGCAGTTATTGTGGTCTGGAGCACCTGCATCAAGCGGAACCCTAATGAAGCTGCCCACGCTGGCATCCGTCTGGTGGAGAAGCACATCACCAGAGAACGATTTCAACGACCATCCAGACGAGTTTGACCGTTTATGGCGCGGCTTTATGACCGCTCGTGCCACCTTGGGGCTGGTGCTGGTGGTTTTGCATGCTGGCCTGCTGCTGCTGACCAAAGCACCAAGCCTCTCCCCCGTGTTGATCTGTATCGCCTATCTGCTGGCGACGCTGGCTGAACGAAAACTGTCAGCTCCGCAGCAATTCGGTCTGAAATTCAACGGGCCATGGTTACGCATTGTGGGCGTCGATTTGCTGGCATTTGCTGCGCTTCATATGCTTCAGGACCGCAGCATCAATTACACCCCCCTGTTTGCGCTACCCGTCCTGATGGCCTCGATCCTGGGTTCGCAGTTGCTGGCCATGGCCAGCGCGGCAGGTGTCACGCTGCTACTTTTTGCCTATGCCGGCTCATTGTCTTTACAAACCCCCTGGAACACCAGTGCCCTTTTTTCACAAGCAGCACTGACCGGTGCCGGTTGTTTTGCCATTTCTTTTATTGCCCGTCAAATGGCAAGCAGGCTGGCCAGCATCGAGTTAAAAGCCCGACGCAATCAATTGGCTGCAGATGTGCAAACACAAGTTAATGAACTCATCATTGAATCCCTGGGCGAGGGTGTTCTGGTGGTTGACGCTCAGCACCAGGTGCGATCGGCCAACCCGGCAGCCGAAAAGCAGCTGCGCATCTCCCGGCGTGCACTAGGCGAGCCACTGAATCTGGCCATGGCCCCGGGTTGGCAGAATCTGCGTGACTTGGTTGACACAACATTTCATACCCAATCCGCGCAACAACAAGAAATCCGTATCCAGCACGCGGGCCAAGGTCCCCGCCTGGTCGCGGCGCGCACCCAATTGGCAGCCCCCCTGAATCCAGAGGCGCAGGGTATGTGCGTGGTTTTTTTACAAGACCAACGGGAATTACAAGCACGTTTGCGGGCGGAAAAATTTGCCAGCATGGGACGCATGTCCGCAGCAGTCGCGCACGAAATACGCAACCCTTTGGCCGCCATCGTGCAAGCCAACGCCCTGTTGGCCGAAGATTTGTCTGACCCCGGACAACAACAACTGAGTCGACTGGTGCAGCAGAATGCACAGCGGCTTGAAAAAACAGTGCATGACATCCTGCACGTGGTCGAATTACCGAATCCCGATCATGTTGCTCAGGTCCAATCCCTCGATTTAACGCTCACTGTGCCACGTATATGTCGGGACTGGCAGTCGCAAGGGACGTGCAAACCTGACATCGCGGTGCATCTCCCCAACACCCAGACCTGGGTCTGGTTTGACCCTGAACACTTGCGCCGCATTCTGATCAACCTGCTCGACAACGCCCAGCGCTACATCAGCACCCGACCCGATGCCATACAAATCAGCCTGGACACAAACTGGGGTGTCCAGACGAGTCCATGCATCTGCTTGCGGATCTGGAGCGACGGTGAGCCATTGGACCCTTCCGTTGAACAACATTTGTTTGAACCCTTTTTTTCTTCTGAGAGCCGTTCCAGTGGCCTGGGGCTTTATATTTGTCGTGAATTGTGTGACAGTCATGGTGCAGAAATCAATTACCAGCGCAGTACGCGCACCGTGAGCGGGCAACTATTGACGGGTAATGAATTTTTTGTAACCTTCAAAATCCTGCCGTCGCACGACATCCGTACGGCTGCCGACCAGCCAAATGGATGAACCCATGCCTCTTGCCACGCAACACATTCTGGTGGTCGACGACGAGCCCGACCTGCGCACCATTTACGAGTTGACCCTGCTGCGGGAAGGCTACCGGGTCGATACCGCAGAAACCCTGCAGCAAGCACGTGCCTGCCTCGAAAACAAGGTGTTTGATGCCGTCATCACGGACATGCGCCTGCCGGATGGTCTGGGGCTGTCACTGATCACCGAACTGAAGGCCAGCCATCGCAGCGAGCGCTGTGTAGTGATCACTGCCTACGGCTCCACCGCCAATGCCGTTGAGGCCTTGAAAGCTGGCGCTTTTGACTACCTGACCAAGCCCGTTGATTTAAAGCAATTTCGCTCCGTCATTGCTGCAGCGTTACAGAGTACGCCTGTTGCCAGACCCAAGGGCGGCCTAGCCCCTGGCCTGCTTGCGCATGAAGCCATGGCGGGGACCGGAAGTGCTGGCACCCATGCCTTAGCGCGGCTGGTGGGACGGTCTGCTGCCATCCGTCAAGTAAAGGAACGCATCCTTAAAGTTGCGCCCAGCATGGCGCCGATCATGGTGACCGGCGAATCCGGCACAGGCAAGGAACTGGTGGCTTATGCGATTCACAGCAACAGTCATAGGGCCAATGGCCCCTGGGTTGCCGTGAACTGCAGCGCGATCCCTGAAAACTTGCTGGAGGCCGAGTTTTTTGGCGCCCAAAAGGGCGCCTACACCGGCGCCAATCAGGACCGGCCAGGTTTTTTTCAAGCAGCCCAGGGTGGCACCTTGTTTCTCGATGAGATTGGCGACCTGCCCTTGGCCATGCAGGCCAAATTGCTGCGTGCGATCCAGGAACGTCGGGTCAGACCACTGGGTTCAACCCAGGAAAAACTGGTGGATGTGCGCATCATCAGTGCCACGCACAAAGATTTGGCCGCTGAAGTTCAACAAGGCAACTTCAGACAGGATCTGTATTACCGACTCAATGTGATTGAACTCGCCATTACACCGTTGCGGGAACGCCAGGAAGACTTGCCTGACTTGTGCCTGGCACTGTTGTCGCGTATTGCCCAGGAAGCCAATCTACCCATACCTTGTCTGAGCGCAGGCATGATGGCGCGACTGGCACAACTGCCCATGCCTGGCAATGTTCGCGAGCTGGAGAACCTGTTGCACCGAAGCGTGACACTGGGCGACCTGGATCAGCTTCAATGCCCCCCAGCCACAACCCAGGTGACGCTTGTCACTGCGCCGCAGCCACTCCCCGACCCCTGCCATGTACCCGCTGCCAGTGACATTCCCAACGACTTGCAAGCTTATCTGGACACCCATGAACGCGCCATACTGATCCGCACTTTGCAGGAAACCCACTTCAATCGGACCGCTGCCGCGGCACGATTGGGCCTCAGCCTGCGTCAAATGCGATACCGGATCGTAAGGCTGGGAATTGTTACCGCCACGCCTGATGACACCACCGATGACGAAGATGCCCGTGACGCCAGCACCAACCAATGATCCCTTGTGGTCGCAAGGCTGGTACCATTTCGCCGCGCGCCATGCCTCGCCCAACTTTGGCTCACGGCCGCCACAGGCCCACATTGACCTGATTGTGCTGCATTCCATCAGCCTGCCGCCTGGCCAATACGGCGGCCCAGAAGTTCCACAATTTTTCAACAACCAGCTCGACTGGCAGGCGCACCCCTACTTCCGTCAAATCAAGGACCTGCAAGTGTCAGCGCATTTTTTCATCCGGCGTCACGGCGAACTTTGGCAACTGGTCAGTTGCAATGACCGCGCCTGGCACGCTGGGTGTTCCAGCTACCGCGGCCGAAGCAATTGCAACGACGACAGCATTGGCATTGAACTCGAAGGCATGGAGGGTGCGCAATTTGAAGACGCACAGTACGAAAGTCTGCACGCGCTTTGCGCGGCCCTGATGCAGCACTACCCCATTCACCATCTGGCGGGCCATGAACACATTGCGCCTGTTCGCAAGGCCGACCCTGGCGCAGGATTTGACTGGGTGCGCTTGCAAAAAAACCTGGGGCTTGAAGCTCGGTACTTACCCTTAGGGCTGGGCGCAAAGCACCACGCCAAAGAACGTTAAAGTACCCTTTATCAAGGCCGAAAAACGTAAAGACCAAGTTCTGACGGGCTTCTGTCGCTATCAAATCCTGAGAATAGCGAATCACCTAGGCAACACAAGCCAAGCCATAAAAACACTATAGGTAGTGGCAAACAACATCCACTACCATAGATATAGTGATAAGCTTGGCACCTTGATAACAGGCAGGCAGTTTTCAGCGCCGTATCGCCCTGTGTTTCTTCACCCATTTCAAAAGAGGATGCCATGCAGACAACCTACTCTATTTCCGTATCCCCCTTCAGCAACATGCCCATCAAAACTGAACCCGGTGAACTGTCGGTGACCAATCCTGTCGCATTGACCCAATACCAAATCATCCGGCGCAATGGCGCTGTGGTGTCTTTCGAGCCCAATAAAATTGCAGTGGCCATGATGAAAGCTTTTTTGGCTGTGCATGGCGCCCAGGGTGCTGCCTCGGCCAGTGTGCGTGAAACAGTGGAAGAACTCACGCAGGCGGTCATTCGTGCCTTGCTGCGCTCGCGCCCTGCCGGTGGCACCTTTCACATTGAGGACGTGCAAGACCAGGTCGAACTCGGTCTGATGCGCGGCGGTCACCATGAAATTGCCCGCGCGTATGTGCTGTACCGCGAAAAACGCACACAGGAACGCGCGCAAAAAATGGTTCACCACACGCCTGCGGCACCACTGTTGCATGCCATCGACAAGGGCCAGCGCGTGGTACTCGACCTGGGGCGCCTGCAAGGCATCATCAGCGATGCCTGTAGCGGCCTGGGCGCCGACGTCAACCCCGAGCCCATCATGGCAGAGACCCTGCGCAACCTGTATGACGGCGTGCCCATGGATGAGGTCTACAAGGCCTCGGTGCTGGCCGCCCGCACCCTGATTGAAAAAGACCCGGATTACACCTACGCGACCGCGCGCTTGTTGTTTCACACCATCGCCAAAGAGATACTGGGCGAAGACGTGGCGCAAGCCGACATGCCTCAAGCCTACGCGGACTACTTTCCGCAGTTCATCAAACGTGGCATTGAGCACGAATTACTCGACGAAAAACTCCAGCAATTCGATCTGGTGCGACTGGCCGGCGCACTCAAGGCCGAGCGTGATCTGCAGTTCGACTACCTGGGCCTGCAAACCCTTTACGACCGCTATTTTTTGCACATTGGCAAGCAGCGCATTGAACTGCCACAGGCGTTTTTCATGCGTGTCGCCATGGGCTTGGCGCTCAACGAAATCGACCGCGAAGCGCGTGCCATCGAGTTCTATGAGGTCATGTCCTCGTTTGACTTCATGTCGTCGACCCCCACCCTGTTCAACAGCGGCACCTTGCGCTCGCAGCTTTCCAGCTGTTACCTGACCACGGTGCCCGACGACCTCGACGGTATCTACGAGGCGATCAAGGAAAACGCCCTGCTGTCCAAATTTGCCGGCGGCCTGGGTAACGACTGGACACGCGTACGCGCCTTGGGCAGCCACATCAAAGGCACCAACGGTGAATCCCAGGGCGTGGTGCCTTTCCTCAAAGTAGTCAACGACACAGCGGTGGCGGTCAACCAGGGCGGCAAGCGCAAGGGTGCTGTCTGCACCTACCTGGAAACCTGGCACCTTGACATCGAAGAGTTTCTGGAGCTGCGCAAAAACACCGGCGACGACCGCCGCCGCACACACGACATGAACACCGCCAACTGGATTCCCGACCTGTTCATGCGCCGCGTCATGGAAAAAGGCGAGTGGACGCTGTTCTCGCCCAACAACGTGCCCGACCTGCACGACAAGTTCGGTATTGCGTTCGAGCAGGCTTACGTGGCCTACGAAGAAAAAGCAGCGCGTGGTGAAATCAAGCCGTCGCGCACGGTGCAGGCCAGCGACCTCTGGCGCAAAATGTTAACCATGCTGTTCGAGACCGGTCACCCCTGGATCACGTTCAAGGATGCGTGCAACGTCCGCTCACCGCAACAACATGTAGGTGTGGTGCACTCCAGCAACCTGTGCACCGAAATCACCCTCAATACCAGCAACACCGAGACCGCAGTCTGCAATCTGGGTTCGGTCAATTTGTTGCAGCACTTGAAAGACGGTGAGCTTGACCACACCAAGCTGCAAAAGACGATCACCACCGCCATGCGCATGCTCGACAACGTGATCGATATCAACTACTACGCGGTCAAAAAGGCGCGTGACTCCAACCTGCGGCATCGCCCGGTGGGACTGGGCCTGATGGGCTTCCAGGACAGCCTGTACGAACTGCGTATTCCCTATGCGAGCGAGGCGGCGGTACAGTTCGCCGACGAATCCATGGAGGCCATTTGTTATTACGCTTACCAGGCCTCGACCGAACTGGCGCGTGAACGCGGCCAATACTCCAGCTACAAGGGGTCCTTGTGGGACCAGGGCATTCTGCCAATCGACACCCTCGACCGACTCGCGCATGAACGCGGGGGGTATGTTGAGGTGGACCGTACCAGCACCCTCAACTGGGATGCGTTGCGGCAAAAAATTACACAACACGGTATGCGCAATTCCAACTGTGTGGCGATTGCGCCCACCGCCACCATTTCAAACATCATCGGTGTGGATGCCTCCATTGAACCATGCTTCGGCAACCTGTCGGTCAAGTCCAATTTGTCGGGCGAGTTCACCATCATCAACAGCTACCTGGTGCGCGATCTCAAACGCCTCGGCCTGTGGGATGATGTCATGGTCATGGACCTCAAACATTTTGATGGCTCGCTTGCCCCCATCGACCGGGTCCCAGAAGAGATCAAGTCACTTTATGCCACCGCCTTTGAAGTTGAAACCCGTTGGCTCGTTGAAGCCGCTGCCCGGCGCCAGAAATGGATTGACCAGGCGCAATCACTCAACATTTACATGGCAGGCGCGTCGGGCAAAAAACTCGATGACACCTACAAATTGGCCTGGGTACGTGGACTCAAAACCACCTATTACCTGCGCACCCAATCAGCTACCCACGTGGAAAAATCCACGGTGACCGCTGGCCGTCTGAATGCAGTGGCTTCGGGTGGGGAAATGGCGGGGCAAAGCAGCATGAGTGCACTGGACTCTGCCGCCGCAGCAGCGCGCCAACAGATGGCAGCCCTCCCTGCCACCGACATCAAATTCTGTGGTGTTGATGACCCAACATGCGAGTCTTGCCAGTAGCCAGACCAGGCGTTCATTGAATGCGATGTTGGCACGCCACAGTGCCACCTGCATCAGTGCAGAGCGCGAACAAAATTCTTTCTATTTTTGACGCAAGATCTCATAATTCACCGATTGGAAAAAACATGTTGACCTGGGACGAAGAAGTTATACCTACTGCCAGTTTGCCACCCCTCGCAGCCAGCCGCATGGCCCCGCTAACGGCCGAGCGATTTGCGGGCCCCTCTGCCATTTTGGCCGAAGCAACTCGTATGACGACGGCATCAGCAGCAAGCTCGCATCGGCGCGTGAATGCCGCCGACAAACGAATCATCAACGGCAAGACCGACGTCAACCAGTTGGTGCCCTTCAAGTACAAATGGGCCTGGGAAAAATACCTGTCAAGCTGTGCCAACCACTGGATGCCGCAAGAGGTCAATATGACGCGCGACATTGCACTGTGGAAAGACCCCAATGGACTCACAGAAGACGAGCGGCGCATCGTCAAACGCAATCTTGGTTTTTTTGTCACGGCCGATTCACTGGCGGCCAACAATATTGTGCTCGGCACCTACCGTCACATCACCGCGCCGGAGTGCCGTCAGTTTTTGTTGCGCCAGGCCTTCGAGGAAGCGATTCACACCCACGCTTACCAGTACATTGTGGAGTCGCTTGGTCTGGATGAAGGCGAAATCTTCAGTGCCTACAACGAAATCAAGTCCATCCGGGACAAAGACGAGTTCCTGATCCCGTTCATTGAGGCCATCATGGACCCGCAGTTCAAGACCGGTACGCCTGAGGCCGATCAAACCCTGCTCAAGTCGCTGATCGTGTTTGCCTGCCTGATGGAGGGCTTGTTTTTTTATGTCGGCTTTACTCAAATTCTGGCACTGGGTCGTCAAAACAAAATGACCGGCGCCGCAGAGCAATACCAGTACATCCTGCGTGATGAATCCATGCACTGCAACTTTGGCATCGACCTGATCAACCAGCTCAAACTGGAAAACCCGCAACTCTGGACCGCAGAATTCAAAGCCGAAATCAAAGCCTTGTTTGAAACCGCAGTGGACCTGGAATACCGCTACGCCGAAGACACCATGCCGCGTGGTGTGCTGGGTATGAACGCGTCCATGTTCAAAGGTTACCTGCGTTACATTGCCAACCGCCGGGCCACCCAAATTGGGTTGGAGGCGCTCTTTCCCAATGAAGAAAACCCATTCCCCTGGATGAGTGAAATGATCGACCTGAAGAAGGAGCGTAATTTCTTCGAGACGCGTGTCATTGAATACCAGTCCGGTGGCGCCTTGTCCTGGGAATAGCCGCCACATATGCACCTCTTCATGTCGCAGAATTTTGAACCAAGCTTTGGTTACAAAGTTTTGTTGCCCCCATTCATGGTGCTGGGAACCTGCCCAACACCATGCATCGCTTGACGCACGAATGCTTTTCGTCAAGTGCTCTCTGCAAATTGATCAAGGAGATTGATATGGCCACTGCAAAAAAACCTGCTGCCAAACCCGAGGTAAAACCGGCTGTTAAAGCCGCTGCAAAACCAGCTGCCAAAGCCGCTGCAAAACCAGCTGCCAAAGCCGCTGCAAAACCAGTTGCCAAAGCTGCCGCAAAACCAGCCGCCAAAGCCGCTGCAAAACCAGTTGCCAAAGCTGCTGCAAAACCAGTCGCAAAGAAGGCTGCGCCAGCAACAAAAGGGGCAAGCAAAACGGCTGAAAAAAAGCCGGCAAAAACACCTGCCGCACCAGCCGCACATACCACGCTCAACCCCAAAGCAGCCTGGCCCTTTCCTTCCGGATCAAAGCCCTGATCACTCTGTGCGCCCAAGGTGCCCGCCCGTTGCCCAAACTGCAACGGGTTTTTTGTCAGGGGTAAAAAACCTGCAAGCGATAACCGAGCGCGCGCGGTCCGGTCATTTCTGCCTTGATGTGTAAAAACGCTGCGACAGACCACTCTCCCGCCGCAGCCACGGTCCCGACCGCAGCACCTAATTCTGTCGGTGTCAGCACCCGGCGCATAACAGGCTGATCAGTCAAATCTGTCAGACTTAGCTCGACCGCTGGCAACGCCAACGGGTAGTTCATCTTGTTTTTTACCAGAAACTGCAGTTCATAGGTCTCTTGACCCACTTGGTTCAACGTGGCCGACTCCAACACAAAAGCATCGATGTGCTGCAACGGCGACACCCTGCAACCCGACACCTCGCAGAAGGCCCGCAATGCTGGCTTCGTCTGCGGGAACAAAGTGGCCGCCTGGTCGCGTTCGCGGTACAAACCCTGGACCAACAGGCCAAACAGCAACACAACGCCCACACTCCACCAGAGCACCCGTCTACGACCCTCAGATGCAGCGGCTTCTGGCGCGTAAGACCGCATGAATGAAACTGGCTCTGGCTCTGGCTCTGGCTCTGGCTCTGGCTCTGGCTCTGGCTCTGGCTCTGGCTCTGGCTCTGGCTCTGGCTTCGATTCTGATTCCGGCTCGTAGGATCGCTTGATCAAAAGCTCGGCCGAATCCCATTGCGCCGTTGTCACCTCGTCGGGCGGTACGGATTCGGAGGTGGGTCTTGACTCGGCAACTGTGTCGATCAATTGCTGTGCAGCATCAAAAATTTCACTGCACTGGCCACAACGTACCCAACCGTCAGAAATGCGCAACTGGTCGGGCACAACCTTATAACAGGTCTGACATGCGGGGCATCGGGCTATTAAGTTCATAACGTCGGGAACCTCCTGGCCACGCCCTGCAACACACTTATTTTGACGCTGTCATCAAAATCCAGCCGTCTTCAGAATCAGCAACCTGAAGTGCGCCATAAGGCGCATAGGCGACCTTGAGTTCATCGGCTTGGCGTTCCAGGATGCCCGCCAGTACCAAATCCCCTCCGACGGCGACCCGAGACCACAGCAGCGGCGCCAGGACCTTCAGGGGTGTTGCCAAAATATTGGCCAACACGGTCTGGTAAACACCGCTGGCGGTCTCTGGCAAGCCAGCGCGCACAAGCACATGATTGGCTTGGGCATTGAGCACCGTGGACTCCACCGCTGCAAAATCAATGTCCACCGCATCAATGTCAGTGGCACCAAACTTGGCGGCACCAATCGCCAGGATACCGGAACCACAGCCGTAATCGAGCACCCGCGTCAGTGCCGCATGGGCGGCACCGTCATGACGAGCAATCCAGCGCAAACACATGCGCGTGGTGGGGTGGGTACCAGTACCAAAAGCCAAACCAGGGTCCAGGCGAATCACAATACGCGCGGCCTCCGGAGGCTCATGCCAGGTAGGCACAATCCAGAATTCAGGCGTGATGTCCACCGGCGCGAACTGCGACTGTGTCAGCCGCACCCAATCCTGCTCGGGCACATTTTGAATTCCCAAAACCTCACAGCCGTCAAAAAAATCCTGCACCTGCAGCAGCGTTAACGCAGCCTGGGCCTGATCTCGACCGGCAAACAGGGCCAGTACCCTGGAACGCTGCCAGCCCTCCTTGGGCGGCGGCATACCCGGCTCGCCAAACAGCGCCTGCTCGGCATCGGTTTGGGCATCGGCGTCTTCCACGCTGACACTGAGGGCATCCAGGGCGTCCAACGCATCACTCACAGCTTCGACCCGGTGCTCCGGGCACATCAATCGCAGTTCAAACATGGTGCATCTCAGCGTTCATGGTTCGCAAGCCAAGCCTCAAGGTAATGGATGTTGGTTCCACCTTCCATGAATTTGGCGTCCACCATCAATTCCCGGTGCAAGGCGATGTTGGTATTAATGCCCTCAATCACGGTTTCACCTAAAGCGGTGCGCATGCGCGCCAGGGCCTGCTCACGGGTATCGCCATGAACAATGATCTTGCCAATCATCGAATCGTAGTTGGGTGGTACAAAATAATTGGTGTAAATATGCGAATCCACGCGCACGCCCGGACCACCGGGTGCATGCCACATGGTGATGCGCCCAGGTGACGGAATGCACTTGTAAGCATCTTCAGCGTTCAAACGGCACTCGATGGCGTGGCCACGGATTTGAATCTGGCGCTGCGTGAACGGCAGTTTTTCTCCGGCGGCCACCATGATTTGGGTTTTGACGATGTCAATGCCCGTGGTCATCTCGGTCACCGGATGCTCAACCTGCACACGGGTGTTCATCTCAATAAAGTAAAACTCGCCGTCCTCGTACAAAAACTCAAAGGTGCCAGCACCCCGATAGCCGATTTTTTTACATGCCGCCACACAGCGGTCACCCACACGCTCAATCAACTTACGGGGGATGCCTGGTGCCGGGGCCTCTTCGATGACCTTTTGGTGGCGCCGCTGCATGGAACAGTCGCGCTCGCCCAGGTACACCGCATTCTTGTATTTGTCCGCCAGAATCTGGATTTCGACATGGCGCGGATTCTGCAAATACTTTTCCATGTAAACCGCAGGGTTACCAAATGCCGCACCTGCTTCATTTTTGGTCATCGCCACCGCGTTGATCAATGCCGCCTCGGTGTGCACCACCCGCATGCCACGGCCACCACCACCGCCTGCGGCCTTGATGATGACCGGATAACCGACCATTTTGGCAATCCGCTTGATCTGCACCGGATCGTCTGGCAATTCACCCTCAGAGCCGGGCACACAGGGCACACCCGCCTTGATCATTGCTTGCTTGGCCGATACCTTGTCACCCATGATCCGGATCGATTCCGGCGTGGGTCCGATGAACTGAAAACCGCTGCGCTCCACCCGTTCAGCAAAATCCGCGTTTTCGCTCAAGAATCCATAGCCGGGATGAATGGCTTCTGCATCGGTGACTTCAGCGGCTGAAATGATGGCCGGCATGTTAAGGTAACTCAAAGCCGAAGAGGCTGGCCCGATACACACCGCCTCTTCCGCCAGCTTGACGTACTTGGCATCGCGATCTGCCTCCGAGTACACCATGACCGCCTTGACACCCAGCTCACGGCAGGCGCGCTGGATCCGTAAAGCGATTTCGCCCCGGTTGGCAACCAGAATTTTTTTAAACATGGGTGGCGCCTGACCTTAATCGATGATGAAGAGAGGCTGACCATACTCAACGGCTTGCCCGTTGTCAGACAAAATGCGTCGCACCGTGCCGCTCTTGTCAGATTCAATTTCATTGAGAATTTTCATGGCCTCAATGATGCACAGCGTCTGCCCCTCCTTGACATTGTCACCCACCTCGACAAAAGATTTGGCGCCGGGCGAAGCAGAACGATAAAAGGTTCCCACCATGGGCGACTTGACGGTGTGGCCAGTCTCAGCCGGTGCAACAGCCTCAGGCAACGCGACGGGCGCCACAACCGGTGCTTGCGCCACAGGCTGACCTGCGGGAGCAAAGTACGGGGCCACGCCGCCGCCGCCCTTGACAATACGGATTTTGCCCTCGGCTTCGGTGATTTCAAGCTCCGAGACGTTTGATTCCGATACCAGGTCGATCAATGTTTTGAGTTTTCTGAGGTCCATGGGGGTCTCCAACGAAAAATGAGTAACAGCCAACAGAAATTCACTTGAATTTGCATTAAATTGCAATTAATTTTCAACAAAACAAGCTAACTAGGCTTTATTTTACATTTTCTTTGCCACTCACATCAAACCGGTAAGCGCTCCCAGGCGCGTATGTCATCGGCGGTCAACTTTCCCATTTTACGTTGCAGAACATGACCTGATGAATCAAACACCACGGTAAACGGCAAGACTCCATTTAAATTCCCCAGGGATCGACTGACCTCGATCCCTGGAAAGCCAGCCAAAGCCACCGGGAACGACAGCGGCGACTGGGCCAGAAACCGGCTGACAGGTGCAGCCTGATCCACGGCTAAAGCCAGAACTTGCCAGCCTTTGGCTTTATTTTGCAGGAAAAAATTGTTGATTAGCGGCAACTCCTCAACACAGGGTGGGCACCAGGTGGCCCAAAAATTCAACACCACAGGCTTGCCTCTGAATACGCTTGTCGCCAACATCACCCCATCCAAGCGGGCAAACTGCTGTTGCCAAAACGCATTTTCCGCCTCAGAAAGGGTCTGCGACTGGTGCCTTGACGTACGCCAGGCCAGACCGGCACCCACACCAGCCAAAGCCAAGCCGGTCGCAGCGGCAAGCCAACCGCGCCGGGAAGCAGGCGATGCACTCATATGTTCGCTCCTGAAAGCAGGCGCTGTACCGCACGTGCATCACCCCGCGGCACGCGCCCTTTGACGTCGGGCTTGAGTGCGCCACGCACATCATCAAAGTCATAAATCATCAGATGCACTCCAATATCTTCTTTCAATTCAGCACAAAATACATGCACGCTCAAGACATCCACCGACTCACCCTTGATGCCCATGACCGTACGCACCTCGTAAGCTACCCGCTGGTCAATCAATGCCATTTCTGCCGACTTGCAGTCATCACAAAACAGCTGCAGGTGAATATCTGAATTTTTGGTGGCAGTGCCGTGCCACACCGCGCCCCCCAGATGCGGACGAAATGCAAGCAGACGTTCCATCCAGACCCATGCCAGTCGTCTCAGCGCCAGCAACTCACGCGGCTGCGTGTCGGCACAAAACACCGAAATGTATTCCATGACCGCGTCGTCGAGCGCCTCATTGGACGGCAATGACCCGCGCCCACCCAGTCCCAGCGCTTTGGCCGCCCGACGTTTGGCCGGGCCGTACTCCAAACCTTCCTCCACCACCCAACGGGCGGCCTGTACCGCAATTTCAGATTGATCATCAGTCATAGAGACTGCATTTTGCCCTGATTGCGTCGCACCAGACCGTCAGAGGGAATGGGCACCGCGCCGCAGAACGGCCCGCCTAAAATCAACCTATGCATATTCATATTCTTGGCATCTGCGGCACCTTCATGGGAGGTCTTGCCGCCCTGGCCCGCGAAGCAGGCCACACTGTCACCGGCTGTGACACAGGCGTTTACCCCCCGATGAGTGACCAATTACGCGCCCTGGGCATTGACCTGATGGAAGGTTATGGCGCCGACCAACTGGCACTCAAGCCCGACATGTTTGTGGTGGGCAATGTGGTCGGCCGAGCACGCCTGAGTGACGGCACCCCCAAATTCCCGCTGATAGAAGCCATTCTTGACGCCGGCCTGCCCTATACCAGCGGGCCTCAATGGCTGGCTGAACACATCTTGCCAGGCCGCCATGTGATCACCATTGCCGGCACTCACGGCAAAACCACCACCACAGCCATGACCAGCTGGATTCTGGAATACGCTGGCCTGCAGCCGGGTTTTTTGGTGGGTGGCGTGCCGCTGAACTTTGGTACATCTGCCCGACTGGGCCATGGCAAGGCCTTTGTGATTGAGGCCGATGAATACGACACCGCGTTTTTTGACAAGCGCAGTAAATTTGTGCACTACCGGCCGCGTACTGCTGTGCTGAACAACCTGGAATTTGACCACGCTGACATTTTTGACGATCTGGCGGCCATTGAACGGCAATTCCATCACTTGCTGCGCACCGTGCCCGGAGTCGGCGCGCACGGCAGCGGCCGGGTCGTCGTCAACGGTCTGGAAGAAAGCCTGGCACGTGTGCTGCACATGGGCTGCTGGAGCGAGGTGCGCAGCTTTGGCGCTGCGGTCAGCGACTTCACGGCCGAGGGAGAGGCAAGCGACTTTGAAGTGTTATTTCAAGGTCAGGCTGTCGGCCGCGTAACATGGCCACTGACGGGCAACCACAACCAGCTCAATGCCCTTGCTGCCATTGCCGCAGCCGAACACCTAGGCGTGGCACCAGAGCTTGCTGCGCAGGCGCTGGGCAGTTTTGAGAACGTGAAGCGCCGCATGGAGCTGCGCGGCACGGCTAAGACCGCGACCGGAGACATCACGGTTTACGACGACTTTGCCCACCACCCTACGGCCATTCGCACCACCGTAGACGGCCTGCGCCGCACAATCAAGGCCGGTGAGCGTATCCTGGCGGTATTTGAGCCGCGCTCCAACACCATGAAACTGGGCACCATGAAGGCGCAATTGCCCTGGAGTCTAGAACAAGCAGATCTGGCCTTTTGCCACAGTGCCGGCCTGGGCTGGGACGCCACAGAGGTGCTGGCAAGCATGGGCCCGCGGGCTGAGGTGACAGACAACATCGACACGCTGGTCCAACAGGTCAGCCAAGCTGCCCGGGGGGGTGATTACATCCTATGCATGAGCAACGGTAGTTTTTCCGGGGTTCATGCCAAGCTGCTGCAGGCACTGCGCAACAGGTAGGGAGCTGATTGGCTTGCCAGAGGACCCTAAGACCTCTGGCAAAGTTAACCACTCAAGGCATTGGACAAAAACCGGCGCGGCGACCGGGCCATGGGCGTGCGGACCCATGACTCGATCACCACACCTAACGCTGTTGTCGTTTCACGTTAACGAGCGCGCCGTGCCAGAACGGCTTTTGACAGCACGTCCAGGCATTCGAGCGAATCGTCCCAACCCAGACAGGCATCGGTGATGCTCTTGCCAAATTCGAGCTTGTCGGATTTGTCTTTGCCTGGCGTGAACTTTTGCGCGCCGGCATTCAGGTGGCTTTCCACCATGACGCCAAACACACTGTGCGAACCGCTGGCAATCTGGGTGGCAATGTCGCGCGCCACGTCAAGCTGCTTCTCATGCTGCTTGCTGCTGTTGGCGTGGCTGCAATCCACCATCAGGGTGGCTGGCAGTTTGGCTTTTTCGAGTTCGGCACAAGCCGCCGCCACGCTGGTGGCGTCAAAGTTGGGCGCTTTGCCACCGCGCAAAATGACATGGCAGTCTTTGTTGCCGTTGGTTTGCACAATCGCCACCTGGCCGTTTTTGTGGACCGATAAAAAATGGTGGCCGCCGGCCGCCGCCTGAATGGCGTCGGTAGCAATTCTGATGTTGCCATCGGTGCCATTTTTGAAGCCAATCGGCGCCGACAAACCGGATGCCAGCTCACGGTGTACCTGACTCTCGGTGGTGCGGGCACCAATCGCTCCCCACGCAATCAGGTCGCCTAGATACTGGGGTGAAATCACGTCCAGGAACTCACTGCCAGCAGGCAAACCCAGGCGATTGATCTCGATCAGCAACTGGCGTGCAATGCGCAGGCCTTCGTCGATGCGGAACGATTCGTCCAGGTAGGGGTCATTGATCAGACCTTTCCAGCCCACCGTGGTACGCGGCTTTTCAAAATACACACGCATCACAATTTCGAGCGTGTCGGCGTAGCGGTCACGCTGCTCTTTCAGGCGACGTGCGTACTCGATAGCCGCCGCCGGGTCATGAATTGAGCAGGGCCCAATGATTACCAACAGCCGGTCGTCCTTGCCCGCCATGATCTGATGAATATGGCGCCGGGTGCTGCTGATCATCTTTTCCACGGGCGTGCCCTGAATGGGAAAGAACCGGATCAAATGCTCTGGTGGCGGTAACACGGTGATGTCCTTGATACGTTCGTTGTCAGTCTGACCGGTACGGTCAGTGGCGGGACTCGGCGCGTTGATACCCCAGGCATCTTTATCAGCAGTGGCTTTGGCAGTCATGGACAGGTTCCTCATCAAGTTGAATCAAAAGCACATAAAAAAACCGCCGGAGTGACGGCGGTTTTTGGGAGATCAGACGTTTGTTTCAGGTACGTTCAGAACTCTCTACCGCCTATGGCGCAAGAGAACCAAAAATAGCTAAAGAAAAAATACACTGATGTCATAAGATTGGAATGTAGCACAGTCACATCAGCCCATACTGACAATGCAGGCCTCACGCGAAGTCATCAGGCCGTGCCGCCGACCGTCAAGCCATCAATCCGCAGCGTGGCTTGCCCCACACCGACCGGCACACTCTGCCCTTCTTTGCCACAGGTGCCGACGCCGCTGTCGAGCTTCATGTCATTGCCGATCATACTGACACGTTTCAAGACTTCAGGCCCGCTGCCCACCAGCGTCGCACCCTTGACCGGGTACAAAATTTTGCCGTTTTCCACCCAATAGGCCAGGCTCGCCGAGAACACGAATTTGCCCGATGTGATGTCCACCTGCCCACCCCCAAAATTGGTGGCATACAAGCCCCTCTTGATGCTGGCAACGATTTCTTCAGGTGACTTGTCGCCGCCCAGCATGTAGGTATTGGTCATGCGCGGAATCGGCACGTGAGCATAACTTTCGCGCCGACCATTGCCGGTCGGCTTGACACCCATCAGGCGGGCATTCATGGCATCCTGAATATAGCCCTTGAGAATACCGTCTTCAATCAGCACATTGCGACCACTGGCGTTTCCTTCGTCATCGACGTTGAGTGAACCGCGCCGGTCGCTCAGCGTGCCGTCGTCCAGCACGGTCACCCCTTTGGCGGCCACACGCTGACCAATCCGGCCACTAAAGGCACTTGAACCTTTACGATTGAAGTCACCTTCGAGCCCATGGCCGATCGCTTCGTGCAGCAAAATACCGGGCCAGCCTGATCCCAGCACGACCGTCATTTCTCCTGCGGGCGCCGGCCGAGCCTCCAGATTGGTAAGCGCTGCCGATACAGCTTCATCGACATACTGACCAATCAGCGCATCGTCGAAATAGGCAAAACCAAAACGCCCCCCGCCGCCGGCCGACCCGACCTCGCGACGGCCTTGTTGCTCCGCAAACACCGTCACACTCAGGCGCACCAGCGGGCGCACATCAGCAGCCAGGGTGCCGTCGGCACGCGCCACCAGCACGACGTCATATTCGGCCGCCAAACCCGCCATGACCTGCGCCACACGCGGGTCTTTGGCGCGGGCCAACTGCTCTACTTTTTCCAGCAGCTTAACCTTGGCGGTGCTGTCCAGGCTGGCAATGGGGTCCAGCCCGTTGTACAGGGAGCGGGCAGACGCTATTTTTTTGCTGGGTACGCGCGCCCGTCCAACCTGGGCGATGCTGGAGATGGAACGCACGGTGCGTGCCGCATCCAGCAGTGACGCCTCAGAAATATCATCAGAATAGGCAAAAGCCGTTTTTTCGCCACTGACGGCGCGCACACCAACACCCTGATCAATGGAAAACGAGCCAGTCTTGACAATGCCTTCTTCCAGGCTCCAGCCTTCTGAGCGGGTGTACTGGAAATACAGGTCTGCTTCATCCACCTTGTGCGCCTTGATCTCGGCCAGGGCCCGGGCCAGATGGGATTCATCCAAACCAAAAGGTGTAAGCAGCAGGGACTTGGCAACAGCCAGGCGTTCAAGGGTGGGTTCGCGTGAAATCATCGCGCGATTCTAGGGCTTGGGGACAAAAGTGCGGTTGGGCGAGCGACTCAACCCCTTGCGCCATGCGGCAACCGGTAAGACAGCCAACATCAGACAAGATGTTAATGAAAGAGCAAACCTCAATTCGTTGAGGTCAGAGCAAATCTTGATCTGTCCCGCAAATGCCAAATTTTCTTGGTCTGTTCCACAAAGCATCAGGATTGCACCAGCCTTTTGGATTTGGCAATCGACATCAGAATGCCTAGACCCAGGCCCAGGGTCACCATGGCGGTACCTCCATAACTGATAAACGGCAGCGGCACACCTACCACCGGCAAAATGCCACTGACCATGCCCATGTTGACGAAGGCATAACAAAAGAAAATCATCGCCACGGCGCCCCCCAACAGACGGGTGAACATGGTCGGCGCCTCCAGTGCAATCACCAGCGCGCGCAACACCAAAAAGAGAAAGGCCGCGATCAGCAACAAATTTCCAAACAGGCCAAACTCCTCCGAGAACGCAGCAAAAATAAAGTCGGTGGTGCGTTCGGGGATGAACTCCAGGTGGGTCTGCGTGCCCTGCATGAAACCCTTGCCCCAAAACCCGCCCGAGCCAATCGCAATCATGCCCTGAATGATGTGAAAACCCTTACCCAACGGATCTCGGGTGGGGTCAAGCAGGGTGCACACACGCTGCTGCTGGTATTCGCGCAGCAAGGGCCAGCTCACACCCTCGGCACACAACTCAGGTTCAAACACCACTAACAGGATGATGCCCAGGAGAACCAGCACCAGCGGCGGAGCCACCAGTTTCCAACTTAATCCGGCGAAAAAGATCACTGAAAGCCCGGCCGCCAAAACCAGCAGCGAGGTGCCCAGATCAGGCTGCTTCATGATCAGCCCCACCGGCACCGCCAACAAGAGGCCTGCGACCAAAAAGTCCAGGGGCCGCAGTTGACCCTCGCGCTTTTGAAACCACCAGGCCAACATCAGCGGCATGGCAATTTTGAGAATTTCACTGGGCTGAATGGTGACACCCACATAAAGCCAGCGTCTGGCGCCTTTTTTGGTGACACCAAAAACCGCCACAGCAATCAGCAGCGTCACCCCCAATAGATAGAGCGGCACAGCCAGTGCCATCAATCGCTGCGGCGGGATTTGTGCCACCACAAACATGATGAAGCCGGCAATCAGCATGTTGCGGGCATGATCTTCAAAGCGTGTGCCGTGGTCATAACCCGAGGAAAACATGCTCAGCAAACCCGCGCCCACCAGGATAAAGACGGCAAAGGCCAAAGGGCCGTCAAAACCCGAAAACCAGGGTGACAAGCGGCGCAACAACGAAGGGCGTTCAAAAACCAGAGACATGGGCGCAATTATCGCGGGGTGCCTTCAAGTGGCACCACTCGCAACGGGATCGTGACCGGCCCGTCGTTGATCAAATGGACCTGCATGTCAGCCGCAAACTCGCCAGTTTCAACCACGGGGTGAGCGCACCTGGCTTGCTGCACAAAATAATCGTACAGCCGCCGACCCTCATCCGGCCCAGCTGCAGCGGTAAAGCTGGGCCGGTTGCCACCAGACGCGTCTGCCGCCAGCGTGAATTGGCTAACCACCAGCAGGCCGCCCATTTGCCCCAGGCCATCCAGGTTTTGCACGTTGTGGTTCATTTTTCCATCGGCGTCGCTGAAGATGCGCAATTTCAGGATTTTGGCGAGCAGCTTGTCACTTTGCGCCTCGGTGTCACCACGCTCGGCGCACAACAAGACCAGGAGGCCCGGGCCTATTTCGCCGACCCTGCGGCCGGTAACTTCAACCCGCGCATGGCTTACCCGCTGCAACACGGCCATCATGACCCGGTGTCCCGTGCGTTGGTTGGCGTGTTAAAACGGCTCAACAGCGAACGATCAGGCGAGCGTGACACGGACAAACTTGCGTTTACCCACTTGCAAAACATAGGTGCCTGCCGCCAGCTTCAAAGCCTTGTCACTCACCACAGCGGAGTCAATGCGAACGCCACCCCCATCGATCAGACGATTGCCTTCACCACTGGATGTCGCCAAGCCCGCCATCTTGAGGAGCGCAGCGATACCGAGCGGCGCGCCGTCCGGAACCAGGGCAAAGGCCAATTCGACAATTTCATCGGGAATACCGCCCTTGCTGCGGTTGATGAAGTCTTGTTCAGCCGCTTCGGCCGCCGCGCTGGAGTGAAACCGTGTGGTGATTTCCTTGGCCAGCGCCACTTTGGCCTCTTTGGGGTTGCGCCCAGCCACCACGTCAACTTTCAAGGCGGCAATTTCTGCTTCGGACCTGAAGCTCAGTAGCGTGTACCAGCGCCACATCAACACGTCGGAAATGCTCAGGACCTTGGCAAACATGGTGTTGGCATCTTCGCTGATGCCAATGTAATTGCCCTTGCTTTTGGACATTTTCTCAACACCGTCAAGGCCTTCAAGCAGCGGCATAGTCAAAATGCACTGCGGCTCCTGGCCGTATTCTGACTGCAAATGGCGCCCGACCAGCAAATTGAATTTTTGGTCGGTACCGCCCAGTTCCAGGTCGCTTTTCAGGGCAACCGAGTCATAACCCTGCATCAGCGGGTACAAAAATTCATGCACACTGATTGGTGTGCCGGCATGAAAACGGTCATGAAAGTCATTCCGCTCCATCATGCGTGCCACCGTGTAGCGCGCAGCCAGCTCAATCATGCCGCGCGAACCCAAAGCGTCGCCCCACTCACTGTTGTAACGAATCTCGGTTTTTGACGGGTCAAGCACCATGGAAGCCTGGCGGTAATAGGTTTGGGCATTGACCTCAATTTGTTCACGCGTGAGGGGTGGGCGCGTCGAATTGCGCCCTGACGGATCACCGATCAGGGTGGTGAAGTCGCCAATCAAAAAAATGACAGTATGGCCCAAATCCTGCAACTGGCGCAACTTGTTGAGCACCACCGTGTGGCCAATATGAATGTCGGGCGCAGTGGGGTCCAGCCCGAGTTTGATGCGCAACGGCTTGCCCGAGGCCTCGGAACGCACCAGTTTTTTCAACCATTCGTCCGGCGGAATCAGTTCTTCGCAACCGCGTAGCGTGACTGCCAACGCCTCTTTGACACGATCGGAAGCAGCAAATTGAGGCGTTTTGGCATGTGTCATAAGGGTTTTTCTGGATGCGTCAGTTGGGGCAGGGTTTATACTCAAAGGCTGTTTTTTAACGTGATTTTACGTGGGCATCAACGCCCTGTTTTTCACATCTGTTGTGTCTTCCAGACAAGCCTCAACTCAGGATTCACTTTTGATCAAGCAATTCATCGTCGGCGGCCAGTCTTTTTCGAGTGCTGCCGCCCATTGGCTAAAACAACATCCCAAACGCATCACAGCCATCGTTGCCGCCTTACTGCTCAGTGGCGGTGGGGGTGCGTTTGCCGTGGCCTCACTGGGGCCGGATGCCGCCGATTTGCCTGTCCAGGAAATCATGGAAACCGTGCTACCCCTGGCACTGCCTGACTATAACCACGATGTTGCGCCTGCGTATGTGCTCTACCGCACCGATCACACGCGCACCAGCGACACCGCCGACACCCTACTCAAACGCCTGG
Source organism: Burkholderiales bacterium RIFOXYD12_FULL_59_19 (assembly GCA_001771065.1). Classification (GTDB taxonomy): domain Bacteria; phylum Pseudomonadota; class Gammaproteobacteria; order Burkholderiales; family Burkholderiaceae_C; genus Rhodoferax. The sequence goes on along the minus strand of MESQ01000007.1, from coordinate 58,697 downwards.
GCATTGATGATGCGCAAGCCGCAGCCTATCTCCGCAATGACAGCAGCGCACACCAGATGTTGCTGGGCCGTAGCGGCCGGCAAATTACGGCCGAAGCCACCCATGACCAGCAGCTGAACAAACTCTCAGCCCGCTGGAGCAGCGACACCAATGGTGAGTTCAAACGACTGGTGATTGAGCGCCAGGGTGATCATTTCGTGACACGCATCGAAACTGCCGCCTTGAGCGCAAGCAGCCAGTTGGCCAGCGGCACCATTCAGAGTTCATTGTTCGCTGCGTCCGACGAGGCCAAAATTCCCGATGCGATTGCCGTGCAATTGGCCGAGATTTTTTCGGGTGACATTGACTTTCGCCGCGAGTTGCGCAAAGGCGATCGGTTTTCCGTGGTCTATGAAACCCTGGAAGGCGACGGCGAGCCGCTACGCACTGGTCGCGTGCTAAGCGCCGAATTTGTCAATGCTGGCAAGTCGTACCAAGCCATGTGGTTTGACGAACCCGTGGCCGGACAAGCGGCGGGCGGCATGCAGTCGGGCAATCCCAGCAGCAAAGGTGCCTATTACACACTCGGTGGCCAAAGTCTTCGCCGCGCATTTTTGAGTTCACCTGTCGCCTTTTCGCGTGTCAGCAGTGGATTCGCGATGCGCTTTCATCCTATCCTGAAACAAATGCGCGCCCATCTGGGGACTGATTTTGCCGCCAGCACCGGAACACCTGCACGTACTGTCGGCGACGGCATCGTGACATTTTCAGGTGTTCAAAACGGCTATGGCAATGTCGTTTTTATCAAGCACCGTGGCAACACCGAAACGGTGTATGCCCATTTGAGCAAACTGCTGGTGCGCCGGGGAGAGCGCGTCGAACAAGGCCAAACCATAGGTTTGGTTGGATCGACAGGCTGGGCAACCGGTCCCCACTTGCACTTTGAAGTGCGCAACAACGGTGTACAGCAGGACCCCATGAAAGTGGCAAAACAGAGCGAGTCCGTGCCAGTGACGGCCGCTGTCAAACCCGCCTTTGACCAGTTGGCGCAACAAGCCAGGGTGGCATTGGCCGCTGCCGCGACCCTGGAAGTCAGTAGCACACAATAAGTTGCATTGCTGGTTCAGCGTGTGATGGAGTTATTCATTGGCCTGATGTCAGGCACCTCGCTGGACGGGGTGGATGGCGTTTTGGCAGACTTCGGCACCACCCCACTCACCGTGCGCGCCCACGCCAGTGCAGCACTGGCTCCCGGTCTGAAAGCCGAGCTGCTGGCACTTAACCGACCTGGGGCCAACGAGTTGCATCGTGCCGCATTGGCCGCCAACGCGCTGATGCGCGTGTATGCCAGCGTGGTCCGTCAACTTCTGGCCACGTCTGCGCTGGCACCTGAGCAGGTCATGGCCATAGGCGCCCACGGACAAACCGTACGACACCAGCCACAAATGCACGACGGCACCGGCTACACGCTGCAATTGGCCAACCCATCGCTGCTGACCGAGCTCACCGGCATCGACGTCGTGGCTGACTTCAGGAGCCGCGATGTCGCCGCAGGCGGCCAGGGCGCCCCCTTGGTGCCCGCTTTTCACCAGGCCCGATTTGGCCAGTCAGGCCAGGTCATGAGCGTGCTCAATATCGGCGGCATGGCGAACCTGACGGTGCTGAGCCCTGCGCTGACTGACGGGGTGCGAGGTTTTGACTGCGGTCCCGGCAATGCCATGATGGATGACTGGTGCCAACGTCATCAGGGTCTTGCCTTTGATGCTGGCGGCGCTTGGGCGGCGACCGGCCAGGTGCAAGCTGACTTGCTCAAGACCTTGTTGGCTGAACCATTTTTTGCCTTGACACCACCCAAAAGCACGGGACGAGATTTGTTCAGCCCGGATTGGCTTGACCGGCAACTCATCAGCTTTGCTGACCTGGCACCTGCCGATGTTCAGACCACATTGACCGAGTTGACCGCGAGCACCTGTGCCACGGCGGTCAAAATGGTTGGGCCCGACAGCCAACAACTGATCGTTTGCGGCGGCGGCGCCTTCAATACCCACCTGATGGCGCGCCTGCAAGCACTTCTGCCTGGTGTGGCGGTTCAGCCCTCAGATGTCCACGGTTTGCCGGCCCAGCAAGTCGAGGCCACGGCCTTTGCCTGGCTGGCCCGCAAAACAATTCGGCGCGAAGCTTTGAGCCTGCAAAGCATCACGGGCACCCGAGGTGCCCGTGTCTTGGGTGCGATTTACCCGGCCTGAGCGGGTCTGCGCAAGTTGGTCAAGAAAAGCTTGAGCCGCAACCACAGGTGGTGGTGGCGTTGGGGTTTTTGATGACAAACTGCGCACCCTGCAAGTCTTCCTTGTAGTCAATCTCTGCGCCCACCAGGTACTGGTAGCTCATGGCATCAATCAACAGTGAAACCCCATTTTTGGTCATGGTTGTGTCGTCATCGTTGGTGATTTCATCAAAGGTAAACCCGTACTGAAAACCCGAGCAACCGCCGCCCTGCACAAACACGCGAAGTTTCAGGTCAGGATTACCTTCTTCTGCAATCAGGTCAGCCACTTTGGCCGCCGCACTGTCGGTAAACAAAATCGGGGCGGGCATTTCGGTTTGAATGTCTTCAGCAACAGCACTCATGAATTTCTCCGTTAATTGGAATTGATCAAATGGTACAGTAATTTGATCAAGTTTTATCTCATTCGTTATTAGCCGCTAGTTTCAGTGTGGGTTTTTCTTGGGCGCGGGCCTCCAGGTTGGGGCACAAATGGCCATCGACCAAGGCGCCCTGGTGCATTTCCAGCGCTTTGTACGCCACGTCACCCTTGATGCGTGCCTTGGGCTGCAACTCCAGCATGACCCGGGCATGGACCGGGCCATTCACGGTCCCATTGATGATGATGTGATCCGCCTGCACCTCACCCGTGACCGACGCAGACTCCGAGATCACCAGAATACTGGGGCGCACCATGTCCCCCGTGAGATTGCCATGGACCTGACCATCCAGCCGCATACCGTCTGCAAATGTGAAATTTCCGTCAATCTGACACTGCTGGGCAATCAAGCTTTTGATGGCCGGTTGCTTTTTCTTGTTGAACATGCGTTATCTCCAAATAGTTCAGGCAAATGATAGCGCTGGATCGATCAGAGTTTGACGGCATACGCCGCCTTGACCACCTTGCCATCCAGCACTTTGGCACTGATGCCTTTCAACTCCACATCTGCCGGGACCTGGAATACGCCCTGAAATCGCCCATGCTGGCGCAATGTGAGGGGCAAGGCGCCCTCAGGCAAATCTGTGGACCAGGGCTTGCCGTGGCGCAGTCCACTGAATGTCAGCGCCAATTGGCCACTGAAATCCGGAGGGTTTTTGCCCGCCTGGATCACCAGAACCTGCCACTTCACTTCACCCGTTTTCAAGGCATCGGCTTGCAGTTGACGAATTGCCAACCCGGTGCGACCCGAGGCCGGAATCAGCTGCTCAAAAAAACCAAGATCGTCTTTGAGACGCTGGTTCTCCAAGGCCAACTGCTGATTGAGTACCCCAAGTTTCTCCTGGGCCATTTTTTCGGTCGTTAGCACCGTCTCGGCCGTATTGGCCACTGACTGCGCCTTGTTACGCGCATCTTTCAGACTTGAAATTTCAGCCTGCAAGGCCAGGATTTCAGCTTTTGACTGCTGTAATTGCTCGTGAACGCCGCGCTCCAGTCCGGCAATGTCCTTGCCAAACTCAAACGCCCACAACGCAATCGCAGCGCAAAAGCCAAACACCAGCGCAATCAGCACCCAGCGCAAGGGCCACGGCATGGCGCTGCGCACCGCCATGCGCGGGGCACTGACCGTCAGTCGGCGCAGCAATAAACGCAGTCGCATGACAATGACCTCGGGATCAGAACGCAAAAAGCCGCCAGAACTTGCATTCGGCGGCCTTTTTTGAAAAAGCGAAAATTAACGCTTGCTGAACTGCTTGCGACGGCGGGCACCGTGCAAACCGACCTTCTTACGTTCCACTTCGCGGGCATCACGGGTCACGAAACCGGCTTTGCTCAACTCGGGCTTGAGGGTCGCATCGTAGTCGATCAGGGCACGGGTAATACCGTGGCGCACTGCACCGGCTTGACCGGACTCACCGCCGCCTGCCACATTGACCATGATGTCAAAGGTTTCAGCGTGGTTGGTCAGCATCAGGGGCTGTTTGCAGATCATGATCGAGGTCTCACGGCCAAAGAACTTTTGAATATCTTTGCCGTTGACGACGATTTGGCCAGAGCCTTTTTTCAGGAAAACACGGGCGACGCTTGATTTACGACGGCCGGTACCATTGTTCCATTCACCAATCATTGAGAGCTCCTTAAAGTACCAACACTTTGGGTTGCTGGGCAGTGTGCGGGTGCTCAGCACCACCGTACACCTTGAGCTTCTTGATCATGGCGTAGCCCAGAGGGCCTTTAGGCAGCATGCCCTTGACGGCTTTTTCCAAAGCGCGGCCAGGGAATTTGGCTTGCATGTCACGAAAGTTGGTGGAACTGATGCCGCCCGGGTAACCGGAGTGGCTGTAGTAGACCTTATCAAGGGACTTGGCACCGGTCACGCGCAGCTGGGCTGCGTTGGTCACGATGATGAAGTCGCCGGTATCGACGTGAGGCGTGTAAATGGCCTTGTGTTTGCCGCGTAAACGGAGAGCAACTTCGCTGGCTACTCGTCCGAGGACCTTGTCGGTCGCGTCAATCACAAACCACTCGTGCACGACCTCAGCGGGTTTTGCGCTGAAAGTTGACATGAGATTTCTCTTTATAAAGGAGGGTTTGCAGGGCTCTTTTCCACGGTCGGCGTTCCTCTGATGGGAATCTCTTAGGTGGTGAAATATCTTTGCCGCGGAGCCACTAGGCGCTGCAAAGCCGTGCATTATACGAAAAATGCGCGGCAACGGTTAACATCGCCAACATGTTCAGTTATCGACACGCCTTTCATGCCGGCAACCATGCCGATGTTCTCAAGCACACCACGCTGCTGGCCATGCTGCGCCACATGGCACTCAAAGACACGGCCTTTACCGTGTTCGACACCCATGCCGGGGCTGGTTTGTACCGCCTCGATGGCGACTATGCCAGCACCAGTGGCGAAGCCGGTGAGGGCTATTTGCGCCTGATTGAGAAACTCGCCAACATCACACCCACGCCCGCGCTGCAGGACTACCTCGATATGGTGGCCAGTTTCAACACGCCGGACAGCCACAAGGTGTACCCCGGTTCACCCTTCATCATCCAGCGCCTGCTGCGCGAGCGCGACAAGCTCAAGTTGTTTGAAATCCATCCCACCGATACCAAAACCCTGTCCTCCAATATTGCCCAACTGGATGTAGGCCGACAGGTGGCCGTGTTGCGCGAAGACGGTTTTGAAGGCATCAAGAAATTCCTGCCGCCGCCCTCACGTCGCGCCCTGGTGTTGTGCGACCCGAGTTATGAGATCAAGAACGACTACAACCGCGTGGTCGACATGGTGGCTGATGCGCTGGCCCGGTTCTCTACCGGCACCTATGCCATCTGGTACCCGATCATTCCACGCCCGGAAGCACACCAGTTGCCACGCAAGCTCAGGACACTTGCCACCAAAGCCGGCAAACCCTGGCTCAACGCCACGCTCACCGTCAAGTCCAGCAAGCTGCTCACCAATGACGCGGGCGACGTCATCCGCCCGGGCCTGCCCGCCAGCGGCATGTTTGTCATCAACCCGCCGCACACCCTGAAAAGCGCCTTGAAGGAGAGCTTGAAGCAAGTGGCGCAGGTGCTGGCGCAAGACCAGAACAATGCGTTTGAGGTGGAGTCGGGCACTTAAGTGCCTGACTCCTTGACCAGGGAGGCACCCGAAAGTGCCTCCGATGGGTCATGCCATCACCTACCGGTTCAACACCGCGTTTAACGCCACCCCGGTGTGCGTGCCTAAGCCCACCACCACTTCGGGCGAGCCCGCAGCCACCACGCGGCCACCGGCATTACCGCCCTCCGGCCCCAGGTCCAGCACCCAGTCGGCCTCGGCAATCACATCCAGATCGTGTTCGATCACCACCACGCTGTGACCACCATCGACCAGACGGTGCAGCACCTTGATGAGCTTTTCCACATCGGCCATGTGCAAACCCACCGTGGGCTCGTCCAGCACGTACAGCGTGTGCGGTGCCTTCTGGCCGCGCCGGGTGATGTCGTCCCGCACCTTGCTGAGTTCGGTCACCAGCTTGATGCGCTGCGCCTCGCCGCCACTCAAGGTGGGTGACGGCTGACCCAGGGTCAAGTATCCCAGGCCCACGTCTTTCAGCAGTTGCAGCGGATGGGAAATCACCGGCATGGCGGCAAAAAAGTCCACCGCTTCGTCCACTTCCATTTGCAGCACATCACCGATGTTTTTGCCGCGCCAGGTCACCGCCTGAGTCTCAGGGTTGAAGCGCGCACCCTTGCAGGTTTCGCACAGCACCTTCACATCGGGCAGAAAACTCATGGCGATGGTGCGAATGCCCTGCCCTTCACAACCCGGGCAACGACCTTCGCCGATGTTGAAGCTGAAGCGGTTGGCGGCATAACCTCGCGCCTTGGCTTCCAGCGTGTCAGCAAAAAGCTTGCGGATGGTGTCCCAGAAACCGATGTAGGTGGCTGGGCATGAACGCGGCGTTTTACCGATGGGGGTTTGATCGACTTCCAGCACGCGGTCCACGGCCTCAAAGCCGGTGACATCGTTGCACCCAACCCAGGCAATGGTTTCACCTGCTGCCAACGCATCACGCCCGGCCTTGGTACTGCGTTTTTGCACGGCGACATACACGTTGGCGAGCAACACGTCACGCGCCAGAGTGGACTTGCCCGAGCCACTGACTCCGGTGACGGCGACCAGTCGGCTCAAGGGAATGCTGGCTGTGACCTTGTGCAAGTTATGCAAGGTGGCACCGGTGACAGTAATCCAGTGTTGTTCTTCGCAGTCCGTCACCATCCGTCGCGGTTTCAGCGGGTGTTTCATCGCGTGCAGCAAATAGCGACCGGTCTGTGAATCGGCCGCACCCTGAATGTCCGCTACCCGCCCTTCGGCCACCAAACGCCCGCCGCGTTTGCCGGCGCTGGGACCAATGTCGATGATGTGGTCGGCGTGGCGAATGGTGTCCACGTCGTGTTCCACCACCACCAGCGTGTTGCCCTGGTCGCTCAAAGTCTGCAAAGCGCCAAGTAATATCTGGTTGTCACGCGCGTGCAGGCCGATGGTCGGCTCATCCAGCACGTAACACACGCCCTGCAAATTGCTGCCCAGTTGCGCCGCCAGCCGAATGCGCTGGGCCTCACCGCCGCTCAAAGTGGGCGCGCCCCGGTCCAGCGTCAGGTAACCCAGGCCCACTTGCTCCAGAAATTCCAGACGCCCCTTGATCTCCGGGATCAGGTCGCGGGCAATGTCACGCTCTCGCCCGCTCAGGCGACCCAGGGCTTGCATTGTTTCGACCCAGCCGCGCAGGTCGCTCACGCTCAGGCGCGCCAGTTCGGTGATGGCGATGCCGTCGAGTGATGCTTGTAGGGTGGACTTCAGTCCACCTGGCCGACTAAAGTCGGCCCTACGAAAACCAGCCACAGCCTGGGATTCAGGCTGATTCAGGTTCGCCCCAAACCGCACCGCCCGTGCCGTCGCGTTGAGGCGGGTACCCTGACAGGTCGGGCACACGGCATCAACCAGGTCTTCCACCTCGGGCTCGGCAAAGGTCTGCTCACGGCCCTTGTTGTCGTCATCGCGCACCGAGTCGTCAAACACCTTGCGCTGCTCACGTGTGAGCTTGACACCGGTGCCCACGCAGTCCGGACACCAGCCGTGTTTGCTGTTGTAACTGAACAGCCGCGGGTCAAGTTCGGCATAACTGGTGCTGCAGACCGGGCAGGCGCGCAGGGTGGAGAACGCGCTCAAGCGCCCAATGCCCGCCGTGGGGGCACCGGAAAGCATGGTCTCGCTCAAGCCATTCAGATCGCTCAACACATGCACCACGCCCTTGCCGTGCTGCAAGGCCCGGGCCAGGGCGTCACGCAACAGCGCTTCCTGCTCCGGCAACACATCGAGGCTGAACACCGGCAGCTCAATGGTGTGCTCCTTGAAGCGGTCCAGGCGCGGGAAGTTGGTGGTGGGCAAAAAGTTGCCATCGACCCGCAAATGGGTGAAGCCGCGTGGGCGCGCCCAATCGGCCAGCTCGGTGTAAACACCTTTGCGGTTCATCACCAGCGGCGCCAGCAGGCCGATGTGCTGGCCGCGGAAATTCTTCAGCAACTGGGCCGCAATCTTTTCGGGCGTTTGCGGCGCCACCGGCGTGCCGTCATGAATGCAATGCTGGGTGCCGAGCTTGACGAACAACAGCCGCAAAAAATGCCAGACCTCAGTGGTGGTGCCCACCGTCGACTTGCGCCCGCCGCGGCTCAGGCGCTGCTCGATCGCCACCGTAGGAGGGATGCCATACACCGCGTCCACCTCGGGCCGACCCGCCGGCTGCACGATCGAACGCGCGTAGGCGTTGAGCGACTCCAGGTAACGGCGCTGGCCTTCGTTGAACAGGATGTCGAACGCCAGCGTCGATTTGCCCGAGCCCGAGACCCCGGTGACCACGGTGAACTTGCCGCGCGGGATATTGACGCTCAAGGACTTGAGGTTGTGCTCGCGCGCGTTGATGATCTGGATGCTGTTGTCGTGTCCATGGCCGGTCGCTGCGACAGCCCGCCTGTGCCCTGCCGTTTCGACGGACTTCCCCTGTAGGGTCGACTTCAGTCGACCTGGTTGACCTGGCCGACTGAAGTCGACCCTACCAAGCCCAGCCCCACCAGCGAAGTCTTGCACCTCATGCACCACGCCCATTTGCGCGGCGTACTCGCGTAGCGCCTGCCCAGTGTGCGAATGGGCGTGCAGCATCACCTCTTCGGGTGTGCCGTAGGCCACCACTTCGCCACCGGCGTCGCCACCTTCGGGGCCCAAATCAATCAACCAGTCCGAGGCGCGAATCACGTCCAGGTTGTGCTCAATCACCAGCAGTGAATGGCCCGCATCCTGCAGCTTGCGCAGTGCCCGCATGAGTTTGGCAATGTCGTCAAAGTGCAGCCCGGTGGTCGGCTCGTCGAACATGAATAACACACCACGCTTGGCCGTGGGCTGGCGGCTGGCACTGGCGCTTTTGGCGGCTTCGGCCAGAAAACCGGCGAGCTTGAGGCGCTGCGCTTCGCCGCCGCTCAGCGTGGGCACCGGCTGACCCAGTTTGACGTAGTCCAGACCGACGTCCATGATGGGTTGCAGCGCCCGCAACACGTCACGGTCTGCCTTGAAAAGCGCAGCGGCTTCGCTAACGGTCAGGTTGAGGACATCGGCCACGTTGAGGTGCTGCGCCTCACGTTCAATCGTGATTTCCAGAATCTCGGGACGGTAACGTTTGCCGTCGCAATCCGGGCAGCGCAGGTAGACATCGCTCAAGAACTGCATTTCCACATGCTCGAAGCCCGAACCGCCGCAGGTGGGGCAGCGGCCGTCGCCGTTGTTAAAGCTGAATTTGGTGGCGGTGTAGCCCCGCTGCTTGGACAGCGGCGCGCTGGCAAAAATCTCGCGAAGGGTATCCCAGGCACCAACATAACTCACCGGGTTCGAGCGCGCGGTTTTGCCGATCGGCGACTGGTCCACAAACACCACGTCGCTGAGCTGCTCGGCCCCCAGCAGCCGCTCAAAAGCACCCGGCGTCTCGGTAGCCTTGCCAAAGTGGCGTAACAGCGCGGGGGCCAGCGTGTCCTGGATCAGCGTGGATTTGCCGGAACCACTGACGCCGGTGACACACACCAGGCGATTGAGTGGAATTTCGACCGTGACGTGCTTCAGGTTGTGGTCGCTGGCGCCTTCGAGCACCAAGCGCGGCGTGCTGGCGGCGACCAGGCGCTTGAAGCCCATGCCCACGGTCTTGCGCCCGCCCAAATACGCGCCAGTGAGTGTGTCGGCGTTGCGCAAGTCGGCGGTGCTGCCATCAAACACAATCTGGCCACCACGTTCGCCGGGGCCCGGGCCCATGTCGATCATGCGGTCAGCGGCCAGCATCACGGCCGGGTCATGCTCCACCACCACCAGTGTGTTGCCCGCGTCGCGCAGGCGCTGCATGGCCACAATGATGCGGTGCATGTCGCGTGGGTGCAGGCCGATACTGGGCTCATCAAGCACAAACAAGGTGTTGACCAGCGACGTGCCCAGCGCAGTCGTGAGGTTGATGCGCTGCACCTCGCCGCCACTGAGGGTGCGGCTTTGCCGGTCCAACGTGAGGTAACCAATACCTACCTCGCACAGGTATTTCAAGCGGGTGCTGATTTCCTCAAACAACAGCTTGAGGGTTTTTTGATCGGCTTCAGACACCCCCGGATTGAGCTGTGCGAGCTGCATGGTCTCAAAAAACAAACGCAAGCGGTCCATCGGCAATTGCATCAAATCATGCAAGCACAAGCCCGGCAAGGCTTCCAGCTGGTCACGGGTCCACGTCACCCCTTGTGGCATGAAGCGTTGCGTCGGCGCCAGCACGACATCGGCGTCGGCTTTGGAGCCGATGCGCCACAGCAGGCTCTCAGTCTTCAGCCTGGCACCACCACAATCCGGACACGGCGTGTAGCTGCGATACTTGGACAGCAGCACCCGGATGTGCATCTTGTAGGACTTGGTTTCCAGGTATTCAAAAAAACGCTTGACGCCAAACCAGTGCTGGTTCCACTTGCCATTCCAGTGCGGCGAGCCGTGAATCACCCAGTGTTGGTGCTCAGACGACAGCTTGTTCCACGGCGTGTCGCGCGGAATCCCCTCGGCTTCGGCATGGCGCATCAAGTCGTCCTGCGCCTCTTGCCAGGCCGGCGTTTGTATCGGTTTGATGGCGCCAGCGCGCAAGGTGAGTTTGTCGTTGGGAATCACCAAACCATAGTCAACCCCGATGACCCGACCAAAGCCGCGGCAGGTGTCACAGGCGCCCACAGCCGAGTTGAAGGAAAACATCGACGCAATCGGATCGGTGTAGCGCAGATTGCTCTCCGGGCAATGCAGACCGGTCGAGAACTTCCAGATGACGGGCTCCGACACTTCCGCCGCTGGCGGCGCATCCAGCAGGTACACCGTCATACGGCCGCTGCCGTGTTTGAGCGCCACTTCAATCGCTTCCAGCGCACGGGCGCGCTCGGCCGTACCCAGCCGGAAGCGGTCCGCCACCACGTCGAGCACCTTGCGCCTGGAAATGGGCTCGGCGGCAGTTTTACCGACTTTCTTTTTGACCACCTCCGTGTGGGTCTCGACCGTCACCTCACGCTCGGCCTGCACCTTGGTGAAGCCACTCACCGACAGCCACTGTTCGACCTCGGCCGACGTGGCACTGGCGGGCAACTCCACCGGGAAGGTGATGGCCAGGCGTGCGTCGCTGCTACCCACCCGCTGCTGCAATTGGGCATAAATGGTCTCCGGCGTATCGTGGCGCACCGGCTGGGCCGATACCCGGTCAAACAAGGCACCGGCGCGGGCAAACAGCAGCTTCAAATGGTCGTTGAGCTCAGTCATGGTGCCCACGGTGGAGCGGCTGGAGCGCACCGGGTTGGTCTGGTCAATGGCAATCGCCGGTGGCACGCCGTCGACCTTGTCGACAGCCGGTTTGTCCATGCGGTCGAGAAACTGACGCGCATAGGCACTGAAAGTCTCCACGTAACGGCGCTGGCCTTCGGCAAACAGGGTGTCGAACACCAGGCTGGACTTGCCCGAGCCGCTCGGGCCGGTCACCACGGTCAGCTCACCCGTGCGAATGTCCAGATCGAGGTTTTTGAGGTTGTGCTGGCGTGCACCGCGAATGCGGATGGTTCCCTGTGACATGAAGGCTTTCCGATTTGTGAGGCAAACATTCTATGGATGTCCGCCCGACAAACCCGGTCAAAGGGGCTTACGTACGACGCACCCCTGGCGCAATGGCTGCCGCCGCGTACCACGCGCCCTCAAACCACGCATCGCCCGCCAGATAAGCCTGCAACATAGGCAAGGCATCAAACCCCCAGAACAATTTGCCATCGACCTCGAAAGTGGGCACACCAAACACACCCTGCGCAATCGCCTCGGCAGTGTTGGCCTTGAGCCGGGCCTTGACCTCGTCACTGTCTGGCAAGTGTGCCGGCTTCAATTGCTGGGTGAGCACTTGCAGACGAACAGGGTCAGCCGCCTCCAGCCCGCCCTGCCAGACATGGCGAAATACCGTCTCACAGACATAACGATTCGGCTGCTCTGGCGCGCCACAGGCCAGCGCCAGCCGCAACAAGGCCAGCGGGTTGAACGGGTGGGAGGCGGGCAACTGCAGCGTAAGCCCGTGCTGGTGCGCCAGCCACAGCACCTGGCGGTAGGTCCACTCGCGCTTGCCCGCAATCTCGGCCGGGCCCAGTTGCCCGTGGTGTTTCAGCAAGGCGCCAAACAGCACCGGCTTATAAGTCACGCTGGTACTGTGGCCCATCAGCGCCTCGGGCAATTGCTCGAACGCCAGGTACGCGTAGGGCGATATGAAATCCAGGTAAAAAGTAATGTGTTTCATGGTGCAAACTCGGTCAGGCGCGCTTCGATTCTGGTCCAGACGACGCGTTTGAACACGTCATCGGCGTTGCCCCACCGGCCAATTTCGTCGAGCGTGCGCAAACAGCCCTGGCACAAACCGGTTGACGCGTCCATTTGGCACACCGACATGCAGGGCGATGGCACGGTCTGGGCATGGCTCTGGGCACTGGCGCGGATGTGTCGGGCGCTGGCCGCCAGGAATTTCATGGCTTTGGGGTCGGGACTCAAGCAGTTTCTCCTGCCGCCACATCCACCACGGGCGCACCGGTCAGGTGCACCAGGTCCGCGGGCTTCAGTTTAAAAACGCCATGCGGATGCCCGGCCGCCGCCCAGATTTCGTCAAAACGCAGCAGGTCGCGGTCGATCAGGGTGACGGGCGCCACGGCATGTCCCACCGGCGAAACACCGCCAATGGAAAAACCCGTGCTGGTTTTGACAAACTCTGCATCGGCGCGCCCGAGCTTTTGCCCGGCCACACACACCAGCGCCTGCACCTTGGCTTCATCCACACGGCGGTCACCCGAGGTAATCACCAGCACGGCGGTGGCATCGGGCTTGCGTTTAAAAATGATGCTTTTGGCAATTTGCCCCAGGGCCACACCCAGCGCATCGGCGGCCTGCTGCGCGGTGCGTGCCGCATCGTCAAGCAGCACCGGCGGGTGCGGGTGGCCCTTGTCCTGCAAAGCGCGCGCCACCCGCTGCATGCCTTCAGGCAGGGGTTTGAGTTCAGCGCCGCACATCAGGCTTGCCGCTTGGTGAACAGCGCCTTGCCCGCGCGCGAATTCGTTGCCCGGCCCAGAAAATCGCTGATGAACTGGCCAGCATCAATCAACAAGTCCAGGTCGATACCGGTCTCAATGCCCATGCCGTGCAGCAGGTAGACCACGTCCTCGGTGGCCACGTTGCCAGTCGCACCCCTGGCATAGGGGCAACCGCCCAGCCCTGCCACCGAGGTGTCAAACTGCCAGACGCCCATTTGCAGGCAGATCAGCGTGTTGGCCAGCGCCTGGCCGTAGGTGTCGTGAAAATGGCCCGAAATATCGTTGCGGTCAAAGTGCTTGAGCGTGGCTTCCACCGCGCGCTGCACCTTGAGCGGCGTGCCCACGCCAATGGTGTCGGCCACACCCACATGCTGCACACCGATGCCTTTCATCAGCCCGGCCAAATAACTCACCCGCTCTGGCGCAATGTCGCCCTCGTACGGACAACCCACACTGCAGCTCATGGCGCCGCGTACATAAATGTCCGCGTCACGCGCAGCCGCCACAACCGGGGCAAAACGATCGATGCTCTCAGCGATGCTGCAGTTGATGTTCTTCTGGCTGAAGGCCTCGCTGGCGGCAGCAAACACCACAATCTCATCGGGCTTTGAATCCAGGGCGGCCTCAAAGCCCTTGAGGTTGGGCGTCAGCACCGAATAACGCACACCGGGCAGACGCTTGATGCCAGCCATCACCTCGGCGTTGTCCGCCATCTGCGGCACCCATTTGGGGCTCACAAAACTGGTGACTTCAATCTCTTTCAGGCCAGCGGCTTGCAGCCGATGCACCAACTCGATCTTGACGGCGGCCGGCACCAGGCTCTTCTCGTTTTGCAGGCCGTCACGGGGGCCGACTTCGACCAGTTTGACGCGTTGAGGAAGGGACATAAATTCAAGTTGCTCTCTTTTAAACGGCTGGGCGCCGCGCTTGAATGTTAACGCGAGCCACCAGATCACCGGCTGGGTACCGCCTTCAAGCAATTAGCAAGAGCAAGCCACTCAGGCTAAAGAACGACACCACCGTGGTCACCAGCAAGGCAGCGGCACCAAGATCTTCCCTGCCGTAGCTTTGCGCCAGGATGGGGTAGATGCTCATCATCGGCACAGCGGCCAACAGCACAGCGGCCAGACGCAGTTGTGGCGCCAGTGCGGCCATGCCAAGCCACGGCAAAACCAGGGCCGCGGCCAACACGGCCAGCGGGTGCAGCACCAATTTGCCAAACGCAATCGGCATGATCTGCCGCCCCATGCCGCCCAGCGGCAAACCCACCAGCGTGCCGCCAATCACAAACAGGGACAAGCCGGCACTGGACAACGCAAACAGGTTGACGGCGCGCAGCACCGGCTCGGGCAGCTGCCAACGCATGACCGACACCAGTAACCCTGCCACCAGCGCAATGATGATCGGGTTGATGGCCAGCCGCTTCAGGGTCTGCCCCACCACCACCGTCCAATGACCGCCTTTCCCGCGGCTGCGTTCGGCCAGTGCCAACAACAAGGGGATAACCAACACGTTTTCAACCAGCATGTTGAGCGCCAGCGCCACGGCAGCGACCGGTGCCACCATGAGCAGCAAAATCGGGTAACCGACAAAACTGCTGTTGGAACAGGTCATGCCCATCGCCGCCACCACGCTGTCTGTGGCGCTGAGGCCGCTACGTTTTCCCCAGACCAGGCACAGGCCCAGCAGTGCCAGCGTGCCAGCCAGATAGGCCAGCACGTAGCTGGGGTTCAGAATTTCGCCGATCTGGCGTTGTGACAAGGCGTTGAACAACATGGCGGGCAAGGCCAGCCTGATGACAAACTGACCAAACACGCGCATGTCGGCCCGCGTGAACAGGCCGCCGCGAGTGGTCGCATACCCGAGCGCAATGGCCATGTAGATGGGGCCAGTGATGGCCAGGATCTGGATCACAGCGGCTGACGCAAGGCCTCGACCTGGCTGCGGGTCAACTCGGCAGCCAGCTGCACCAACTCGTTGGAAAAGCGCGCTTTGCCCTCTTTGGCAGACAGGCTGGTACGCACTGCGTCCAGGTTGCTTCGCATGCGCTGGGTGTCGGCTTGCACGCCAGCCACCAGTTGGGACACCGCGCTGGTGATGCTCTGGCTGGCCGCCAGCAGCGCAGGCCACTGCGCCAGTTGGGTTTGCCAGTTGCCCAGCGCGTTGCCATGCTCTTGCGACAAACTGGCCAGCAACACGGCCACCTGTTGCGGCACCCGCTGCGCGGCCACTTGCGCCACCATACACAACAGGGTGGTCGCAACGGGTGGTACCGGTTTGGCACCAGGCACCGCGGCAAGGGCGGTATTGACTTGGGTCAACTCACCCAACTCAAACTGGGCCATGTGGGCGATCTCCAAGGCAATTTTTCCCAGGTTTCCCGTCAACAGTCCCAAAGCACACGCCAGTGCCACGGTGTCATCGTGCGCGTTATTTCCGGCAAAGGCAGGGGCATTGAGTTGCAACTCGGTGGCCATCAGGCGCATCACCTGGTGGCCTTTGCCCTGCATGTCGGCCATCATTGCCACGGCGCTTCCCAGGTGCAGGCGCAAGGCATGGTCTGCAGCAGAGTGCAACTGCTGTTGACTGCGCACCAAAGGTGCCACCCACTGGCTGCAGGTGAGCCCAAAGCTGGTGATGCTGGCAGCATGCAGCGGGCTGCGCGCCAGCATGGCATCGCCCTCATGGCGCAGCGCCAGCGTCAACAGCACGTCGATGGTTTTGGCAAGGTCTGTTTGGATGCGTTTGAGAACATCACGGATAACCAGCACCAGGGCGGTATCCACCAATTCCTGGTCGCTGCAAGCAAAGTGCACCCAACTGACCGCCTCCGGGTTGAACAAGGCCACGGTTTCGCGCAGGCTGGCCACCAGCGGCGTGGCAAGGCAACGGGTGCGGGTGCTTTCGCGTACCAATTTGGGCACATCAAACAGTTCAACCTTGCAGGTGCCAATGATCGACATGGCGGTGGCTTGCGGCAACAAACCAGCACTGGCGTGTGCACGCACCAGCGCGGCTTCAAAACGCAACATGGCCTCGATCACGGCGCGGTCAGCCAAGGCCTCGGAAATCTCCGGGGTGGCTACAAAACTCTCGAACAGGCTGCTCATGAAACCCCAAAAAAATTAAACAGTCAGCGACCTGCGCAAGCGAATTTGGTTGGGCAGCGGTACCGAGCGTTGCAACACGTCCTGGCCCAGCCACAGGGCAGAGCCCCTGGCCCGCTGCGCCACGTGTTGCGCCGGCATGGCCGCATAGTCAGCATTAAAAGCGGCCAGGTTGTAGCTGCCCCGATAACCCAGGCCGTGCAGACTGGTCACCAGCACAGCCAGTGCCTCATGATGCGCGCCGTCACCGGGGAGCACACGCAAGGGTTGGCCTGCATGTGTCAGCAGGTCGGTCAATTGCACCAAAAAAATCCTGTCGGGGTCAAGCATTTCCAGGTCGGCCAGCAGATCGTCTTGCGGCGTGTTGGCAGCCAATACCTCCTGACCATCCAGACTCAGCCCCAAGTTGGGCATATCGGCATCACACACCCGGTCCCAGGCCTGCAAATAGGTTTGCACCCGCGCCCCACCGGCCCAGCCCTGGTAGGCTATTTTGATGTTCAAGGGAATCGCCAGCATGGCCAATTGGCGTAAGCCGCGCACCACGGCGTGGGCATCGTCAGTGTCGGAAGGTAAACGGGAAGCCGGCAACACCAACAGCGGACAGCGCAGCGCCTGACACAAACACAGCATGGCTTGGGCCAAGTCCAGTTTAAAAGCGTGCAGCGGGCCGCTCTGGCCTTCAAAATCACAAGTCGCCTGAAAGCCGGTCACGGCCAGGCCACTGGCTTGCACACTGGCCACGGCGGCATCTACCCCGTCAGGGTGGCCCACCAGGTCTTCGGCACAGAGCGTGATCTGTGAAAAACCAGCCTCGCGCACGGCCTTCAGTTTGGCACTCAATGCGCCCGCCAGCGATCGGCTGTCCATGCTGAAATCGTTCATGTTGGCGCTGTTCATGTCAGTCAACCGCGCACATCGTGAACAATCTCAAAGCTGACACTGCCCAGCCAGGTTTTGCTGAGTGCGCCGCGTTCGCTGGTCTGCACACTGATTGAGGACACAAACTCGACGCCGCGCCGGCTCAGTTCGGCTACGGTCGCCAGCACGTCGGCGCTGCCCAGACCCATGCGGTGCAGGCCTTCGTCGTCCTCGACGTCCAGCACGCCCGCTTCGGGCTCGATCAATTGAATGTAAAAACGCGACGCCGACGGACAGGGGCTGCGCAAAATACAGCCTTTGGGCAGGATGCCAAAACGCTGCTCTGGCGGCAGCGGCTGGAAGCCCAGCAGCTCGCGGTAAAACTCGGTCCAGTCCTCCGAGCGGTCATTGCCGATGTACTGCACGATGCCAAAAAAATGCAAGCCGGCGGTGGCCGGCGGGTGCTGATCAACACCCGGGATGGGGGTGAAGTCGACGTCGTAAATCGAAAACTGTTGGTGCCGGTCGACAAAATAAATGCGGCTGGTGCCCACCCCGTGGATGGCGGGAATGTTGAGCTCCATCACTTCCACATGGGTCGGCACCCCCCAGGCACCCCGGTCCAGCGCACGGCGGTAAGCGGTGGCGGCATCGCGCACGCGCAGGGCCATGGCCGAAATGAGCGGCTTATCACTCAGCGGCGAGCCCTTGGCGTGGGCGTTGACGATGATGTTGAGGCCACCCTGGCGGTACAGCAGCACCTCGCGCGAACGGTGCCGGGCCACCGGTTTGAAGCCCATGGTTTCCAGCACCTGGCCCAGCGCCTGCGGCTTGGCCGTGGCGTACTCGATGAACTCGATGCCTTCCAGTCCGAGCGGGTTGTCGCCTTCGACGATTTGCTCACGGTCGCTGCCGGGCGTGATCAGGGTGGCTGCCGTCATGGTGGTTTTCCTCAGAAATGAATCACAGCCATTATGCCGATGTGCGCCCTCTCAAACGCTGCCACCAGGCAGTTTGACTCACGATCGTGAATGTCAACGCAGCCAGAATGATGGCCGACAAGGGTGAGGTGACAAATTCGCCAGCAAACTGGCCCACGTTGCCCTCGGCCGAGATCATGGCCTGGCGGTAGGACGAGTCCATCAGCGGCCCCAGAATCATGCCCAAAATGATGGGCCCGACCTGAAAGCCATACATTTTGAAGACGTAACCCACCACCCCAAAACCGAGCATCCAGTACACATCAGCCGGGTTGTTGTTGATGGCATAAGCGCCCACAGCCGACAGCATCAAAATCAAAGGCAGCAGCAAGGGCTTGGGTGTTTCCACAATCTTGGCAAAAATCTTGATGCCGGTCAGGCCAAACACCAGCAAGAAGCAGTTGGCCAGCGTCAGGGCGCCAACCTGGAACCAGAACAGGTGCGGGGTTTCGATCATCAGCATGGGCCCGGGCTTGAGGCCGTGGATGTACATGGCGCCAATGATGACGGCGGTCACCGCGTCACCCGGAATGCCCAGCGTCATCATCGGGATGTAAGCGCCGGGCACAGCCGCGTTGTTGGCCGACTCGGGCGCCACCAGGCCTTCATACGCACCTTCGCCAAAGGGGCTGGAGGGGTTTTTTACGGTGCGCTTGGCATGGTCGTACGCCATCAGCGCGGCAATGTCGCCACCGGCGCCGGGCAAGGCGCCCACCACCACACCAATGCCCGAAGTGCGGGCGGCAAGTGGCAGGTATTTTTTAACCAGATGCCATGGCGGGATGATCTTGTCGACGTTTTGCTTGACCGCCTTGAGGTGCATCTCATGCAACTGCACCAGCACCTCAGCCACGCCAAAAAAGCCGATCATGGCCGCCACATACGAAATGCCGGCGGTGAGCTGCAAGCTGCCAAAAGTAAAGCGGGGTTCGGCCGTCATCGGGTCCAGCCCCACCGAGCCAATCAGCACACCCACAGCACCCGCAAAAATGCCCTTGGCCAGTGAACCGCCCGACAAGCTGCCCACCAGCAAAATGCCCCAGATGGCCAGCATCAGATAGTCCCGCGGCGCAAACTTGAGCGCCAGCGTGGCCACAGCAGGTGCCGCAATGGCCAGGGCCAAAATGCCGATGAAACCGCCAAACACCGACATCACCGTGGTCAGGCCAATGGCCGCGCCGGCCTCACCCCGTTTGGCCAGCGGGTAACCGTCCAGGCCGGTGGCAATGGCCGAAGGTGCACCGGGAATGTTAAGAAGAATCGAACTGCGCGAACCGCCATAAACACCGCCCAGGTAAATGCCGGCAATCACGGCCAGCGCCGAATTGATGTCCCACTTGAACGTGAACGAGATCAGGATCGACACCGCCATGGTGACCGACAAGCCCGGAATGGCGCCAATGTAAATGCCGGCAAAGGTACCTGCCGCAATCAGGCCCAACAGCCTGGGGTCAACCCAGGACATGAAAAAATAACCCAGAGCTTCATTCATTTGATCAGCCCCTGAAGCAGCGTGCCAGAAGGCAACACCACTGAAAAAATCGTTTTGAAAACCAGGTAGACCACGGCCAAACTCAAGGCACTGACCCAGATATTGAGCACCCATTTGCGACTGCCCAACAGCCGCATGGAAATCACTAAAAACAAATAAGACGACATCACAAAGCCCAAGCGCTCCAGCAGGAACATGTAAGCCGCAATGGCCAGCACAAATTGCACCAGCATGCCCGGTGTCATTTGCCGCACAAACTGGCGCCATGCCGATTCGCCCTCGGCACCCGGCAGCGGCGTCAATTTGACGGTTTCACCTGCTGCTATCAAACCGGAGAGCAACATCACCATCGCCGCAAACATGGGAAACGACCCGGCTGAAGTGAACGATTCAAACTTCGAGATGCTGTAGGCCTGCCACAGCATGAACAGGCTGAACGCGATCAGCAGCATTGAAAAAACCAACTCACCCGGGAGTCGGCGACGGCTTGTGTGCATGGTGTCTCCTGTTGTCGGTATCTGGCAAAGCCGGGCAGGCGCTTTGCCTGCCCGATATCACAGACTTAAGGCGTGGCAATGTTAAGGCTTTGCAATGCCCAGGCTAGCCGGGTCAACTTTGGCCACACCAACTTCCTGATAAGTCCAGGAGGTCACCGACTGCCATTTCTTCAGGAATGCGTCGGCTTCGGCACCGGAGATGTTCATCATCACGTTGCCACGGTCTTTCATGAAAGCAGCGAACTTGGGGTCGTTGGCGGCCGTCTTGAAGGCAGCCGTCAACTTGGCTTTGGCGGCATCAGGCACGTCTTTTTTCACAAACACGCCATAAAACGGACCCCAGGGCAGGTATTTGGCAATGCCGGGCAGGTCGTTGGTGATGGGCGGCACACCTTCAAAAGGCTCTGCACTGATGGCGGCCAGGGCTTTGAGACGACCAGCCTTGATGTGCTCGGCGGCTGCACCCACACCAACAAACATGAAGTCCACGTGGCCCCCCAGCAACGCAGTCACACCCGGGCCGTCACCGGCAAAAGGCACCGAGGTGGTCGGGAACTTGGCCACGGTGGAAATCATGGAGCTGACCGTGAATGGCAGACCGCCGGTGCCGGTGGAGCCCTGTTTGATCTTGCCGGGGTTGGCCTGCACGTCATTCAACAGGTCCTTGAACGTTTTCCAGGGTTTGTCAACGGTGGTGACCACATACACGTTACCGCGGCCAATGATGTTGACCGGGTAAAACTTGGAGTAGTCCAGGTCACTGATGCCCAGGATGGGGTGAATCTGTGGATTCTCGGCACCAATCAGCAGGGTGTAGCCATCCGAGGCTTGCTGGTTGACAAAGTTGGTGGCAATGGCACCCACGCCACCGGCCTTGTTCTGCAGCACAATTTTTTTACCCAGGACTTCTTCGGCCAACGGCACCAGCGAGCGCGCCACCACGTCCGTGGCGCCGCCTGCGCCCCACTGGATGATGCCGGAGAGTTCACGATCCGGGTAGGTCTGGGCATGGCCCAGGGTGGAAATCAGGGCCAGTGCAGCAGCACCAAGCAATTGACGGCGGAAGTTCATGGGAAGTCTCCTTTGGTTTAAAAAATGTGGGCAGGTGCTCACGGGGTTGCGAAAAATTCTTGACCATTCTCTGCTCTCTCGTCCAGCAGGGCTTGCGGGTAAATTTGCTGACGAATGGTACGGATATCCTGACGCAGGACAGCGGCGATGTCATGGAAACCAAAAAAATCCATGTACAAATGCGCTTGCTGGATCAGCATCTCAAAGCCCGGCTCGGCGTGCAGGCCGCGTGCTCGTGCCGCACGCAGCACGGGCGTAGGGTAATTTTTCATCACAATGTCCACCAGCGCTGCGCCTGGGTCCAAACGGGCCACATCGCAGGGCAGCGGGTCGGTCATCTTCAGACCCAGGGGCGAGGCATTAACCACGAGATCAAAACCCTCTGGCGCGCTGCTGCTGACAGCCGCAACCCGCGCGGTGTTGGCAAGCTGCAACCGGGCAGCCACTTCGGCTGCCTTGCCGGGCGTGGGGTCAAACAAGGCCACTTCAGCGGCGCTGCCCGTGGCGCGTGACTGCACCAACGAGGCACCAATGGCGGCGGCGGCGCCACCGGCACCCACAATCAGTACCTTCTTTCCCGCATAAGGGATGCCAAAATAATCCAGCGAACTGACAAAACCCTCGCCATCAAACAAGCCACCTTCAAGTGTGCCGTCGGCATTGCGCCGGATGGCATTCACGGCACCCGCCAGGTGCGCCAGCTCGCTGCTGCGGTTGAGCACCGCCATGACGGGCACCTTGTGCGGTATGGTGACCCACATACCCTTGATGTTTTTAGCCAGGAACGCCGTTTGCACGAAAGCGTGCAGGTTTTCCGGCGCGACCTGGATCGGCACCAGCAAGGCATCGTGACCAAAGCGGGCGAAGAGCGGATTAAAGATCTCGGGCGCCAACACCTGCTCCACCGGGTCGCCCAGAATCAGGTAGACGTCGGTGCTGCCGCTGACTGGCGGCACCAGCACAGGATTTACAGGGACAATAATGCGTTGA
This sequence comes from Burkholderiales bacterium RIFOXYD12_FULL_59_19, assembly GCA_001771065.1. Taxonomy (GTDB): domain Bacteria; phylum Pseudomonadota; class Gammaproteobacteria; order Burkholderiales; family Burkholderiaceae_C; genus Rhodoferax. The sequence continues at coordinate 36,380 of MESQ01000007.1, read as the reverse complement.
TCGTTCATAATCGTGTTTCTGACTGAACTTTATCCAATCGACATGAGAATTTTTAGCTAAATAACGGCACTTTGTGCGATTAATAAACTTTATTGAATGACAATCGCACGTATTACGGGTAAATACTTAGCCTGCCCTTCTTCAATTTCAACGGAGCGACAAGCATGACCAGCGTGGTTTCCTCACCCAAGGTGGCCCCGGGCGCCACACTGGACAAACGTGACTGGATCGCTGGCTTGGAAAAAGGCCTGTCCATCATCGAAGCCTTCGACGACGCCAACCCGCGCATGACGGCCAGCCAGGCTGGCGTTCGCTGCGACATGACGCGCACTGCGGCGCGGCGCTACCTGCTGACGCTGACCTACCTGGGCTACGTGGCCACCGACGGCAAGATGTTCTGGCTCACGCCCCGGGTGTTGCGCCTGGGCCAGTCGTACCTGGAATCCGCCCGGCTACCGCGCATCGTGCAGCCTTTTTTGCAGCGGGTCACCTCCGGCACACAGGAGATCGCCTACGTGAGTGTGATGGACGGCGACGACGTGGTGTATATCGCCCGCAACGGTTCCACCCGCGCCATGAACACCGGTGTGGTGCTGGGCTCGCGCGTGCAGGCGCAGGTGACCGCCGCCGGCATGCTGATGCTGGCCATGCGCGACCCCGAGTGGCTGGAAAACTGGCTTGCCCACCATGAGCTCAAGGCCTACACCAGCTACACCATCAACAACAAGGACCGCCTGCGCATCGAGTTGGCGCGCATCCGCCAGCGCGGCTGGGCGATTTCTGAGCAACAGCTAGAATTAACCTACCGCGGGGTCGCCGTACCCCTGATTGACCGCAAAGGTGACTTGGTGGGCGCGCTCAACGTGACCATGCCGATGGGGCATGAGAGCAGCGAAGACGCGGCGTCGCGCGTGCTGCCGGTACTGATGGAAACCGCGCGGGCCATGCGCAATCTGATCTGACCGCGCCGTTTTGGCACCTGGGCCATGCCTAACCTCACCGGGGCACTGGCCATTTTTCACCAATTATTCATTATTGGTGAATTGTCAATGTTAGCTTTGATGCATTGTATTTATTAATGCTCACAGTATATTGCAGCCTTCATCACGAGAGGCAGACGCATGACCCCAACCCGCATTGCCATTGCTGGCGCAGGAACCATCGGCCAGGTCCACATGGCCGTGGCACAACGCAGCCCCAGCTGCACGCTGAGCGCACTTGTTGACCCGTCCCCCGCAGCGGTCGCGGTCGCCAGGGCGGCGAATGTTCCGCTGTTTACCTCGCTGGAAGACCTGTTGGCTGCCGACCGCCCTGATGGCGTGCTGCTGGCCACCCCCAACCACTTGCATGTGCCGCAAGCGCTGCAGTGTATTGAGGCCGGTCTGCCGATCCTGCTGGAAAAACCGATGGCCACCACCGTCGCGCAAGGCGAACAGCTATTGAAAGTGGTGAATGCCACGGGTGCCAGGGTGCTGATCGGACACCACCGCGCCCACAGCCACATCATGCGAAAAGCCAAAGAGGTGGTGGATTCCGGCCAACTGGGTCAACTGGTCGCCGTCATGGGCAGCGCCACGTTTTTGAAGCCGGATGCCTATTTTGAGGGCGCCCCCTGGCGGCGTGAACCGGGCGCGGGCCCGATCTTGATCAACATGATTCATGAGGTGCACAACCTGCGCATGCTGTGCGGCGACATTGTGGCGGTACAGGCCTTTGCCAGCCACGCCACGCGCGGCTTTGCGGTGGAAGACACGGTGGCCATCAACCTGCGTTTTGCCAGTGGCGTGCTGGGCACATTCATGCTGTCCGATACGGCGGCCTGCCCGCGCAGCTGGGAGCAGACATCGCAAGAGAACAAGGCTTATGCCAGCTATGACGATGAAGACTGCTACGTCATCACCGGCACCAACGGCAGCCTGTCGGTGCCCACCATGCGCCTCAAGACCTACCCCCGCCCGGAAGACCGCTCGTGGTGGAAAGCCTTTGAGGTCGGTGTGGTCGGCATGGTGCGTGACGACCCTTTGAAACACCAACTGGAACACTTTGGTGCGGTCATTCGCGGTGAGGCAGAGCCCCTGGTCAGCGCCTTTGACGGCCTGCAAAACCTGCGCGTCACCGAAGCCATTGCCGACGCGGCCAAGTCCGGCCAGACCATTCATCTTGGTCAGTTGGGGTCAGAGCACGTCGCTGCGCGAGTGGTCTGACCCGCAAAGTATCAGAAACCAACCGGAGACACCGCCATGGACTTTTCACTCAACGACGAACAAAAAATGATGATCGACACCCTGCGTCGCTTCATCGCCGAAGAACTGCATCCCCTGGAGGATGAGCTGGATGAGCAAGGCTTTCTGGCCAAAGAAAAAGCGCTGGCTGTTTTCAACAAGTCCAAAGACCTGGGCCTGTATGCCTTGAACATGCCGGCCGAACTCGGTGGTGGCGGTCTGTCTGCGCTGGACCGCATCATTTGCGAGGAACAGTTTGGCCATACCTCCGACTACCTGATCCGGCGTGCCTTTGGCAATGTCTATGAGCCCCTGCTGGAATGCAAGGGGGCGCAAGTGGATCGCTGGCTCAAACCCACCGTGGAAGGTGTGCGCACCTGCTCGATTGCCATCACGGAAGCCGGTGCGGGTTCCGATGCGGCGGGCATCAAGACGACCGCCCGCAAGACCGATGCAGGCTGGGTGCTCAATGGCAGCAAGTGCTTTATCAGCGACGGCGCGTGGAGCGACTTTTTTCTGGTATCCGCCAAGACCGGCGACAAGGAAATCTCGATGTTCATGGTTGACAAAGGCCTGCCCGGCTTCACCCTTGGCAAAGACCAGAAGATGATGGGCTTGCGCGGCACACCGCACCTGGAACTGTATTTTGACGATGTGATGCTGGAGCCGGTTTGCCTGCTGGGTGAGCAGGGCCAGGGCTTCAAACTGGCCATGGGCGCACTCAACGTGGTCCGACTGGCGCAAGTGGGCGCACGCGCCGTGGGCAAGGCCAGCCATGTACTGGAACTGATGGTGGACTACGCCAACCAGCGCAAACAGTTTGGTCAAAAAATTGGCGATTTTCAGATGGTGCAGCAACAACTGGCCGACAGCGTGATCGAGATCAACGCCGCGCGCTGGCTGGTGTACCAGGCCGCCTGGATGCTGGACCAGGGCTTTGATGCCCGTGAACAGATCGCCATGGTCAAGGTCTTCGCCGCCGAAATGCTGGGCAAGGTGGTGGACCGCGCGGTGCAAATTTTTGGTGGCATGGGTTTCTGCAAGGAATTGCCCATTGAGCGTTATTACCGCGATGCCCGCGTCTACCGCATTTTTGATGGCACCAGCGAGATCCACCGCACGGTGGTGGCCAAGATGGCCATGAAAAAAGGTGCCGTGTTGTTTGATGTGCACCGCTAACAAGTGGCGCAGAACACCATGAGCCACAGCAAATTCATGACGGCGGCGCAGGCTGCAGACCTCATCAACGACAACGACACCGTGGGCCTGATGGGCGGCGGCGGCGGCCTGATGGAAGCCACCTGCCTGTTCGAGGCCGTGCAGGCCCGCTTTCTGGACACACAAACCCCACGCAACCTGACCGTGGTGCACGCCCTGGGCATTGGCGACAAGAAGACCAAGGGCATGAACTGTTTTGCCCATGAAGGCCTGGTCAAGAAAGTCATCGGCGGCCATTGGGTCTGGTCGCCCACCCTGCAGCAACTCGCGCTGGATGAAAAAATCGAGGCCTACATTCTTCCGGGCGGCGTTTCCAGCCAGTTGCTGCGTGAAATCGGCGCCGGCCGACCGGGCTTGTTCACCCATGTGGGGCTGGGCACGGTGTGTGACCCGCGCCTGGGTGGTGGCCGCATGAACGCCTCGGCCAGGGACGACCTGGCTGAAGTGGTGCAAATGGATGGGCACGAGTACCTGCGCTACAAACCGTTTCCGGTGCACGTGGCCCTGGTGCGGGCCAGCGCCGCCGATGAAGACGGCAACATCAGTTTTGAGCACGAGGTCGCCAACGTGGACGCCCAGTCGCTGGCGCTGGCGGCCCGCAACAGCGGAGGCAAGGTCATTGTGCAAGTCAAGGAACGCTTGCCAAATGGGGCGCTGAAGGCGCGCGAGGTACGCATTCCGTCGGCCTGGGTCGATGCCATCGTGGTGGATCCGGCGCAAAAATCTAGCTATGACATCGCCTTCGATCCCGCCTTGAGCGGCGAGTTGACGGGGGAGGCGCGTTACCTGAGTGAGGCTGCCGACCATGAGGTTGAAAAAGCGGCAGCCCATGTCGCTTTCAGTGAACGCCAGGCGGTGGCACGCCGTGCTGCCCTTGAGTTGTTCAACACCGGCAAGGCGCGCCCGATCGTCAACTATGGTGTGGGTGTACCCGACGCCGTAGCCAAACTGATTGCAGCACGCGGCGAACAGCACCGCATTTACCAGACCATCGAACATGGCACGTATGGCGGCACCTTGATGGACGGCGTGTTATTTGGCTATGCCCGCAATGCCACCGCCATGCTTGACGCCGCCACGCAGTTTGACTTTTATGCCGGTGGCGGCCTGGACGTCGCCTTTTTGGGTTTTGGCGAATTTGATGCACAAGGCAACGTCAATGTCAGCAAGCTCGGCGGCCTGACCGTGGGGCCGGGCGGCTTCATCGACATTGCCCAAAACGCCCGCAAGGTGGTGTTTTGCGGCACTTTTGCCGCCAAGGGCGTCAAGCTGCTGACCGGTGACGGCCAGATGCGCGTGCTGCAACAAGGGGCCATCAAAAAGCTGCTGTCCCGGGTGGATCAAATCACTTTCAGTGGCGTGGAAGCGCTCAAACGCGGCCAGACCGTGCTGTTCCTGACCGAGCGCGCCAGCTTCCGGCTCACGGACCAGGGTATCGAGCTGTTTGAAATTGCCCCCGGCATCGACCTGCAACGCGACGTGCTGGACCAGATGAACTTTGTGCCCTTGATCACCCAAAATCTGGTTGTCATGCCGTCTGACTTGTTTACCGCCACTTCCACTGCATCATGAGCGACCACTATGCCGTGATCGGCAACCCCATCAGCCAAACCAAATCCCCGTTGATCCACGGTTGGTACGCCAGGTCATGCGGGCAAACCATGCGCTACACCGCTTTGGAAGGCCCGCTAGGTCGCTTTGCTGAAACGGTGGACGCGTTTCGTGCTGACGGAGGGCGTGGCCTGAATGTGACCGTGCCCTTCAAAATGGAGGCTTGTGCCTATGCCACCACGCTGTCCGAGCGCGCGCGTTTGGCGGGTGCCGTCAATGCGTTGAAGTTTGAGGGTGATGAGGTCTTGGGCGAAAACTTTGACGGCATGGGTCTGGTGCGCGATGTGACGCACAACCTGGGCTTTGCGCTACGCGGCAAACGCGTTCTGCTGCTGGGCGCAGGTGGCGCAGTCCGTGGCGCCTTGCTGCCATTCATCCATGAACAACCGGCCAGCCTGACCCTGGCCAACCGCACGCTGTCCAAAGCCGTGACCCTGGCGGCCGAGGTGGCCGCGCACGCAACGGTGAACGCCTGCAGTTACGAAGCGCTGGCGGGACAGCAGTTCGACCTGGTGTTCAATGCCACTTCCGCCAGTTTGCGAGGCGAATTGCCGCCCGTGCCAGCCACGGCCTTTGCACCAGGATGCCTGGCCTACGAGCTGGCCTATGGCAAAGGACTCACACCGTTTCTGCGTTTGGCGCAGGCTTCGGGTGCAGGCCACCTGGCCGATGGTGTCGGCATGTTGGCCGAGCAAGCCGCAGAAGCTTTTGCATGGTGGCGTGGTACCCGGCCCGACACACAGACCGTCATCGCGCAGTTGACGGTGCCCTTGGTCTGAGCTTGGGGCTAGCGCACCGAGGTATCCAGCGCATACGGCCCCTGCTGCAACTGGTTGATGATGCGCTGCGTGCACACGCGCAGCTTGGCCGACTGGTCGAGTCGGGTGGCGGTGACCGCCCAGACATCGGCGTTCTGGTGGTATTGCGGCAGCACACGCACCAGCGCACCGGCGCGCAACAGCGCTGCCACGTCCCAACTGGCCAGCGGAATAATGCCCAGGCCGTCCAACGCCCACTGGTGCACGATGTCGCTCTGGTTGGAGCCCATGGCCCCCGTGACCTTGACCGACTCTGACCCGTTGGGACCTTCAAGCCGCCAGACACCAAAGGTCTGGTGGCGCTCGCGGTACATCAGGCAGTCGTGTCCGGCCAGGTCAGCCAGGGTTTTGGGGTGACCACGTCGCACCAGGTAAGACGGCGCGGCGCACAACACACGGGCATTTTTGGCCACCAGATGCGCAATCAGGTTGGGCTCGGTCACCTCGCCCATGCGCACGTCAATGTCAAAGCCCTCACCCAACAGATCTACCCGGCGGTCCACCACGTCCACCCAGATCTCCAGCGCCGGGTATTGGCGACCCATTTGCGCCAGGATCGGGGCCAGGTGGTTGCGCCCCAGGTGCAGACTGGTGGCGATGCGCAGCGGTCCGGCGGGCAGGGTTTTGGCCCCGACCACACCCTGATTCAATTCGTCGGCGGCATCGAGCACCTTGCGCGCCCAGGTATAGGTAGCCTCGCCCGCGTCGCTGATGATGACCCGGCGCGTGGTGCGGTGAAACAGTGTGCTGCCAAGTGCCTTTTCCAGGTTGGCCACCCGCTTGGTGACGTAGGCCGGCGAAATGCCCAGGTCGGTGGCCGCGCCGACAAAGCTGGAGCGCTTGGCCACCTGGCAAAACACGCGCAAATCGGTCAGACTCCATTCATTGTTCATTTTTAGTGAATTGTTGATACAAATTTTTATAAATTGTATTTGTTCGACAAATACTGAACAGGGTCTTAACTTTTTCGGCCATGTGAATAACAATGGGCAGCACGCCAGAGTCATCCATTTTTCTCCATGCAACTACAAAGCAACTTTGAACGTTACCAGCGCGAGGTCTTGCGCATTGCGCTGAGCCATTACGTCACCAATGGTCTGTCGGCGGCGCTAGGTTTGTTGCTGATCACGGGCAGCATTTACCTGCTGTTGGGTGAATTCGCCGCTGCCGCCGCGTCAGTGGGGGTGGTGGTGTGTATTCCGCCGGATCAACCGGCCCCCAAACGTGGCAAGTTCTGGCAACTGTTGCCGGCCTTCCTGATTGGCTTACCACTTTTTTGGGCGGTGCAGGTGTTACACGCCGCCCCCATCCTGCTGGGCCTGCTGCTGGTACCGGCCAGTTTTCTGGCATTTCTGGCGGGGGGCTGGGGCAAGCGGGGACTGCCCATTTCGATCTCGGTCATGTTTGCCATGGTGTTTTCGATGGCGGTGCCTGACCACACCAACAGCGCCACCAACCTGGCCACTTGCCTCTATTTCACGCTGGGTGCCGTGTTCTACCTGGTCTGGGCAACACTTGCCAACGCGGCACTCAACGCACGTTACCGGGTGCAAATGCTGGCCGACACGCTGATGGCCTTGTCCAAGCTGATGCGCTCCCAGGCGCAGCAATTCAGCCCTGAAATAGCGGCTGAAACAGGCAAACGAGCCCCACTGATTGGCACGCTGCTGCAACAGCAGGCGGCGCTGGCCGACCAGTTGCAGGCGGCGCGTGATATTTTGCTGGAGTCGCCCAGCAGCACACGCCGCCAGCAGTTGGCCAACATGCTGATGCTGGTGCTGGACATGCGCGACCACCTGCTGGTCTGCAACCTTGACCTCGACACCCTCAAAAGCCATTCCGGTCATGAACCAGTGCTGAGCGCCCTGCGTGACATTCTGCAGGCGCTGGCGGATGAAATCGATGCCTTGGCCGATGCCCTGATGCTGGGCCGCATGCCCTTGCCGTTTGCCAGCCATCGGCCGCAACTTGAAAACCTGCAATGGGAACAGTCCGGCACGACGCCAACCAATGGCGCGCCGCCCGCGATCCTGGCCATGGGCATGTCAAGCCGCATTGGCCTCATGAATGACGACAGCTTGCGCCTGATAACGTTGGCGCGCGGTGACGTGGCGCCCAATGTGAGCCTGGTGCGGGCCAACTGGGAACTGTTCGTGAGCCCCACGGTCTGGTCCTGGGCGCCCTTTTATGCCCTGTGGCGCTGGAATGCGCCACCCTTGCGCCATGCCATCCGGGCGGCACTGGCCATTGGCACGGCGTACGCAGTCTCGCTGGCGCTGCCCTGGGGCAGCCATGATTACTGGATACTGGTGACCATCGTGGTGGTGCTGCGCGGTAGCCTGGCCCAAACCCTGGAGCGGCGCAACAGCCGAGCCATCGGCACGCTGATTGGCTGCGTTGTGGCCGGTCTGCTGCTGTACACACACATCACCCCACTGCTGGTGCTGCTGGTGGTCACGCTGGCGCAGGCGGTGGCGCACGCCTTTGCGCTCAAAAAATACCTGGTGACCGCTGTGGCCGCCACGGTGTTGGGCCTGTTGCAGGTGCAGATGCTCAACGCCGGACCCAGCCCGGTGTTTGATGTGGTGGAACGCATGCTCGATACCCTGATGGGCGTCGCCATCGCCTGGGCTTTCAGTTATGTCCTGCCCTCATGGGAGCGTGGCCAAATTGCAGCCCTGGTCACGCGCACCCTGGCGGCGCAAGCACGGCATGCCCGTGTGGCCTTGGGCTTGTGGCAATTGCAGGCGGTGGACAACGAGCCCGAAATCCAGTGGCGGCTGGCCCGGCGTGAGGCTTTTGACAGCCTGTCTGCGCTGGTGCAGGCCACACAGCGCTCTTTGTCCGAGCCGCGTGCCGTGCGCCCCCCGCTGGAGCCGCTGGGGCGTTTGCTGGCCCTGAGTTACCAGCTGCTAGCCCAACTGACCACGGTCAAGACCATGCTGCTGCAGCAACGTGGCCGCCTGACCCCCCATGAGATTGATCTGCCCTTGCAGCGGACGGCACAAGCCATTGAAGCCGCACTGGGCGCGGTCGCGCTGCCCCCGCAGACCGACCAGCCGGCCACCACAGTGCTGGAATGGTCGGTGCTGGGCGACCCCTTCGATGGCGACCTCAGTCCCTGGTTATTGCGCCGACTGCAGTTGGCCGACTGCATTGCGCTGCAATTGCGGGCCAACGGGGATCAGGTGGTGCTGGAGCTTGCTGCGCAACATCGCTAAGACTCACTGATCGATCATCGCTGCCATGGCTTTCGTCCTGAACTCCCGAGGACTCACACCCGTATGTTTGCGAAAAAATCGGCAGAAATAGGTCTCATCTGAAAACCCCAGAACGTAGGCAAGTTGCTTGATGCTGTTGCTGGTGTACACCAACACACGCTGTGCTTCGTGCACAACACGGGCATTAACGACATCAATGCTCGATACACCCAGCACCTCGCGGCATAAGCGTGACAGCTGGCCCGGGGAAATACCAAGCTGCTCGGCATAGTGCGAAATGGGTAGATGCTCTTTGTAATGCGAATCCACCATGCTGCGGAATTTTTCAATCTGAGCAGATTTGCGTGAATCTGCATTAGGTGGTGTGACCTCGTTGACGCGGGCCAATCGTGCCATTTGGATGCATATTGCCATAAGCAGTGCCATGCCCGCCGTGAGTTGCCCGGCCGCTTGCATGTGTGTCTCGCGCTCTACAGCCAGAAACAGCGGCATCAAGAACTCAGCTTGTCCACTGACATCACCAAGTGGAATGACAGAGGGCTTGCGCAAATGGGGTAACAGCTCGGTGTTTGCCACGCTCACAAGCGCTTCCAAAGGCCGCTGCGCAGCCGTAATCACCGGGCCATCAACATCTTCTGAAAAACTAAAGCCATGCACGGTTTGTGCCGGAATCAACACCAGGCAAGGCGCTTTGAATCGTACTTTTGAATGGTCGACCAATACCTCTCCTGCGCCCTGGGTGAGATACAAAATCTGAATCAGTGCATCGTGCTTATGGGGTCGAATTTTCCAGTTGTAGGGGCGAGAACGCTGGGGAATCCATTCAAAATCAAACAAGCTCTGCCAACCCGGCTGCGCTTGTACGCCGTAAAGCGAGTAATTAGGGATAACCCTTATGGTCAATTTTGATCCTTTTCAAGATGCACGAATTGTGCTGTACCTCGCCCGAATCGTCAAACTACTTTCAGTCTGCCACACAAACAATCAGCCATTCAACTCACAGCAACAGGAAGTCAGCCATGACCAAGCGCGTTTTAGTGACAGGGGCCAGCCGCGGCATAGGCCGCGCGATTTGCTTGCGTCTGGCAAGCCAGGGCGCGGAGATTGCCGCCTGCGGGTCGGCCCACGTCGATGACCTGGATGCCGTCATCGCAGAGGCTGCCAAACAAGGCGGCCGGGTGGTGCCTTTGCTCGGCGATCTGGCTGATGCGGCCACACCAGCCCGGCTGGTCGAGCAGGCCGTGGCTGCGCTTGGTGGGCTGGATGCGGTGGTGTCCAACGCGGGGGTGTCACGGCCGTCGACGTTGGTCAATCTGACCCTGGAGGACTGGGACTTTTTGCTGGCTGTCAACACGCGTGCCCCCTGGCTGCTGGCCAAAGCGGCCTACCCGGCGCTACGTGAGAGCCGTGGCAGCTTTGTCTCGGTAGCATCCATGTCGGGGGTTCAGCCCTACCCGGGCATGGGTGCCTACAGCCCGAGCAAGGCCGCCGTATTGATGTTGGTGCGCACGCTGGCGCAGGAATGGGCAGCAGATGGCATTCGTGTCAACGCGGTGTCACCGGGCCTGATTCATACCTCATTAACCGCCAAGGTGTATGCCGATGCACCGACCAAAGCGGCACGCGAAGCCCTGATTCCGTTGCACCGCATTGGCAACCCGGACGCTGACATCGCCGGGCTGGTGGCTTTCCTGATCGGACCCGACGCGGCATATGTCACCGGCCAAAACATACTGGCCGATGGCGGGTTGATGGACACCGTGCACGGACTGATTCCGGGTCGCCCGGCCACAGAAAGATAAAGACCGCCATGATTGATTTAAAACCACCCCCCGCCGCACGCGAACGTTATTACCACGCTGGATATTGGCAACACCAGACCTTGGCTCAACTGATCGCGGCCAGCGTGGCAACGCATCCTGACAAAGTGGCCGTGGCAGATGCCTCCGGCCACAGCATCAGCTACCGTGAACTTGAGGACAAGGCGTCCCGCTTTGCAGGCTTTTTGAAGACCCGTGGGGTCGGTGTGGGGGACGTGGTCACCATGCACTTGCCCAATTGGTGGCAAACCGCCGTCGTGACTTTTGCCGCCTTCAAGCTGGGCGCGGTGATCAACCCCTTGCCGCCCACCTATGGCTGGAAAGACCTGGCGTTCATCATGAACAAAAGCGGCGCCAGGGCTGTGATCGTGCCGGGTCGGTTTCGCAGCGTGGACTACACCGACCATTTGCTGCGCATTTCCACCGAATTGACGGTGTCACCGACCATCGTGGTGATCGGGGCTGGCAACGCCAACATTGGCACGAGCTTTGACGACGCATTACGCGGGCCGCTGCTGGCAGAAGGTCACGATGCGGCGGCTGATGATGCGGCACTGCTCTTGTTTACCTCTGGTTCCGAGTCCAAGCCCAAAGGCGTGGTGCACACCCACAACACCGCCATTTACGGCGAGCGCGCCTTGGCAGGCACGCTGCAGCTTGACAACCAGGATGTGTGTTTCATGGCCTCACCGGTGACCCACACCAGTGGTTTCATGCACGGCATTTTGATGACGCTGATGACCGGTGCCACGGTGTCGCTGCTCGATATTTTCAAGGGGGATGTGGCGGTGGACCAGATGCTTGCCAGCCGCGCCACCTGGACCATGGGCGCCACGCCGTTCCTGAGCGATGTGGTGGACAGCCTGGAGCGCACGGCCAAGCGTCTGCCGGATTTGCGTTACTTTTTGTGCGGCGGTGCACCCATCCCGGAAGTGGTGGTGCGCCGGGCGCAGGCGGTGGGGGTTCGGGTGCTGAGCATTTACGGCTCCACCGAGAGCCCACCTCACACCGTCACCTGGCCGCAAGATCCGGTGGAAGCCGCCTGGCAGTTTGACGGCCGTGCCCTGCCGGGCGTGGAAGTGTGCGCGGTGGACGAAGACGGCAAACCCTTGCCGCCGGATCAGCAAGGCGAGCAATGGTCGCGCGGTCCGCATGCCTTCATCGGTTACCTGGGCGAGCCCGGGTTGACCGCCAAGGCACTGGATGCCGATGGTTGGTACCACTCGGGCGACCTCGCGCGGGTGGGCGCCGATGGTTCGGTGCGGATCGTGGGTCGTATCAAGGACATGATCATTCGTGGCGGACAAAACATTTCAGCCCGCGAAGTCGAAGACATCCTGCTGGAACACCCGGCCTGTCAAGCGGTCGCAATGGTGGGTATTCCGGACGAACGACTGGGGGAACTTGGTTGTGCGGTGGTGGTCTGCCACGCCGGAAAAACGCTGGGCTTCGAGGAGATGAAGCTGTTCCTCACGGGGCGGGGTGTGGCGCGCTTCAAACTACCCGAATACCTGGTGCTGCGCGATGCCCTGCCCACCACCCCGAGCGGAAAAGTTCAGAAATTCAAATTACGCGAAGAACTGAAAACTCTTAACGAAGCAAAAACACATGTTTAAAGTTGAAGACCTCGGTGCCGTGGTGCGTGTCACCATGCAGCGTGCACCGGTGAATGCCATCAGTACAGAATTTGTTGCCGGTTTCATGCAACTGCTGGACGGGCTGGCCGCCAAGACAGACCTGACTGTGCTGCACCTGCGCAGCGACCAAAAAGCCTTTTGCGCCGGGGCCGACCTGGCGCAAGTGCAAAGCTGCTTTGCCATGGACAACGGTGCCGAAATGATGCGGCAAAACATCCGTGGTTTTCATGCGTTATTCGATCGCATTGAAGCCTTGCCTGGTGTCACGCTGGCAGAAATTGGCGGCAGCGCATTGGGTGGCGGGTTTGAGCTGGCGCTCAGCTGTGACCTGCGCATGGTTTCCACCAGTGCCAAACTCGGTTTGCCCGAAGCCAAGCTGGGGCTGATCCCCGGGGCTGGTGGCACACAGCGCCTGACCCGCTTGTGTGGCCCGGGCACGGCCGCTCGCATCATTCTGGGCTGTGATGTGGTGGATGGCACCACTGCCTGTCAGTTGGGCATGGTGCAATGGGCGGTGGCACCCGAAAAATTAGCGCAGGAAGCGCAAGCGCTGGTGCAGCGCATCGCGGCCCAGTCGGCGCCCGCCCTGCAGCTTGCCAAACGCTGCATGGCACAGGTGGGCAGGCTGGCCGCCGAAGGGTTCGATGCCGAACTCAATGGCATCCACACCCTGGTGACCACGGTCGAAGCCCAGACCCGTGTCAAAGCTTTTCTTGCCCCGCGCAACTGAACCCATCAGGAGACCCCATGACCATCCTCACCCGCAACATCTTCAGCCCCGACCATGAGGCCTTTCGTGACTCGGCCCGCAAGTTTTTTGAGCAGGAAGTGGCTCCCTTCCACAGCGACTGGGAAGACGCCGGTGTGGCCCCGCGCGAGGTCTGGTTAAAAGCCGGCAAGGAAGGTTTTCTGTGCACCACCCTGCCCGAATCCTGCGGCGGCAGTGGGGCCGACCGGCTGTTTGCTGCCATCCTGATCGAGGAACAGGCCCGGCTGGGTTTGTCCGGCCCGGGCTTCTCGACCCACTCGGACATTGTTGCACCGTATATCGTCAACTACGGCACGCCAGAACAACAGCAAGCCTGGTTACCCGCCATGGCGCGTGGTGAACTGATTGGCGCGATTGTGATGACCGAACCCAGCGCGGGCAGCGACCTGCGCGCCATCCGTACCACCGCCATTCGCCAGGGTGACGAATGGATTTTGAACGGCCAAAAAACCTTCATCACCAACGGACAATGCGCCGACATTCTGGTGGTGGCGGCCAAGTCCAGCAAAGACCCCGACGGCAAGGACCTGACCCTGTGGGTGGTTGAAGCCTCCATGCCCGGTGTCACCCGGGGCCAGAACTTCAAAAAAATCGGCATGAAGGCGCAAGACACCTGCGAGCTGTACTTTGACAACGTGGTGCTGACCCAGCGCAACATGTTGGGTCAGGAGAACAAGGGTTTTGGCTTGCTCAGCAAAGAACTGGCCTGGGAGCGGCTGCAAATTGCGGTAGGTGCGGTGGCCACCAGCAGTGCGGCGTTGCAATGGACGGTGGACTACACCCGCCAGCGCAAGGCGTTTGGCACCCTGATTGCCGACTACCAGAACACCCGTTTTCGCCTGGCCGAAATCAAGACCGAGATTGAGATCGCCCAGACCTTTGTTGACCGCTGCCTGAGCGAGGTGTGCAATGGCGAGCTAGACAAAGCGGTGGCCGCCATGGCCAAGTACTGGTGCACCGAGCTGATGGGCCGCGTGCTGGACCAGTGCCTGCAATTACACGGCGGCTACGGCTACATGTGGGAATATCCAATTGCCCGCGCCTTTGCCGATGCCCGCGTGCACCGCATCTACGGCGGCTCCAACGAGATCATGCGCGAGCTGATTGCCCGCACACTGTAACGCCTTCAAACAACCCATTGGAAAGCCTCACCATGACCCAAGCCCTCTCTACCGCCAGCCAGACCACCCAAGCGCCCAAGCTCACGGATTCAGGCCAGCCCTGGCGTTGCATCGACGTGCAGCGCGACGGTGATGTGGAATGGCTCAGCCTCTCAAGGCCCGACAACTTCAACGCGCTCAATCTGGCGCTGACCCAGGAGCTGTACGACTACTTTGGCAGCCTGCCGGATCGGCAGGATGTGCGCGTGGTGGTGATGCGCGGCTTGGGGCGGCATTTTTGTGCCGGTTACGACCTGGAAGACGTGGACCAGCTGACCGTGTCACTGGATCAGGGCCTGCGCCTGCAGCGCCAACTCTCTGCGGTGGTGCTGCGCATGCGCCGCTGCCCGCAGCCCATCGTTGGCTTGTTGCAAGGTGCGGCCTGCGGCGGTGGGTTTGCGCTGGCGCTGGGTTGTGATGTGCGTTTTGCGGCGCCCAACGCCCGCATGAACGTGGCCATGGCCAAAATCGGTTTGACCGGGTGTGACATGGGCATCAGCTACTTTTTGCCACGCGCGGTAGGGCCGGCCATTGCCGCCGAGCTGATGTACACCGGCCGCTTTGTCAACGCCGAGCGCGCACTGCGAATTGGTCTGGTCAATGACGTGGTACCCGAAGACAAGCTGGCGGAAACCGCCAAAGAACTGGTGCAAGAAATGCTGGCCATGTCGCCGGTGGGCCTGCGCCTGACCAAAGACGGCTTGGCCATGGCGCAGGAAACCAGCAACCTGGCCACCGTGATGGCGCTGGAAGACCGCGGCCAGGCCATGTGTTTTGAAGCCTTCATGAAAGAAGGTGTGGCCGCCTTTCGTGAAAAGCGCGCGCCGAACTACGGAGCTAGCCGATGACCAGCGCGCCCCAAGCCAGCTATCCCCGGCTGCTGGCACCGCTGGTGGTGCGCAACCTGCATTTGCGCAACCGCATGGTCATGGGCGCCATGCACACCCGCCTGGAGAGCATGGACCGGCCCGTTGAGCGCATCAAAGCGTTCTACCGGGCCCGCGCCAAGGGCGAGATCGGGCTCATCATCACGGGTGGCGTTTCTCCGAACCTGGAAGGTCGCATGGAGGACGACGCGCCCGTCATGGCGGCTGATGCTGACCTGGACTGGCACCGGGCCATTGTGGAAGCAGTGCACGGCACCAACACCCAAGTCTGTTTGCAACTGCTGCACGCGGGCCGGTACGCAAAAATTGAAGGCTGCGTCGGCCCCAGCAACCAGCGGGCGCGCATCAACAAGTTCACACCGCACGCGCTGAGGACGCAAGAGGTTTGGCAAACCATCGACGACTACGCGCGGGCCGCTGTGATGGCCCGGAATCTCGGCTACCACGCCGTCGAGATCATGGGGTCGGAGGGCTACTTGATCAACGAGTTCACCGCGCCATGCACCAACCAGCGCACGGACGAATTTGGCGGCGACTTTGAGGGCCGCATCCGTTTCCCCATCGAAATCATCAAAGCCGTGCGGCAGGCGGTGGGCCCTGACTTTGCCATCATCTACCGCATCTCGGCGCTGGATTTGGTCGAAGGCGGCATGACCGGTGATGAGACGCTGGAACTGGCCCGGCGCGCCGAGCTGGCCGGGGCCGACATGCTGAACACCGGCATTGGCTGGCATGAGTCTGATGTGCCCACGGTGTCACACAACGTACCGCGCGCCGGCTGGGCTTACGCGGTGAGCCGGATCAAGGCGGTGGTCACGATCCCCGTCATGGCCTCCAACCGCATCAACGCGCCCGAAGTGGCCGAAACCCTTCTGGCATCTGGCCAGGCGGATCTGGTGTCCATGGCGCGCCCGCTGCTGGCCGACCCCGACTTTGCCCGCAAGGCGCGGCTCGGTCAGGCCCAGCGCATCAACACCTGCATTGCCTGCAACCAGGCTTGTCTGGACAACATCTTCCGCCACAAAACTGCCACGTGTCTGGTGAACCCGCGTGCCGGGCGTGAGCTGGACTGGGTCATGCGCCCGGCAGCACCCGCCAAACGCATCGCCGTGGTGGGCGCGGGGGCGGCGGGCATGAACTTCGCCTTTAATGCCGCCGAGCGTGGCCACCGGGTGACCCTGTTTGAAGCCGGCGCCGAGACCGGTGGCCAGCTGTGCCTGGCGCGCAAGGTGCCGGGCAAAACCGAATTTGACGAAATGCTGCGCTACTTCCGAGGCCGACTGACCGAGGAAAACGTGGATGTTCGGCTGAACTGCGCGGTGACGGCCGAGCAGCTTGCCAATGGCGATTTCGACGCGGTTGTGTTGGCCTCTGGCGTCCGGCCACGCCAGCCCGAGTTTCCCGGCAGCCATCGGCCCGACGTGTTGCGTTATGACCAGGCGCTGTCGGGCGCGGCCCCGGTGGGTGAACGCGTGGTCATCATTGGTGCTGGCGCCATTGCGTATGACATGGTGGAGTTTTTGCTGGGTGATGCACCCCACACGCCGCCCGCCGTACACGACTTTGCCGCTGAATACGGGTTGGACATCAGCGCCGAGTCTGCCGGTGGGCGCAGTCCCCGGCCAGAACAAGTGCCCGCGCGACGGCAACTGACCGTGCTGCAGCGCAGCGACAAACGCCCCGGCGCCTCACTGGCCGTGACCACCGGCTGGATTCGGCGCGACAAGGTGCTGCGTTTTGGCGTGCCGATTTTGACGGGTGTGAGCACCCAGCGCATTGACGACGCCGGCCTGCACTACACCACCAAGGACGGCGGACAGGTCACGCTGCCTTTCGACACCGTCATTCTCTGCGCCGGGCAGGAGCCGGTGCGTGAGCTTGAAACCCAACTGAAAAACATCGCCCCGAACTTGCCGGTGCATGTGGTGGGGGGTGCGGATGCCGCCGCCGAGCTGGACGCGCGCCGCGCCATCGAGCAAGCCAGCCGCCTGGCGCTGGAGATTTAACCCCCATGATTTTCTGGCGCAGCCGCCAGGGCGCGGGTATCGCTCTGATCGTGCTGGCGGCACTGACCTTTGCCAGCATGGACACCACCACCAAATACGTCACCCAGGTCATTCCGGTGCTGATGTTGTTGTGGTTTAGGTATGCTTTTCAGGTTCTGAGCACACTGGCCGTGCGTTACCCGCTACAAAAAGCTGAGCTGTTTCACACCCGCAACCCACGCTTTCAGTTGCTGCGTGGTGGCCTGCTGCTGATCACCACCGGCTGTTCGTTCTTTGGCCTGCAGCATTTGCCGGTGGGTGAATTCACCGCCATGATGATGCTGTCGCCGCTGGTGGCCACGGCCATGTCGGCCTGGTTTCTGAAGACCCATGTGGCGCGGCTGCGCTGGTGGCTGATGGCGGGCGGCTTGATCGGTGTGCTGCTAGTGGTGCGCCCCGGCGGCCAGCTGTTTGGCTGGGCGCTGGTATATCCGGTCGGGGTTGTGACCAGTTACGCCTGGTTTCAGGTGCTCACCAGCCGCATGAGTGGTGAAGAAAACCCCTACACCACGCACTTTTACACCGGCCTGGTGGGCGCCCTGATCATGAGTCTGGTGCTGGTGTTAACCGGCTGGCGCCCTGAGCTGCTGCTGACCTACTGGCACTGGTTTTTGCTGGTGGGTTGTTTGGGCACCTTTGGCCACCTGATGCTGATCCGCGCCTACATGTGCGCCTCGGCCCCGGTGCTGACGCCCTACCTGTACAGCCAGATCGGCTTTGCCATGCTGGGCGGCTGGCTGGTGTTTGGCCATGTGCCTGATCTGTGGGCCTGGGCGGGTATTTGTGTCATTGCGGCCAGTGGTGTGGGGAATACGCTGCTGACAATGCGGGAGGTGTCGCGGTTGGCGCGGGGGGATTGAGGGTTTGTTTGAGACAAGCTGCTGTGATAACGGGCTTTGAGCTTCGGCAAGGAGTGGGGTTTTAGATGCCCCGTCATTGACTGCCATGGAGCAATTGTGGGTGGCAGGGGATGGGTTGGGGCGGCGGCCTCATACTGTCAAAGGCCCAGAAATCGGCCGCCACCCCAACCCATCCCCTGCTTGCGAGCGACTTTTGAACTCGAATGAGAAGACCAGACGCGGGGCTGAATCGATGATTGAACGGTAGGTGGGGGCGTCAGAAGTCATTCGAGTTTTGGCCGTGAATGACTTCAGAAGACCCCTAGCCGACAGCCACATTTACAGATAGCGGCCATCCAAATCATTTGATTTGGTGCCCTAACGTAGAGATGACCGGCGCAGCGCGGCTTCATCGCGCAGCGTCCAGCGACCGAAGGGAGCGAGGTCGATCGCCATGTTATGTTCATCGCCTCTCTACGGAATTGGCAACCATTTAGCTGATATATATTTGAGTTTGCACTCTGCATATGCAGCTTCTGAAACTGCTTTTAATGTAGGCGTCGCAAGGTCTTTATCAAGCTCAACGTTCTTGGCTGGGACATAAGTATAAAAAGCCCGATCACCAACTGCCTCACACATCCTCTCTATATCATCGCTGCGAAGAACGGGGCAGCGGTCAGAGTGCAATTCCCTTCGCAGTATCGACACACCCATGAAGTACTCGCAATAGCGAAAATTTGCGTCAACACTTGGTATGGAATTGACCAGCACGCCCATCCCCGCAACCCAGGAGATAAACCACAAGGCGAGAAGCCCAACGGCCAAAGGGGTCAGCATCGCAACATGTTTTCGCATTTCAATTCTCCTGTTCAAATTCCAAAACCACTTTAATCTTCAACCCGCCCTCCCCGCTCGCGTTGACCGGAGGGATAGGTCTCTTCGACATCGCGAACCCAGTTTAGGACTGCTTCTGCGAACAAGCTAACCGACATTGAAAGCTCCCATAACGATCCATCCTGCGCCTTTCCGCAAAGCGAAGTGGTTGGTTTCTCGATTCCAGCTTCGAGGTATTTCTTCACTTTGTTTGCGTGAATAATTTTGTCGCAAACATCTTTGATAGAAAAATGTTCGGTCGCTTCTGCGTTCTTACCGTATTTGTACAAGAACCCGCAATGCGACACATAGGGAATCGTGGAGCGGTGATCGTAACCCTGATAGAACTTAGTTCGGAGAGCGATAGCAAGCGTCAGCAACTGGCTAGTAAATTGTTCTTCGTATGCGTTCTTGGTTTTCTCATCTTTGTCGACGTGCGTGCTGGTAAACAGCAAATCGTAGGCCGACAGATCTAAGGCATGACATTGAATTGCGAATGCGCGCACAGAAGCGAAACTTACTTTGTGTGAGCCGAGCAGTTCCATAGAGAGACCTGACGTAAAGTTGAGGCGCCTGCGCGACTTTATCGCGCAGCGTCCGCGTGGACTGCCGGATTGGGCCTATTTTGCTCTGTCGACGTTTGATGTTGCCGTACTATAGTCCAGTCAATGGACCGCGCCCTCGAATGTCTGCTCCCGCTGCGTACGCGACTTACGGAAGCACCGTATGGACGACCGGAACGGGTCTTTTGCAACCATACAGACCCGGTTTGAATTCAGCTAACTGCCAAAGAGCTCGGAATGTGTGCCTGCGCGAACAAAGTTGATCCAGTTGGCCTCAAGCTGATAGATCAGCAAAAAATCGCCACCGATGTGGCACTCACGGTGGTCTGCCCACTCCCCCTTCAGGTTGTGATCCTGCCATTCAGGACCCAGAGGCGCATCATTGGCAATGAGCAGCAGCATCACCTCCTTGAGTCGCACCATATCAAACCGCCCCGAGTGAGACAAGCGCTGCCAATCTTTCAGAAACGCCTTTGCATAATCGGCGGCCCGTGGCAGCACCGCGCGTTTACTGGCTGCTGTTTTTTTCAAGATCAGCAAACAGTTCGTCAGCAGAGGCAAAACGGGCGCGAGGTGCTGCCATCATGGCACGGGACTCTTCCATCGCGGCACGGGTTTCCGCGTTGGGCACCTTGAGTTCGAGGGGGAATGCCTGGTCGATCACCACGCGACGCAGAAACAAGCGCACCGCATCCGACACCGACAGGCCCATGGCGGTCAATGCCTGTGTGGCTTGCTCTTTGATGTCATCTTCCACCCGAATGTGGAGCATTGAAGTTTGTGCGCTCATGGTGATGCCTACAGAGTTAAGGCTCGAATTGTGTATCTCATTTGAGATTAAAGCAAGATTGCCGAAATGGGCTAGGATGCTCATAGCTTTGGAGAACTGCCATGACCACCACTGAAATTCAACTGCCAAAAGTCGCTCAAACCAGAATCAGCCAACTGGCACACGCATCGGGGCGCAGCCCGGCAGCCATGCTGCGCTTCGTGCTGCGTGACGGTTTTGACGCGGTGGAACTCAGCATCAAAGAAAACGCTCAGGCCGATGAACAGTTTGCAGCCGGTGCCACGGTGCCACACGCCGATGTCATGCGGGATGCGCTGAGCACAGTACATCAGGCAAAGCAGCAGGCCCAAACGGCTACATGACCTTGACTGTTGTCTGGTCGGTTCAAGCGCGAAATCAATTTATCGCCACGCTCACGTACATCGCCAAAGAAGACCCCCTGAGTGCGGAGATGGTGCTTCAACGGGTGAACAAGTCGCTCACACTTCTATGCGACTCCCCAGAAATGGGTGTTTCGGCCCCTACAGCAGGTGTGCGAACCTACGCCGTACCCAAAACCGGCCACAGCTTTGACTATCGGCTGATGCGCGACCAAATCCGGGTTCAACGCTGGTACAGACAAAGGCAGAAGCCTGTCGCTTGATCGCCTTCACCAAATGCCATGTTTGCCTGGCAAAAAATCAGTGGGTGATCAGGTGGTGGGTACGCTGAAAGACAAGCTGGATGTTGCGCTCGGGCATGCAAGCAGTCGCGAAAGCACTGCGTAACATCAGTTATTTAAGAGGAGAACCAATGAAAGCAGCATTCATCACCGGTCACGGTGGTAACGAGGTGGTTGAAGTCAGAGCGTGTCCGCGTGTTATGCGCCAGCCGGGGGAGGTGCTTATCCGCGTGGAAGCGGCAACCCTCAATCAGGTTGACTTGTACATGCGAAACAGCGGCGCTGGTATCACGCATCGGTTACCCCAGATCATGGGCTTGGATGCAGCAGGTGTCATTGAGGAGGTGGATGCTTCTGAAGCAGTGTTGAAGGTCGGACAGTCGGTGGTTGTTCACCCTGGCATCACTTGTGGCCGCTGCGAGTTCTGCCAACGCGGCGAGGGCGTTCTGTGCACGAAGATGCAATTGCTGGGCGAACATCGCGACGGAACTTTCGCGCAATGGATCAGTGTGCCGGCTCAGAACGTCTTCCCCATGCCGCAAGGACTCAGCTTTGCGCAAGCTGCCGCCATGGGGGTCAATTACCTCACGGCGTGGCGCATGTTGTTCACCAAGGCACAGATCAAGCCTTGGGAAACTGCACTCATTTTTGGCATTGGTGGTGGCGTATCACTGGCGGCTATGCAACTCGCCAAGGCTATTGGTGTCAAGGTCATTGTGACCTCGCGGGAGGATTCAAAACTGCAGCGTGCTCTGGCCATGGGCGCTGAGTGCGGCATCAACAGCCAGACGCAGGATGTGGCGACAGCGGTGCTGTCATATACCGGCGGCCGTGGCGTTGATGTGGTGATTGAGAACGTGGGCGAGGCCGTCTGGTCGATGGCCATGAAATCTTTGGTACGTGGGGGGCGGCTTGTGACCTGTGGTGCGACAACCGGCGACCAACCCCCTGCCGACTTGCGTCGAATTTTCATTCGCCAGTTGCAGATTCTCGGCTCGACCCATGGTGATTTTTCTGAGTTTCGGGCCCTGTTGTCGTTTGTGGAGAAGAGCCAAATCCAGCCAGTGATCGACAGTGAGTTTCCGCTTGACCGAATTCATGACGCTTTGACCCGCCTGGAGTCAGGTCAGCAGTTCGGAAAAATCGCGCTGAACTTGACGGCGTAAGGGCTCCAGATGCTGAAATCGGTCCAAAAACTCTGCATTCAGGCGCTTTTGCACCAAAAAAGAAGACATTTTTAGCCTCTAGACCAAGTAAAACATGCGCAAGCAGCTACTTAAATAGTAGCGTTTTTCTTGCTCTGGCGTGGCCAGTCCACAAACTGTGGGTAAAGCCGCGCCACCACCGGACCGTTGAAATCCCAGGTGCTGCATGTGCCAAAGTACGATGGCGGGTGCAGCGGGTTGTCTTCGGCCAACTCGTGCGCCAGTGTCTGGAAGGCGGCGGTGGCCATGTTGAAAAGTAGTTCGCGCAGGTGGGTACAGCCGCAAATGCCACCCAGGTTACGCTCGATGGCCTGACGCCAGCCCCGGTTCATGGTACTGCCCACCATGGATTGCATGCTGGCCAGCGCCTGCGGGCATTCGCGGTGTGGGGTGGCATCCATCGTCACTGCGATGGCCTGGACGACAAAGTGGTTGTCAATCGTGACCCGGATCGCCATGCCGTGTAACGGCTCACCGGGGGCAATGGCCTCTTCGCCGGGAACCGGCAGCAATTTGGCCTTGGTGTCGAGTAATTCACCTTCGATGTCCCACAGCTGGTCGTCGCGCCGGTAGCCCCGAAACACGGTGGTGCGGGTGTGCAGTGGGGTTCTGGCTTGGGGCGCTGGCAGTGGCAATTTACTGCCCGCCTTCGCGCAGCAGGTTGCGGGCAATCACCAGTTGTTGAATCTGGGTGGTGCCTTCATAAATACGGAACAGGCGCACGTCGCGGTAAAAGCGCTCAATGCCGTATTCGGCCAGGTAACCCGCACCGCCAAAGATCTGCACCGCCCGATCCGCCACGCGGCCACACATTTCGCTGGCAAACATCTTGGCGCAGGCGGCCTCGGTGCCCACGTCGCGGCCTTCGTCGCGTTTGCGGGCGGCATCAATCACCATACAACGTGCCGCATAAATGTCGGCATGGCTGTCGGCCAGCATGGCCTGGATCAGTTGAAACTCGCCAATGGCTTTGCCAAACTGCTTGCGTTCGCGGGCATAACGCAGCGCATCGCTCAGCATGCGCTCGGCCGCGCCCGTGCTGGCGGCGGCGATATTCAGGCGGCCTTTGTCCAGCACTTTCATGGCGGTCTTGAAACCCACGCCCTCGATGCCGCCAATCAGGTTGCTTGCAGGAATGCGCACATTCTCAAAAATCACGTCGCAGGTATGGGCACCTTTTTGGCCCATTTTTTTGTCAATATTGCCCAGCGACAAACCCGGCGTGCCCTTTTCAACAATAAAGGCCGAGATGCCGCTGGCGCCCTTGCGGTCTTTGTCGGTACGCGCCATCACGGTAAAGATGCCGGCCTCGGGCGCGTTGGTGATGTAGCGTTTGGTGCCGTTGATGACGTAGAAGTCGCCGTCACGCGCGGCCGTGGTGCGCAGGCTGGCGGCGTCCGAGCCGCTGTCGGGTTCGGTCAGGGCAAACGAGCCAATGATCTCGCCGGTGGCAATTTTCGGCAGGTAATACTGCTTTTGCGCCTCGGTGCCATCCAGCACAATGCCTTGCGCGCCAATGCCATTGTTGGTGGCGAACAGCGAGCGAAAGGCGGGCGAAGTTTTGGACACCTCAAAGCCTGCCAAAACCTCTTCTTCCATGGTCAGGCCCATGCCACCGTAGATTTCCGGGATCGACATGCCAAAGAGACCCATTTCCTTCATGTCCTGCACGATATCAATCGGAATCTGGTCCGTCTCAGCCACATGGGCTTCTTGCGGCACCAGCTTCTCCCGCACAAAGCGGCTGATGGTGTCGAGCAAGAGGGTGAGGGTTTCTGGGTCTCTGATCATGGTGGTCTCCGGTGGCTGAGGGCTTATTTGACGTGTTTACGGAACTCGGGTTTGCGCTTTTCGCGGAAGGCGTTGCCACCTTCAGCGGACTCCGGGCTTTCGTAGTACAGCTTAAGGGCGTGCATGGCCAGACCACCCATGCCGCGGATCATTTCAGTGTCGACGTTGAAGGACTTTTTGGCCAATGCAATGGCAGTCGGGCTCTTTTCGACAATCTCGTCGCACCACTTGCGCACTTCGGCATCGAGCTGATCCATGGGCACCACGCAGTTGACAAGGCCCATGGCCAGCGCTTCCTGTGCGGTATAGCGGCGGCACAGGTACCAGATTTCGCGGGCTTTCTTTTCGCCCACCACACGGGCCAGCAAGGCCGTGCCAAAACCTGGGTCGACCGAACCAACGCGCGGGCCGGCCTGGCCAAGTTGCGCGTTCTCGGACGCAATGGCCAGGTCACAAATGGTGACCAGCACGTTGCCGCCGCCAATGGCAAAACCGTTGACACGCGCAATCACCGGTTTGTTGCAGTCACGGATGGCGCTTTGCAGCTCTTCAATCGGCAGACCGATCACGCCACGGCCGCCGTAGCCACCGTCTTGTGTGCCCTGGTCGCCGCCAGTGCAAAAAGCTTTTTCGCCCGCGCCGGTCAGCACCACCACACCAATGCCGCGGTCAAAGTCGGCGTCCTTGAAAGCGTGGATCATTTCCTCGCAGGTGTTGGCGGTGAAGGCGTTGTAGGCCTTGGGCCGGTTGATGGTGATGGTGGCAATGCCATCGGCCTTGGTGTAGAGGATGTCTGTATAGACCGCTTTTGTGAGTTCCATGTTGATTTCCTTGTGTAAGTTAAACGAAGAGAGGGCGTGAAGATTCCGTCGCGAGCGGGTCGAGGTTGTTTCGAGGAGCACAGCCGTACTCCCGTACGGCGCGCACCGCAGAGGCAAGATCGGCACGCGCAATAGGAAGATTCATGCCCACTCAACCGACCATGGTCAGGCCGCCAGACACGCTGATGACCTGGCCGGTGATGAAAGCCGCGTCGTCGCTGGCCAAAAAGGCAATGGTGCCGGGCAGGTCAGCGGGCTGGCCCAGGCGGCCAAACGGAATGGCGCGTGTCAGGCCCTGACGCAGCTTGTCACCCCCTTCGCCTTCACCGGCAAAGTCGGCAAACAGCGCGGTGTCAGTCGGGCCGGGGCAGACCACGTTGACGTTGATTTGTTTGCGCGAGAGCTCGCGGGCCATGGTTTTGCTGAAAGCAATCATGCCGCCCTTGCACAGCGCATAAACCGCTTCGCCGGTGGAACCGACGCGAGCCGCATCAGATGCCACATTGACCACCCGGCCGCGACCGCGCTCGGACATGCCCTTGAGCACCGCATGGTGCATGTAGAGGGAACCATACAGATTGATCGCCACAATCTGTTCCCACAACGCTTTCTCTGTCTTGAGGAAAGGGCCCGCCTTGTCCCAGCCGGCGTTGTTCACCAGCACATCAATCGGGCCGAGTGCTGCCTCAATGGCGGCGACAGTGGCAATCACCTGCGCCTGGTTGGTCAGGTCCACGGCAAAGGCCTGGGCCTTGCCGCCGGCTGCGGCAATCTCTTTGGCCACGGCTTCAGCTGCTGCAAGCTTGATGTCCACCACGGCCACGGCAGCGCCTTCCTCGCCAAAACGCCGGCAGGTGGCAGCACCAATGCCGCCGGCGCCGCCGGTAACCAAAACCACTTTGTCTTTCAATCCACGCATTACTTTTCTCCTGTTAAAAATTTAAAAAATACCGTCATTTCATTGGCATCGTTTACGATGAATGCCGTTTCAACTCGCTATCACACTGCTGACCCGCGCCATGCCTGACCTGAAGACCGAAAAAAGCCATGCCATCAAAGAGATCAACAACCGTCTGTTCTTTCGCCTGTTTCAGGTGGCCAACACGCTGCACACCAAGGGCACCCAGGCGATTGAAGAATTTGGCGTGACCACACAACAGTGGTCGGTGCTGGGGGCCTTGTCGCGGCCGCAGGTGGCTGATGGCATGTCGATTGGCGACCTGTCGCGCTTTCTGCTGGTGAGCCGTCAAAACCTGACCGGCCTGCTGTCTCGCCTGGAGCGTGATGGCCTGCTGGAGCGCGCCACCAGCGAAGACGACCGGCGCTCGCGCAAGGTCAAGCTCAGTGCCGAGGGCGCAGCGTTGTGGAACAAGCTGCAAGACCCCATCCACAACTTTTACGACGCGGCCCTGAAAGACCTGTCGTTTGACGACCGGCTGGCGTTTATCCATTACTTCACCAAATTGCAAACCAACATGTCCAAGCTCTAGACGCGGGCATCAGGTCAGGCGCATGCCGGACTTTTCGCGGGCAATGATCATCTTCATGATGTTCGCCGTGCCGTCGCCAATCTGCAGGCCCATCACGTCCCGGTAGCGCTGCGCAAAGGCGTAGTCGCTGGCGTAACCGCCGTGGCCATGCGTCAGCAGGCACTGGTGAATGATTTCGCAGGCCAGCTTGGGACCCCACCATTTGCACATGGCCGCCTCAGCGGTATGGGGTTTGTGGTTGTCCTTGAGCCAGAGCGTGCGCAGGCAGTGCCAGCGCAGTGATTCCAGGTAGGTCTCGGCTTCAGCCAGCGGAAAACTCACGCCCTGGCGCTCGATGATCGGCAGGCCAAAGGTTTCGCGGGTCTTGGCGTACTCCCAGCTTTCATCCAGCGAGGCACGTGCCACACCCAGACACTGCAAGCCAATCAGCGCTCGGCTGTAATCAAAACCCTGCATCACCTGGATAAAACCTTTGCCCTCATCACCCAGCATGTGGTCGGCCGGCACACGCACGTTGTCAAAAAAGATCGAGCCGCGGCCCACGGCGCGGGTGCCCACGTCGTCAAACGCGGTGCGCGTCAAACCGGGCAAATCCATGGGCACCAAAAAGGCGCTGATGCCTTTGGCGCCGTCCTGGTCGGCGCCGGTGCGGGCAAACACCACCGCCACATCAGACTGGTCGGCCAGAGAAATCGAGGTTTTTTCGCCGTTGATGACAAAGTGGTCACCGTCGCGCACGGCCTTGAGCTTGAGGCGGGCGGCGTCCGAGCCAGCGCTGGGTTCGGTCAGGGCAATGGCCACCAGCTTGTCGCCCGCCAGGATGGGCTTGAGCCAGCGCTCTTTCAGATACTCCTGGGCGTGGGTGGCAATGATCTGCCCGCACAGTGAAGTCAGCAGGTTGATGTACGACATGTTGAAGTCGCCATAGGCAATCTGCTCCAGCAGCAAACCGCAGGTAACACAGTCCACGCCCAACCCGCCATAGGCCTCAGGCAGCTCCGGGCCCAGAAAGCCCATGTCACCCATGGCCTTCACCATGGCACGGTCGACACGACCGGTCTTGTCACCCACCTTGTAACCGGGGGCCAGCTTTTGCACCGCAAAACGGTGGGCGCTATCAACCAGTGCCTGCTGATCGTCATTCAGATTGAAATCCACTGCAATCTCCTTGTTAATCCAGTGACTGCAGTTTAAGAAGGAAATTCAAATCATGTCAATATATTTACTCAAAATAATTTCCAAGGATTACACCATGTTTGCAGAAATTTGCAATAAATCGCAATTTTATTAGGGAAATCCCTAGTAAGAAAATAGTGAATTTCTTCAAAAAACGTCTTGCAAAATTACACTTATGGAAATACATTGTCGTACATCGCAATTTTTTAGGCACCAAGCAGGATGGCAAGAGCAGCCTGCTTGACCCAAGGAGACACCCCATGCAATTCGATCCCGTTTTAATTCCACCACGGCAGACCGCCATGACCGCCGCGGGTTTTTGGCGCCACCAGACCATCAACCATTTTCTGGACCAGGCGCTGCAAAATTGCCCGGACCACACCGCCGTGGTGGCTTACCGCAGTGACCTGGCGCAACCGCTGCGGCTGAGCTACCGGGCACTCGATGTGCAGGTGGATCGCATTGCGCGTGGCCTGAAGGCACTCGGCGTGGGTCACAGCGACGTGGTGAGCTGGCAGTTACCCAACTGGTGGGAGTTCATTGCACTGTCCTTGGCCTGTGCGCGCATTGGTGCCGTGGCGAACCCGATCATGCCGATCTTCCGCCAGCGCGAGCTCAAGTTCATGCTCGACTTTGGTGAAGCCAAGGTCCTCATCGTGCCCAAGACCTACAAAGGCTTTGACTACGAAGCCATGCTGGGCGGCATGCGTGTCGACCTGCCCTTTCTGCAGCATCTGGTGGTGCTGGGTGGTGAAGGCGCCAACAGTTTTGAGGCAATGCTACAGCGCGACGACTCGCCGGTGCTGACCGGCCCAGGCCTGGCCCCCGATGACGTGGTGCTATTGATGTACACATCCGGCACCACGGGTGAGCCCAAGGGCGTCATGCATACCTCCAACACACTTTTTGCCAACCTCCATGGCTTCATTGAAGCCTATGGTCTGACACAAAAAGACGTGATCCTGGGCGCATCGCCCATGGCGCACCTGACCGGTTTTGGCTATCTGTCCATGGTGCCGCTGATCTTAAACGCCACCACAGTGCTGCAGGACATCTGGGAACCCAAGCAGGCGCTAGAAATGATTTGCAATGAGGGCATCACCTTCAGCATGGCGTCGAGCCCGTTTGTGGTCGACATGTGTAATGCTGCGGAAGCGGGTGCCCCGGTGTCGCCGCAGTTTGCCAACTTCTGCTGTGCTGGCGCGCCGATTCCGCCGGTGCTGATCGAGCGCGCCCGCCGCGTCCTGGGCCTGGCAGTCAGCTCAGCCTGGGGCATGACCGAGTGCGGCGCAGTGACCATCACCGAGCCCAGTCGCACCAACGAAAAATCAGGTTGTACCGACGGACGCGTCTTGCCCGGTATTGAACTCAAAGTGGTCGATGTCGACGGCCAGCCCTTGCCCAACGGCCAAACTGGCAGCCTGCTGGTACGCGGCAGCTCGCTGTTTGGAGGCTATCTGAAACGCCCACACCTGAACGCCACCGATGTGGACGGCTGGATGGACACCGGTGACATGGCTTTCCTGGACGATGAGGGTTATGTGCGTATCAATGGCCGCAGCAAGGACATCATCATCCGAGGCGGTGAAAACATTCCGGTGATGGAAGTTGAAAACCTGCTCTACAAACACCCGGCCGTGGCCATGGTTGCCATCGTGGGTTACCCCGATGCGCGCCTGGGTGAGAAAGCCTGCGCCTTTGTCACGGTCAAGCCCGGCCACAGCTTCTCGATGGAAGAAATGAGCCGTTACCTGTCCGACAACCAGGTGACGCGCCAGTACCACCCGGAGCGCCTGGAACTCATGGAAGACCTGCCCAAGACTCCGAGCGGCAAGCTGCAAAAGTTCAAGT
The DNA here is from genome assembly GCA_001771065.1 of Burkholderiales bacterium RIFOXYD12_FULL_59_19. Classification (GTDB taxonomy): domain Bacteria; phylum Pseudomonadota; class Gammaproteobacteria; order Burkholderiales; family Burkholderiaceae_C; genus Rhodoferax. The sequence goes on along the minus strand of MESQ01000007.1, from coordinate 6,912 downwards.
TGCGTGAGTCGGCCAAAACGTTTGCTGCCTGATCACCAGGAAAAAACAAGCATGCACGCACCAATGAACAAGGTGGCTGTGGTCACCGGTGCCGCCAACGGCATCGGTTGGGCCACTGCACAAAGATGGGCGCAAGAGGGCTACCGCGTGGCGCTGCTTGACCTGAACGTTGATGCCGTCCAGGCACGCGCCACCGAGCTGGGGCAGCCGCACATTGGCCTGGCGTGTGATGTGGCGAGCGAATCCAGCGTGGCAGCGGCGATTGCGGCAGTGATATCTGCCTTTGGTCGCATCAACGTTTTGGTGAACAACGCGGGCATTGGTGACCAGACTGGCCCGACCGTGGCACAAAACGTCGAGGCATTTGACCGGGTGCTGGCGGTGCACCTGCGCGGCACTTTTCTGATGAGCCAGGCCGCGGCACGCGTCATGCTCCAGGCCACACCCACTGCCACCGGCGAGCGCGGCAGCATTGTCAATCTGGGCTCCATTGCCAGCAGCACCGGCCTGTCCGCACGCAACGCCTACAGCGCGGCCAAGGCCGGCATTGTGGGCATGACGCGTGCCATGGCGAGTGAATGGGCGCGCGACGGCGTCCGTGTCAACGCAGTAGCACCGGGTTATGTGCGCACGGACCTGATCGACGCGCTTGAACGCAAAGGTGCGCTGGATGCCAAGGCAATCGCGCACCGGACCCCACTGGGGCGTATGGCGACCCCGGCGGAAATTGCCGAAGCCATTGTTTTCCTCGGCTCCGGCAGGGCCAGTTACATCACGGGCGCGGTGCTACCAGTCGATGGCGGTTGGACGGCATTTGGTGGCCCTGACTCTTCGTTGCGACCCGTGACCGAGTTGGCTTCAGCCTGAACCTTCCATTAAAAACAAGGAGACACACTGTGTTAACTATCAATCTATTCAACGGCCTGGTCTATGGCGCATTGCTCATCGTGATGTGCTCGGGCCTAGCCTTGATCTATGGCCTGCGTCGGGTCGTGAATTTCGCCCACGGCTCACTTTACATGCTGGGGGCCTACCTTGGTTATTCGATTGCTGGCTACAGCAACTTCTGGGTGGCGCTGGTGGCAGCCCCCGCCATCATGGCCGTTCTGGGTGTGCTGCTGGACCGCTATGGTTTTCGGCTGCTGCAGGACCGTGACCCCTTGAGCGTGGTGCTGGTCACTTTTGGCCTGCTGCTGGTCATCGAAGACTTTGTGCTGACAGTCTGGGGAAAAAGCAACTTTTCAATGTCGGCGCCAGAGGCGCTCAACATCACGGTGGATTTGTTCGGTACCCCGGTGCCGGCGTATCGCATTGCGGTGATTGGCATGGGTGCCCTGGTCGCCCTGGGTCTGACGCTGTGGCTGCGTTATTCCAAGATGGGCCTGTTTGTGCGCGCCGCCAGCACCGACCCCACCACCACCGCCATGCAGGGTGTCAACACCGACCTGCTCAGCGCCGGTGTGGTGGGGCTGGGCACCGCCCTGGCCGGTTTGGCCGGTGTGGTTGCGGCACCCTTCCTGTCCTTGTCGCCGTCCATGAGCAGCGACGTGATCATTGATTCGTTTGTGGTGGTGGTGATCGGGGGCTTAGGCTCGCTGGCTGGCGCTTTTGTTGCGGCGATGGTGCTGGGGATGATTCAGGCGGTGGGCGCGGTGTATTTGCCTGACCTTGCCGCCATGCTCCCCTTTGCGCTGATGGTCGCCATCCTGATCTGGAAGCCGGCCGGGCTGGCCGGCAGCCGTACTTGAAAAGGGTGCCCATCATGTCTATTCAACGAATTGGCCTAAGTACCGCCATCGCGCTGGCGGTGGGGGGCAGTGTGGCACTGGGTGGTTCTGCCAACCTGTTGTCCCTGCTCACGCAGGCCATCATTTACGCGGTGTTTGCCATCGGCATCGGCCTGCTGCTGCGGCAAAACGGCATGGTCAGCTTTGGCCACGCCTTGTTTTTTGGCTCGGCGGGCTACTTTATTGGCATCCTGCTGCAACTTAACACCATGCCCGCCGAAGCGGCCATTTTGGTCACTCTGCTGGCCTTGACCTTGATGGCCTTTGTCATGGGCTTGGTGATTGTGCGGGTGCCAGGCATTGCCTTTGGCATGTTGACGCTGGCCATTGGCCAGATGTTCTACCTCACTGCTTCGCGTTCACGCGGCCTCACTGGCGGTGCCGATGGCATGAGCATTGAGTGGCCGGCCACGCTGTTTGGCGTATCAATGTCAAAACTGGTCAAGCCGGACATGATGTTTCTGATTTGCTGGGTGACCCTGGTCGTGGTGTTGCTGCTGCTGTCGCTGCTGCTGCGCACCCGTTTTGGCAGCATCACCGAAGCCGTCCGTGACAACGAGGAGCGGGCCCGCTTCATCGGTATCCGCACCTTGCTGCCACGGGCTGTGGTCTACGCCCTGTCGGCCACTGTGACCGGTGTGGCGGGTTTGTTGTCAGCCTTGAACACCGGTTTTGTCTCGCCAGAAAACCTGCACTGGAGCCTGTCCGGGGTGGCGCTGATGATGGTGGTCGTGGGCGGGCACAAGGTGTTGTGGGGACCAGCCCTGGGCGCCGTGGTGTACTTTTTGGCCAAGGACATCCTGGGCCACTATGCCAGCCACTGGATGGCCATTTTCGGCATCACCTTGATCGTGGTCATCGTATTTTCACCGACCGGCATTGCCGGGGCGCTGGCGAAATTGGTCAGAGGCAAGTCTGCCCCCGGCGCGCTGGCCAAGACATTGGGGCATTGAATGGACACGTCAGATAAGGAACTGGTGCTGGATGCACAGGATGTGGCTATCCACTACGGTGGTGTCAAGGCGGTCGACGGCGTGGACATCAGCCTCAAGCGCGGCCAGATTCACGGGCTGATCGGGCCCAACGGTGCCGGTAAATCCACTGTCATTGATGCCTTCACCGGCCGTGTGCGACTGACCCGGGGCAAGGTGTTGCTGGCGGGTGTTGACGTCACCGACCTGGGCCCGACCGAGCGCAGGCAACGCGGCTTGTCGCGGAGCTTTCAGCGCACCAGTATTTTTGGGCAAATGATGGTACGCCAGCAGGTGGAGCTGGCCTCGTACAAGATGGGGGTGGTTGATTCGGGCGCCGACGCCGACGCCATCCTGGGGGAACTTGACCTGATGCACCTGAGCCACGCCGTGGCGGCAGATCTGGGTTATGGCGAGCAGCGTCGCCTGGATTTGGCGCTGGCGCTGGTGGGCCGCCCGGCAGTCTTGCTGCTGGACGAGCCCATGGCCGGCCTGTCGGTAAAAGAGTCACACGATCTGGCCAAACACCTGCAGGCCTTGACTTCACGCTGGGACGTCTCGGTGCTGCTGGTCGAGCACGACATGGACGTGGTGTTTGGCATCTCTGATGTGGTGACGGTATTTGAACTCGGTCGCGTGATTGCCACGGGCGAACCCGCCACGGTGCGGGCTGACCCCAGGGTGCGCACCGCTTATCTCGGGAGCGCAGCATGACGGCTTTATTAAAGCTTGAGCAAGTCAACGCCTTTTATGGTTCGGCGCACATTTTGTACGACCTTGACTTGACGGTGAATGCCGGCGAGCGGGTGGCCCTGATTGGCCGCAATGGTGTTGGCAAAACCACGGTGGTCAACACCATTTTTGGGCTGGCCACACTGCGTAGCGGACAGATTCATTTGGGTTCTTACGCTTTGAAAAAGCCGCGCCCTTATATGGCGGCGCAGCACGGCGTGGTGGTGGTGCCGCAAGGCCGGCGCATTGTGGCCAATTTGTCAGTCGAGGAAAACCTGCAGCTTGGTGCTGCGGTCGGCCGCAAAGGCCCCTGGAATGTGGCCGAAATCTACAAGCTGTTTCCCATTCTGCAAGAGCGCGCCCACACCCCCGGCACGGCGCTCTCAGGCGGTCAGCAGCAGATGCTGGCCGTCGGTCGGGCGCTGATGGCCAACCCCAGTCTGATTTTGCTGGACGAGCCCACCGAGGGCCTGGCCCCGGTGATCGTGGACCAGCTGGCCGACATCTTCAACCAGGTCGCAACCCAGGGCACCGCGCTGTTGTTGATTGAGCAAAACATGAGCCTGGTGATGCGTGTGGCCGAGCGTTATTGCGCCATGACCAAAGGCGCCGTGGTGGCGCAAGGGCGGGTTGAGAACACCCGCGAGAGCCTGCTCAATCTTGAGAGCCACATCATGGTTTGACCCGAATTTTTTCGTGAAAGTAGCGGTGACCGGACCGATTCCGGCAATTTATATCCATCTGGAGACAACAACATGTTCAAACTGAAACCCCTACAACGCACTCTCGCCGCGCTGACCCTGGCCGCTGCCTTGCCGATGGCGGCACAGGCCCAAGCCAAAGACCCGGTCAAGGTCGGCCTGGTGTCGTCCAAGTCCGGCGTTTTCGCCGAGCAGGGCGGTGAAGTCATCAACGCCATCAGGTTCGCCATTGAAGAAGCCAATACAAAAGGTGGTGTTGATGGCCGCAAGGTCGAGCTGTCCGAGGCTGACGACGAGAGCACACCCGATGCTGGGCGCCGTATGGCCGAAAAGCTGTCCCGCGACGGCTACAACCTGCTGATTGGCGCGGTGCCGTCGTCGGTATCACTGGCCATCATGCAGAACCTGGACCGTTGGGACGCTGCCTACTTTGTGCAGGCGTCCAAGTCTGACAAGATCACCACCGACAGTTGCAAGGCGCGCGCCATCCGCACCAACCACTCGGATGCCATGGACATCGCCATGATCAAGGAGTGGGCCAAGACCATCAAGGGCAACACCTTTGCCACCCTTGGTGCCGACTACGTCTGGGGCCGTGACTCGGCCGAATCGTTCAAGAAAGCGGTGGAAGCCCAGGGCAAAAAAGTGCCGCTGAGCCTGTATGTCCCGCTGGGCACCAAGGATTTCTCACCCTATCTGGCACAACTCAAGGCGGCCAACGTGGACGCGATTTGGGTGGCCGAGGTCGGCCGCGACGCCATCGCTTTCATGAAGCAGTCGGCAGAGTTCAACCTCAAAACCCCGCTGCTCACCCACGCCATGCTGTCCAACTTCATGATCAATGCCGTCGGCAAGTTCTACGAAGGTGTGCCGGGCAACCTGGGCTACTCGCCTGACCTGGACAACCCGCGTAACAAGGACTTTGTCAAGTCGTTCAAGGCCAAGTTCAATCGCCTGCCGACCGACGTGGAAGGCCAGGCATACAACGGCATCCAGGTCATGTTTGAAGGTGTGAAGCTGGCCAAAAGTGTCAAGCCCGCCGACGTGACCAATGCCCTGCGTCAAAACGTCACCCTCGACACCATCTACGGCAAGGTGGCCTTACGCGCGTCCGACAACCAGTTGGTACTCCCCAATTATGTGGGCCGTGTCAAATCAGTTGACGGCGCGCTGCGCCAGGTGGTCGAGCAGACTTTTGATACCTCACTGACCCCGCCCGCATCGCCTTTGTGCAAGATGTAATTGACTGTATGTCCTCCCGCGAGGGAGGACTTTTTCTGTATTTTTTGTTTTCAATCGGAGACCTCTCATGGCGCACGCCGCATTCAACTGGCAAGACACTTTTCTGCTGGATCTGCAACTCAGCGATGACGAACGCATGGTGCGCGATGCCGCCTTCGCCTACAGTCAGGACAAGCTGCTGCCCCGCGTGACACAGGCTTTTCGAAATGGCACGACCGACGCCGGCATCTTCCGCGAAATGGGTGAACTCGGCCTGCTTGGCCCCACCATTCCCGAAGCCTATGGCGGCCCCGGCCTGAACTACGTGGCCTACGGCTTGATTGCCCGCGAAGTGGAGCGCGTGGACAGTGGCTACCGCTCCATGATGAGTGTGCAAAGTTCGCTGGTGATGGTGCCCATTTTTGAATTCGGCACCGAGGCCCAGCGCCAAAAATTTCTGCCCAAGTTGGCCACCGGCGAGTGGATTGGCTGCTTCGGCCTGACCGAGCCCGACCACGGCTCCGACCCCGGCTCGATGGTGACGCGCGCCCAGAAAGTGGCCGGCGGCTACAAGCTGTCGGGCAGCAAGATGTGGATTTCCAACAGCCCGATCGCCGACGTGTTTGTGGTCTGGGCCAAAGAGGTGAGCGAATCTGGCCAAGTGGGTCCCATCCGCGGCTTCGTGCTGGAAAAAGGCATGGCGGGCTTGAGCGCTCCGGCCATTCACGGCAAGGTGGGCCTGCGTGCCAGCATCACCGGCGAGATTGTCATGGACAGTGTGTTTTGCCCCGAGGAAAACGCTTTCCCCGAGGTGCAAGGCCTCAAGGGCCCGTTCACCTGCCTCAACAGCGCCCGCTACGGCATTGCCTGGGGCACCCTGGGTGCGGCCGAAGACTGCTTTACCCGCGCCCGCCAGTATGTGCTGGACCGCAAACAGTTTGGCAAACCGCTGGCGGCCAACCAATTGATTCAAAAGAAGCTGGCCGACATGTTGACCGAAATTTCGCTCGGCCTGCAGGGCTGCCTGCGCTTGGGCCGCATGAAGGATGAGGGCACGGCAGCGGTGGAAATCACCTCGGTCCTGAAGCGCAACTGCTGCGGCAAGTCGCTGGACATTGCCCGACTGGCGCGCGACATGATGGGTGGTAACGGTATCAGCGACGAATACGGTGTGGCCCGCCACCTGGTCAACCTGGAAGTTGTCAACACCTACGAAGGCACGCACGACATCCACGCCCTGATTTTGGGCCGCGCCATCACCGGCATTGCCGCATTCTGATAATTCTGGAGCCTTTGAAATGAAAATACTCGTCGCAGTCAAACGTGTGGTGGACTACAACGTCAAGGTACGCGTCAAAAGTGATGGCAGCGGCGTTGACCTGGCCAACGTCAAAATGAGCATGAACCCGTTCGACGAAATCGCCATCGAAGAAGCCGTGCGTTTGCGAGAAAAAGGCGTCGCCACCGAGATCATTGCCGTGTCTTGTGGCGTGACACAGT
>MESQ01000006.1 GCA_001771065.1 Burkholderiales bacterium RIFOXYD12_FULL_59_19 | reverse complement strand
TTCGTCAAGAACGACGACAACACCGACCGCCTGCAGATCAACGCCGCCAACTGCGTGCATTGCAAGACCTGCGACATCAAGGACCCAACACAAAACATCGTCTGGGTCACACCCGAGGGCGGCGGTGGACCGAATTACGCGGGCATGTAAGTGGCCATGCCGTCAAGCGGCACGACCCGTTTTTATGCTTTACCAAAAGGAGATACCCCATGACCATACTTGTCGCCTATGTGCCGCGCCCCGAGGGCGAGGCAGCCTTAGACAAAGGCATCGAAATTGCAAAACGCCGGGGTGAACACCTCGTCGTTGTCAACGCCTCTGCAGGCGGTGGCAAAGCCGATCCGTCAGCGGTGGACGGCGATGATGCCGAACGTGTGCAGGCCATCCTGAAAAACTCCGGTCTGAATGCCGAATTCAAGCAGTTGGTCCGTGGAAAAAACGCGGTGGATGAAATTGAAGGTTTGGTCGAGTCGATGCGCGTTTCCGTGCTGATCATTGGCTTGAGAAAGCGCTCTGCCGTCGGCAAACTCATCCTTGGCAGCGTCGCCCAGGACCTGCTGCTTTCCGTGTCCTGTCCCGTGTTGGCGGTCAAGGCAGAGAGTTAGATGGTCGACGGAATATGAGCGGGTGGCGGCAAATCAACCGGCAATTGCGGGCCAACGGGGATCAGGTGGTGCGTGAGCTTGCTGGGCCTGGGAGTGGCACGCCGACAAGCTGAGGGCCAGGTCGGACCGACATGGTCGCCCTTGAGTTACCCGGCAAATTGCCGTATGATTCAACTCCAAAGGAGCTTACCATGCCACCAGCCGCCACCACCGCCCGACTTGAGGCCCGCATCAGCTTTGATTTACACGCCACCATCAAACGTGCCGCAGAGTTGCAAGGCCGCACCCTGACTGATTTCGTCGTCAGCGCCTTGCAAGACGCCGCGCACCATGCTGTCGAGCAAGCCGGCATCATCCGCATGTCAATGGATGATCAGGCCTGCTTTGCGCAAGCACTCCTGAATCCACCTGAACCCACGCCCGCCCTGAAACGTGCCTTTGCAAAGCGCAAAAAACTGCTGCAAAACCCATAACGCCATATGAACACGGCACCGTTTCAGGTTGTTCCCTATCGCAGTTCGCTTGATCGCACACAGTTCAAATGCGGATCAGAACCGCTGAACCACTACTTCAGCCAGCAGGTGTCGCAAGACATACGCCGTCGTGTGACGGCCTGCTATGTCGCGCTCACATCAGACGAGCGCATCGCCGGGTTCTACACCCTGGCCTCGGCGAGTCTGTTGTTACAGGACTTGCCAGCGTCAATTTCCAAAAAATTGCCCCGTTACCCAACTGTGCCTGCTGTGCGAATGGGCAGATTGGCCGTAGCGCAAGACTTTAAGGGTCAAGGCCTGGGGAGTGCCTTGCTGGCGGATGCACTTGATCGCGCCATTCGATCTGAAATTGCAGCTTACGCCTTGGTGGTTGATGCCAAAGACGCATCAGCAGTCGCTTTTTACCGCTACCACGGGCTGATCGCCTTGCCAGACCAAGCCCAGACCCTGTTTTTGCCACTGGCCAGCGCCCGAAGCGCCGGTGCCGGTGCCTTGTAAACAGTCAAAGTTGGATTTACAGACCTTCGTGGCGGTCTGCAGCGGCAAACAGGTCCGACGCGAAGTTGGGGTCTGTCCTCTGGAAGCTGGCCGCATAGGTGCGCAACTCTTCGGCTTCTTCAAAGCGGGTGGAAGTTTGCACGGTGTTTGCACCGAAAGCGACTTGCCACAGGGCGACAGTCAGGTTTTTACCCGCCACCCACAGCGCCTGCAAGGAAGCGCCCACAGTGGGTTGTGCGTTCTGGGGCAGAGAGATTGCGTTGAGTGTCGTGCTGGCCATGATGGGTTCCTTAAGAAAAAACAACTGATGCTGCACTGCAGTATAGGGTTAACCCTAATTCTGTTGTTTCTTAGGGAGTAAGGCCTGGAGTCGCACATCCGCATCGCCAAGGAGATCAAAACACTGATCAGCATCAGCGTGGAACGGGTTGAACAAGGCAGCAAGCTGGTCGATCACGCCCAACTCCTCCAAACGCTTCACACGTCGCCAGCAAGAATGATGCCCTAAAAAATCTGAATTTTGAAGTGGCAAATAAAGGCCCATTTCAGACCAAAACTTGATAATCCTTGTCCGTTGATCACGTTTATCAAGCACATTCGTTTGCCACTCTCAAACTTAGGAAGTTCCCATGAAAGCCGTTGTTTACGAAGCATTTTCTGCCCCACCCCGACTTCAAAATGTCCCGGACCCCACGCCTGTCGCCCATGGCGTTGTGGTCAAGGTGATGGCTACCGGTGTTTGTCGCAGCGACTGGCACGGCTGGGTCGGGCATGACACCGACATTCAACTGCCTCACGTGCCCGGCCACGAACTGGCCGGCATCATTGAGGCCGTTGGCAAGGACGTGACGCGCTGGAACATTGGCGACCGGGTGACGGTGCCCTTTGTGGCCGGCTGCGGGGCTTGCCCCGAGTGCCATTCCGGCAACCACCAGGTCTGCGACCATCAATTTCAGCCCGGCTTTACCCACTGGGGCTCGTTTGCCCAGTACGTGTCGATCCACAAGGCCGACATCAACCTGGTGCGCTTGCCCGAGACGCTGGACTTTGCCACCGCTGCCAGCCTGGGCTGCCGTTTTGTCACCTCATTTCGCGCCATCGTCGATCAAGGCAAAGTGACTGCTGGGCAATGGGTAGCGGTGCACGGTTGCGGCGGCGTGGGCCTGTCGGCCATCATGATTGCCAACGCGGTGGGTGCCAACGTGGTGGCCATTGATATTTCGGACGACAAGCTGGCTCTGGCCAAGGCAATGGGCGCGGTCGCTACGGTGAATGCAACGAAGGTGGCCAGCGTGGTGGAAGCGGTGACCGAGATCACCCACGGCGGTGCCCACGTTTCTGTCGACGCACTGGGTCACCCCACCACCTGCTTCAACTCGATCAGCAACTTGCGCAAACGTGGCAAGCACATTCAGGTGGGACTCATGCTGGCAGAAAACAGCACACCGGCCATCCCCATGAGCAAAGTCATCGCCCATGAGCTTGAAATCCTGGGCAGCCACGGCATGCAGGCGCACCGCTACGGCGCGATGATGGCGATGCTGCAAACCGGCAAACTGATGCCCGAAAAACTCATCGGTAAAACCATCAGTTTGGAGCAATCCATTGAGGCGCTGATGAACATGGATAAGTTTGATGTGACAGGTGTCACCGTGATCACGGAATTCTGAGCCGTGCGTGCGCCATGCGTGGCGGCTGACAGGGGCAACGATGATGCTGCCAATCAAGCCGCCGCCCATGAACACCGGCAACCACTCAGCCCCTGGTTATTGGGCCGACTGCAACTGGCCGACCACATTGCACTGCAATTGCGGACCAACGCTGATCAGGTGGTGTGCGAGCTCGCCACGCCGCTGCAGCGTCAACCGTCTTAGGATTTGACTGAAAAAATTCTACCCAGAGCTTGTATACCTTGCTGAATCTGCTCCACCGTCAGGCTGGCATAGCCCAGGATGAAACCGGCCGGTCGCGCTTGTGCAGCTGACTCTGGTGCTGCGAACAGCGTCGATACCGGGTAGATGCCCACCCCCGCATGGCGGGCGGCAGTCACCACATTCAACTCATCCTTGGGGTTCAGAGACGGCAGCCACAGCACCACATGCAGGCCAGCCGCAGTACCGCCGACCTGTGCGTCCTTTGGCAAATGGCGCGCCACCGCCTCCAGCAGGGCCGCACGCCGGCGTTCATTTTCGCGGCGCATGCGTCGTACATGGCGCTCATAGCTGCCACTTTCGATCAAAGACGCCAACACGCGCTGCTCCAGCACGGGCGCATGCCGATCCGTTAATCGCTTGGCCTGCCGGAACACCGACACCAGTTCAGGTGGCAGCACCAGGTAGCCCAGCCGCAGTTGAGGGGACAAGGCCTTGGAGAAGGTGCCGACATAGATCACGCGACCATCGCCATCAATCGATTGCAACGCATCGATCGGGCGCTGCCCATATCGAAACTCACCGTCATAGTCATCCTCCACGATCCAGGCGTTTTGACGTCGCGCCCATTGCAGCAGTTGCTGACGTCGTGTGATCGGCAGCACGCCACCCAACGGGAACTGGTGTGACGGCGTGACGTACACAAGGCGGGCATTACTTTCCTTGGGCAGGCGGCTGGTATCAAGACCCTGCGCATCCACGGGTGTTGCCAGGCAGCTTGCACCAGTGGCCTCGAAGCAGCGCCGCGCCATCAAGTAACCGGGGTCTTCGAAAACGAAGGCGTCGCCCGCATCCAGCAGCAGCCGGGCGCACAGGTCGATGGCCTGTTGCGAGCCGTGTACCACCAGGATTTGCCCGGCGTCACATGTCAGACCCCGGGCACGCCGCAGATAGCCTTGTAGTGCGCTGCGCAGTGAGGCATCACCTTCGGGCGGTACGTAGTACAGACGTTGCTGTTGTTGCAGCAGTTCAGTCTGGTAGGCACGCCGCCAGGCCAGGGTTGGAAAGTCCCGAGAAGCCACCGCGCCGTACAAAAAGTCGAATCGGGCGGGTTCAGCATGCGGCAAGGCCGACATGCCGATTGCCAGCAGGCGCTGCCCATAGTCAGACAGTGTGGGTGCAGGCTGGGTGCCGCAGCTGCTGCTGGGTAACTCGGCGGGTGCCGGTGCCGTCAGTGGTCTGGCGACCCGGGCCGCTCGCCCCGTGGACGTGACCAGGTAACCCTCAGCCACAAGTTGCTCGTAGGCGGCAGTAACCGTGGTACGCGATACCCCCAACTCGGCAGCGAGGCCTCGCGTGGACGGCGCCCGTGCGCCCGCTGGTAACGTGTCGTCCACGATCTGGGCACGCAGCAGGTCATAGACGTGGCGCCCGGCACCGGTTGCGCCGCGCCGGCCATGGGATGGTGGTTGTGACTGGACCATAAATAAATTGTAAAACTGGTTCTTCCAATTGTGCCGGTTCTGGGCAACAGTAGCGACGACTTCTCGTTTTCCATTCAAAAGCCTACGATGTACATCCCCGCACACTTTCTTGAAACCCGACCTGAAGCATTGCAGCGCATCATGCGCGAGCACCCCCTGGGCATGTTGGTCACCCACGCAAGCGCCGGGCTGGATGCCGACCACCTACCGTTTGAGTTCGATGCGGGTGCGGGAGCGCACGGAGCCCTCATCGCGCACGTGGCCCGAGCCAATACGCTTTGGCAGCGTTGCCCAACCGGCACGCCGGTGATGGTGGTGTTTCGCGGCGCCGAAGCCTATATTTCACCCAACTGGTACCCCAGCAAGCATGAGGCGCATCGCCAGGTGCCGACCTGGAATTACGAAGTGGTGCATGCGCACGGCACGATCACCGTGCAGGACGACGAACGCTTTGTCCGTCGCGTGCTTGCACAGCTGACGCGACGGCACGAAGCCACGGAGCCCAGGCCCTGGAAGATGGGGAACTCCGAACCGGAGTTCATCGACACCATGCTGCGCAACATCGTGGGCCTCGAAATTGCCATCGCCTCGCTGGTAGGCAAGGTCAAGCTCAGCCAGAACCGGGAAGTACGCGATCGTCTCAATGCCGCCGACACCCTGGATGCACGGGGGCACAGCGCCATGGCGCAGGCCATGCGCAAGGCCGGATGAGCACCATGTACACAGCCACTTTCACGTTCGCAAAAGGCGTGTTCGACGAAAAGTTTCATGCACTGGACGCCGAGATTGCGCAACTTGCGAAATCCATCCCTGGCTACCTGGGCGAAGAGGCCTGGGAGAACCCGTGAATTACATGAATCCCGGCCGACCCTCGGCTATAGTCGCTTCAGCCCCGACTTTTCATCCTGCGCACGTGGGGTAAACGGCCATTTGTCCGCAGCGTCCTGGCCGCAGCCACCAAGTTGGTCAGCGCAGGCCGTCAGGTTTCATGACAAAGCCGACGGCGCCGAAACGCAAGGCAAATCATCTTGAGCACTATTTTGGAATTCCCATATGGAAATTAAAGTCAACTTTCTGGACAGGCTTCGTCTTGAAGCCAAGTTCGACGACTTCACGGTGGTGGCCGATCAGCCTATCCGCTACAAGGGCGATGGCTCGGCGCCGGGTCCGTTCGACTATTTTCTGGCTTCATCGGCCTTGTGTGCGGCTTACTTTGTGAAGCTGTACTGCGACACCCGCAATATTCCGACGGAGAACATCCGCCTGTCGCAGAACAATATTGTCGATCCGGGAAACCGCTACCAGCAGATTTTCAAGATTCAGGTCGAGTTGCCGGCGGACATCTCCGCCAAGGACCGGCAAGGCATTTTGCGATCCATCGACCGTTGCACGGTGAAAAAGGTGGTGCAAACCGGGCCCGAGTTTGTGATCGAGGAAGTCGAAAATTTGGATGCCGATGCTCAGGCCTTGCTGACGCTGAACCCGGATCCAAATGCATGCACTTGTATTGTCGGCAAAGATCTGCCTCTTGAGCAGACCATCGCCAATATGTCAGGAGTTTTGGCAGGCCTGGGCATCAAGATTGAAATCGCTTCGTGGCGCAATCTGGTCCCCAATGTGTGGTCGCTGCATATCCGCGATGCGCACTCGCCGATGTGTTTTACCAACGGCAAGGGATCGACCAAGGAAAGCGCCTTGGCGTCGGCGCTGGGCGAATATATCGAGCGACTGAATTGCAATCATTTCTACAACCACCAGTTCTGGGGGGAAGAGATTGCCAACGCGGCCTTCGTCCATTACCCGAATGAGCGCTGGTTCAAGCCCGGCCGCAAAGATGCGCTGCCGGTTGGAATCCTCGATGAATACTGCCTGAAAATTTACAACCCCGATGGCGAGTTGCGTGGCTCGCATTTGGTCGACACCAACTCCGGCAATGCGCAGCGCGGCATTTGTTCGCTGCCGTATGTGCGCCAGTCGGACGGCGAGGTGGTGTATTTCCCATCCAACCTGATCGACAACCTGTTTCTCAGCAATGGCATGAGTGCCGGCAATACGCTGGTCGAAGCGCAGGTGCAATGCCTGTCGGAAATTTTCGAGCGGGCGGTGAAACGCGAAATTCTGGAAGGTGAAATCGCACTGCCGGATGTGCCGCAGGAGGTGCTGGCGAAATATCCCGGCATTCTGGCCGGCATTGAGGGGCTGGAAAAGCAGGGCTTTCCGGTGCTGGTAAAGGATGCTTCGCTGGGCGGGGAATTTCCCGTGATGTGCGTCACCTTGATGAACCCGCGCACGGGCGGTGTGTTTGCCTCGTTCGGGGCGCACCCCAGCTTGGAGGTGGCGCTGGAGCGCAGTTTGACCGAGTTGCTGCAGGGGCGCAGTTTTGAAGGCCTGAACGATTTACCTCGGCCCACCTTTGAGAGTAACGCGGTGACTGAGCCGAATAACTTTGTTGAACACTTCATCGATTCCAGCGGCGTGGTGTCCTGGCGCTTTTTCAGCGCCAAAGCGGATTACGATTTTGTCGAGTGGGACTTTTCTGGCCAGGGTGAAAACTCCAATGCCATTGAGGCCGCCACCTTGTTCGGCATTCTCGAAGCCATGGGCAAGGAAGCGTACATGGCGGTGTATGACCAGCTCGGCGCAACCGCCTGCCGCATCCTGGTGCCGGGTTATTCTGAAATTTATCCGGTCGAGGATCTGATCTGGGATAACACCAACAAAGCGCTGGTCTTTCGCGCCGATATCCTGAACCTGCATCGTCTCGACGATGCAAGCCTGGAAGCACTGCTTGAACGATTGGAGAACAGCGAGCTGGATGATTACACCGACATCGTCACCTTGATCGGCATCGAATTTGATGAGAACACGGCCTGGGGCCAGCTGACAGTCCTGGAGCTGAAGCTGCTGATCAATCTCGCCCTGAAACAATTTGAAGCGACGCAAGAGCTGGTGGGCGCCTTCCTGCAGTACAACGACAACACGGTCGAGCGCGGATTGTTTTATCAGGCCTTGAATGTGGTGCTTGAGGTGCTGCTGGACGACGCGCTGGAACTGGACGATTACGTGATCAACTTCCGCCGGATGTTTGGCAACCCACGGATGGATGCGGTGCTGGGGTCAGTGGACGGCAGCGTGCGCTTCTTCGGCTTGACGCCAACGAGCATGAAACTGGAAGGGCTCGACAGGCACCAGCGCCTGATCGATAGCTACCAAAAACTGCACATGGCGCGGGCCAATGTGGCGGCCACGTCCAGCTAGGGTTACGTGTTCTGCCTGCGATGATGGCGTTCATCCCGAAATTGCGGGGGGGCAAACTCGGGTAACACAGACGTGAGAATTGACTACTCTGTGCGCACCACAAAGCGTATCTGTGCAAATTTCCCCCGCCCATCCATCGCAGTCAGTATCTGATCCCCGCCGCGCAGATTCAGATGCAAAGGGGCTTCGACGTTCTCGCTTTGCCCGGCGACTTGTCCGTTGAGCAACCAGGTCAGGCCGCCGCGTGCGCCCACAGCCGTCAGCTTCAGGGCCACACTCTGTTGACCGGGTACGGGACGTAAAACACTGCTGGGCTCCAGACCGACGATGCGCAAGCCGGCCATGGCGCTGTGCGGCGCACAGGCTTCAAGCCAGGGCCAGGCTTCCGCTGTTTGACGCTGTGCGGGTTCGATCCAAGGTGCCAACAGCGTGGGCCAGCGGACCAGCTCAATCCGTTCGATTGCCTGCTGCGCCTTGGGTGCGCAATCGGGACGCAGGCGCCGTTGGTGCTGCCGGTCGACCCAGGCAACTTCCAACAGGCTGCTACTTTGTAGACGATCAGGCAGAGTCGGTGGTGTGGTGCCGTCCAGAGTCCAGGCCAAGCGTTTTTGCAGGCAATGCTCGGGTGCGGTAGTCGCCTCGGACTGACCCAGTGGCCAGCAGATCGCCACGGGCTTAACACCAGCGGGAACATGGCGTGGACCAAGCTGTTGGCGCGACTCGCTCGGCCCCAAGGCTGCGGCCAAATCCCTGAGCAGGGGCGCAGCACTATTGGCGCCAAAGTGGCCTGGATTGGGCGTACCGTCGGGCCTGCCCAACCAGATGCCCATGGTGTAGCGATCCGTCACGCCAATAGCCCAGGCGTCGCGAAAGCCAAAACTCGTACCCGTCTTCCAGGCGATGCGCTGTTCGCTTTCGCGAAACGGTGTGCCGGGGCGCCCGCCGTTCTCCAGAATCTCCCGCACGATGAAGGCCGCGCCTGCGCTCATCAGTCGCGTTTCCAGCACTGGCGAGTCGGGCTTGAGGCGCGGCCTTCCGGCCACCCCACTGCGCGCCAGCGACGTGTATACCCCCACCAGTTCTTCCAGACTGGTACTGCCTCCACCCAAAATCAAACTCAGGTTGGGGCTGGCATTGGCCGGCAGGCGAAGGCGAAGCCCGGCTTGGCGCAGTTGTGCTGCAAAGCGCTCGGGCCCAATGCGGTCCAGCATGTCAACCGCCGGCACATTGAGCGAACGTTGCAAGGCTTCACTCAGGCTGACCGGTCCCGAAAAGTCGGCCTGAAAGTTTCCAGGCGCATAGCCACCGAAATTTTGTGGTGCGTCAATCAGCAGGCTCTCGGAATGGACCAACCCTTGGTCCAGGGCCATGGCATAGAGGAACGGCTTGAGCGTGGAGCCTGGAGAGCGAAAGGCCCGCACCATGTCCACATGGGCCGCGCGGCGCTGGTCTGAAAAATCGGCGGAACCTGCATAAGCACGCACCTGCAAGCTTTGGTTCTCCACCAACAGGGCAGCAATGGACACCCGCTCGGGCAAGGTTCCCAGCCGGTCCAGCAAGACTTGCTCCAGGCGTGCCTGCAGGCCAGCATCCAGGGTGCTCTGGATCAACGCTGGACCATCAGGCTTGCGTTGCTGGCGCAGGCGCTCAGCAGCCAATGGTGCTAACCAATTGGCGCGCGACGCGGGGGCGAACACACGCTCCAGCCGAGCATCCGCCACCGTGGCCGCGTCCCACACGCCGAGTTGCTGCATGCGGTCCAGCACCTTGTCGCGCGCGCCCTGGGCGCGCAAGGGTCCATTGCGATCCACACGGTCCGGTCGCAAGCGCGAAGGGCTTTGTGGCAGCGCCGTGAGCAGAGCCGCCTCGGCATGCGAGAGATCGCGCGCAGACTTGCCCAGGTAGGCCCGGCTGGCCATTTCCACGCCTTCTATCATTCCGCCCATAGGTGCCTGATTCAGGTAAAGCGTAAGGATTTCATCCTTGCTCAGGTGCAGTTCCAGCTGCAGCGCGCGCAGCGTCTGCCGCACTTTGGCGCTTAGGCCACGGCTATGCACCGCATTGAGTGCCGGGTCGACTAGGCGGGCCACCTGCATGGTTAGCGTGGAGCCACCCGACACGATATGTCCATAGCGTCCCCACTGCCATGCCGCGCGAGCAAGCGCCCAGGGGTTGATGCCGGGGTGTTGGTAAAACCAGCGGTCTTCATAGTGCAGCAGGGCCTGCAGATACAGCGGCGAGACGGCGTCCAACCTGACTGGGTGGCGCAGCACGCCGTCCACGCTGGGCCAACTGCGCAGCGGCGAGCCATCCAAGGCCAGCACTACCAAGGTAGACTGGGCGCTAGCGGTTAGCGTCGCGTCCGGCCTTGCCATGGTCGGCAGCGGAAACACCCAATCCAGAACCCATATACAAGCGGCCAACGCTGCCATCGCGATGGCAGCGTTACGCCAGCGTAGACGCAGTGTCATGGCGCGGCGCGTTTGTCCACCACCGTAATGTCTGCCTCACCCTTGCCGATGCCGCGTATTTCGGGCCTGTACATGTCTTCTGCAAACGGTGCCGGCACCACATAGCGACCGGACGTGACGGCTCGCACCAGGTAGAACAGATCAAGTACCTCGCCACCGAGTTTGGCGGCAACCACAAAGCGATCATCCCGGTACTCGATGTGCACAATGCGCTCATTGGCATTCGCGGTGGCAATATTCACGCCCTCGACCTTGAACTCACCGGCCTGTGGACCTTGGCTGAGGTTGAGGTTCTCGACTTCAAAACCAGCGGGAATGCGATCCACCACCAGCCCGTCCTTGATGTTTTGCTTGGCCTGCACCCGCAGACGCACGATCAGCATCTCGCCCGTGGTGAACTGTCGGCCGGTGGCGGGTTTGCCTTCCGTGGTCCACAGCGTGCGTTCCAGCTTGATGCGGTCCTCCTGCACCGCCATGGGCTTTACCGGATAACCTTGCGCATTGACTTCCAAATACACGGTAGATGCGCCGTCGTTGCGCAGAGACACGCCGGACTTCAACTTCTGCCCCACGATGCTTTGCTGCTGCGTGCCGCTGCCGGTCCAGGCCCCACTGACACTGCCTTGGCTCAGCGTGGTTTTCCAGCCGATGTCCGTGCCAGCTTCAGCCCCCTTGCCGATGGCGCTGCGCACCGCCAGGAACAAGCCCATGCGCTCTTGGGTGGAGAAATAGCGGCGTCGGTCAAAGTCGGCGGCCAGGTCAAACAGCAAACCTTCGCGGCGCTCGTGCGCGATGTTGTGGCGGTGCATCAGCGCATAACTCAGCGACAGGTCGCGCACGCGCGAACCGTAATCCCCCAACCATTCACTCCAGTAATAGCCCGCGCCATCACTGTATTCGGGTTGCAAGCCATAACCCTGCTTGAGCGCTTCATCGATGGCCACCTTGGCGCGGGTTTCATCGCCCATTAACTTCAATGCCAAGCCGAGTTGCAACAGCGGCAGCGGCGAGCGTGCACTACCGCGGTAGCTGTCATGCAGCGTGCGCAGCGTTGCCAGCGGGGCCTTCTGCTCGCGCGCCAGTATGTAACCTGAATGAGCAGCTTCGGCAAAGCGTTGGTGAGCCATCCGCAGCAGCTCCAGCTCTCGGTAGTCCGTCAGGCGGCCATTGGCGTCACGCTTTTGCTCCTTGGGAATTTGAATCTGAAAGCCCGGCGCGCGTTGGAACTGCTCGGTCAGCGATTCAATGGACCGCTTGAGCATGGTCTCCGGCACGTTGAAGCCGGCGTCCCGTGCGTCTTGCAAAAAGCCGGTGACATAGGCGCTCAGCCAGGCCTCATAAGGGCTGTTGGCGTTCCACAAGCCAAAGCCACCCTTGGGCTGCTGCATGCCCGCGAGCCGGGCGAACGCGCCGTCCAGGCGCTTGGCGCGTTCTTCACGGCTGATCGGCGTCATGCCAAAGGCTTTGGCCCCATCCTCGTCAATAAACACCAGTGGATAGGCACTGCTGGTGGTTTGCTCCAGGCAGCCATAGGGGTACATCAGCAAGTCTTTGACCTGGGCGCGCACATCGATAGGCGGCTTGTCGGACAGTGTGAGATTGAGCGCAGCAGAGCCTGCCCAATAACTATCCAAGAGGCTGCCATCCAGCTTGTGGGTGGCGCCGGGCTCCAGGCGCACTCGCTTGATCTCACGGGTTAGCGGCGTGGCCGGTTGCACCTGCAAGGCGGCTTCGCGGGTGAGCTTGAGCGAACCGGCACTCACCACGAGTTTGATTGGTGCGAGCCCCCAGGCGTCGGTCGCTTCCGCCTCGAATCGAAGCACCGTGCGTTGCTTGTCGGCCAGCTTCACCGGCTCCGGCTTGCCGGTGATGCGCAAGGGGCCACTGGCCTCCAGTTGCACGCGCACTTCTTGCTGTGCTCCCGATAGATTGGTGAGATCCAGTGCAATGGTGGCGTGGTCGCCCGGCGCGATAAAGCGCGGCATGGCCAGTTCGGCCACCAGGGGCGCCGCGACCACGGTCTCGGTTTGTGCACTGCCATAGCTATCGGGTGTGCTCACCACGGCCATCACACGCAGCGTGCCGTTGAAATCGGGTAGCTTCAGATTCACGCTGGCCTCACCCTTGGCGTCCAGCAACACCGGCCCGGAGAACAAGTCCAGCAGCAAGACCTTACGCGGCAGACTTTGCGTGTCGCGCTTGCCTGCATCGCCACCAAAGCGCTGCTTGGCCTGTGCGCCGTCCATTTTCTCAATCAGCTTTCCGTAGATGTCCAGCATGTCCGCGCCATAGCGATGTTTACCGAAAAAGAAGTCGACTGGGTCCGGCGTCTTGTAGCGCGTGATGTTCAGAATGCCCACGTCCACCGCAGACACCGTGACCATGGCCGGCTTGCCGGCCAGTTGCGGCGCCTTGATCTTCAGCGGCAAGGATTGTTCCGGTGTGGCCTTGGCGGGAGCGCCAACTTCGACCTTGATCTGGCGGTCCTCACGCCATAACGGCACATGAACCAGACCCAGCGCGCGCGCCGGCGTCACCCGGTCGCCCTGGCTGCCGGGGCGAAAAGCTGCTACGGTGATATAGAGGTCATGGCGCTTCCAGGCCTCGTCGATCGCAATTTCCACATCGGTGCCGGACGCGCGTACCGAGACCCGCTTCTGATACAGCACGCGGTCACCCTCCACCGTCACCAGGGCTTCGCCGTCGTGGGGTGGTTTGATGCTGAGCTTGGCTACCTGACCCGGTTTGAAGGGTGCACCCTGCAGCTTGAGCTGCACACGATCCGGCCGGTTGCCCAGGTCATCGGCATCCTGTGCGCCCCAACCCGCATAGAAGGCATAGCGCAGGGTTTCTTGTGTCTCGGGATCGGTAATTTCCAGGCGGTAGCGGCCCCATCGCACCGGCAGCGCAATTTTGGTGCGCGCCTTCAGGTTCAGGGTGCGTGCCTCAACCAACTCTTCTTGGGTGTTGAAACCAGAGTTCCAGCCGCGTCCGCTGTCGTAGCGCCAGTACCACTGGCGCTCCTCGTACATCAGCTTGACCGCCAAGTCCTTGGCGGCCTTGAAGTTGCCGGCGCTGTCCACCCGCGTGACTTCAAACTCGGCCAGGCTGCCCTCTTGCGCCACATTGCTGTTGAACAGGGGGCGAATCGCCACCAGTTGCTCGGCCGGCCACCAACTGCGCTCCAAGGAGCGCACCACCGGGCGCCCGCCCGACTCCAGCAGGCTGAAGCTGGCGCGCACCAGCATCGGTGAGCTGCGTTCAGACAGGCTGGGCGAGATCGTCAGCTCGGCGTGGCCCTTGGCGTCCAGTTCGGTGTCCTCCACGTTCGCGTGTTTGCGGGCCTGGTCATCAGCAAAATCCCCGAACACAAAGCCAGGTAGCTTTTGCGGCAGGGGGTTGAGCTGGCGCTCGGTATAGACGCTGCCCTGCAGCCGATTTCCCGCAGCGGGCGCGCCGTACAGGTAGTCGCCTTGCACTTGCACCGCCAGCCCATCTCCACCGCTCATCGCGCCCTCTGCAGCCTTGAGTTCGAGCTTCATGCGCTCGGGCAGGAACTCTTCTACTTTGAAGCTCCACTGCGCATCGGGCTGCCTGGCCGCCGGGTCCAGCCGCGCCTGCAGCATCCAACTGCCGGTGGGCGAATCGGGCGGCAGCGTGAAGGCCTGCTGGTAATAGGCGCTGCCACTGGCATGGGGCTTGACGAGCTGCTGGACCAAATTAGTGCCGTCGGGCTTCTTGAGCGTCAAGGTCATGGGCACGGCCGTTGCGGGTGCGCGGCCATCGGCGTCACGCGACAACACAGAAACCTGAAGACTCTCACCGGGACGATACAGGTCACGACCGGAGTAGATAAAAACCTTGTTGTTGCGCGAAGCATGGCCCGTGGCGTCGAATTCCGACAGATCCAAGGCCGGTTCACGCAGCGCCAATATCGACATCTCCTTACCCCGGCGCGCCAGCAGGGCGCGCGCAGATTCACTGCGAC
Organism: Burkholderiales bacterium RIFOXYD12_FULL_59_19; assembly: GCA_001771065.1. Lineage (GTDB taxonomy): Bacteria > Pseudomonadota > Gammaproteobacteria > Burkholderiales > Burkholderiaceae_C > Rhodoferax. The sequence goes on along the minus strand of MESQ01000006.1, from coordinate 4,985 downwards.
CACGGAAAACCGCATGCCCTTCGCCATCGGTTTGCGCCTGGCCCACCGACTTGCCGCTGTCATCCACCAGGGACAGTTCTACGCCGCCTATGGCACGCCCGTTCTTGAGCGAAGTGCTGAACACGTCCAGTTGTTCGGCATGGCGACGCACATGCAAGCCGATATCGGTGACGTAGAAATGCGTCACCTGGTAGTCCCAGCCAAAGCGGCCCGGCTGGTTCATCACCGCCACATAGATGCCGGGCTCCTGCAGTTCCTTGATCTGCTCGACGGGTAGGAAATTGACGTTGCGGCGGTTGGCGCGCGCGTCCGTGGTGAATCGGCTGATGTATACACTGTCCGACATGGCACGCAACTCGTCCAGCACATAGCCGCTGACGCGGCCCTTGAGACGCTTGCCCTTGTCCTCATACCCGTAATACTCACCGTCGTCACCGTCGCTCTCACCATCGTCGCCCGCTTGGTAGCGCGCGCCACGGCCTTGACGCTTGGCACCAACTTGCTCCAAAAACAGTGGCAGCGACTCAGGTTTGACGCGCAGGAATTGCACATCCACCTCGGGCACATTGACCGTAACCACCGGCAGCCCACCGTTTTGCCCGGCGGGCAATACCACGCCACGACTGGTAAAGTAAAAGGAGTCCGGCATACCTTCGCTCTTGAGTTCGCAGGTCTTTGCAGTGGCCAGCTTGACACCGGACTTGGCGGCCAGGTCCGCAGACAGGCTGAGGAAATACTTGCGATCCGGGGTCACGTAAGGGAGGTAGAGCACGCGCGGGTTGTCGCCCAACACCCAGCGCGGCTCCAGCGGCTTGGCCTGGTCCGCCCGGTCGCCTTCACTGGCCTTCACCAACTTGGCAAAGTCCTGGTTCCGATCCAACGGCTGGGTGAAACCCACCGCAATGGCCGGTGAGCCGTCAAACATGCGGGCTTTGCAGTCAGCAAAGGCAAAGGCTTGTTCGCTGCCAATATCTGCGCTAGAACCCAATTCAGGCTGCTGGCTGGACTGCCACCCGTACCAACCCAAGCCTCCCGCGACCGCCACCACCAATGCAGCTAGACCAATTCTTATTGCCTTCGACGCCATAATTCCCCCTGCTGCTGCTGTCGTTGATTGAATTTCACCTATGTCGCGCAAAGTATCGCATCCCGAGGCAGCCAAATTGACTTGAGTGTCCCTGTGATTTGCGTCAATTTTTCCAGGCAACCAACTTGATGTCTGCCCAGTGCAATCGGTTGATATTGGTCAAGCCAGAAGCAATGCCAACTCGGTCAAACACTCAATCGCGTGGTGGGGTGCTTCGCATGGCTCCACGCATGTCATCCGCGATTCACCCCAACGGGCTGCATGCCGGACCACGCAAACATGGAAACCCGGCGAAAGCTGCTTCGGGCTGCGATGAAATTGAATGCGGCACATTTTTGTTGGAGTTTTCACACAGGCTCGCTGCACAAGAGCCGCCCAGCGGATAAAACCAATGGCTGGATGGCGAATGTCTGCTGTCTGTAACCAACAGCGCCTGTGAACGGCTGCTCCAGCCTGCGGGACTGCCCGCTTCGGGCACTGACTTGAACGTGGCTGGAACTCGGCGAATGACTCTTTCCTGTCCAAAACCCCCATGGAATTCAGTTGGAACTTCTACACCTCGAATCACAAACCTCCAAAAACAAAAAGTTGCCCAAGAATCCCCTTGAGCGACTTTTTCATTGACCGCGCAGCAAAGCTGCCCTCCCCGCTTCATGTCACCGGCGCCGGGTTGAACAGCACTAGTTGGTGCCAACTATGCCGGGCCATTCCCAAGCAACAACGCCGCCTCGAAACGCTCCAGTTCTTGCTCCAGGTTGCCTCGGCTGCGGAAGTGCCGGTTGGCCTGGTCGTACCAGTACTCGGCATCTTCCAGATCACCCTCCTGAATGTGCAGGATGCCGTGCAGCCAGGCAGCCAGGCAGCCAGCGGCGTGGCATCGCTTTGCACCAGCTTGTGCGCCTCGTTCCAGCGCCCCGCGCGCACGTGAACCAGGACTTGGTGGAGAACCGTCATCGCAAGCTCCTACTGATGGTGTTTGACCAGTTCTACCACGGCGTTCAGGCCGCCGCAATGTGACCAAGCAGGCTGTCCAGGTTGCCGTAAAGCGCATTGGCGCCCAGCAGCTCGGCGTCGTTTGCCGCCAAGCGATCCGCGGCGACTGCCAAACCCTGATCACGCAGCAGAGTCGCCACCACCGACACGTCGCAGGTCTCCAGGCCCTGCACGTAGCGCGCTTCCTGCAAGGCCTTGAGCGTTTCCAGCTCGCGCAGCGGCTCGGACAAGGACACGGCGGTGAGCGCCAGCGTCACGGCGGCCGAGTCAAGGCGGCTGCCCGGGCGGCCCAGCACATTCTGACGATAGGCCTCGGTGAAACGCTGGCCTGTCAGCTTTGCAATACGCAGGTCGTTGGATCAGGCGTAGTCCGCAAAGGCCGCGTCCATGGTGCGCATGGCCTTATCTCCTTACCACTTCATTTCAGCGGTGTTGACCTTGGCACCGATGTCCAGCGACATCGCGCCGTCCGTCAACTGGGGATAGGACTGCTTCATGGCACCGATCAGCGTGGCGCTGGTTTTGTTGGCTGCCAGATTCTTCTCAAAGGTCTGCAAATAGTCCCTGGTGAAGCGGATGGCGCTGGCATCGACTGCGGTGCCGGCCTTCATATGGCCGGGAATCACCAGCTCGGGCTGGAGTGCCGCCATCTCATCCAACTGCGCCACCCAGGCGGCGCGCAGGGCCTGGGTTTGTGTGTCTGCGGTCCACACGTGCATGTCGCCAAACACGCCGATGTTGCCGACGATGGCCTTGATGGACGGAATCCACGCATACGGGCGGTGCGCCAGCGGGCCTTGCGTGCCGCGGATCTCAATCGTCTGGCCTTCCAGCGTCAATGTGTTGCGCTCCAGGGCACGCGGCACCACCGGCTTGCGCGGTGCGTTGGCGCCCATCTTGGGACCCCAGAAAGCGACCTTGCCCGCCAGCTTCGGCACCAGTTTTTCCAGCACGGCTGGGGTGCTCACCACGTCGGCCTGGGGGAATATCTCTTTCAGGGTTTCCACGCCAAAGTAGTAGTCCGGGTCGGCCTGGCTCACAAAAATGGTGGTGAGCTGCTTGCCGCTGTCGAGCACGTTGGCGGCGATGCGCAGCGCGTCGGCACGGGTGAAGCCGGCATCAATCACCATGGCTTCTTTTTCGCCGTAGACCAGCGTGGAGTTAACGTTGAAGCTGGCGCCGCCCGCGTTGTATACCTTGACGCTCAGTGGCTGGGCGGCTTGGGCGGTGAAGGCGATGGCCAGTGACGCGGCGATGACAGTGGTGCGGATCATGGAAAAACTCCTGTGGGTTGTTTGAAAAGACGCTTTGTCGCACTGGCATGAACTGTAGTTTCAATATCCGGGCAAATAAACCACATAATCCGGCCATTACTGTTTCATAAATTGCGCAAATCATGAATGATCAGCGCCGAGCCCGCCCCCATGCTGAGTGCCCGGCCGCTGGCACGCCGCGATTGCGTGCTGGTGGCAACACAGCATGTTGCAAAGGTCCACTTTTTCGCACTGCCGACAGCCCAACAAATCTGCAGCGCCTCGTCAACGAAAATGGCGGGCCGGCATGCTTTGGCGTGACCCCATCAATCCCATGACAAACACCTTGCTGCCCAACACTCACGCCATCGAATATGCCCAGCGCATGAACAAGGTTCTGGACCACATTGACCAGCATTTGGACACCCCGCTGGATTTGCCAACACTGGCGGAGGTGGCGCACTTTTCTGCCTTTCATTTCCACCGCGTGTTCCTGGCCTGGGTCGGCGAGACGCTGAGCGACTACCTGTGGCGTCGGCGGCTGGAGATTGCCGCCGTCCATTTGGCCGCCAACGCGCAGGCCAGCATTCTTGAAATCGCTTTAACCGTGGGTTTTGGTTCCAGCGAGGCGTTCGCGCGCGCCTTCAAGCGGCGCTTTGGCTGCACACCCAGCGCCTGGCGCACAGGCACGCCACAGCGCTGGGCCGAAGAGTTGGCCCGCACCCGACTGCACCATGCACATCGCAATCTGGATCAGTACCATGGCAATCCAGATCAGGCAGGCGCGGCCAGCCTCTTTGAAGATACAGGCCTCAACAACCTGGAGTTCAAGATGGACATGAAAGTGAAAAAATTATCCGCCGTTCGGGTGGCCTACATGCGCTATAGCGGGCCTTACGGCTCGGGGGTACACCGCTTCTGGATGGAGACCTTTATCCCCTGGTGCCGGGCCAACGGGCTGGAGGGAGCGGGCTGTTACGGTATCGGCTTGGATGACCCAGGTGTCACCGCCCCCGCCAAGTGTCGCTACGACGCGTGTGTGGAAGTGCCCGCCGACTTTGTCGCCAAGAGCCCGGCGGGCATCGCGGATTTGCCCGGTGGCCAGTATGCTGTGGGCGATTTTGTTGGAACGGTGCCGGAGATCCATCTGGCCTGGACAGAATTGCTGCGCAACTGGTTGCCCTCCAGCGGCATGCAGGCCGATGCCCGCCCGTGTTTTGAGTATTACCCTCCCAACGCCAAATACGACCCGAGCACGGGTGTGCTGGAGTGCCAGATAAGTCTTCCGGTTCGCTCACTGTAAACGGGCCAGGAGGGGCCGTACGTTAGACAGGATAGGGAGGCCGCAATCACCTTGGTGCGGATCATGGCAACTCCTGCGGCTTGTTTGAGAAGACGCGCCGCAGCGCTGGTATGACCTGTAATTTCAATAATCGCGCAGATAAACCCGATAATCTGTGCATTACTGTTTCACAAATTGAGCAAATCATGGACAGATTGACCGCCATGCAGGTTTTTGTGGAAGTGGCCAACAGCGGCAGTTTCAGCGCCACGGCTGACAAGCTGGACATGTCGCGCGCCATGGTGACGCGTTACGTGGCTGAACTGGAGCAGTGGCTGGGCGCGCGCCTGTTGCAGCGCACCACCCGCAG
>MESQ01000005.1 GCA_001771065.1 Burkholderiales bacterium RIFOXYD12_FULL_59_19 | reverse complement strand
TGACGGGCTGCCTCAAAGGCGCACCCATGGTTTTCCAGTCGGGAAACAGCTCGGTGAGCGACTGCGGGTCGAGCACCGCGCCCGAGAGGATGTGGGCACCGGGCTCGGAGCCTTTTTCGAGCACCACCACCGAGACCTCCTGGCTTTTCTCGGCTGCCAACTGTTTGAGGCGGATGGCGGTGGCCAGCCCGGCGGGGCCGCCACCGACCACGACCACGTCGTAGTCCATGGATTCGCGCGGGCCGTACTGGGTCAGAATTTCCTGGTTTGTCATGGTGGGACTCACTTTATCAACTGATTAAACTCAAGCCAAGCGAAGGTGGCTAAAACTGGTGTGAATTGTCTGCGACAAATCCGGATTTTAGGCAACACAATAATCACAATAGAACGATCGTTCTATTGATAACGGAGAAATGACCATGGCATACAGCATTGACCTTTCGGGCCGGGTGGCCCTGATTACCGGCGCCTCGGGTGGCCTGGGGGCGCAATTTGCCCGCACCCTGGCCAGCGCTGGCGCCGCCGTGGTGTTGGCCAGCCGCCGCCTTGAAAGGCTCAAGGAATTGCGTGCGAAAATTGAGGCCGAGGGCGGCGACGCCCATGTGATCGAGCTCGATGTGACCGATCAGGACTCGATCAGGTCCGCCGTGGCGCACGTTGAGACCGAGGTCGGCTCGATTGATATTCTGGTTAACAACTCGGGCGTCAGCACCACCCAGCGCCTGGTGGATGTGCGTCAGGACGATTTTGATTTCATGTTTGATACCAATGTCAAGGGCGCATTTTTTGTAGCGCAAGAGGTCGGCAAACGCATGCTGGCACGCGCTCAAGGGGCAGCGCCAGGCAGCTTTACCGGCGGGCGCATCGTCAATGTGGCCAGCACGGCGGGTCTTAAGGTTTTGCCCAAAATTGGCGTCTATTGCATGAGCAAGGCGGCAGTGATTCAGATGACCAAAGCCATGGCCGTGGAGTGGGGCCGCTTTGACATCAACGTCAACGCCATTTGCCCGGGCTACATCGACACCGAGATCAACCACGCCCACTGGCAAACAGAAGCGGGCCAAAAACTGATCCAGATGCTGCCACGCAAGCGCATTGGCAAGCCGCAGGATCTGGATGCACTGCTGATGATGTTGTGCTCTGACCAAAGCCATTTCATCAACGGGGCCGTGATCTCGGCCGACGATGGCTTTGCGGTTTAGCACTGCATGCTGACGGGACTGGTTGCAGGTCTCGCCGCGGGCGCCTTGTGGGGGCTGGTGTTCGTGGTACCACGCATGACGCCGGGCCTGAGCTCGGTGGACCTGACGGCGGGCCGCTTCATCAGTTTTGGCGGCATGGCGGCGTTGGCCATGCTGGTTACTTGGCGCCGACATACCTGGCCGACGGCGCGGCAGGCGGCCACCGCCTTGGGCATGAGCCTGTTGGGTGCGACCGGGTACTACCTGCTGCTGGCGCAAAGCATTGTTTATGCGGGTAGCGAGGTGCCCACACTGATCATTGGCACCATTCCGATCTGGGTCATGCTGCTGGGCAAACCGACCGGTCTCAAATGGGCGGGTTTGTTGCCGGGTTTGCTGCTCACCCTGGGTGGGCTGGCGCTGATGATGCAGTCGACACTGGACCACGCGGCACAACGGCCTGCCAGCGGTGGTCAGTTCTGGTGGGGCGTGCTGCTGGCCTTGGGGGCGATGCTGTGCTGGACCGCCTTTGCCTTGGTCAATGCCGCTTGGCTCAAGCGCCACCCCGAGGTCAGCGCCACCGAATGGGCCAATTGGATTGGTGTGGCCACCGGGGTGGGGGCTTTTTTGCTCTGGTTGCTGTTAGGTTCTGATGTCCAAACGCTGGCAGTCCTTGACAATCAGGCGATGATTGCCGTGGCTTGTATTGCCACCGGCATTGGTTCGGGCTGGGCTGGCAGCATCTTGTGGAACGTGGCCAGCCAGCGCCTGAGTGTGAGTTTGTGTGGTCAGCTGATTGTGAGCGAAACCTTGTTTGCCTTGTTTTATTCTTTTCTCTGGGACGGTGTCTGGCCTGCTGCCACACAAGCCTGGGCTGCCGGCTTGTTCACACTTGGAATTTTGGCATCGATCAGGGCGCATCGTTGATGGGCTGGCAAGCTTTTATTCCGGCGCGCGGTGGTTTGCGGCGCTGGTTGCAGGCCTCGGGCTCGCTCAGCGCGCGGCTGGCGGCCACGGGTGAGACGTTCAACGTGCAGGTGCTGGCGCAGGGGCGCCAGCCGCTCACACCCGACGAGTCGCACGCTTTGGGCCTGGGCGGGCGGCGCACGGGCTACGCGCGTGAGGTGCTGCTGCGGGTGGATGGCCAGGCGCTTGTGTTTGCCCGCAGCGTCACTGCGCATGCGGATTCCCTGGGAGCCTGGCGTTCGGTGCGTGGCTTGGGCAGTCGCCCACTGGCCGATGTACTGTTCAAACGCGCGGGCATTCTGCGTGCGCCGCTGGCCTACAGCCAGCTCCTGCGCCAAAGCCCCTTGCAGCGCCATGTGGCCAGTTCCTGGCAGGCGGCAACGGGTGTGGCCCTGGGTTACCAGGCATTGTTCGCGCGCCGTTCGATATTTACCCGCCATGGCGCAGCGCTGCTGGTGATGGAAGTGTTTGCCGCTCCGGCCAGCTGTTGGCGTTGGCCAGAAGGTACCCTGCAGAAAAATTTCAAGCAAAGGAAACAAGCCGTATGAAATTTGACATTCCAGAACAAAAAAAGCGGGTGTTCGAGGTGGTCATTCCGATCCGCTGGGGCGACATGGACGCCATGGGCCATGTCAACAACACGACCTACTTTCGTTACCTGGAAACCTGCCGCATCGACTGGATGCGGGCTGCGGGTTGTATGCCCAATCCGCTCGGCGAAGGACCGGTGATCGTGAATGCTTTCTGCAATTTTTACAAGCAGCTGGAATACCCTGGCAATGTGCTGGTCAAGATGTACACCAGTGACCCGGCCCGCACCACGTTCGAGACCTGGGCCACCATGGAAATGGCCGATCAGCCCGGTGTGATCTACGCTGCGGGCGGCGCTACCACGATCTGGGTCGACTTTCCGAAGCAAAAAGCGATTGACCTACCCGACTGGATGCGCGCCATTGTGTCGTGACGTCCGTCCTAAGCCGGACGGATTTGTTTACTTGGAAAAATGGCCCGAGTCGATCAGGCGATCGACTTCCTGCTCGGCCGTGGCCCAGTCGTCAATCGGGTTACCTGGGGAAAAACCACGCCGTTGCGCCACGTAAAAAGCGGCTACTTCGATGTAGTTGTGACGCTGCTCGACGCTCACGGCCAGACGTGTGGCAGTGGTGCTGGCCGGGACCTTGGCAGGAATTGTTTTTTTGGCTGCAGCCTTTTTGACCGCAGGCGCGGGGGCCACGGCTGCAACTGGCGCCGAGACTGTCTTCTTGGCAGCGGCTTTTACTTTTGGCGCGACCGCTGCGACTGCGGTGGGTGATTTTTTTGCGGTGACCATGAGTTTCTCCTGGGATTAAAAACGTTTGATGAATGTCAATTTTCGATTTTGTCAGTAGCCTGATGGCAAATGTTGACGCAGGTCAGGACAGTGACATTTTTAGCCGGCCATCAACTTGTGTACCAAATCGCCGGTGTTGGATGCTTTGTATTTTCGCATTAGTCGGGCCCGGTAGATTTCGACGGTGCGGTGGCTGATTACAAGTGCTTTGCCGATCTCCTTGCTGGTCAGTCCCCCCATTAAAAAAGCGGCCACTTCGCGTTCGCGGGGGGTGAGTTCGGCCTTGACCGGGCGGCTGGCGCTCAAGTCTTCAAAGGTCCAGATGCCCGCCTCATGGGGCGCAGCCTGATTGAGGGCACGGCCGGTCACATGGCACCAAAATGTTTCTCCCTTGAAGCGGCCAGCCACCCGTTTCATGATGCGGTCATCGGCATAGGTGCCGTGGCGGTTGAGCAGGGGTGTAATGCGTTGGCCGGTGCGTTCGAACTCAAGGGCACTGGGATAGAGCTCTTGAAAGGACTGGCCTATCAGTTGATCGGGCGCGGCACCAAACATTTCGCACAGGTGGCGGTTGCAGTCCAGCATGATGCGGTTGCGCGACAGGGCGAGGCCAACGGGTGCCATCTCGAAGGCTAGCCGGTAATTGATGTCCATGGTTTGAGGTGGTCAAATTAGAAAGTTTGCGGGTCAGACCACTCGCGAAGCGACGTGCTCTGACCCCAACAAATTAGAAGAGCTTGCGGGTCAGACCACTCGCGAAGCGACGTGCTCTGACCCCAACTAATTAGGGTTTGTACCTTAAGAAAAACTACGTATGGCATTAGGTAGTATCGTAACGCCACTGTTACTACCCACGGAGATTTCAAAGTGAACAAAATTTACCCTTCCGCAGCCGCAGCGCTGCAAGGCATCGTCAGGGACGGCCAGTTGCTCGCGGTGGGCGGTTTTGGCCTGTGCGGCATTCCCGAGGCTTTGATCGACGCCTTGCGCGACACCGGTGTCAGTGACCTGACCGTGATCTCAAACAATGCCGGTGTCGACGGTTTTGGTCTGGGCAAGTTGCTGGAAACGCGCCAGATCAGCAAGATGATTTCGAGCTATGTGGGCGAGAACAAGGAATTTGAGCGCCAGTACCTGGCCGGTGAACTGCAGCTTGAGTTCACGCCCCAGGGTACGCTGGCTGAGAAGCTGCGCGCGGGTGGCGCCGGCATTCCGGCGTTTTATGTACGCACGGGGGTGGGCACGCTGGTGGCCGAGGGCAAGGAAAACCGGGTCTTTGACGGCCATGTGTATATTTTGGAACACGCCCTGGTGCCCGAGGTGTCGCTGGTGAAAGCCTGGAAAGCCGACAAGAGCGGCAACCTGCTGTTCAGGCGCACCGCCCGCAACTTCAACCCGGCGGTGGCCATGGCCGGTAAGATCACCGTGGTTGAAGTGGAAGAAATTGTGGAAACCGGCACCTTTGACCCTGACAGCGTGCATTTGCCCGGCATTTACGTGAACCGTATTGTGCTCAATGCCAACCCCGAGAAGCGCATTGAAAAGCGCACCGTTCGCTGAATTTTTGCGGGACAGACCGCAGCGACGCAGTCGCCAGCTCTGTCCTCAACAGAATTGAGACCTTGCGGGACAGACCGCAGTTTCGCGAAGCGAACCAGCTCTGTCCTCAACACATTAAAAGGAGTTTGATCATGGCCTGGACACACGACGAAATGGCGGCTATTGCAGCCAAAGAATTACAAGATGGTTTTTATGTGAATCTCGGGATCGGCTTGCCTACGCTGGTGGCCAATTTTGTCAGCCCTGACATTGAAGTCTGGCTGCAAAGTGAAAACGGAATGCTCGGCATTGGGCCGTTTCCGACCGACGAAGAAGTGGACGCCGACCTGATCAATGCCGGCAAGCAAACCGTCACCACGATTCCCGGTTCCAGTATTTTTGGCAGCCACGACAGCTTTGCCATGATTCGCGGCGGCAAGATCAACCTGAGCATTCTGGGTGCCATGCAGGTCAGTGAAACCGGCGACTTGGCCAACTGGATGATTCCGGGCAAGATGGTCAAAGGCATGGGCGGCGCCATGGACCTGGTGGGCGGCGTGAAAAGTGTGGTGGTGCTGATGGAACACGTGGCCAAAAAGAAAGACGGCACGATTGACCTCAAGATTCTGCCCAGTTGCACCTTGCCGTTGACCGGTGTGGGTGTGGTGGACCGCATCATCACCGATCTGGCCGTGATGGACATTACACCGCACGGGCTCAAGGTAGTGGAACGCGCGCCGGGTGTGACGATGGAAGAACTGGCCTCCAAAACCGGTGTTCCCTTGCATTGAGAACATTAATTGGAGTCAGATTCCAATTAATTTAATGGCAGTCTGCTGCGCGCCACCTGGCGCAGCAGCCATGTGAGCCCCAGCGCCGCAATTGTCAGGCCCAGCACCAGTGCAATCCAGAAGCCCTGAGCTGCCATGGGCTGTGTCGGCGCCCACGGCGCCCAAGTCGGCGCCAGCCCCAGCACGTAGCCCAGCGGCAGCGAAAACACCCAAAACGCGGTCAGGTGGATCACCATGGGTGCGCGGGTGACTTTGTAGCCACGGATGGCACAACTGGCGACCACCTGGGTAGAGTCGGAGAGTTGAAAAATGGCCGCCAGCATCAGTAGTTGCGCGGTGAGGGCAATCACGGCCGCGTCGCTGGTGTAGGCACGGGCGATTGGCTGACTCAAGAGCGCCATCAGCGTGGCCGACACCACTGCAAAACCCAGGCCCAGTGCCACGCCGACCCAAGCCTGATAACGCGCCAACACCGGGTCACCCGCACCCAGCGACTGGCCCACGCGGGTTAGCAGCGCCAGCCCCAGACTGAGCGGCACCATGAACACCAGCGAGGTGAAATTGAGCGCAATCTGGTGTGCCGCCATCTGAGTGCTGCCAAATTCAGCAATCAGCAGCGCAATCAGGCTGAAGGCACTGGTTTCTGCAAAGTAAGTAATGCCGATGGGTAAGCCCAGTTTGAGTAGGCTTTTGATCTGCGGCCAGTGCGGTGCCTCATACTGGCCCAGTGGCCAGGTGGCCCGGTAGGGGCTGGCACGCTGCATCCACCACAGCAAGGCCAGCAAATTGAAAGCCACGGTGACCAGTGTGGCCCAGGCGCAACCCAGGCCGCCCAGGCGCGGAAACCCCAGGGTGCCAAATACCAGCAGGCTGTTGACGACGATGTTGAGTCCGAGCGACAGCAAGGCGATCACCATCAGGGGTTTGGTCTGATTGATGCTTGTGCTGTAGCCATAGAGCACGCGGTAGCAGGCAAACAGTGGCATGGACAAACTGGTGATCCAGACAAAATCTGTGGCCAGATCGCGCACGTAAGGTTCCAGCGTCATGTGCTGGAACAGCCGTGCGGCCAGGTTGGCTGCGGCAGCCGAGAGCAAACCGACTGCCAGCGCTTTCCACAAAGCCTGGCGCACCACATGTGGTACCTGGGACAAGTCACCGGAACCTACCTGATGTGCCACCACCGGGTTGACGGCCATCAGCAAGCCCATCATGGTGATGATGAGCATGTTCCAGATCGACACGCCCAGCGACACGCCCGCCAGATCCTGCGCCGACGCATGGCCCGCCATGGCCACATCGACCACGGCCATGCCGACGTAGGCCAGTTGACCTACCAGGATCGGCCAGGCCAGGCGCCCTAGCTTGTGCAATTCGGATTTCAGTCGGTAGCGTGCGGCGGTGTAGTGGAAAAGGTGTTTGAGAGGACTTATCAAAATAGATTACACGGTGCGCCTGGGGACTTGGCTAGAGCCGAATTTTAGGGTGATTGCGTTGGCGAATGGATAGCGGCAATACCGGCCTCAGCGCGGCTGACGGTGTTGGGTCGCCGGTGATCACGAACGATTGGGGATGATTTCCCTTAAATAAATACCTTGCGCCCACCCATTTGGGGGAAGACAAAAGACGTCACCCATGTGATCATTTCATCGTTGGTAAAAAAGGGGGTGAAATGTTGAAATTTGAAAATAAACAGTTGACGCCTGTATGTCCTGTATGTTCTGACAAATTAAGCAGAATTCCGCGTAGCCCGTTGATGCGATTGTTGGTTGGTTCGCAGCACCTTAGGTGTCAGGACTGCAGGCGCCGATATTTAAAAACCGTATTTGGAAATTTGCGAATGCTGGACTGCTAGCCATGTTCAGCGCCAACCAGGAGGGTCTTGATGCTGCGCTGAGCCTGCGCTACCAGGTGCGCGTAACCCATCAACGCAAAACTGTCGGCGTGAAAACGCTGGTACACCGGCGATACGCTCAGCATGGCACGGCATCGACGACAGAAGCCATGGCGCAGCTTAATGAAACCAGTGCCAGAACAGCACAGCTGGGCTGGGTGCTTGAATCCGCATGTTCCCAATTGGCACGGTGGGCAGTACACCCCGAAACGTCCCTGCTGACGCTGGCTGTCAACATCAGCGCACGCCAGCTCCAGCAGGATGATTTTGTGGAGCAGGTGCTGGCTGCACTCAATCGCACCGGAGCAAATCCGGATCGACTCAAGTTGGAACTCACCGAGAGTTGGCTGGTCCTTGACGATGGAAATATCATCGACAAAATGATTGTGCTCAAAACGCATCGCGTAGGCGTTTCCCTGGATGATTTTGGTATTGGCTACGCGTCGCTCTCATCGCTCAAGCGCTTGCCCTTGTACCAGCTTCAAATAGACCAAGGCTTTGTGCGTGGTGCCATCAACTGCCCCAATGACGCAGCCATTGCGAAAATGATCGTCGCCATGGCTGACAACATGGCGCTCACCGTTCTGGCTGATGGGGTAGATACAGCGGCGCAATGGAATTTTTTGACCAGCATAGGTTGTCACCACTATCAGGGTGATCTTTTGACCAAACCGCTGCCAATGCAGGAGTTCGGGTCTTTTTACACATTCAATGGGTAGCGTCATGGCGCGGCTGATCAGACAAAGTTGAACGCGTTGGATTTAGTCAAATCAAGCAGAAATAAATGCGGCGTCGTTTCTGCATGCGTTACCGACCGCGCATGAACAGGGCATCGAGCTCGCGCAGGCTGATGGGGCGCCAGGTGGGGCGGCCATGGTTGCACTGGTCGCTGCGTTCGGTGGCTTCCATCTGGCGTAACAGCGCGTTCATTTCTTCCAGCGTCAAATGCCGGTTGGCGCGCACCGCGCCGTGGCAGGCCATGGTGCCGAGCAGCGCGTTGTGGGCGCGCTGCACCACGTTGCTGGCCTCATGCTGGGCAAGCTCGGTCAGCACGCTACGCGCCAGCGCCACCGCATCACCTTGCGCCAGCGTGGTCGGCACGGCGCGCACCACCAGCGTTTTGTTCGAGAACGGCGTGATGTCGAGTCCCAGCAGCATCAGGGTGGCAGTATGGCATTCGGCGGTAGCTACCTCCAGCGGCGTGGCGGCAAAGGCGGCGGGGATCAGCAATGGCTGACTGGGCAGGCAGGACTCGTCCTGGGCCTGGGACCATTGCGTCTTGAGTCGTTCATAAACGATGCGTTCATGCGCCGCATGCATGTCAACAATGACCAGGCCCTGGGTATTTTCAGCCAGGATGTAAATTCCCTTGAGTTGCGCCAGCGCCCGGCCCAGCGGCCAGTCACCAACGGGCAGGGGCGCTGGCGCCTCGGCTGGGGCTGCTGCGGTTGCCGTCGGGGGGGGAGCCCACAGCGCGTCCATGTCATTGACCCGATGACCCACCGGGGTGTCAAAACGCATCGCCGTCTGGGCGTAGGAAACCGGGATAAACGGGCGGTCGGATCGGTCGACACCACGTGCCAATGCCTGCTCTTCATCACTTTCCTGGGCCGACCACGTTGCCGGATTGGCCATGGTCGCTGTGCTATCGGTGGTGGTCTGTCCGGCACGCGGTGCTGCCAGCGCACTTTCCACCGCATGGCGCACCGCCTGATGCACCTCGCGACTGTCACGAAAGCGCACCTCGATTTTGGTCGGGTGCACGTTGACATCCACCCGCGTCGGGTCCAGTTCGATGTAGAGCGCATAAACCGGCTGGCGCTGGCCGTGTAACACGTCCTCATAGGCGCTACGGGCAGCGTGGGTGATGACCTTGTCGCGCACAAAGCGGCCGTTAACATAACAAAACTGCTGGTCGGCACGCGAGCGTGCCGCGTCGGGTATGCCGGCCCGGCCCCAAACCTTGATGACGGGCGCGTAATCCGGCCTGCCCGGTGTGGTTTGGGTGGAAAAATCGACCCACACCGAGCGCTCGACAAAGTCGCTGCCCAGCACATCGGCCAGGCGCTGCTCCAGCGCGGGCAGGCTGCCCAAGTCGCCGCAGCGGCGCCATTGCTCCACCAGCTTGCCTTCATGCCAGATGGCAAAACCAACATCGGGCCGTGCCAGCGCGTGACGGCGCACCGCTTCGACACAATGCGCCAGTTCGGTGGCGTCGGTCTTGAGGAACTTGCGCCGCGCGGGGGTGCTGAAAAACAGCTCCTTGACCTCGACCGTGGTGCCGGTGCTGCGCGCCACAGGCGTGATTTCACCGGTCTGGCCTTCCAGCAGGTAGGCGTGGGCCTGGCCGCTGACGCGCGACAGCAAGGCGCAATCGGCAATGGCATTGATGGCGGCCAGCGCTTCACCCCGAAAACCCATGGTGCCGACCGACTCCAGGTCGGCCAGGCTGCCAATCTTGCTGGTGGCGTGGCGCTTGAGCGCAATCGGCAGTTCATCGGGCAGGATGCCCGAGCCGTCATCTTCCACACTGATCAGGCGCACACCACCGGCCAGCAGCCGCACGGTGATCTGGCTGGCCCCGGCATCGAGTGCGTTGTCCACCAACTCGCGCACCACCGAGGCGGGCCGTTCCACCACTTCACCGGCGGCAATCTGGCTGATCAGCGTGTCGGGCAGTTCACGGATGGGGCGACGGTGGGATGGGTTTGAAAGGGGTGTTGGGTCGAAGTTCACCCAAGTATTTTAGGGGTGGGCAAACGGTGCTGTTTGCCCAGGTCCAAGGGTCAAATCAAGCCACTGGCCGACGCCAGCAAGTAGCCCATCAGGCACGAGGTGCTGACACCAATCAAACCGGGGATGATGAAGCTGTGGTTGATCACATACTTGCCGATGCGGGTGGTACCCGAGCGGTCAAACTGAATGGCGGCCAGGTCGCTGGGGTAGGTGGGCAGGATGTAATAACCATAAGAGGCGGCGGCAAAGGCCACGATGTAGCCGGGCGGCACACCAATGGCCAGACCCACCGGCACCATGGCGCTGATGGCGGCGGCCTGCGAATTCACCAGCTTGGACACCAGCAGCAGAGCGATGGCATAGGTCCAGGGCTGGGTTTTGACCAGCTCGGTCAGCGCGGCCTTGAGCTCAGGCAGGTGGGCTTCAAATACCGTGTCGGCCATCCAGGCGATGCCAAACACCGCCACCACGGCAATCATGCCGGCGCGAAACACCTCGGTCTTGCCGATGGTGGAGGGGTCGGTTTTGGTGAAGATGATCATCAGCGCGCCGGCCAGCAGCATGAACATCTGGATTGTGAGCACCATCGACATCGGCTTGCCACCGAAGGCCGGCCGCAGGCTGGGGTAGGCGCCCAAAAAAGCCACCACCACAATCGCACCCAGGAAAATCCACATCGCCGTCCATTGGTCCTTGGAGAGAATTTTGTTCATCAGCGTGGCGCTGTCGCCGTAGATCATTTTGCGTTGTTCCGGGTCGGCAATGCGAGCCTGAAACTCAGGGTCTTTGTCAAGGTCTTTGCCGCGGAACCAACTGAAGACACCAATCATCAGCACACCGGCCAGCGTGGACGGAATGGTGATCGAGAGCACCTGCACAAAGTCGATCACATGGTCGCCCACCGGGGCTTTGGCCAGAAAAGCCACCAGCGCCACCACTGCCACCGACACCGGGCTGGCCAGAATGCCCATCTGGCTGGAGATGGATGAAGCTGCCATGGGGCGCTCGGGGCGGATGTCGTTCTTGATGGCCACGTCGTAAATGATTGGCAGCATGGTGTAGACCACGTGGCCGGTGCCGCACAGCATGGTCAGCACGCAGGTGGTGAACGGTGCCAGGATCGACACGTATTTGGGGTTACGGCGCAGCACTTTTTCTGCACCTTTGAGCAGCACTTCCAGGCCACCCGAAGCCTGCAGCGTGGCCGATGCTGCCACCACGGCGATGATGGTCAGCATCACATCAACCGGTGGTTTGCCCGGCTTGAGGCCAAAAACAAAAACCATGATGACAATGCCGATGCCGCCCAGCAGCCCCAGGGCCACGCCGCCTTTTCTGGCCCCGTAAAACAGGCAGACCAGAATCACGATCAGTTGCATAAATATGTCCACTTACAGCTCCTTCTAAGAAGTCCTTACTGTAATAAAAATAAGGGTAAACCCTTGGTTTTGATGTGTGCTTTGGTTGATGCAAATCAATCAAGCATCACAATTTGTAATAAACAGTTCATTATTTGAGGTGATTTGTGGCGCACATTCACGCCATTACCGATGTGAACAGGCAGGGGATAATCCATGTCCATGGAAATCATCTCTTTTCTTCTTGACTTCATCCTCCACGTGGACAAACACCTGGAGGCATTCGTGCAAAGCTATGGCCTGTGGGTGTATGCGCTGCTGTTCCTGATCATTTTTGTCGAGACAGGTTTGGTCGTGATGCCGTTTTTGCCCGGTGACTCGCTGCTGTTTGTGGTGGGTGCACTGTGTGGCGCCGGGCTCATGAGTTATCCGCTGGCGGTCTCGGTGCTGCTGGTGGCCGCCGTTTTGGGCGACCAGTGCAACTATTCCATCGGGCGCTATTTCGGGCCCAAGGTGTTCAAGTGGGAAAACTCGCGCCTGTTCAACAAGGCCGCTTTTGACCGTTCGCACAATTTCTACGAGCGTTATGGCGGTATCACGATCATTGTGGCCCGGTTCATGCCATTTTTACGAACCTTTGCGCCCTTTGTCGCCGGTGTGGCTGCCATGAGCCGCGGCAAATTCAGCTTGTACAACATGGTTGGGGCGTTGCTGTGGGTGCTGGGTATTTGTACGGCGGGTTATTTTCTGGGCAGCATCCCATGGGTCAAGGTGAATTTGGACAAAATCATCTGGGCGATGATCCTGATTCCTGGCTTGGTGGTGATCTTCGGTGCCTGGAAAGGGCACAAAACGTCGGCTTGATTCAGGCTCAGACGCCCGTTTTCAAAAACAGGTCCTGATCCGGCGCAAAGTTGGCGTGTAACGGCATCAGCGCCCCGCCCAGCGCGCGTGCATCGGGGCCGACCTCGCCGGCAATCACATTGGCTTGCCACAGGCCCTCCCAGTTGTAGCCTTGAAGTGCTTGCCGGGTTTCTTCAATCAGCAGCGTTAATAAGGGGCGGCAGAATGAACCATCGATCACGACGGCATCAATGTCCAGGAAGGCGGTGCCGCTCACAACCGCATGCGCCAGCGCATTGGCGGCCTGTTTGACCCAAGCGCGGGTCTCAGGCTCAAAAACTGCGCTTAGCGCGCGTTCGTCGTAAGCGCCATGTGGGTCAAGGCCTTTGGCCACCAGCCTTTGTTCAAGCTCCCACAGAGACGCATGGTGAATCAATTGTGGCGGTGCCGTGTTGCCCTGGGCGATGCTTGAGGGCAGTGAGGCCACGGCACCGGCGTTGCCATGAACGCCATGGTGCAAATGGGAGTTGATGACCAGGCCACCTCCGACAAAGGTGTCGACAAACAGATACAGGAAATTTTTCAGATCTCGCCCGCGTCCCGCCACCAGCTCGGCCACACAGGCCGCCGAGGTGTCCTTGGCAAAGCTGACCGGCACATCCGTCATGGCTTGCACCTGGGCGCGCAGGTCAATCTGGTTCCAGGCTTCCGATTGGGTCTCTGACAGGCCCAGCATCTTGTGCCAGCCACCGAGTTGAAAAGGCGCTGCCACGCCAATGCCGACCAGGCGGTCTTTCAGGTCGCCAAGCTGATCACGCATGGCGTTCAGTCGATGGTTGATTTCGGGTAACAGGGTGCTGGCATCAGGAAACACGTAGTCCAGGCTCTGGCGCTGACGCACCTGGCCGGCAAAATCGACCAGCAACCAATCGGCACTGCGTCGGCCAATCTTGATGCCAATGGCAAATGCGCCGTCCGGATTGAGCGACAGCGGCACCGACGGCTGGCCAATGCGCCCGCGCACCCGGTCCTGTTTGAGAATCAAACCGTCTTCGTCGAGCCGGGCCGTGATCAGCCCGATGGTTTGCGCGGTCAGGCCAGTCAGGCGGGCCAGCTCGGCCTTGGGCAGGCTGCCGTTAAGCCGAATGGCCTGTAGCACCACCCGTTCATTGAACTGGCGCATGCCCACATGGTTGGAGCCGCGCGGACGCAGCAGTGTGGGGCTTGCAGCCGGTGGGGCAGGGCGGGGTGGTGTCATGGACGCAGATTTTCGCCGATCACACCCTTGCGCAAAATAAAGTTGCCAAACGGCTGCTTTTCGCCCGTCAGGACGATGGCATAGGCGGCGCGGGCACGTTCGTAAAAGGTAAAGCGCTCGATCGGTTCGGCACTTTGACCCGGCAACAATTCGGGTGTGAGGCGTGTGATGACCTCACGTTGCAAGGCCGAGCGGTAGCTGTCGGGCTCGCCACTCACCGCCATGAAGGCTACCGGGTGCGTCACGTCCGCCGCCAGCGGCAACAGTGAACTGACCGCTTGCACCGCGTCCAGCATCGAGACACCGGGCAGCCGGATCACCGGCTTGCCGGCGGCAATGCTCTGGGCAGTGAAGTTAGCATCCGCCAGCACCAGCGCATCGTCATGGCCCATGGCCATCATGATGCAGAGCAGCTCAGGCGTCAGCAGGGGGTCGATGCCTTTAAGCATGGGCATCGGCAGGCAGTTCGTCCACCGTCTTGGCGCCAGTCATGACCGCCACGGTGTCGCTCATGCTGATGGTTTTGGGGTTGACCACAGCGGCGCGTTTGCCCAGCCGCTGGATGTGGATGCGGTCGGCCACCTCGAACACATGGGGCATGTTGTGGCTGATCAGAATGACGGGCAAACCCTTGTCGCGCACCCGCCGGATCAGTTCCAGCACCATGTTGCCTTCCTTCACACCGAGTGCGGCGGTCGGCTCGTCCATGATCACCACATGCTGGGCAAAGGCCGCGGCGCGGGCTACGGCCACGCACTGGCGCTGACCGCCCGACAGGGTTTCCACCGCCTGAGTCATGGAACGAATCCCGACCTTGAGTTCCTGCATGCGGGCAATCGCCTGCGCCAGCATTTCCTTTTTGTCCAGCAGGCGCAGCAGTTGGCCAATAAAGCCGGGTTTGAGTAATTCACGGCCCAGAAACAGGTTCTCGGCAATGCTCATGGCTGGGGCCACGGCCAGGTCCTGGTAGACGGTTTCAATGCCGGCGCGGCGGGCATCGATCGGGGACTTGAAGCGCACTGGCTTGCCGTCGAGCAGCAGTTCGCCTTCATCGGGCACTGTGGCGCCCGACAGCGCCTTGATCAGGGACGACTTGCCCGCGCCGTTGTCGCCAATGATGGCCATGATTTCGCCGGCACGTAATTCGAAGTCGGTGCCGTCCAGCGCCGTGACCTGGCCATAACGCTTGACGATGCCCTTGGCCTGCATGATGAGGTTTGAATGGGATGAGGTGTTCATCAACGTGCTCCCTTGCGAGACATCTGGTCGGCAGCGACTGCCAGAATCACCAGAATGCCGGTAATCAACGTCTGGTAGACCGAGGCCACGCCCATCAGGGTCAGGCCGTTGCGGAACACGCCCACAATCACGGCACCCACCAGCGAGCCCAGGATGATGCCGCGTCCGCCGAACAGGCTAGTGCCGCCGAGTACCACCGCGGTGATGGCATCGAGGTTTTCGGTCTGCCCGGCGTTGGGGTCACCGACACCGGTGCGTGCGACCGAGAGCAGGGCGGCAATGCCGTAGAAAAGTCCGGCCAGTGCATAGACGAACAGCAGCACGCGGTCGACGTTGATACCGGTCAGGCGTGCGGCTTCGGGGTTGTTGCCCACCGCGTACAAGTGGCGACCAGGTGCGGTGTCGCGCAAGACAAACCAGGCTAACGCGTAGAGCAGCAACATGGTCACCGTACCCAGGCTGACCTCGGTGCTGCCTAGGTTGAACGTATCCCCCAGCGCGGTCATGGCGCTGGGCAGATTGGTGACGGTTTGTGACTCCGAGTAAATCTGGGTGATGGCGAAGGCAATGTTCAATGTACCCAGCGTCACGATGAAAGGCGGCAGCTTGATGCGCGTGACCAAGAGGCCGTTGATCAAGCCAAAGCCGGTGGTGACCGCCAGCCCGCAAAGGATGGCGGCGTACGGGTCAATGCCGTAATTGACCGCAAACTTGGTCATGACCACGCCGCCGAGGGCCATCACCATGCCGCATGACAGGTCAATACCGGCGGTCAGAATGATCAGCGACTGGCCAATTGCCAGCACACCCACCACCATCACCTGTTGCAGCACCAGCGACAGGTTGCCACCGCTAAGAAAGCGGTCGGACTGGGTGGCAAAAAACAGGCAGGTTACGCCTAAGGCGATCCAGGGCCCCAGGACACCCCAGGGAATATTGCGCTTTTGCGATGTGGTCATCACAGACTCCGGTTTAAAGTCGATTCATGGCCCGGCCTGTTAGAGACGTTGGCCGGGCAGCTTCCAGGGTTTTTTCGGGATTTGTAGGGCCGACTGAAACCCGCCCTACAAAGTGCCCCCACAGCCGGGCGATTCAAGTCCGCCCAACAAAGTCAGTTCAACGGGATTACTTCGTGCCCCAGCACAGATCCATACCGACCTTGGTGTCCTTGCTGTCTACACCGGCAACTGCCTTGGCGGCGATCAGCGTGACACCGGTGTCAACATAACCCGAGGCCTTCTTGCCGGACTTGGCATATTCCACGCCGGCCGCAACACCCATCGACGCCATCTTCAGCGGGTATTGCTGTGATGTGGCGGTGATGATGCCCTTAGCCGTGTCCTTGATGCCCTGGCAACCACCGTCTACCGAGACGATGATCACACCTTTTTCCTTGCCGGCTTTTTTCAGGGCGTTGTAGGCACCTGCGGCAGCGGGCTCATTGATGGTGTAGACCACATTGATGTCAGGGTTCTTTTGCAGGCAGTTTTCCATGGCAGTCTGGCCTTTGGCCTGGTTGCCATCGGTGTCGCCGGCGCAAACAGTCTCGGAGGTGCTGGAGAGTTCGTTGGATTTAGCGTCAAAGGCTTTTAAACCGAAGCCGGTCATGAAACCATTGTGGCGTTGCGCGCCCACCGGGTGACCGGGGAACAAGTCGAGCATGGCGATCTTGGCGGGCTTGTTGCCCAGTGCTGCCTTGGCATATTGGCCAATTAGCACGCCGGCTTTGTAGTTGTCGGTGGCAAACAGGGCATCGGCGCCTTCAAACGGGCTGTCCAGCGCAATCACTTGCACGCCTTTGGCCTGGACTTTTTTCACCGTCGGGATGATGGCATCGCCCGTGGAAGTGATCAAAATGGTCTTGGCGCCGGCAGCGGCCATGTTTTCCAGCGCGGTGATCTGGCTGGCGGTATCGCCGTCTTTTTTACCGGCTGCGCTCATCAGCTTGGCGCCCGCTTTTTTGGCCTCGGCCTGGGCGCCTTCTTTCATCTTGACGAAGAAGGGATTGGTGTCGGTTTTGGTGATCAGGCCGATGATGGGTTCGTTGGCGGCAAGAGCGGTGCTGGTGATCAGGGTCAGGCTGCTCAGCAGCAGGGTGGTTGACAATTTCATTTGGAGACTCCTCGTTGGATTTGGCTGGTTTCGATCGTTTGCAGGGGGTGCATCGTGCGACCTGCGGGAAATTACGCTTGTGAAGTCGGCGTGGCTGAACTATAGTTGGAAAGTAGTTATTAAATCAAGTTGTTTTAGTTATGGAAAACCCTAATATGATGCAAATAAATTCTTCCGTTCAGGTGGCCACGGCCGGTGAGGCATTGATTGACTTCATTGCCAACGCCGATGGCCGTTTTGAGCCCTGCCTGGGCGGTGCGGTCTATAACCTGACGCGTGCGATTGCGCGCCAGGGTGTGAGTACGCTCTACCTGAATCCCTTGTCTCGCGACCGTTTCGGTCGCCGCCTAGCACAGGGCTTGTTGGACGATGGGGTGCATCTGGCCGTCCCTGAGGCGGCGGTGGAGGTGACCTCGCTGGCGGTGGTGAATGTCAATGCGCAGGGCCATCCCGACTATGCGTTTTACCGGGAAGGCGTGGCCGACCGCGCCACCACGGCGGCCGCGTTGACACAAGCCTGCGACCCGCTGGACAACTTGTCGCTGGTGTGCACCGGCGCGTTGGCCTTGTCGCCTGACGATGCCGATGTCTACCTACCTTGGCTGGCGACCCAGCGCCAGGCAGGCCGCACGGTGGTGATCGATGCCAACCTGCGCCCCTCGGTCATGCCAGATCTGGCGGCCTACCGCAGCCATGTCCTGACCGCGCTGCATTATGCCGATGTCATCAAAGCCAGCGATGAAGACCTCGTTTGCCTGAACCTGCCAGGTGGTGATGTGCTGGCCCAGGCGAAACACCTGTTGCAAAACACGCGCGCCAGTGTTATGGCGCTCACCTTGGGCGGCGAAGGCGCTATGTTGCTGACACGTCAGGGACAGGTGTTTGCCGCACGTGAGCTGGAACCGATTGAGGTGGTGGACACGGTGGGGGCTGGTGACTGCTTTCTGGCCGGTCTGGTGGTGGCCATGCTGGCGCACAAACTTCCCGCTGACTGGGGTGCCGGTCATGTGTCCACCGAGGTCGCCAGAGCATTGCTGACCAGCGCCATCGCCAGTGCCAGCCTGTGTGTGATGCGCCGTGGCTGCGTGCCGCCGACGCGCGCCGAGGTGCTGGCGCGGCTGGCACAGGTTCCCTATTCCTTTACCGCTTAAGCCAATGATGGACACGTCCGCATGGTCTGAGGACCATTCCCTGCCAGCTATTTGTCAGCAGCGTATTGCGCGGTGGTTGACATCGGGGGAACGCAAAATCCTGGGTCTGGTAGCGCCGCCGGGGGCGGGTAAATCGACCTTGGCCGAGATTTTGATGGCGCATGACCCCCAACATGTACAAGGGGTGCCGATGGATGGGTTTCACCTTGCCAACTGTGAACTGGCGCGCCTAGGGCGCCAACAGCGCAAGGGTGCCCCGGACACCTTTGACGCGGCGGGTTTTGTCAACCTGTTGCGTCGCCTCAAGAACCAGTCACCGTCGGAGACCATCTATGCCCCCGAGTTCAGGCGCGACATCGAAGAACCCATTGCTGGTGCCCTCGCCATCGCGCCACACACAACCCTGGTGATCACCGAAGGCAATTACCTGCTGCT
Organism: Burkholderiales bacterium RIFOXYD12_FULL_59_19; assembly: GCA_001771065.1. Taxonomy (GTDB): domain Bacteria; phylum Pseudomonadota; class Gammaproteobacteria; order Burkholderiales; family Burkholderiaceae_C; genus Rhodoferax. Next base: position 125,291 of record MESQ01000005.1, on the reverse strand, counting down.
GGATGACCCGCACTGGGTTCAGGTGCGCGCGGTTGTGGATGAAATCTGGTACCTCGATGTACCCGACGCGCTGCGTCGGGAGCGTCTGCTGGCGCGTCATATGCGCTTCGGCCGCAGTCGAGCCCAGGCGCTGGACTGGATGGCCAGTACCGACGAACCCAACGCTATGCGTATTGCGCAGACGCGTCAGCATGCCCATCTTTGTGTACCCTGGCTCTGAATCAGGTGCTGCGGCTGCGTGCCAGCGGCGGGTTCTTAGAAAAATAGGCCTCAATGCCGCGCATCAGGGCATCGGCCAGCTGGTCCAGGTAGGCATCGCTGTTGAGTTTGGCTTCCTCGTCCGGATTGCTGATGAAGGCGGCCTCCACCAGCACACTGGGAATGTCGGGCGCCTTGAGCACGGCAAAGCCGGCCTGTTCGACCCGCGGCTTGTGGAGTTTGCCGACCCGGCCAATTTCCTTGAGCATGGCCCCGCCCAATTGCAGGCTGTCCTTGATCTGGGCGGCGGTGCTCATGTCGAGCAGGGCGCGTTTGACCTGGGCGTCCTTGGCGCGCACGTTGAGTCCGCCCACTCTGTCGGCCTTGTTTTCCTTGGCCGCCATCCAGCGTGCGGCGCTGCTGGAGGCGCCGTCCTGGCTCAGGGCAAACACGCTGGCGCCTTGGGGACGCGGCGTAAAAAAGGCATCGGCATGCAGGCTGATGAACAGGTCGGCCTGTACCCGGCGCGCTTTGTCGACCCGGGTGTGCAAGGGCACAAAAAAATCGGCATCACGCGTTAAAAAGGCCCGCATCGGGTTGCCATTGCTCGATGCTGCGTTGATGCGGTCGCGCAGCCGATGTGCCAGCCGCAACACCACATTTTTTTCATACGTGCCGCCGGGGCCAATGGCGCCAGGGTCTTCGCCACCATGGCCGGGATCGAGCGCAATGATGATGAGCCGGTCGGTGGCTGCCGGGGCGGGCTCGCTCATACTTTGCGGCGGCAGCCTTGTGGCGTCTTTTTTTCCAGCGTTGACAGCCACGGGCTCGGTCGTTGTTGTGCCTGGCATGGTTGCGCCAACCGCCTGAGAAACCGGCGCATCAGGCGCCTGCCCCTGTGATTTTTGTGCAATCAATTCGCCCAGCGGGTCCGCCGCTGGCGGTGTAGCGATGCGCGTGCTGGCGCTTTCCTTGAGGCGATCGGCAATCAGGGTTTCCAGCGGATCCGCCACTTGCGTCGGGTACAAATCAAACACCAATCGGTGCTGGTAAGCCGCGACCGGCGTCAGGCTGAACACTTGCGGTGCAATGGCCTGCTTGAGATCGAACACCAGCCGCACCACGTCTGGGCCAAACTGGCCGACGCGAATTCCGGAAATGGTGGGATCATTGGCGCTTACCTTGGCCACCAGTTCTTTGAGCGCCGGATTCAGGTCGATGCCCTGTACATCTACCGCCAGTCTGGGCGGGTTGGGGACAAAAATCTGGTTAAAACTTAGGCGGGCGTCGGACTCAATCGTGACGCGCGAGTAGTCGGGTGCAGGCCAGACGCGCACCGCCACGATGCTGGCGCCACGGGCCAGATGCTGCGCGCCCAGCAACAGCACCAGCGTGCCCGACTGCAGCAGTTGGCGGCGTTTCATGGGCTGGCCTCATCGGGCGCTGAATCTGCAATCTGATTGAGCAGGCTTGCACCAAGCTTTGTTTGTGCTGTCAAGGTCACCTGGCGTGCCTCGTCATCCTGCACATCGAGTTGAATGATCAGGTCGGCCGACGGCACGCAGCCTGCGGCGTTTTCCGGCCATTCGGCAATTTTCAAGCCGGGGCTGGCAAAGATGTCGCGAAAGCCGGCATCCATCCATTCGCGCGGGTCGCTGAAGCGGTAAAAGTCAAAGTGCCAGACGTTGAAGTTGGGCAATTCATAGGGCTCCACCACGGCGTACGTGGGGCTTTTGATGCGTCCCTGCACCCCCATGGCCCGCAGCAGATGCCGCACCAGCGTGGTCTTGCCCACGCCCAGATCGCCTTGTAGTTCAATGTAGGCCAGTCGCACTTCGGTCAGCGCCGCAAGTGCACGGGCAAAGTCTTCGGTGGCGGCTTCATCGCGCCAAAGCAGGCTTTTTACAATAGGCAGGTGATTAACACCATGCAGCAACTCAACAGCAGTCAATGGGTCTCCAGAATTCAGGAATGGGGGCGGGCATTGGGATTTTCACAAATTGGCGTGGCGGGTGTCGATTTAACCGCCGCAGAACCCGGATTATCGGCATGGCTGGCCGCCGGTTGCCATGGTGATATGTTTTACATGGCATCACATGGCCTCAAGCGTGCCCGCCCGGCCGAGCTGGTGCCGGGTACGCTGCGCGTGATCACCGCGCGCATGGATTATTTGCCAGCCGACACCTCTGATGGCTGGCAGGCGCTGGAGCTGGACCGGCTGAATCGCCGGGCAGAAGGCATTGTGTCGATTTATGCCCGTGGCCGCGACTACCACAAGGTCATGCGTAGTCGCTTGCAAAAGTTGAGCGACCAAATTGCCGCTGCGCTGGGGCCGCTGGGTTACCGGGTTTTCACCGACTCGGCCCCGGTACTCGAGGCCGAACTGGCCAGTTTGAGCGGACTCGGTTGGCGCGGCAAACACACGTTGCTGCTGAGTCGTGAGGCGGGGTCGACGTTTTTTCTGGGTGAGATCTTTGTCGACATGGCTTTGCCGGTGACTGATCCTGTGGCCGGTCATTGCGGCAGTTGCAGCGCCTGCATCGACATTTGCCCGACCCGGGCCATCATCGCCCCGTACCGCCTTGATGCCCGGCGTTGTATCTCGTACCTGATGATCGAACACGCCGGGCAGATCCCGTTGGAACTGCGGCCCTTGATGGGCAACCGCATTTACGGTTGTGATGATTGTCAGCTGATTTGCCCCTGGAACAAGTTTGCCAAGCGCAGTGCCTTGCCCGACTTTGATGCCCGTGCTGGGTTGGTGGGCGGTCAACTCGTTGCGCTGTTTGGCTGGAGCGAAGAAACATTTTTGCGCTTGTGTGAGGGCAGCCCAATCCGGCGCATTGGCCATGAACGCTGGCTGCGCAACATTGCGGTGGCACTCGGTAATGCGTTGCGTGCAGCCGATGCGGATTTAGCCGGGTCACTGGTCACTGTGCTGGCATCGCGTTCTGCACATCCCAGTTCCTTGGTGCGCGAACACGTGGCTTGGGCTTTGGAACAGAAAAATTAATTGGATTCTGACCCCAATTAACGCCAGTTAACGCTCAATTGTTTGACAGGCTGCTTACACGCACGGCACGGCGACTGGGTCATGCGCATGCGGTTTTGGAGCGAAATCACGCGCGAAGCTGCCAGGTCGTACGCAGAATGCATTTTGCGCGCGCCTTTCGTTCCAAAGCCCGGTCACATGACCCAATCACCATACCTCAAGGTCGTTGAGCAACACATTAATTTGAATCCCACCCGTCAAGTGCCAATCCCAAAATACACCTGCATTTGTTTTTGAAAAAAATTACCGCACATCAATGTGGTTTGATGGTGTGTTGACTAAATTGACCAAACTGACTAAACAAACGACCTCAAAACCCCCAGCGCCAGCGGCAAACTCAGCATACCGAGCACGGTAGACACCGTCACCAGCGCCGCCACATAGGGTCCGTCATACCCCATGCGTGCTGCCAAAACATAAGCGCTTGAAGCGGTCGGCAGGGCCGAGAACATCAGCAAAATGGTAGCTTGCACTTGATTCAGGCCAAACATCAGGCACAAGGCCAGCGCCCACAGCGGCATCAACAAATGGCGAATTAACAGCACCGCCAACCCCAGCAGCTTGGCATGGTTCAGGGCGCTGAGTTGCATGCCAGCACCAGCAGCCATCAGACCGAGCGTCAAAGATGCGCCACCAATCCGTGTCACCGTGGGCTCGGCCCAGCCCGGGATGGAAAAGCCGGCCAGGTTGGCAGCAAGGCCGCTGGCGGTGCCAATGATCAGCGGGTTGCGTACCAATTCGCCCAAAAAACCGCGTTGGGCATGCCGCGCCATCGGCCACACCGCACCAATGTTCATCAGCGGCACACTGATGCCAATCAGCAACGCAATCACCAGCAGGCCCGGTGGCCCGGCCAGCCGGTCGGCCAGTGCCAGACCAATGAAAGAGTTGAACCTGAACGCAATTTGTGCACTGGCGGCGTGTTGGCGCGCAGCGACATGCGCTTTAAGACCCGGCCAGTAGGGCACCGAGTAGGCCATGGCAATACCGCCAAGCCCCAGCGCCCAGCCAGCCCCCACCAGGTTGCCTGCGGCGCTGAGGTCGAGCGGGCTTTTCAGGATGGAGTGAAACAGCAGCACCGGAAAGAACAAAAAGTACACCAGTTGTTCCACCTGCGTCCACACGGCCCGGTTCAAAGGCGTGAAGCGGCAGATCAGGTAGCCGATCAAAATCAGCGAGAAATCAGGAAAGAGGAGTTGAGCGTAGTTCACGCCTTGAGAATAGCAGGCCATGCCGCTCGCAGAGCTTACTTGAGACGAGTGTGATTCAAACTGAACGAACTTGAGGCATGGTGATTGGGTCATGTGACCGGGCTTTGGAGCGAAAGGCGCGCGCAGAAAACACTTTGCATACGATCCCGGCCACCTCGCGCGTGATTTCGCTTCAAAACCGCACGCGCATGACCCAGTCGCCGTGCCGTGCGTGTGAGCCGCCTGTCAACACCCCAAAATCGGCCACCGCCGGTCCAACACGTTGAATCGCACACGTTTGGCGTAAACCAATGACAGCCCATCATAAGATGGACCTATTTTTTTGATTGTCGCCAAGCCCATGACCCAAACGCCACCTGTTGCCTACTTCGTTGCCCAAGGCGCCAAAAAAACGGCGGAACCGGTGATCGACACCTTCATCGATGCCCTGTGGCTGGAAGAGGGCTTGTCCAGCAACACCCTGGCGGCTTACCGGCGTGATCTCACCTTGTTTGGCGCCTGGCTCGCAGCGCAAGGCGGCAGTCTGCTGGGCGGTACCGAGCTGCTGCTCAACAGTTATTTTGCCGACCAGCATGGCAGCACCAAAGCTACCACCGCTAACCGCCGTCTGACGGTGTTCAAACGTTTCTACCGTTGGGCCTTGCGTGAGCGCATGCTGAGCACAGACCCCACACTCAAGCTGCAGGCCGCCAAACAACCGTTGCGTATGCCCAAAACGCTGACCGAAGCGCAAGTGGAAGCCCTGTTGAACGCCCCGGACACCTCAGAAGCCTTAGGGTTGCGTGACCGCACCATGCTCGAGCTGATGTACGCCAGCGGCCTGCGGGTGAGTGAGCTGGTGGGCCTGAAAGTGCTGAACGTGAGCCTGAACGACAACGTGCTGCGGGTGTTCGGCAAGGGCAACAAGGAGCGTCTGGTACCGTTTGGCGAGGTCGCCAGCCTGTGGCTGAAACGTTATCTGGCGCAGCCCAGGGCCGAGTTGTTGGCCGGCCATGCCAGCGACGCCCTGTTTGTGACACAACGCGGCAGCACGCCGGGCACCGCCATGAGCCGGGTCATGTTCTGGATGCTCGTCAAAAAATACGCGCTGCTGGCGGGCATCACGGTCCCGCTGTCACCCCACACGCTGCGCCATGCCTTTGCCACGCATTTGCTCAACCATGGTGCCGACCTGCGGGCGGTGCAACTGCTGCTGGGTCATGTGGATATTTCCACCACCACCATCTATACCCATGTGGCCCGGGAACGCCTGAAAACCTTGCATGCCCAGCACCATCCGCGTGGCTGAGCGCGTGCATGGATTCACCCGGTGGTGACTTCGGTTGGCACCTGCAGGGCTGAGAGTTCGGCCTCAGAAAAGCCCGCAGCGCGACGCGCTACCAGGTTGAAGGGGCCTTTGAGGATGGGGGCCTGATAACGTTGCGCCAGCGCCGCATAGGTGGTGATGGGGTCGATTTGGCGCACCGCGCAGAGGTAACGGTACCAGCGGTTGCCAGTGGCCACATGGCCGATTTCGTCGCGCAGGATGATGTCCAAAATCTTGGCAGCGCTCAAGTCGCCCACCGACACCAGCCGGTTGCGCACGGCGGGTGTGGCATCCAGCCCACGCGCTTCCAACGTGCGCGGTACCAGCGCCAGACGCGCCAGGATGTCGCTATGGGTGCGCTCTGCCATCTCCCACAAGCCGTCATGCGCGGGAAAGTCGCCATAGGTAAAGCCCATCTGCTTCAGGTGGGCGTTGAGCAATTCAAAATGCAGCGCTTCCTCCTGCGCCACCCGCCACCAATCCCGGTAAAAGTCGGTCGGCATACCGGCAAAGCGCCACACGATGTCAAGCGCCAGATTGATGGCATTGGCCTCAATGTGGGTGAGGGCATGGATCAAGCCGGCGCGGCCTTGCAGGGTGCCCACGGCGCGGGTTCTGAGCTGTGAGGGGTGCACCAGCAGCGGGCGTTCGGGTCGGCCGGGCAGTTGGCTTGGCGCGATCAAGGTTTCAGTCGTATCCAGTGTGCACTGGGCGACATCGAGCCGTTGCACCTGGGCTGCCTTGTCGTCTGGGGAATTGATTTGCAGCAGGCGCAGGCACTCGGCGCGCAAGGCCTTGGCGGGCTGGCGGTGGGTTGGACGGATGGGGGAAATGGTGTCAGTGGAGATCATGCGGTGCCGGCTTTCCCTACAATTCTAGATAAATGAAATCAAAGGAACGCAATGGCCATCTATGAACTTGAAGGTGTGTCACCGCAAATTGCTGAGTCTGCCTGGGTGGCTGATAGCGCCGAGGTGATGGGTGATGTGGTGCTGGGTGACGAGGTCGGCATCTGGTTTGGCGTGGTGGTGCGGGGCGATACGGCCGTCATCCGCGTGGGTGCGCAGACCAATATCCAGGACCTGAGCGTGCTGCACGCCGATGTCGGCATGCCTTTGACGATTGGCTCGGGTGTGACTGTCGGCCACAAGGCCATGCTGCACGGTTGCACCATCGGTGATGACAGCTTGATCGGCATTGGCGCGGTGGTGCTCAATGGCGCCAAAATTGGCAAGGGCTGCCTGGTCGGTGCCGGCTCGCTGGTAACCGAGGGCAAGGAATTTCCAGATGGTTCCATGATCATGGGCACACCGGCCAAAGTGGTGCGGCAACTCACGCCAGAGCAGTTGCAGGGGCTGCGTGACAGCGCCCGGCATTACGTGGCCAATGCGCAGCGCTTCAAAGCCAGTTTGCACAAGGTTTTCTAATCAGTTGGGGTCAGAGCACGTCGCTATGCGAGTGGTCTGACCCGCAAAGTCTCAAGTTAGTTGGGGTCAGAGCACGTCGCTATGCGAGTGGTCTGACCCACAAGGTTTTCCAATCAGTTGGGGTCAGAGCACGTCGCTGTGCGAGTGGTCTGACCCACAAGGGTTTACATGTCTGAAATTCACAAATTTATTTTCGACGGCCTGCCGGTGCGCGGTGCGGTGGTGCGTCTGACCGATGCCTGGGTTGAGATATTGCGTCGCCGCGCCAGCAACACCACCCATGGTGCTTACCCGCCGCCCGTACAGGTGCTGCTGGGTGAAATGACGGCGGCTGCTGTGTTGATGCAGTCCAACATCAAGTTCAACGGTTCGCTGATCGTACAGGTGTTTGGTGATGGTCCGGTGAAGTTGGCGGTGGTCGAGGTGCAAAGCGACTTTTCCCTGCGCGCCACTGCCACTGTCAACGGCGCGCTCAGTCCGGACGCCACGCTGAGCCAGATGGTCAATGTCGGCAACCAGGGTCGCTGTGCCATCACGCTCGACCCCAAGGACCGCCAGCCCGGTCAGCAGCCCTACCAGGGCGTGGTGCCGCTGTTTGGTGACGCCCGTGAAAAGCTCGAAAAATTCAGCGATGTGCTACAGCACTACATGTTGCAAAGTGAACAGTTGGACACCACGCTGGTGCTGGCCGCTGATGACCGGGTGGCCGCTGGACTGCTGATCCAGCGCTTGCCGATGGCGGGCCAGGGCAACCTGGCTGGGCATGCGCAAACCTCAGACGAAGACCAGATTGGCGTCAATGAACATTACAAGCGTATCGCCATGCTGGCATCCAGTCTGAAACGCGAAGAGTTGTTGACGTTGGACGTTGAGACCATCCTGCACCGCTTGTTCTGGGAAGAACAATTGCTGCGATTCGAGCCTTTGCAGGGCGAATCTGGCCCCCACTTTTCGTGCTCCTGCAGCCGCGAGCGGGTGTCCCGGATGTTGCTGAGTCTGGGGCAACCGGAGGTGGACAGCATTCTGCAGGAGCGAGAGATGATTGAGGTAGGCTGTGATTTTTGTGGCCTGCAATACCGCTTTGATGCAGTGGATGCCGCCCAGATATTTTTGCAGCCGCACGTCCAGGTGCCGCCGACACCCTTGCAGTAAGCCGGGTGGTGAGACGCCGTTCTGGGAAATACCTTGAGGCATAGTGATTGGGTCATGCGACCGGGCTTTGGAACGAAAGGCGCGCGCAGAAAATTCTGTGCAGACGATCCGGCTACCTCGCGCGTGATTTCGCTCCAAAACCGCATGCGCATGACCCAGTCGCCGTGCCGTGCGTGTATACCGCTTGTTATTGCACAGGAATCGGCCGCCACCAGCCCAATACTATGAATCGCCCGGGCGGTGGGCGACAAGGGCAGGGTGTTATACTCGTCCGGCTTTGTAGTTGGGCCTGTTCAATGAACGCCTGCTGTAGAGTAAATCCGCAAACCAGTTTCATCAAGGTGTTGCCAGAACTCTGGCAAAACGAACTGGATTTCAGACCTAACCTTTGGAGTTTTTTATGGCAGTTACTATGCGCGAAATGCTGGAAGCCGGCGTCCACTTTGGTCACCAAACCCGCTTCTGGAATCCCAAGATGGCACCCTTCATCTTTGGTCATCGCAACAAAATCCACATCATCAACCTGGAAAAATCGCTGCCGATGTTCCAGGACGCTGCCAAGTTTGCACGCCAAATTTCGGCCAAGCGCGGTACCGTGCTGATGGTCGGCACCAAGCGTCAGGCGCGTGAAACCGTGGCCACCGAAGCGCAGCGCGCCGGTGTTCCCTACGTTGACGCACGTTGGTTGGGTGGCATGTTGACCAACTTTAAAACCGTCAAGACCTCGATCAAGCGCCTCAAGGACATGAAAATCCAGCAGGAAGCCGGCCTTGACAGCATGAGCAAAAAAGAGCAACTGATGTTCGCCCGTGAGCTCGAAAAGCTGGAAAAAGACATTGGTGGCATCCAGGATATGACCACCTTGCCAGACGCCATTTTTGTGATCGATGTGGGTTACCACAAGATTGCCATTGCCGAAGCCCGCAAGCTTGGCATCCCTCTGATTGCCGTGGTGGACACCAATCATTCGCCAGAAGGCATCGACTACGTGATTCCTGGTAACGATGACTCTTCCAAGGCCGTGGAGTTGTATGCCCGTGGCATTGCCGATGCCATCCTCGAAGGTCGCGCCAATGCCATGGACGATGTGGTCAAGGCCGTTGCTGAAGAAAGTGCCGACGAATTCGTTGAGGTCAATGAGGCTGTTGCCTGATCTGTTGGCGACCCCAATCCAAAGGGGGGCTCGTGTGCCCCCTTTTTTTAATTTCAATTGATAAACTGAACTGATTTCCGGAGAAAAAAATGGCTGTAATTACTGCAAGCATGGTGGCTGAACTGCGTGGCAAAACCGATGCTCCCATGATGGAATGCAAGCGCGCCCTGACCGAGGCCGAGGGCGACATGGTCAAGGCTGAAGAACTGTTGCGTGTCAAATTGGGCAGCAAGGCCGGCAAGGCGGCTGGTCGCATCACCGCTGAAGGCGTGGTGGTCTACAGTGCGGACGCGGGTGTGGGCGCGTTGCTCGAAGTGAACTGTGAAACCGACTTTGTGACCAAGAACGACAGTTTCCTGGGTTTGGCCAACGCTGCTGCCGCTTTGATCGCCAAGCACAATCCGGCCGATGTGGCTGCCTTGGGTGCCCTGGCGTATTCGCAGGACGGTTTTGGCCCAACGCTTGAAGACGTGCGCAAGGGTTTGATTGGCAAGATTGGCGAGAACATGAGCTTTCGCCGTTTCAAACGTTTCGCCAGTGGCAACAAGCTGGCTTCTTACCTGCACGGCACCCGCATTGGTGTGGTGGTTGAGTTTGAAGGAGATGACGTCGCCGCCAAAGATGTGGCGATGCACATTGCCGCCATGAAGCCCGTGGCCTTGTCGAGTGACGATGTGCCCGCTGAGTTGGTGGCGCGCGAGCGCTCGGTGGCAGCTGCCAAGGCGGCCGAAGACGCTGCTGTGGCCACGGCTGCCGGCAAGCCCGTGCAGTCCGCAGAAATTGTGACCAAGCGCATTGAAGGTGGCGTGCAGAAATACCTCAAGGAAGTTTCTTTGCTGAACCAGACCTTTGTCAAGAACGACAAGCAAACGGTTGAACAAATGCTCAAGGCCGCAGCCACCACGGTCAAGGCTTTTACTCTCTATGTTGTGGGTGAGGGCATTGAGAAAAAAGTTGACGACTTCGCCGCCGAAGTGGCAGCCCAGGTGGCTGCTGCGCAACAGGCCGCCTGATCGGCCATTGCTGCTTTTTAAATTCCCCAAGACCCCAGGAGTCACCCATGTCAGATGCCAAGCCGGCTTACAAGAGAATTTTGCTCAAATTGTCGGGTGAAGCGCTGATGGGGGATGACCAATTTGGCATCAACCGTGACACCATCGTGCGCATGGTCGACGAGATCGTGGGTGTCACAGCCCTGGGTGTGCAAGTGGCTGTGGTCATTGGGGGTGGCAATATTTTCCGTGGTGTGGCGGGCGGTTCGGTGGGTATGGACCGTGCCACGGCCGACTACATGGGCATGCTGGCCACCGTCATGAATTCGTTGGCGCTGGGTGACACCATGAACAAGGCCGGCTTGATTGCGCGCGTGATGTCGGCCATTGCCATTGAGCAGGTGGTCGAGCCTTATGTGCGTCCCAAGGCCCTCCAGTACCTGGAAGAAGGCAAGGTGGTGATTTTTGCTGCCGGTACTGGGAACCCATTTTTTACCACCGACACCGCAGCTGCTTTGCGCGGTGCCGAGATTGGCGCCGAGATCGTGCTCAAGGCCACCAAGGTCGATGGCGTTTACAGCGCAGATCCCAAAAAAGATCCAAGCGCCACACGTTACAGCAAGATTTCCTTTGACGAAGCCATTTCGCAAAATCTGGGCATCATGGATGCGACCGCTTTTGCCTTGTGCCGTGATCAAAAATTACCGGTCAAGGTATTCTCGATTTTCAAGCACGGTGCGCTCAAGCGTGTGGTGCTGGGCGAAGATGAGGGTACCCTGGTGTACGCCTGAGCGTACCCATTTTGACCGCAGTCAATCGTTTTTTTATTTTGAACCCTGAGTGAGGAAAGACCCATGTCAGTCGCCGAAATTAAAAATATCGCAGAAACCAAGATGGACCAATCCATTGAGGCTTTCAAACATAATTTAACCAAGATCCGCACCGGACGCGCCAACCCTGCGATCCTGGACACCGTCCATGTCGACTACTACGGTTCTTTGGTGCCCATCAGCCAGGTGGCCAATGTGTCGCTGCTGGATTCGCGTACGGTCAGTGTGCAACCCTGGGAAAAGGGTATGGGCGCCAAAATTGAAAAAGCCATTCGCGACAGCGACCTTGGTTTGAATCCGTCGTCCATGGGCGACCTGATCCGGGTACCGATGCCGCCCATGTCGGAAGAGCGCCGCAAAGAGTTGACCAAACTGGTGCGCAACGAAGGTGAGGGCGCCAAGGTGGCCGTGCGCAACCTGCGCCGTGATGCCAATGAGGGCGTCAAGAAACTGGTCAAGGATAAGCTGGCGTCCGAAGATGATCAAAAGCGCTGCGAAACCGACATTCAAAAAGTGACCGACAGGCACATTGGTGCCATTGATCAATTGGTGGCAGCCAAAGAACACGACATCATGGCGGTTTGAACGGGCATGACGAACAAGTCAACGCCCCTCCACGTGGCCATTGTCATGGACGGCAACGGGCGTTGGGCGTCCAAGCGCTTTTTGCCCCGTATTGCTGGCCACAAGCAAGGGGTGGATTCCCTTAAACGTTGCGCGCGGGCCTGTGATGCACGTGGCATCAAGGTGCTCACGGTGTTTGCCTTTTCCTCTGAAAATTGGCAACGCCCACAAGAGGAAGTCTCGGGCCTGATGGACTTGTTTGCACTGGCCCTGGGTCGGGAGGTGCCGCAGCTCAAGGCCGATGGCGTGCAATTGCGGTTTATTGGCGAGCGTCAGGGCCTGTCGGCCCGTGTGCTCAAGGGCATTGAGCAGGCCGAGGCCACTACCGCGGACAACCGTAAATTGGTGTTGAACATCTGTTTCAACTACGGCGGTCGTTGGGACGTCGTGCAGGCGGCTGCGCGTGTGGCTGCCCAGGGGCTGGCCATGACGGAGCAGAACCTGAGCCAGATGATGGCACTGGCGCATGTGCCCGACCCCGACTTGGTGATCCGCACCGGTGGTGAGCAGCGTATCAGCAACTTTTTGTTGTGGCAGTCGGCGTATTCGGAATTTTTCTTTTCAGACACACTGTGGCCAGATTTTGATGAAGTCGCACTTGATCTGGCCATTCAATCCTATGCCAAGCGTGAGCGTCGATATGGCAAGGTCTCTGGCCAGGTCGATGGGGCATCAACACCCAATGAATCCAACTGAGGACCTGCCATGCTCAAGCAACGGGTGATCACGGCTGTGGTGTTGTTGCTGGTATTGTTGCCCGCACTTTTTTACGATGGGTCAGCCCCCTTCAGTGTTCTGGTGTTGCTGTTCATGGTTGCTGCGGCCTGGGAATGGGGGCGTTTAAACGGGTATTCAATGCCCGCCAGCTGTCTGGTGGGTGGTGTGTGTGCCTTGTTGTGTGCCAGCTTGTGGTGGGACGGATGGGTGGCGCAGCCCCTGCCGAGGCTCTGGCTTGTCACCGGCGCTGCCTGGGTGCTGCTGGGTGGCTGGGTGTTGCGTGCTGGCGTGCCGGCCTGGGGGCAACTGGATCGCAGTTTTCGTTTGGGGTTTGGCCTGCTGGCGCTGGTGCTGACCTGGTTGGCGGTGGCGCAGGCCAAGCTGATTGGCACCAATTTTTTGCTGTCAGTCTTTGCACTGGTGTGGGTCGCCGACATTGGAGCCTATTTCGCCGGGCGCACCTGGGGCGGGCGCCTGGTTACGCGTAAATTGGCACCTTCCATCAGCCCCGGCAAAAGCTGGGAAGGGGTCTGGGGTGGCATGGTGGCCGTGTTGCTGCTGGCCTGGGCCTGGACCCGTTTTGATCTGTGGGCGCAACCTGCCGTGCCCAGTTTTTATAGCCACCTGGCCGGGCGTGGCGTGGTGTTTGTGGTGATCGCGTGTTTGTTCATGGCGGCCATGAGTGTGGTGGGCGACTTGATCGAGTCCTTGGTCAAGCGCAGCGCTGGCGTCAAGGACAGCAGCAAGCTGTTGCCAGGGCATGGTGGGGTGTTGGACCGGGTCGACGCCTTGTTGCCCAGTTTGCCGTTGGCCATGATGCTTTACTCATTTTGAAAGTGACCATGCTGGATTCAACGGGTTTGAAAAAACAACGGGTTGCGATTCTTGGGTCGACCGGTTCCATTGGTGTCAGCACCCTGGAAGTGTTGTCATTGCACCCGGACCGTTTCGAGGTGTTTGCGTTGACCGCAGCCACCCAGGTTGACAAATTGCTGCGGCAATGTGTGCAATTTCGCCCAACTTTTGCGGTCATGGCCAGCAGTGTTCATGGTCAGGAACTGGCGCACCAATGCCAGGCACTGGGTTTGTCGACCCAAGTGCTGTGGGGTCCGGACGCCATCACTGAGGTGGCCCGGCATGAGCAGGTCGATGTGGTGATGGCGGCCATTGTGGGTGCCGCCGGGTTGGCCTCCTGTCTGGGTGCGGCACGGGCCGGAAAGCGGCTGTTGCTGGCCAACAAGGAAGCCCTGGTGGTCGGGGGTGACTATTTTCTGCAAGCGGTGGCGGCGGGTGGTGCCAAGCTGTTGCCGATTGATAGCGAGCATTCCGCTGTTTTCCAGTCCTTGCCCGAAGACGCCACAAGCTGGGCAACACAGATTGACAAGATCATTTTGACGGCATCGGGCGGACCGTTCCGGCAACGCGACCCGGCCAGCTTTGGCGACATCACGCCGGACCAGGCCTGTGCCCACCCCAATTGGGTGATGGGGCGAAAAATTTCGGTGGACTCCGCCACCATGATGAACAAGACGCTGGAGGTGATTGAGGCGCGTTATTTGTTTGGTGTGGCGCCCGGACAAATCGAGGTGGTGATTCATCCGCAAAGCGTCATCCACTCAATGGTGCAGTACCGCGACCATTCCGTGATGGCCCAATTGGGTACGCCCGACATGAAAGTGCCCATTGCTTATGGCCTGTCGTGGCCAAAGCGCATGACGTCGGGTGCCAGTGCGCTTGATTTTCGGGCTATGACGGACCTGACATTTGAGTCCTTGGATGCACACGGTCATGGTCAGCGTTTTCCAGGCCTGGCTTTGGCTTGGGTCGTGCTGGCTGCGCCGGCGGGCACCACGGCTGTGCTCAATGCGGCCAATGAAATCGCTGTGGCCGCATTTTTAGCCGGTCAGATTCGCTTTGACCAGATGCACGTGGTCAATCTTGAAACGTTGTCCAAGGTGCAGCCTGCGCCCCCGGGTTCACTCGAAGATTTGCTGGCACTCGATGCGCAGAGCCGTGACGCGGCAGCACGCGTGGTGACCCGCCTGGCGGTCTGATCACATGTTGACCTTATTTGCCTTCATTGTTGCCATTGCCTTGCTGATTGCTGTGCATGAGTACGGCCACTACCGGGTGGCGGTGGCCTGTGGGGTCAAGGTGTTGCGCTTCTCCATTGGTTTTGGCAAGCCCTTGCTGCGCTGGCAGTCCAAAACCGGTGGCACCGAGTTTGTGCTGGCGCTGTTTCCTGTAGGTGGTTTTGTCAAGATGCTCGACGAACGCGAGGCCCCGGTGGCACCCACCGAGCGCCATCTTGCCTTCAATACCCAAAGTCTGGGGCGCCGCAGCGCGATTGTGGCGGCTGGCCCTGCAGCCAATTTGCTGTTGGCTGTGTTGTTGTACAGCGTGGTCAACTGGACCGGCGTGCAACTGCCAGCCGCCATCCTGGCGCCGCCGACACTTGAGTCCATGGCCGCGCAAGCCGGCTTGGTCGGTGGCGAGCGGGTGCTGCGCACTGCCCTGGACGGTGAGGACGACGTGGCGGTGCGTTCTTTTGAAGACCTGCGCTGGCAACTGACCCGCGGTGTCCTTGAGGGGCAAGACGTCCGACTTTCGGTACAAGGGGAAAATGCCAGCACCGAGCGTGAATTTTTGCTCAGGCTCTCGGTCCTGGGCAGCCGTGATGTAGACGCCAAATTATTCCAGAAAATTGGCTTGATGGGCCCCATGTCGCGCCCGCTCATGGGCGACATTTTGCCGGATTCTGCCGCGTCGCAAGCGGGTTTGCGAGCCGGCGACGAGGTCACCCAGGTCGACGGCAAGTCGATCGTCGACGGTCAACAGTTGCGGCTGATGATTCGCCAATCGGTGGTGAATCAAAAGACACCAACCCAGTTGTGGTCCATTGTGCGGGAGGGGCAGCACCTGCAGCTTGCTGTGACGCCGCAGGTCGTCATGGAGCAGGACCAGCCCATTGGCCGAATTGGTGCCTATGTGGGGGCGCCGCCGGAACAGGTGCTGGTGAATTATGGTCTGCTTGACGGCAGCTGGCAGGCGCTGGTGAAGACCTGGGACGTGTCGGTCCTCACACTCAAGATGATGGGCCGGATGGTGATCGGTGAAGCCTCCATCAAGAACATCAGCGGCCCCCTCACCATTGCCGACTATGCCGGCAAGTCGGCGGGGCTGGGGCTAACCCAGTACCTGATCTTTCTGGCGCTGATCAGTGTCAGCCTGGGCGTTTTGAATTTGCTGCCGGTGCCGGTGCTGGATGGTGGACACCTGATGTATTATCTTTGGGAGGGTGTCACTGGTCGGCCAGTTTCAGACGCATGGATGGAACGCCTCCAACAAGGGGGTATTGCCATCCTGATGCTCATGATGTCGGTCGCGCTTTTCAACGATATTTCCCGTCTGTTTGGCTGATCAAAAGTTTCGCTTGCTGGCACCCATTTTTTACTGAATTCAATTATGCAACTCAACCGTTTTCGACTCACCAGCTGCGCCGCGCTGGCTTCCATGATTTTTGTTGCCCAGTCCGCCTGGGCCGTCAACCCGTTCACAGTGCGTGACATCCGGATTGAAGGTTTGCAGCGGGTTGAACCGGGTACCGTCTTTGTTTCCTTGCCGGTGCGGGTCGGTGACACTTACAGTGACGACAAGGGAACAGCTGCCATTCAGAGCCTGTTTGCTTTGGGCTTATTCAAGGACGTGCGCATTGAAGTGAATGGCGATGTGCTGGTGGTGGTGGTCGAGGAACGCCCGACGGTGGCCAATGTCGAGTTTGTCGGCACCAAGGAGTTCGACAAGGACGTGCTGGTCAAGTCCCTGCGCGATGTCGGTTTGGCCGACGGCCGACCATTCGACAAGGCCCAGTTGGATCGTGCCGAGCAGGAGCTTAAGCGTCAGTACATCAACCGCAGTCTGTATGCCGCCCAGGTCGTCACCACGGTCACGCCGATCGAGCGTAACCGGGTCAATTTGACTTTTACCGTGGTTGAAGGTGATCCAGCCAATATCAGCGAGATTCGCATCGTCGGTAACAAAGCCTTTGACGAGTCCACCTTGCGTGGTTTGTTTGACCTGGATACTGGCGGCTGGTTGAGCTGGTACACCAAGTCCAATCGTTATTCGCGCGCCAAGCTCAACGCCGACCTGGAGACACTGCGTTCTTATTACCTGACCCGCGGTTATCTGGAGTTCAAGATCGACTCGACCCAGGTAGCCATTTTGCCCAACAAGACCGACATTGGCATCAACATCAACATCAGCGAAGGCGAGCGTTATGTGGTGAGCAGTGTCAAGCTGGCGGGTGAATACCTCGGCAAGGAAGAAGAGTTTAAGTCGCTGGTGGTGATCCGCCCCGGGCAGGCATTCAACGCCGATGATGTAGCAAAAACCACCAAGGCGTTCACAGACTATTTCGGTAATTTTGGTTACGCCTTTGCGCGTGTGGAAGCCAGGCCCGAGATTGACCGTGTCAACAACCGCGTGGCCCTGGTGCTGCAAGCCAACCCGTCGCGACGGGCCTACGTGCGCAAGATCAACGTGGCCGGTAACACCCGAACCCGCGATGTGGTGGTGCGCCGTGAATTCCGCCAGTTGGAGGCTTCCTGGTATGACGCTGAAAAAATTCGCCTGTCACGTGACCGGGTGGACCGTTTGGGCTATTTTGGGGAGGTTGCGATTGAAACCCAGGAAGTGCCCGGCACCCCGGATCAGGTGGACCTGACCGTCAATGTCACTGAAAAACCAACGGGCAGCCTGAGTTTGGGCGCCGGTTATTCGAGTGGTGATGGTTTGGGATTGTCATTTGGTCTGAAGCAGGAAAATGCCTTTGGTTCGGGCAATTCATTGGGTGTACAGCTCAATACCAGCAAGTTCAACCGGGTGGTGGTGCTTAACACCACCGACCCCTATTTCACCGAAGACGGCGTGTCGCGTACCTTTGACCTGTATTTCAAGACCAGCAGTCCCTATCAGGATCAGGACTATTACAAACTGGAGACTTCCGGCGGGAGCATCCGGTTTGGGGTACCGTTTACCGAAATTGACACGGTGTTTTTTGGTGCCGGTCTTGAACGAACGACGATTGTTCCGGGTACGCTGTTGCCGACCTCGTATCAGAAATACGCGAACGAATACGGCTATTCCAGTTCAGCCCTGCCCGTCACGGTGGGTTGGGCGCGCGACAGCCGAGACAGCGCCCTGGCACCCAACAGCGGACGTTTCCAGCGCGCCAATGCTGAGTGGTCTTTTGCGGGTGATGCCAAGTATGTGCGTGCCACCTACCAATTCCAGCAGTACCTGCCCTTGAGCAAGAAGTTTACCGCCGCCTTCAACACCGAACTCGGTTTGGGCAGTTCGGCAGGGGGCCGCTCGTATCCGGTGTTCAAGAATTTTTACGGCGGTGGGCTGGGTTCGGTGCGTGGTTTCGAACAGGGTAGCTTGGGGCCAGTGGATGCCAGCGGTACCGTGCTCGGTGGCTCGCGCAAGCTCAACGTCAACATGGAAGTGTTGGCACCTTTCCCGGGCGCGGGCAATGACCGTACCTTGCGTGTCTATGGCTTCTGGGACATGGGGCTGGTGGCGGGGCCTGACGCCGGACTGGCTATCAATGCCGATGCCAATAGTTTGCGCTCGTCCGTGGGCGTTGGGATCAGCTGGATTTCTCCCGTGGGGCCATTGCGTCTGGCATTTGCCAAACCGATCCGCAAGTTCAACAACGATAGAATTCAAGGCATGCAATTTCAGATTGGGACCAGTTTCTAATGAACTATTTAACACGTCATCTTTGTGCCTTGAGTCTGTGCGGCCTGTCTGCGATGTCTTTGCAGGCGCAGGAGTTGCGCATGGGCTTTGTCAGCACCGACCGCGTGCTCAAGGAAGCCGGCACCGCCAAGGCGGCGCAGACCAAGCTGGAGCAAGAGTTTTCCAAGCGCGAAAAAGAGCTGGTTGACCAGGGCACCAGCATCAAAAATTTGGCTGACAAATTTGAGCGCGAGGCACCCACCTTGCCTGAAACCCAGCGCCAGACCCGTCAAAAGCAACTGCTTGAGCAGGACCGCGATTTTCAAAGAAGACGCCGCGAATTTCAAGAAGACCTGAACGCCCGCAAAAATGAAGAACTGCAACAGGTGATTCAGCGTGCCAATAAAGTCATTAAAGACATTGCCGTGGCTGAAAACTACGATTTCATTTTTCAGGATGCGGTGTACGTCAACCCCAAGCATGACATGACAGACAAGGTGATCAAGGCGCTCAACACGCCTGCTGCCAAGTAAGTCTGAGTTCAAGGCTGGCTGCGCGTGACCCTGCGTTTGGCATTTATTGTTGAGGCGCTGGGTGGCGAGTTGTATGGCGATGCCAATCTGCAGATCGACGGTCTGGCTTCCCTTGAGAGCGCCCAGCCGGCCCAGCTGAGTTTTCTCAGTCATCCCAAATACCAGCATTTATTGTCAGCATCAAACGCTGGGTGTGTGATCGTCAGCCCTCAGTTTCGGGCCTTGGCCGTTGCGCGTGGTACCTGTATTGTGACGGATCAGCCCTATTTGTACTATGCCAAGGTTACCCAGCTCTGGAGGAAAACCCTGACTGCACCCACTGTGCCGCTGATCCATTCCAGTGCGGTGATCGACCCCCAGGCCCAGGTGCACTCCAGTGCGCGTATCGGTCCACTGTGCGTGGTTGAAGCAGGCGCCGTGGTAGGTGCCCACACGGTGCTGAAGTCGCGCGTCACGCTGGGCGAGCGCTGTGTGGTGGGTGAGCGCTGCCTCATCCACGCCGGGGTGGTCATTGGGGCCGACGGCTTCGGTTTTGCCCCCAATGCCGGCACCTGGGAAAAAATTGAACAACTGGGCGCGGTACGCATTGGCAATGATGTCGAAATTGGTGCCAACACCTGCATCGACCGCGGTGCCTTGCAAGACACCGTGATCGAGGATGGTGTCAAGCTCGACAACCTGATCCAGATTGGCCACAACGTCCACATCGGCCAGCACACGGCCATGGCGGGCTGCGCCGGGGTAGCGGGCAGCGCTACCATTGGTGCCCGTTGTACCGTGGGCGGCGGCGCCATTGTGCTGGGGCATTTGACGCTGGCCGACGGGGTGCACATTTCTGCCGCATCGGTGGTGACCCGCTCGATTCACAAGCCGGGCCATTACACCGGCATGTTCCCGCTGGACGACAACGCCGCCTGGGAGAAAAACGCCGCGTCGCTCAAACACCTGGCCAGTCTGCGTGAACGTATCCGTGCGCTGGAAGCGCAGCTCAAACCACTTAATTCAAACTAAGGACCTCCCGATGGACATTTACAAAATTCTCACCAAATTGCCGCACCGCTACCCGTTCTTGCTGGTGGACCGGGTGCTCGCGATTGACAAGGCAAAAACCATCAAAGCCCTTAAAAATGTCACCATCAACGAGCCATTTTTTCAGGGCCATTTCCCGCACCGCCCGGTGATGCCGGGGGTGTTGATGCTCGAAGCCCTGGCCCAAGCGGCGGCCTTGCTGGCTTTTGATGCCATGGACTCGGGCGCCACCGACGACATGGTTTATTACTTTGCGGGCATGGAAGGAGTTCGCTTCAAACGCCCGGTGGAGCCCGGCGACCAGTTGATCCTGGACGTGGAACTGCTGCGCATGAAGGCCGGTATCTTCAAGTTCAAGACCTCCGCCAGCGTAGACGGCGCACTGGCGGTTGAGGCCGAACTCACCTGCGCCATGCGCAAAATTGCCTGAGGAGCCGCGCTTGACCGCCATCCATGCCACGGCCCTGGTTGACCCCACGGCCGAGCTCGACAGTTCAGTCACGGTCGGGCCTTACACCGTGATTGGTCCACATGTCAAGATTGGCGCTGGCACCACGGTGGGCCCGCATTGTGTGCTTGAGGGCCACACCACCATTGGCTGCGACAACCGCATTTTTCAGTTTGCCTCCTTGGGTGCCATTCCGCAAGACAAGAAGTATGCCGGTGAGCCCTGTGAGTTGGTCATCGGCAATCGCAACACCATTCGCGAGTTTTGCACCTTCAACATCGGATCGCCGGGTGACGTCGGTGTGACACGTGTCGGTGACGACAATTGGCTGATGGCTTATGTGCATCTGGCGCATGATTGCCAGGTGGGCAGCCACACCATTTTTGCCAACAACTCGCAATTGGCGGGCCACGTGCATGTGGGCGACTGGGCCATTTTGGGTGGTTTTACCGTGGTGCACCAGTTTGTGCGTATTGGTGCTCACAGCATGACGGCCATGTGTACTCTGCTGTTTGCCGATTTGCCCCCGTTTGTCATGTGCCAGGGGCAACCGGCTGCGGCGCGCTCCATGAACTTTGAAGGTTTGCGCCGCAGAGGTTTTTCCCCTGAACGCATCAGCGCTGTCAAGGTCATGCACAAGGCGCTGTACCGTGACGACCTGACCCTGCAGGCAGCACGCGAACGCATTGCAGATTTGACGCAAAGCCACCCGGAATCTGCGCCGGATGTACAGATGATGGTCTCGTTCCTGGTCCAGGCATCGCCCCAGCGCGGCATTGTGCGCTGAGCTTTTTAAGCGTCATACCATGCAAGCCGCCCTGGTCGCCGGTGAAACTTCAGGCGATCTGCTGGCGGGATTGCTGCTCGATGGCTTGAAGCAGCGCTGGCCCGGTTTGCATTCGGTGGGCATTGGTGGTCCGCAGATGGCGCAGCGGGGTTTTGAGGCCTGGTGGCAGCACGACAAGCTGGCGGTCCATGGTTTTGGCTGGGAGGTGCTGCGTCGTTACCGCGAGATTGTGGGCATTCGCAGCCAGCTCAGAACCCGTCTGTTACAAAACCCTCCGGATGTTTTTATTGGTGTCGATGCCCCAGATTTCAACCTGGACCTGGAAGCTGACCTCAGGGCCCAGGGCATCAAAACCGTGCATTTTGTCTGTCCGTCCATCTGGGCCTGGCGAGCCGAGCGGATCGAGAAAATCAAGCGCAGCGTCGACCATGTGCTGTGCATTTTTCCGTTCGAGCCGGCTCTGCTTGCCGCCCATGGCATCGCCGCTACCTATGTTGGTCACCCGCTGGCCAATGTGATTCTGATGCAGCCGGACCAAGCCGTAGCGCGCGCCAGGCTGGGTTTGTCAGCGCAGGACGCGGTGGTCGCCATTTTGCCGGGCAGCCGCGCATCTGAAATTGCCCATCTGGCGACGCACTTCTTCAAGGCGGCCAAGCTGATCCTACAAACCCGGCCTGACACTAAATTCATCGTTCCTGTGGTGCCAGCGCGCCGGGCCCAAGTCGAGTCAGCGCTGCAGATGAGCGGCATGGTTGATCAGGTGCAGTTGGTGGCGGGGCAATCCCATACCGTACTTGCCGCCTGTGATGTCACCCTGGTCGCCAGCGGCACGGCCACCCTGGAAGCCGCCCTGTTCAAGCGCCCCATGGTCATTGCCTACCGTATGGGCTGGTTGTCGTGGCAAATCATGCGGCGCAAGCAATTACAAGCCTGGGTGGGTCTGCCTAATATTTTGTGCCGTGATTTTGTTGTGCCCGAACTGCTGCAGGATGCCGCCACACCGCCAGCGTTGGCGCATGAAATTTTGCAATGGCTTGACGCAAAAGCCCGCCAGCCTGAGAAAATACGTGCTCTTGAACAACGTTTTTGCGCGCTGCACGCAGAGTTGCAGCGCGACACCCCCCAACTTGCCGCCCATGCCATCGCGCAACTCCTCCACCCTTAAGTCCGGCTCCCGCAGCGCCGCCGTGTCCCGTTTGGCCCGAGCGCGCCTTAATTCGCGGGCCAATATGCAAAAGATGGCGTTGCAGTGGGGTGTGACCGGCTTGATCGCCGGGGTGGACGAGGCCGGCCGTGGCCCGTTGGCAGGCCCGGTGCTGGCCGCTGCCGTGATTTTGGACGACCTGCAACCGATCACGGGCTTGGCAGACTCCAAAAAACTTTCAGCCCGCAAACGCGAGCAGCTGTTTGACGAGATCCGGGCCAAGGCCCTGTGTTTTTCGGTGGCGCAAGCCAGCGTGCAGGAAATAGACAGCCTCAACATTTTGCAGGCGACCCTGCTGGCCATGCGCCGCGCGGTGGAAGGCTTGCGTCTGAGCCCGAAGCTGGTGCTGGTCGACGGCAATCGTCTGCCGGTGTTAGCCATGCGCGCCGAGGCCATTGTCAAGGGTGATGCCCTGGTGGCGGCCATTTCTGCGGCATCGATTCTAGCCAAAGTCACGCGTGACCGCTGGTGCCTGGAGGTCGACGCGTTGTACCCCGCCTATGGCTTTGCGCAGCACAAAGGCTACGGCACAGCGGTGCACTTGGCTGCCCTGCAAGCACAGGGTGCCTGTCCGGTTCACCGTGCCAGCTTTCGTCCGGTGACCGAGGTCCTGCAAGGTCTCAGGCCATGACCACACCCCAGGTTTTGCACATCAGCTCGCGTGACAACGTCTTGCTCAAGGACCTCAAACGGCTGGCCCACGGAAATACCGAGTACCGCAAGCAGCAGCGACTCTGGGCCGAGGGTGACCACTTGTTGCGGGCAGCCGTGGGACGGGGTGTGCGGCCCACCATCGGTCTGTTTTCAGCGTCCTACTGGCCGGTGGCGTCGGCGACTTACGTGCAGGCAGCGCACAAGAACATTGTCTTGACCGACCCGTTGTTTGATGAACTTAGCACCCTGGAGTCACCGGCGCGCCTGGGTTTTGTCTTTGATTTGCCGGCCGAGCCGGTTATCCAGTCTGATGTGGCAACCGTCATCCTGGACCGGGTGCAAGATGCAGGCAATGTGGGGGCCATTTTGCGCAGTGCCTCCGCCTTTGGCTTCAAACAAGTCATTGCCCTCAAAGGCACGGCCGCCTTGTGGAGCGCCAAGGTGTTGCGCGCGGGTATGGGTGCCCATTGGGGTCTGCAGTTGGTCGAGGGGGCGTCGCTGGAACAGCTGGACATCTTGACGGTACCGCTGCTGGTAACCAGCTCGCATCGGGGCAGGTATTTGCACCAGGCGCTTCTGAAAAAGGAGCTTCCTATGCCGTGTTCCTGGGCACTGGGACATGAAGGGCAGGGCGTCTGCGCAGAACTCGAAGTACGCGCCAGTGGTCATGTGCGTATTGCCCAACCAGGGGGTGAAGAGTCGCTCAATGTGGCCACTGCCGCCGCGATTTGTCTGCACGCCAGTGCCACCGCCCACCTGGCCTAGGGTTGTCCCTAGGCTATAATTCAGGTCAATTTCGCACCCGCGTACGCTCAACGTAGCAGTCCAAGCCCAATCCCAGTCAGTAGCAGCTTCAGGAGTCATTCCTGCGTGCTTGGGCGTACCCGTAACTATTTCGGAGAACCCAGTGCTTTTGTCTCTCAAGGGAAATACCCCATCGGCCATCCTGGCGCTCGCAGACGGAACGGTCTATCTTGGTAATTCCATCGGGGCCACGGGTTCCACGGTGGGTGAGGTGGTTTTTAACACCTCCATGACCGGCTACCAGGAAATCCTGACCGACCCCAGCTATTGCCAGCAAATTGTCACTTTGACCTATCCGCACATCGGCAATTACGGTGTTAATGCGCAGGACATGGAGTCTGACTGCGTCCAGGCCGCAGGCTTGATCATCAAGGACCTGCCCCTGCTGGCCTCCAATTTTCGTTCCAGCCAGTCGCTCGACGCTTATTTGCGCGAACAGGGTACCGTGGCCATCGCCAACCTTGACACCCGCCAGTTGACGCGCCATCTGCGCACTCAGGGCGCGCAAAACGGCTGTATCCTGGCACTGGCCGCCGGTGAGGTGGTAACCCAGGCGGTCATCGACCAAGCCGTGGCTTTGGCCAAAGGCGCACCCAGCATGGCAGGTCTCGACCTGGCCCGGGTGGTCAGCACCCGGGAAACTTATGGCTGGACGCAGACCGAATGGGCGCTGTTCAACCCGCAGCCCAATGGCCAGCCCGGTTTTGGCGAACAAACCGCGCCACGTTTCCATGTGGTGGCGTATGACTTTGGTGTCAAGAAAAATATACTGCGCATGTTGGCCCAGCGTGGCTGCCGGGTCACCGTGGTGCCAGCACAAACCCCGGCAGCCGATGTCCTGGCGCAGCAACCCGATGGCATCTTCCTGAGCAACGGCCCGGGTGATCCGCAGCCTTGTGATTACGCCATTGCTGCGACCGCCGAACTGATGGAGAGTGGTATCCCCACCTTTGGTATTTGTCTGGGGCACCAGATCATGGCGCTGGCGTCCGGCGCCAGTACATTCAAGATGAAGTTTGGTCACCATGGTGCCAATCATCCGGTGAAAGACCTGGACAGCGGTCGCGTCAGCATCACCAGCCAGAACCATGGTTTTGCCGTGGACGAAAAAACTCTGCCCGCTAACGTTCGCGCCACCCACATCAGCCTGTTCGATGGCACGCTGCAGGGCCTGGAACGTACCGACAAGCCGGCATTCTGCTTTCAGGGTCACCCCGAAGCTTCCCCCGGTCCGCATGACATTGGTTACCTGTTTGACCGTTTTGTGGCGGCCATGGAGTCGCGTGGATGAGTTTTTACGGCGTCACTGACCTGTGGACCTATGTGATTGGTGCCTTTTGCATCATTTTGCTGCCTGGTCCCAATTCGCTGTATGTGTTGTCGGTGGCAACCGCGCGCGGCGTGCGCGCCGGTTTTCAGGGCGCTTACGGCGTGTTTGTGGGCGATACCATCTTATTGTTGTGTACCGCCCTGGGGGCCGCCGGTGTGCTGCGTACTTACCCTGCCATGTTCATGGTGGTCAAGTACGTGGGTGCGGCCTACTTGGCCTGGGTCGGCTTCAATTTGCTGCGCGCGGCGCTTGGCGGCTTGCGTGTGCAGTCCGATGTGCAGGCCAGCGTTTCAGGTGCTTCGAGTCCGGTCGCTTCCAGTGTGGCAACCAACGGGGCCCATTTACAGCGGCCGTTCCGCCGCGCCCTGGTGATCAGCCTGCTGAATCCGAAAGCAATCTTGTTTTTGCTGTCGTTTTTTGTGCAGTTCATCGACACCAGTTATGCCCATCCGGAAGTGCCGTTTTTGATCCTGAGCGCCATTCTGATGACTTTCAGCGCCCTGTATCTGTCGGTGCTGATCGTCACCGGGGCCAAATTGGCGCAAGGATTTGCGCAGCGTAAAAAGCTGTCCGCCGGGTTGTCAAGCCTGGTGGGCGGCCTGTTTTTGTGGTTCGGAGCCAAACTGGCCACCGCCAATTTGAATTAATAAAACAAGAGAGCAGTTCCTCAACATGCCAAAACGTACCGACATCAAAAGCATTCTCATCATTGGTGCAGGCCCCATCATCATTGGTCAGGCCTGCGAATTTGACTATTCTGGCGTGCAAGCCTGCAAGGCGCTGCGTGAAGAGGGTTACAAGGTTATCCTGATCAACAGCAATCCGGCCACCATCATGACCGACCCGGCCACGGCCGACGTGACTTACATTGAGCCGATCACCTGGAAGACAGTCGAGAAAATCATCGCCAAAGAGCGTCCGGACGCGATTCTGCCGACCATGGGCGGCCAGACCGCGCTCAACTGCGCGCTCGACCTTTGGCACAACGGTGTGCTGACCAAGTACACCGGTGCGGCCACCGGTAAACCGGTCGAACTGATCGGTGCCAAGCCTGAAGCCATCGACAAGGCCGAAGACCGCCTCAAGTTCAAGGACGCCATGACCAAGATTGGTCTGGGCTCTGCCCGTTCCGGCATCGCCCACAGCATGGACGAAGCCTGGGCCGTGCAGAAGACAGTCGGTTTCCCGACCGTGATCCGCCCCAGTTTCACGCTCGGCGGGACCGGTGGCGGCATTGCCTACAACCCCGAAGAATTTGTCGTGATCTGCAAGCGCGGTCTGGAAGCCTCGCCTACCAACGAGTTGCTGATCGAAGAGTCGCTCTTGGGCTGGAAAGAGTACGAGATGGAAGTGGTGCGCGACACCGCTGACAACTGCATCATCGTGTGCTCGATCGAGAACCTGGACCCGATGGGTGTGCACACCGGCGACTCAATCACGGTGGCACCGGCGCAGACGCTGACCGACAAGGAATACCAAATTTTGCGCAACGCCTCGCTCGCCGTGCTGCGCGAGATCGGGGTTGATACCGGCGGCTCCAACGTGCAGTTTTCCATCAACCCCAAAGACGGGCGCATGGTGGTGATCGAGATGAACCCGCGCGTCAGCCGCTCCAGCGCGCTGGCCTCCAAGGCCACGGGTTTCCCAATTGCCAAGGTAGCGGCCAAGCTGGCGGTCGGTTACACGCTGGATGAACTCAAGAACGAGATCACCGGAGGTGCTACACCGGCCAGCTTTGAGCCCAGCATCGACTACGTGGTGACCAAGATCCCGCGTTTTGCCTTTGAGAAATTTCCCGCTGCCGACAGCCGCCTCACTACCCAGATGAAGAGTGTGGGCGAGGTCATGGCCATGGGTCGCACCTTCCAGGAGTCGTTCCAGAAAGCCCTGCGCGGACTGGAAGTCGG
Organism: Burkholderiales bacterium RIFOXYD12_FULL_59_19; assembly: GCA_001771065.1. Taxonomy (GTDB): domain Bacteria; phylum Pseudomonadota; class Gammaproteobacteria; order Burkholderiales; family Burkholderiaceae_C; genus Rhodoferax. Next base: position 98,188 of record MESQ01000005.1, on the reverse strand, counting down.
TGTGGACGGCATGAACGAGAAGACCCAGGACCGCGAAATCCTGGAGCGTGAACTCGGTGAGCCCGGGCCTGATCGTATCTGGTACGTGGGTGACGCCTTTGCTGCCGGCTGGAGCGTGGATGAGGTGTTTGAACTCACCAAGATTGACCGTTGGTTCCTGGTGCAGATCGAGCAAATCGTCAAGATCGAACTTGAAATCGAACAACTGCCGCAACCGGCCGTGGGCACCGCGCTCGATTCGATTGATGCGGCCACCCTGCGTGCGCTCAAACAAAAAGGTTTTTCTGATCGCCGCCTGGCCAAGCAATTCAAGACCAGCGACACGGCGGTGCGTGCGCGTCGTCATGCCCTGGGCGTGCGTCCGGTGTACAAGCGGGTGGATACCTGCGCGGCTGAATTTGCCACTAACACCGCCTACCTGTATTCCACCTACGAGGCCGAAGGCGCCGAGTGTGAAGCCGCACCCACCAACAACAAAAAAATCATGGTGCTCGGTGGCGGCCCGAACCGCATTGGCCAAGGCATCGAATTCGACTACTGCTGTGTACATGCGGCGCTGGCCATGCGCGAAGATGGTTTCGAGACCATCATGGTCAACTGCAACCCCGAAACCGTCTCGACTGACTATGACACGTCGGATCGCCTCTACTTCGAGCCGCTGACGCTCGAAGACGTGCTGGAGATTGTCGACAAGGAAAAGCCCTATGGTGTGATCGTGCAGTATGGCGGTCAAACCCCCTTGAAGCTGGCACTTGATCTGGAGGCCAATGGTGTGCCAATTATTGGCACCAGCCCCGACATGATCGACGCCGCTGAAGACCGCGAGCGCTTCCAGAAGCTGCTGCATGAACTGAAATTACGCCAACCACCCAACGCCACAGCCCGCACCGAGCCCGAAGCCCTGGAAAAAGCCGCCGCCCTGGGTTACCCGCTGGTGGTGCGCCCGAGCTACGTGCTCGGTGGCCGTGCCATGGAAATTGTGCACGAGCAGCGCGACCTGGAGCGCTACATGCGCGAAGCGGTCAAGGTGTCGCATGACTCGCCGGTGCTGCTGGACCGCTTTTTGAACGACGCCATCGAGTGTGACGTGGACTGTGTGCGTGATGCCAGCGGCCAGACTTACATTGGTGGTGTGATGGAACACATCGAACAGGCCGGTGTGCACAGTGGCGACTCTGCTTGCTCGCTGCCGCCCTACAGCCTGAGTGCCGAAACAGTGTCTGAGATCAAGCGCCAGACCGCCGCCATGGCCCATGGCCTGAACGTGGTGGGGCTGATGAACGTGCAGTTTGCGATTCAGCACCTTGACGGGCAGGATGTGATTTTTGTGCTCGAAGTCAACCCGCGGGCCTCGCGCACCGTGCCCTTCGTCTCTAAAGCCACGGGTGTGCAACTGGCCAAGGTGGCGGCGCGTTGTATGGTCGGTCAAACGCTGGCCTCGCAGGGCATCGGTCGTGAGGTTGATCCGCCTTATTTCAGTGTCAAGGAAGCCGTCTTCCCGTTCGTCAAGTTTCCCGGCGTCGACACCATCCTCGGCCCCGAGATGAAATCCACGGGCGAGGTCATGGGTGTCGGCAAGACCTTTGGCGAAGCCTTCGTCAAATCGCAAATGGGGGCAGGCAGCAAGTTACCGCGGCCTTTCACAGTGACCGGCGAGCCCTCCGGCAAGGTCTTCCTGTCGGTCAAGAACAACGACAAACAGCGTGCCATAGAGGTGGCCAGGTCACTGGTGGCGATGAACTTTGTTGTGGTGGCGACCAAGGGTACGGCTGCCGCCATCAATGCCGCCGGTGTGCCCTGTGGTGTCGTCAACAAGGTCACCGAAGGGCGTCCCCACATTGTCGACATGCTCAAAAACGACGAGATTGTGCTGGTCATCAACACCGTCGAAGAGCGTCGCAATGCAATTGCTGATTCACGCCAGATCCGCACCTCGGCTCTGCTGGCCCAGGTCACCACGTTCACCACCATTGCAGGGGCAGAAGCGGCTGTGGAGGGTATGCGTTACATGGACGCGCTCGATGTGATTTCTGTGCAGGAGATGCACGCGCAATTGGCATTGACCTAAGCCTCGGTCCAGATCGTCGGTTTTCGTCCGATATTCACGGCATAATCCAGTTCACACCGCCGAACGGCAACGTTCGGCGGTGTCATTTTTTTCACCTTATTCACGGAGCTGAACGTGGCGACCCTTCCCCTTACCAAACGTGGTGCTGACAAACTCAAGGCCGAGTTGCATCAACTCAAAGCGTTTGAGCGACCAGCGGTCATCAACGCCATTGCCGAAGCGCGCGCACAGGGTGACCTGAGCGAGAACGCCGAATACGAATCGGCCAAGGACAAACAAGGTTTTGTCGAAGGTCGCATCAAGGAAATTGAAGGCAAACTGTCGGCCGCACAAATCATTGATCCGACGGAACTCCATGCCGATGGTCGGGTGGTGTTTGGTGCCACGGTTGCCCTTGAAGACGAAGAGTCCGGACAAAAAGTCAGCTACCAGATCGTCGGTGAAGACGAGGCCGATCTGAAACTTGGTCTGATCAACATCAACAGCCCGATTGCCCGCGCCCTGATTGGCAAGGTCGAAGGTGACACGGCCGAAGTGCAGGCCCCGGCAGGCTTGCGCCGCTACGAAGTGATGTCGGTTAGCTACTGCTAAATGGCCGCACGCGCTCAGGTTTTGGCCCCCTGGCTGGCCGCCCTATGGTGGGGCAGTCTGACCGCCCTGGGCGCATTGGTTGTGCCATCGCTGTTTGCGCATTTGCCCAGCCCGGCCTTGGCAGGTGGCATGGCAGCCAAGTTGTTTACTGCGCAAACCTGGCTCAGTACCGGGTGTGGTCTGTTGCTGTTGCTGCTGCACCGGCCGGATCAGGGGAACCCTGAGACCGGGCGAGCGCAGTCCGCCATGATGTTCATGTTGCTTGGGGTGTTGTTGGCGCTGCTGTCGGAATTTGCCATTGCTCCCCGGATCGTGAATCGGGAGAATTTGCGACTGTGGCATAGCGTGGGCAGCGTCATGTTTGCGCTGCAGTGGCTGTGTGCCGGGGTGACGTTCTGGAAGATGACCCGAAAGTCTGGTTAAAGCCCAAGGGGTCTGGTGTTTTGTCGGGTTCTGTAGGGTCGACTTCAGTCGACCATGGCGGGTTGAAACCCGCCCTACAAACACCATGGCGGACGGAAGTTCGCCCTACAGTCCGCCTTTGTTCCTAAGTTGGTTTGTCCTGCAAGATGTCAGGTTTGACTGCGTTTTTTGATGCTGATCTGTTTGGGCTTGGAGCGTTTCACCTGGCCACCTGACGTGAGCCGCTGGTTGCCCAGCACGCGCAGGGTTTTGACCTCGGGGCGTTGGCCGCCACGGGTGCTGTACTTGAGCACCTTGACTTCACGCGGGCCGGGTTTGCGGTCTTCGTCGGCAGTTTTTTCGCGCTCGGGCAGCGGTCGCCACAGCACCAGTAATTTGCCGATATGCTGGATTGGGGCGGCATTGAGTTCGTCGGCCAGGGTTTGAAACATGGCTTCGCGGGCGGCACGGTCGTCAGAGAAGACGCGTACCTTGATCAGGCCATGTGCCTTCAGCGCGGCATCGGCTTCTTTTTTGACGGCGTCGGTCAGGCCGTCGCCACCGACCATGACCACGGGGTCGAGGTGGTGGGCGTCGGCGCGATGCGCTTTGCGTTGGGCGGGGGTCAGTTGAATTTGAGACATAACAGTATTATCGGTGAGAACTATGAAATCAGCAGTTAAAAGCAGCAAGGTCAATAGGGCATGGCTCAACGACCACGTCAACGACACCTATGTCAAGTTGGCAAAAAAAGACGGTTACCGGGCGCGGGCGGCCTACAAGTTGCAGGAAATTGACGAAACCCTGCACCTGATCAAGCCGGGTCAGTTGGTGGTGGACCTAGGTTCGGCACCGGGGGCCTGGAGCCAGTATGTGCGGCGCAAGCTGTCACCCAAATCGGCCACCGGTGGTGGAGCGGCTGCAGGCGCGCTCAATGGCCGCATCATCGCGCTTGATCTGTTGCCCATGGAGCCGATCGAGGACGTGTTATTCATTCAGGGCGATCTACGCGAAGATGAGGTGCTGGCCCAATTGGCAAAACACATGCAGGGCCAGCGGGCGGATGTGGTGATCTCCGACATGGCGCCCAACCTGTCAGGCATCAGCTCGGCCGACGCGGCACGCGTTGAACATTTGATTGAACTGGCGCTTGAATTTGCGCAGGATCACCTCAAGCCTGAAGGCGCGCTGGTAGCCAAAGTGTTCCATGGCGGCAGTTACGACGCCTTGTACCAGCGCTTTAGGGAAACTTTTGTCACGGTCAAACGGCTCAAGCCCAAGGCCTCACGCGACAAGTCGTCAGAAACATTTCTGATTGGCCTTCAGCTGAGAACCCGCTGAATTCCTTGCAGACGCTGTGGCTGCTGGTGTTGGCTTGCCAAAGCGCGCCTTGAAAAGCCTAGAATTGTGACCATTGTGCTAATGTTTGATTGAATGCTTATTTACTGGAGTTTGGCTTGAACAATCCATGGTTTTCGAAAATTGCGGTCTGGATGGTCATTGCGATGGTGTTGTTCACCGTCTTCAAGCAATTTGACACGCGTCCGACGGCAGGGGCCGGCTATCTGGGTTACTCGGACTTTCTGGAAGAAGTTCGCGGCAACCGGATCAAAAGTGCCATCATCCAGGAAGGCCAGAGCGGCACAGAAATTCTGGCCGTCACCAGTGACGACCGCAAGGTGCGCACCACAGCCACTTACCTTGACCGGGGCCTGGTGGGTGACTTGATTGCCAATGACGTCAAATTTGACGTGCGCCCACGCGAAGAAGGTTCGCTCCTGATGACGCTGCTGGTCAGCTGGGGCCCGATGCTGCTCTTGATTGGTGTTTGGGTCTACTTCATGCGCCAGATGCAGGGGGGCGGCAAAGGCGGCGCTTTCAGCTTTGGCAAGAGTAAGGCGCGCCTGCTTGATGAAAACACCAATACCGTGACTTTTGCCGACGTGGCAGGTTGCGACGAAGCCAAAGAAGAAGTGAAAGAGGTGGTTGACTTTTTGAAAGACCCCGCCAAATTTCAAAAGTTGGGTGGTCGTATTCCGCGCGGCTTGCTGCTGGTTGGCCCACCGGGTACCGGTAAAACCTTGTTGGCCAAATCCATTGCCGGTGAAGCTAAGGTGCCTTTCTTCAGCATTTCGGGCTCCGACTTTGTTGAGATGTTTGTCGGTGTCGGTGCCTCGCGGGTGCGTGACATGTTTGACAACGCCAAGAAAAATGCGCCCTGCATCATTTTCATCGACGAAATTGACGCGGTCGGTCGCCAGCGCGGCGCCGGTCTGGGCGGCGGTAACGATGAGCGCGAGCAAACACTGAACCAGATGCTGGTCGAAATGGACGGCTTCGAAACCAATGTTGGTGTGATTGTGGTGGCTGCCACCAACCGCCCGGACATTCTGGATGCGGCACTTCTGCGCCCGGGCCGCTTTGACCGCCAGGTCTACGTGACGCTGCCCGATATTCGTGGCCGTGAGCAAATTTTGAATGTGCACATGCGTAAGGTGCCCTTGAGCCCGGACGTCAACCCGGCCGTGATCGCCCGTGGCACGCCTGGCATGTCAGGTGCTGACCTGGCCAATTTGTGCAACGAAGCCGCCCTGATGGCGGCGCGACGTAACGCTCGTACCGTGGAGATGCAGGACTTCGAGAAAGCCAAGGACAAGATTCTGATGGGCCCGGAACGCAAGAGTATGGTCATGCCCGAGAGCGAGCGCCGCAACACGGCCTACCACGAGTCGGGGCACGCCCTGATCGGCAAGCTGCTGCCCAAGTGCGACCCGGTGCACAAGGTCACCATCATCCCGCGTGGCCGTGCTTTGGGCGTTACCATGAGCTTGCCGGCGCAAGACCGCTACAGCTACGACAAAGAGTACATGCTGAACCAGATCAGCATGCTGTTTGGTGGCCGTATTGCCGAAGAAGTGTTCATGAACCAAATGACCACCGGCGCCAGCAACGACTTTGAGCGCGCCACCCACATCGCCCGTGACATGGTCATGCGTTATGGCATGACGGCAGCACTTGGGCCGATGGTGTATGCTGAAAATGAAGGAGAAGTGTTCCTGGGTCGCTCGGTCACAAAGACCACTAATATGAGCGAAGAGACCATGCAAAAGGTCGATGCTGAAGTGAGGCGCATCATCGACGAGCAGTACGCCCTGGCGCGCCGCCTGATCGAAGAGCACAGTGAGCACATGCACGTGATGGCCAAGGCCTTGCTGGAGTGGGAAACCATCGACAGTGACCAGCTTGACGACATCATGGCCGGCAAGCCGCCACGGCCGCCCAAGGACTGGTCACCACGCGTGCCGGCGTCCAGTTCAGACACCGGCAGCGGCGGCACACCGGCCGTCAATCCGGATGCTGCCCCCCATGCGGCCTGAGCGTATAAATCCAACAACGGGGCTGCGGCCCCGTTTTTTTTATCTGACAAATTTTCAGCACAGGTTTTGACTATGTATTGGCAAACCAGTCGTTATCAAATTGACCTGACGCGTCCCAAAGTGATGGGTATCGTCAACGTCACGCCGGATTCATTCTCGGACGGTGGCCAGCATGGTTCCACGCTGGCCGCGATTCGGCACTGCGAACAACTGATCCGTGATGGTGCCGATATCCTCGACATTGGCGGTGAGTCCACTCGTCCGGGAGCGCCGCAGGTCAGTCTGGATGAGGAGCTGGACCGCGTCATTCCGGTGCTGCGCGAGGCGGTCCGTCTGGGTGTGCCGGTGTCGTTGGACAGTTACAAGCCACAGGTGATGCAGGCCGCGCTGGACCTGGGCGCCGACATCATCAACGACATCTGGGCCCTGCGATGGCATGAGGGCGATGTGGGCGCACCAAGCCTGCACGCTACCGAGGTGGTGGCGGCGCACCCCCGCTGTGGCGTCTGTCTGATGCACATGCACCGTGATCCCCAGACCATGCAAGTGGCGCCGATGCAGGGCGATGTGTTGCCGCAGGTGCGCGACTTCCTGGAACAGGTAGCCGAGGATTTACAGGCGCTCGGCGTGGAGAAATCCAGAATCATGCTGGACCCAGGTATCGGCTTTGGTAAAACCGTGGCACAAAATTTTGCCTTGCTGGCGCGCCAGGCCGAGCTGCTGCAGACGGGTTACCCCTTGCTGGCGGGCTGGTCGCGCAAGTCGTCGCTGGCGGGTATGGTGCCGCGTACGGCGCCGCCCGGTACCGCCCTGCCAGCTTCTGCGCGACTGGCGCCCAGCCTGGCGGCAGCGCTGCTGGCCGCTGAGCGTGGCGCCTCGGTGCTGCGGGTACATGATGTCAAGGAAACCGTGCAAGCCATGCGGGTGCTGGAGGCGATAAGATAGCCGTTGTTTGTTTCAAGACTCAGGTGAAGGCAGAGCAATGATTAGGCAATATTTTGGTACCGACGGCATCCGCGGTACGGTCGGGCAGGTACCCATCACGGCAGACTTTACCCTCAAGCTGGCCCATGCTGTCGGTCGAGTGCTGAAACGCCATGAGGCCAAACCCACCGTGCTGATTGGTAAGGACACCCGAATTTCCGGCTACATGTTGGAGAGCGCGCTGGAGAGTGGTTTTAATTCGGCCGGGGTCGATGTGGTGCTGCTCGGCCCTTTGCCAACGCCGGGGGTGGCTTACCTGACACGGGCGCAACGCGCCTCGCTGGGTGTGGTCATCAGCGCCAGCCACAATCCGTTTGACGACAATGGCATCAAGTTTTTCAGCGCCCAGGGCACCAAGTTGCCCGATGCCTGGGAGCGCGACGTCGAAGCCACGCTGCGCCAGGAGCCGGTCTGGGTGGACTCTGCCAACCTGGGTAAATCACGGCGCTTGGACGATGCCGCCGGCCGTTACATTGAGTTCTGCAAAAGCACTTTTGCCAACAACCTGTCGCTCAAAGGCTTGCGCATTGTGGTCGATGCGGCCAACGGCGCTGCCTATCAAATTGCCCCCAAGGTGTTCCATGAACTGGGTGCCGAGGTGATTGCCATCGGTTGTTCGCCGGATGGTCTGAACATCAACAAAGGCTTTGGCGCTACCCACCCCGAGGCGCTTATCGAAGCGGTCAGGCTGCATCGGGCCGACGTGGGTATTGCCCTGGATGGCGATGCCGACCGCTTGCAGGTGGTTGATGCCGATGGCCGTCTGTTCAACGGCGACGAAGTGCTTTACCTGATGGTCGATGACCGCCTGCGCCGCGGCAAGGCGGTGCCCGGTGTGGTCGGCACCCTCATGACCAATATGGCGGTGGAACTGGCTTTGCAAGCGCGCGGGGTGCCCCTGGTGCGTGCCAAGGTGGGGGACCGCTACGTGCTAGAAGAACTGGAAAAAAACAAATGGTTGCTCGGCGGTGAGGGTTCGGGCCACTTGCTGGCGCTGGACCAGCACACCACCGGCGACGGACTCATTTCTGCCCTGCAGGTGCTGCAAACCAGCGTGCGCAGCGGCAAGTCACTGGCCGAACTGCTCAGCGGGGTCACGCTGTTTCCGCAAACACTCATCAACATCCGACTCAAACCCGGGCAGGACTGGCGCGCCAGTGACAGGCTGGCGTCTGAAACCCTGGCCGTGGAAGCGGAACTGGGCCAAAACGGCCGGGTGCTGATCCGCGCCAGCGGCACCGAACCCATGGTACGGGTCATGGTCGAGGCGCGTGATCCGGATCAGGCCAAAGCCTGTGCCGAGCGTATTGCCAACACCATCAGCGGCTAAGGATCCCATGACTGCGATTACTTCTCTGACGCTTTGCCAAGCCGACTACACCAACCCGCAGCACATGCAGGCCCTGCTGGATTTGCTCGACGGTTATGCCCGTGACCCCATGGGTGGCGCCGAGCCCTTGTCTGATTTTGCCAAGACCAACTTGCCGCAAGCCCTGGCAGCTAGGGCTTACATGTTCAGTGTGCTGGCATTTGATGCGACTGTGGCTGGCCTGCCTGTTGGCCTGGTCAACTGTGTCGAGGGCTTTTCCACCTTTGCTTGCCAACCGCTGGTTAACGTGCATGACGTGGTGGTGCTGGCATCGCACCGCGGCCAGGGCGTGGCGGAGCAGATGCTGGCGCTGGTCGAGCAACTGGCGCGCACACGGGGTGCCTGCAAACTCACGCTGGAGGTACTCGCAGGCAACACACCGGCCCAAAAACTGTACCGGCGGCTGGGCTTCGACAATTACCAACTGGACCCGGCCATGGGGCAGGCGCAGTTCATGCAAAAATGGCTTTGACCTTTTTTCATCCTGTGACACCATGAACTGGCTCAGAAAACTCCCCGGTTACCAGCGTACGCCTTACGGCTTTGAGCTGCGTTTGCTGCGCCTGATGCCGCGTGTGCTGGTGCTGGGCAGCCTGTTGCCCCTGCTGCTGTCGGGGCTGGTGCGGCTGTTTTATACCGAAGGCAGTGCCGCCGAGATCGAACGGCACATTGAGGTTTTTGACTTTGCCATGATCGGCCTGGCTGTGCTGCTCTTAACGGCGGTGCTGACGATCTCTATCGGTTGTGTGATCGTCTGGCTCATGAAAGGCCCAGCTTACGTGGCTGATGGTTATGACGTCTCCCACAGCGACAAGCCCAAGCCTGATTGACCCGGACCCCACCCTGATGCACACTTTTCTCTGGCACGACTACGAAACCTTTGGTGCCAATACTCGGCAAACCCGACCGGCGCAGTTTGCCGCCATTCGCACCGACGCTGACCTCAACCCGATCGGCGCACCGGTCATGCTGTATTGCCAGCCCGCCAACGATTTTTTGCCTGAACCGCAGGCCTGCTTGATCACCGGTATCACACCCCAGGAATGTCTGGTAAAAGGCCTGCCTGAACACCAGTTCGCTGCGCAGATTGAGCGGCTTTTCAGCGAGCCCGGCACCGTGGGCGTGGGTTACAACACCATTCGCTTTGACGACGAGATCACGCGCTTCATGTTCTGGCGCAATTTGATCGACCCCTATGCGCGCGAATGGCAGAACGGCTGCGGCCGCTGGGATGTGCTGGATGTGGTGCGTACCGCCTATGCCTTGCGCCCTGATGGCATCCAGTGGCCCAGCAAGCCCGATGGCAAGCCCAGCTTCAAATTAACCGACCTGAGCGCGGCCAACGGCCTGCTGCACACGGCAGCGCATGATGCCCTGAGCGACGTGCAGGCCACCATCGGCCTGGCGCGGCTCATCAAGACCGCGCAGCCCAAGCTGTTTGATTTCTGTTTTGGTTTGCACAAAAAGGACGGTGTCATGGCTGAGCTGGGCTTACCCACCAGCTTGGCCCACGCCAAGCCCTTTGTGCATATTTCTGGCATGTTTGCGCCCGAACGCGGCTGTGTCGCCCTGATGTGGCCGCTGACCATGCATCCGGCCAACAAAAACGAGTTGCTGGCCTGGGACCTGGCTTTTGACCCAAGTGAGCTGGCCAGCTTGAACGCCGAGCAGATCCGTTTGCGCTTGTTCAGCAAATCTGCCGATTTGCCCGAAGGCATGCGTCGCCTGCCGGTCAAGTCGGTGCACCTCAACAAGTCGCCCATGGTCATGAGCAAGCTCAAGGTGCTGAGCCCGGCCATGGCCGAGCGTTGGGGCGTCGACGTGGTGGCCCAGCTGCAGCATGCTGCAGCCGCCCGTGATTTGCCCGACATGAGTGCCATCTGGGCCCAGGTGTTTGCCCGGCCGGCGGCAGTCGTGGTGGATGTGGATGAAGACCTGTATGGTGGTTTTGTCGGCAATGCGGATCGCCGCCGCCTCAACGATTTGCGCCGCTGCAGCCTGGCCGAGCTGGCCACGGCCCGGCCCGCGTTTGAAGACGCGCGTTTGTCAGAGTTGCTGTTGCGCTACCGCGCGCGCAATTTCCCGCAAAGCCTCAGCGCGGAAGAAGCACAAGCCTGGGAAACCCATCGCGCGGCCCGCCTGTTTGACGGTGAGGGCGGGGCGCTAACGCTGGACGCCTTGTTTGAAGCACTCGACAAACTGGCCGAAAATGCCAGTGAGCGCGACGAAGCCATTCTGGGCGCGCTTTACGACTACGCCAGTGAGATCGCACCGCAGCGATCTTGAATCGATTCCGGTATCAACCAGAAAGTGCTCATGAGCTGCGCTCGGGCGCTACGGTGTAACGGGAAAACTCCGGACCGCGGTTTTGGGCCGAAAGGCCTTGCACACCGCTTCGTCGGTTTCCAGGTACGGCCCGCCGATCAGGTCGATGCAGTAGGGCACGGCAGCAAAGATGCCGGGCACCACTGACTTGCCGTCGGCGTTGCGCAGGCCTTCCAGGGTTTCGGCGATGGACTTGGGTTGACCCGGCAGGTTGATGATGAGGGTCTGATTGCGGATCACGGCCACCTGGCGCGACAGAATGGCCGTGGGCACAAAGTTCAGGCTGATCTGGCGCATTTGTTCGCCAAAGCCGGGCATTTCCTTGTGTGCTACCGCTAGCGTGGCTTCGGGTGTGACGTCCCGCAGGGCCGGGCCGGTGCCGCCGGTGGTAAGCACCAGGGCGCAGCCTGCATTTACCAACTCGATTAGTGCGGCGCTGATGGTGGCCTGCTCGTCGGGGATCAGGCGTGGCTCGAATTGCAACGGGTTCTTCAGGGTGCGGCTCAACCACTCTTGTAGCGCGGGCAGACCCTTGTCGACATAAACACCCGCAGACGCGCGGTCGCTGACCGACACAATACCGATCTTGACGGGTGGGTAGGGGTTGGCAGCGGGTGTGTTCATGAGGCTTCTCTGGCGGGGCTGAACGGTACGTCAGTATGGTCGTGCGGCGGGATGGCACCGAGCTGCTCGCGCACCATCTGGAATATTTCACGGTAGGCGCGGCCATGGCGTGGCAGTGCGCCGGGTTTGGACGGCTTGGCGTCCTTGCGTGCCTGGCGAATCAGTGCGCGCAGTTCCTGGCTGTCACAGCTGGGGTTCTGGGTGATCCATTGGGCGGCGGCATCGTCGTCGGCAATCAGCCGATCACGCCAGATTTCGGCCTGATGCAGCACCAGGTTGTCGGCGGCCGAGCCTGTGGCTTCTTCGCTGAGCGTTTTTTTGACCGCTTCGAGCACCTCGGGCTCGAGCTTGCGCATGAGCTTGCCGATGAACTGCATCTGGCGGCGTTTGCCTTCGAAGTTGGTGATGCGTTTGGCGTCGGCAATGGCGTCCTTGAACTTGTCGGACAGGTCCAGCCGCGCCAGTAAATCGGCGCGAAGGTCGAGCAGATCGGCGCCCAGCTTTTGCAGCTCGGTGCTTTCGCGTTTGAGGTCGGTGCGGCTTTGGTCGTCGGTGCCTTTGAGCTCGGCTTTGAGCTCCAGGTCGCGTTCGCTGCCTTCGGCGACGAACTCACCACGTACAAAATAGCCTTTTTTGAGTTTTCTTGACATAGACAAGTATCATAGCCGCGCTATGAACAAATCCAACACGCCCAAGCGCGCTTCCAAATCAAGCCGCACCGCCTCTCTGTCCCCTGCCAAAAGCGCAGATGTGCCAGCCAACGGCTTCAGCTACAGCCGTACTTTTTTTGAAGGTCTGGTCGATTCGGCGCTGGCCCATGCCAAAAAACTCGGTGCCACCGATGCCGCGGCGCACGCCTCGGAGGGCTGCGGTCTGAGTGTGTCGGCGCGCTTGAGCGAGTTGGAAAACGTGGAACGCAACCGCGACAAGTCCCTTGGCATCACCGTGCACCTGGGTCAGCGCCGTGGCAACGCCAGTACGTCCGATTTTTCTCAGGCGGCCATTGAGCAGACAGTACAGGCCGCTTTTGACATTGCCCGTTTCACCGCCGAAGACCCGTTTGCGGCCCTGCCTGATGAGGTCGATATTGCTCGGCCTGAGGAACAGCGCACCGACCTGGAGCTGTTTTTCCCCTGGACCATCACCAGCGAAGATGCGGCGCACATCGCGCTGCAAGCCGAAGCGGCTGCGTTTGCTGTGGACAAGCGCATCACCAACAGCGAGGGGGCCGGCGTGTCGGCCCAGCAGTCGCATTTTTTCAGCGCCCATACGCACGGGTTTCGCGGCGGGTATGCCAGTTCGCGCCATTCCTTGTCGGTGTCGCCGATTGCCGGTAAGGGCGACGATATGCAGCGCGATGCCTGGTACAGCTCGCAACGTAATGCGGCCGATCTGGCCAGCCCGCAAGCGGTGGGGCGTTACGCCGCCGAGCGCGCTTTAAGCCGACTGCACGCCCGCAAGATTGCCACCACCGAATGCCCGGTGCTGTTTGAGTCGCCGTTGGCGGCTGGCCTGTTGGGCAGCTTCGTGCAGGCCATCAGCGGCGGCGCCTTGTACCGTAAGAGCAGCTTTTTGCTTGACAGCCTGGGTAAACCGGCTTTTCCCAAGCATATCGATATTCTGGAAGACCCGTTCATCAAGCGCGGCAAGGGCAGTTCACCGTTTGACGACGAAGGTGTGCGCGTGCAGGCCCGTAGCGTGGTTGAAGCGGGCAGGGTACAGGGCTATTTTCTGGGCAGCTACTCGGCGCGCAAGTTGGGGTTAAAAACCACCGGTAACGCCGGCGGTTCCCACAACCTGACGCTCAGCTCGCGCCTGACCCGTGCCGGTGACGACCTTGACGCCATGTTGCACCGCCTGGGAACCGGCCTGTTTGTGACCGAACTGATGGGCAGCGGCGTCAACTACGTGACCGGCGACTATTCGCGCGGTGCCAGCGGCTTCTGGGTCGAGAACGGCCGCATTGCCTATCCGGTGCATGAGATCACCATTGCCGGCAACATGAAGGCCATGCTCAAGGGCATCGTGGCGGTGGGTGCTGATGCGTACAACTACGGCGCCAAAACCGTGGGTTCGATCCTCATCAACAAGATGAAGGTGGCTGGCAGTTAGGCTGGTATTGCACTGCTTTGTTCTTCTTCATAAACCCATTGTTCGGGTTTGTTGTCGACTTCAGTCGACCAGGCGGTTTGAAACCCGTCCCCCGGGAGCATGGCGGACTGAAGTCCGCCCTACGGGGTCTTGGTCAGTGCCCTAATATCTTCGACAAAAAGTCTTTGCTACGATCGCTTTGTGGGTTGTTGAAGAAGTCGTGCGGGTTGTTCTGCTCGACGATCTGGCCCTGGTCCATGAAGATCACCCGGTCGGCCACGGCCTTGGCAAAGCCCATTTCGTGGGTCACGCAGAGCATGGTGATGCCTTCATCGGCCATGGCAATCATCACGTCGAGCACCTCCTTGATCATCTCGGGATCAAGCGCGCTGGTGGGTTCGTCAAACAGCATGATCTTCGGCTTGAGGCACAGGGCGCGGGCAATGGCCACACGCTGCTGCTGACCACCCGAGAGCTGCAGCGGGTACTTGTTGGCCTGTTCGGCAATACGCACCCGATTGAGCTGGACCATGGCTTTTTCTTCGGCATCTTTTTTGGGCATCTTACCCACCCACATCGGTGACAGTGTCAGGTTTTCCAGCACCGTCAGGTGCGGGAACAGGTTGAACTGCTGGAACACCATGCCCACTTCCTTGCGCACGGCGTCAATGGCCTTGACATCGTCGGTGAGCTCGATGCCGTCGACCGTCAAGTGACCTTGCTGGTGCTCTTCAAGCCGGTTGATGCAGCGGATCAAGGTGGATTTGCCGGAACCCGATGGCCCGCAAATGACGATACGCTCACCCTTGGCGACCGTCAGATCAATGTCGCGCAGCACATGAAAGTTGTTGCCGTACCACTTATTGACTTTGTCGAAAGTGATGATAGGGGAGGGGGTTTGGGTTTGAGACATATTTTTAAATGAAAAATAGGTTTAATCGATTGAAGACAGGGCAAATTTGCATTGCAAATCTTGGTCTGTCCCGCTAGTTTTTAATCAGTTGGGAACAGAGCTTGCTCACTTTGTGCAGCTGCGGTCTGCCCCGCAAAGTTATCTTAATTTACTCTTGTTGACCTGCGTCTCAACCCAGTGGCTGTAGCGCGACATGGAGAAACAAAAGACAAAATAGATCAGGGCGATGAAGATGTAGCCCTCGATCGTGAAGGGGCGCCAGTTGGCGTCCGAATTGAGTGCCAGGCTCATGGCACCGGTCAATTCATACAGACTCACGATGGTCACCAGTGAGGTGTCCTTGAAGGTTGAGATGAAGTTGTTCATGATGCCCGGAACCACCATGGCCAGGGCTTGTGGCAGCACGATCTTGCGCTGGGTTTGCCAGTACGACAGTCCCAGCGTGGCAGCTGCTTCGACCTGGCCCTTGGGGACCGCCTGCAAACCGCCGCGGATCACCTCGGCCGAATAGGCGGCGGCAAACAGCGTGATGCCCACCAGCACCCGTACCAGTACGTCGATATTGACACCCGGTGGCATGAACAGAGGGAACATGAACGAGGCCATGAACAGCACCGAGATCAGCGGCACGCCGCGAATCAGCTCGACATAAATGGTGCAAAAACTGCGAATGGCAGGCAAGTTGGAGCGCCGCCCGAGCGCAATCAACAGCGCCAAGGGAAAGGACATCACCAAGGACAGCGATGCCAGCAAAATGGTCAGTGGCAAGCCACCCCAACGGTCCGTTTCGACCTTGCTCAAGCCCAGCGTGTTGCCATACATGAGCGCAAAAAATACCGCCAGCACCACCAACCACAACAGCGGCAGCCAGGCACGCCAGAACATGCGCATGCAGCTCGCCACCAGCAAGCCGGTGAGCAACAGGGTGGCCACCAGCGGGCGCCATTGCTCTTCAAACGGGTAGCGGCCGAAAATGATGATGCGGTATTTTTCGGTGATCACGCCCCAGCAGGCACCAGCGCCGTCGGCACGGCAGGCGTCATAGTTAGCCGCCCAAACCGCCTTGACGATGGCCCAGTTCAGGATTTGGGGAACCAGCCACAGCAGCACGCCGCCAATGACAAGGGTAGCCAGGGAGGTTTTCCAGTCGGCCAGCAAATTGGCCTTGACCCAGGCCACCGGACCTTCGGTGTTGACGGGGGCCGGTCGCGGCGCGATGGGTTGAAAAGTTGTGGTGTTCATGGTGTTGTCCTGTTCAACGTTCCTTGATGGCGGCACGGCTGTTGTACCAGTTCATCAGCAGCGAGGTGCCCAGCGAGGTGATCAGGTAGACCAGCATCACCAGCGAAATACATTCCACCGCACGGCCGGTCTGGTTAAGCGCCGTGTTGGCAATGGACACCACATCGGGGTAGCCAATGGCCACCGCCAGCGACGAGTTTTTGGTCAGGTTCAAATACTGGTTGGTCAGTGGCGGGATGATCACGCGCAAGGCCTGCGGCAGCATCACCAGCCGCATTTCCTGCTTGCGGTTCAGTCCCAATGCCGAGGCGGCTTCGCCCTGGCCGCGCGCCACAGAGGAAATGCCGCCGCGCACCACTTCGGCGATAAATGACGCGGTGTAAAGCGTCAGGCCCATCAATACCGCCAGGAATTCGGGTGTCAGGGCGCCACCGTTTTCGATCGAGAAGTCGCCCTTGAAAGGACGGTTGAATTCGGTAGGTGCACCACCCAGGGCCCAGCCTGCCACGCTGGCCAGGACGACGATCAGCAGCGGCAGCAGTACCATGCTACGGACTTGGCCGGTGGCTTCAAACTGCCTGACCGCCCAGCGCCGATAGAGCCAGCCCAGCAACAAGCCAGGCAACAGACCATAGGCAGCCCAAAGCTGGCCGGTGCTCCACACCGGAATGGGGTAGTTGAGGCCGCCCTTGCTCAAAAAGAGGGGTCCCACGGTCCAGGCATCAGCTGCTGTGGGCAGCACCTCGGTCAGGATCACGTACCACATCAGCAGTTGCAAGAGGACGGGGATGTTGCGAAAAAATTCAACGTAAGACAGGCACAGGCCGCGCACCAGGGCGTTGCGTGAGAAGCGGCCAACACCCAGCAGGGTGCCAAGGACGGTTGCCAGAATGATGCCGAGAACGGCCACGCGCAGCGTGTTGGTAACCCCGACCAGAAAAGCGCGCCAGTAGGCTTCGCCCGAGTCAAAGGGGTACAGGCTTTCGCCAATGTCAAAGCCCGCTGCCTGGTTCAAAAAGTCAAAACCGCTCTGGATACCGCGCACCCGCATGTTTTCTAGCGTGTTGTGGGCTAAAAACCAGACCACGCCAGAGATGGCGGTGATGGCGATCAACTGGTAAATCAGACCCCTGAAGGCTTGGCTGCGCCAGGACCAGTTATTTTTTTTGGGAGGAGTGTTTGAGTTCATTGTGCTTGGGTGCCATGTGGCAGCTGGATAAAACACACCGCTGGCATCGGTCGGGATGCGTTTAAAAAATCAAGCGCCGCGTGAATCGCTTGTGGCGACATCAGGCGGCGCTTGTCAGGCAGCTTGGGCGAATTAACGAACCGGGTAGGCGTACATCAGGCCGCCTTTGTTCCACTGGTTGTTCACACCACGAGGCAGGCCCAGGGCTGATTTGGGGCCCACATTGCGCTCAAAAATTTCACCGTAGTTGCCGGTGGCCTTGATGGCGTTGCCCATCCAGTCCTTGCTCAGACCCAGCAGCTTGCCGGTATCTTCCGAAACTCCCAGGATGCGGGTGACCACCGGGTCTTTGCTGGTGGTTTTCAGGTCGTCCACATTGGCCTGGGTGATGCCGTATTCTTCGGCTTCGATCAGGCCGTAGATGGTCCATTTGACAATGGCAAACCACTCATCATCACCGCGGCGTACCATCGGGCCCAGGGGCTCTTTGGAGATCAGCTCAGGCAGAATGACGTGGTCAGCCGGAACCTTGGCCACCTTGTTGCGGGTGGAGGCCAAGCCAGAGGCATCGGTGGTGTAAGCAATACAACGGCCGGTGAAGTAGGCGTTTTCTGCGGCTTCGAGTTTTTCAAACACCACTGGCTTGATGTTTAGACCGTTGGCCTTGGAGTAGTCGGTCATGTTTTTCTCAGTGGTGGTGCCAGACTGCACACATACTGTTTGACCTTTAAGCTGCTTGGCGCTCTTGATCTTGCTCTTGACCGGGACCATGAAGCCTTGGCCGTCGTAATATGTCGTGACCGTGGAATGCAGGCCCAGAGAAGCATCACGGGTCAAGGTGAAGGTGGTGTTGCGCGACAGAATGTCCACTTCGCCCGATTGCAGCGCGGTAAAGCGTTGTTGTGCATTCAGTGGCACGTATTTGACTTTCTCGGGGTCGCCCAAGGTGGCGGCTGCGATGGCACGGCACACATCAACGTCCAGTCCCGTCCACTTGCCGTTGGAGTCGGCAGCACCGAAACCCGCCAGGCCGGTGTTCACACCGCATACCACTTGACCGCGGGCTTTGATGCCGTCCAGCGTTTTGCCGGCGTGGGCCGGGACAGCGGCCAGAGTGCCCAGTACGGCTGCAACGATTGCCACATTTTTAAGATTGCTGATTCGCATGTGTGATGACTCCAGTTAAAAATAAAAAATCCTTCATGTTGATCAAGCATGTGCATTCATCAACAAGCTTTGCACTGTAACAGTGCGCTGATTACTTTTGCATCCGGGTTTACGCTTGAGATTTATGCAATAAATTCATAATCTTATTCATTGGGCCCAAATCAAAGCATCAGGTCAAAATGCTAGCAGTAAACATGCCACGGGTGACTCAAGATGTCAAAATCGATGTTGATCAATCGCACCACAGGACTTGGATGGCAAATTCAAAAGTAGACGTACTTGGCAAACCCCTGACAGGCTGGCGTTTGCAGCTTTACACCATTATTTTCGAAGCCGACACGCGTGCCGGTCGCCGCTTTGATCAGGTACTGATTGCGGTCATTCTGACCAGCGTAGCGGTGGTGGTGGCTGACAGCGTGCACCATATCAGTGAACGCTTTCATGGGTGGTTGACGCTGGCAGAGTGGTTTTTTACATTGGTGTTCACCCTTGAATACATAGCACGCTTGGCCTGTGTGCGCCATCCCTGGCGTTACGCCCTGAGTTTTTATGGTGTGGTTGACCTGCTGGCGGTGTTGCCCACGTACCTGGCGCTGCTGGTGCCGGAAGTGGGGGTGTTGATTGACGTGCGCGTCCTGCGGCTGTTCAGGGTGTTTCGGGTTTTCAAGTTGACGGCTTACGTGTCGGAATACCAGGTGCTTGGCCAAGCTTTGCGTGCCAGTCAGCGCAAGATCATGGTGTTTCTGACGGCGGTGTTGATGATTGTGCTGGTGGTGGGCACCTTGATGTACGTGGTCGAAGGCCCCGCCAACGGCTTTACCAGTATTCCCATCTCGGTGTATTGGGCCATTACCACCATGTCCACGGTGGGTTTTGGTGACATCACGCCCAAAACAGACCTCGGACGACTGATTGCATCAGCCATGATGTTGCTGGGTTGGGGCACGCTGGCGGTGCCCACCGGCATTGTCACCGCCGAGATGACATATGCACGCAGAGCCACAGTTACCACCCGTACCTGCCAGGAATGTTTGACCGAGGGACACATGCCCGATGCCAACTTTTGTCGCCATTGTGGTGCCGGTCTGTCGGCCTATGCGCATGATGAAGCCACAGCCTGAGCGCTTTTCATAAACTGGAGATGTGATGACTTTAAAGTTGGTTGCCCCCGAGAAAGTAGGCCTGAGCCCGCAGCGCTTGCAGCGCCTGATGGACGTATTGCAGGGTGAAACAGACAAAAAACGCCTGCCCGGCGCGGTGGCCGTGGTGGCGCGGCATGGCCAGGTGGCTTTGTTTGACAGTGTGGGGCAACGCAACCCGGCTACCGGTGCGGCCATGACGCATGATGCCCACTTTCGTATCTATTCCATGACCAAACCGATTGTGTCGGTGGCGGCCATGATGCTGATGGAAGAGGGCAAGCTGCTGCTCAATGACCCGGTGGCCAAATTTTTGCCTGAATTTGCAGCGCAGCAGGTGGCCACGTTGGTCGATGGCACCGTGCAATTGCAGCCGCTTGGGCGCGCGGCTACCTTGCATGATTTGCTGCGCCACACCGCCGGCATGACCTACGAGTTTTTGGGAAGCACCCCGGTGCAGCGCCAGTACACCCAATTGCGCATTGGTTCGCGCGAGCGCAGCCTGGCCGAATTCACCCAGCAACTGGCTGGCCTGCCGCTGGTTTTTGAGCCAGGAACTGCATTCGAGTACAGCCGTGCCACTGACGTGCTGGGGCGGGTGATCGAGGTCATCGCGGGGCAGACCCTGCAAGCATTTCTGAGCGATCGCATTTTTGAGCCGCTGGGCATGCACCATACCGCCTTTTCGGTGGCCGAGCAGCATCACGAGCTGATTGCCGAACCTTTTGCGCGCGACCCCGATGGCGGTGTGCAGATGCGCGTGATCGATGTCCGAGCAGATGCGGTGCTGGCGTCCGGTGGCGGCGGTTTGACCTCTACCGCCATGGACTACGCCCGTTTTTTGCAGTTCATGCTGAACCGTGGCGAACTCTTTGGTGTGCGCCTGCTGGGACCGCGCACGGTGGACTTCATGACCACCGATCACCTGGGTGAGATTCCTGTGTTCAGCGCCGGTTCTCGTTCGTTGCTGCCCGCCGGGCACGGCTTTGGCCTGGGTTTTGCGGTGCGCAAACATCTGGGTGTGGCGCCGGTACCAGGTTCGGTGGGTACCTACTTTTGGGGCGGCCTGGCGGGTACGACATTTTTTGTGGATCCCACGCTGGACCTGTTTGGCATTTTGATGTTGCAGGCACCGAACCAGCGCGAGTATTACCGCATGCTGTTTCGTGATCTGGTGTATGCGGCGTTACTAGACTGACCCATTTGGGAGCGATTTGCCTTTAGTGAAACAGTTCCTGGGAGGCGAACCAGAGCTTGCATGCCATGAGGCACAATGCCACTCGGCCGCGAGTTGCGGTCGTTAACGAGCACATTCCGTTTTTTGGTTTTTGGATGGTTCCTGAAGTCAATCTGATTGGGGCAATGGTTTGAAGATCGATACCCTGCATTCCTCCACCATCCTGGTGCTGTCATTTTTGACGGTGATCTTGATGGGTACCGGCTTGCTGATGATGCCGCTGTCCCATGCCAAAGGTGAAGTGACGCCGTTTTTGACGGCCTTGTTCACGTCCACCTCTGCTGTGTGCGTGACCGGGCTGGTTGTGGTGGACACCGGTACTTACTGGAGCAGCACAGGGCAGGGAATCATCATGGCGCTGTTTCAACTGGGTGGTTTTGGCATGATGACATCGGCTACCCTCATGGGTCTGCTGGTCAGCGGGTCAATACGGCTGCGTACCCAGCGTTTGCTGCAGGCTGAAACTCACTCGCTGGCATTGGGCGATGTCAAGAGCGTGGCGAAAGTGGTGTTTTGGGTCACGGTGGTAACAGAGCTGGCCCTGGCTGCTGTCTTGACGCTACGTTTTGGACTGAGTTATGGCATGCCTTGGACCGAGGCACTCTGGCATGGCTTGTTTCATTCGGTGTCGGCCTTCAACAATGCCGGTTTTTCCACCTGGAGCGATAGTGTGATGCGCTTTGTTGGTGACGCCTATGTGCTGGTGCCGTTGATGTTGGCCATCATCATCGGTGGTCTTGGCTTTCCGGTGCTGCAGGAATTGATGGTGGAACGCGGGCAGCGCAAGCCCAAATGGTCAATGCACGCCGTGCTCACCATTTGGGGCTCAATTGCCCTGATTCTGGGCGGCACACTGATCATTTTCCTGACAGAAATGGACAATCCCAAGACGCTTGGCCCCATGGCTTGGGTGACCAAGGGGCTGGCGGCCCTGTTTACATCGGTATCTGCACGTACTGCTGGTTTTAATGCAGTAGATATCGGCGGCCTGACCAACGAATCGCTGGCCCTGCATTTCGCCCTGATGTTCATTGGTGGTGGCAGTGCCGGCACAGCGGGAGGTATCAAGGTCACCACATTTTTTGTTCTGGTGCTGGTGGTCTGGAATGAAATTCGTGGCAACCCCGATGTGGAGTTTCGGGGGCGGCGCATTGCCGAACCCGTGCAGCGCCAGGCATTGACGGTGGTGGCGCTGGGCTCGATGACGATTGCGTTGGCGATGCTGCTGATTTTGCCGATGACGACGCTGCCCTACGAAAAGGTGCTGTTCGAGGTCATTTCCGCGTTTGCCACCGTGGGGCTGTCCACCGGCATCACGGCCGAGCTGGCGCCCGGCGCACAATTCGTTGTGATCGCCTTGATGTTTATCGGGCGCGTTGGTGTGGTGACCCTGGCGGTGGCCATTGCCACCAACCAGTTGCGGCGCAATTACCGTTACCCTGAGGAGAAACCCATTGTTGGATAAACAAGTTAAAACGCTTGCCGGCAGCGTGGTGGTGATTGGCCTGGGTCGATTTGGCACCGGAGTGGCCACATCGCTGGTAGAACTGGGGCACGATGTGCTGGCCATTGAGAGTAGCGCCGAGACGGTGCAAACCCTCGCGGGCGTTTTGCCCCACGTGGTTCAGGCGGATTCGACCGACATCGAAACCCTGCGTCAGCTTGGCGTACAAGACTTCGCCCATGCCGTGGTGAGTATTGGCGGTGATCTGGAGGCCAGCGTACTCACGGTATTGAATTTGAGTCAATTGGGTCTGAAAGATATCTGGGCCAAGGCGAATAACCCGCAGCACGGGCGCATTGCCGAACGTGTGGGGGCGCACCATGTGGTTTATCCCGAGACCGACATGGGTGAACGTGTCGCACATCTGGTCACAGGCAAGATGATTGACTTCATTGAGTTTGACGATGGTTTTGCGATTGCCAAGACGCGCTCGCCGATGGAAACCCACAAAAAAACGCTGGCACAGTCAGATGTTCGCAAGCGTCATGGCATCACCGTGGTGGGTATCAAACGTCGGCACGAGGACTTTATCTACGCTAAACCCGAGACCGAGGTCAGGCCCGGGGACCATCTGATCGTTGCTGGCCCGACCCGCCAGGTTGAGCGTTTTGCGGCGTTGTACTGATAGGTATGAACGGCGCACCGCCGCCGCTAAATTTTTAGTTTGATGCGGCGATTCAGGCGCTGACGGCGTCCTCTTTTGCCGGAGCATCATCGGTTGAGCAGGTCGAACCGCCGCAGCCATGAATGACCTCAGTTGGCAAGGCGTGCGGCATGGTCACCTGGCCCGACACAAGGTCATAACCAACATTGCGCAGGTGCAGCGCCAGTGCGGCGTCCATGGCTTGGGCGTGCATGGGAAACCAGGTGCCCAGTTCATCGGCCATTTGGCGCACCACGGCCAGCTCGCCGGCGCTGCCGCGTTTGTCACCTTCACGCATCACCTGCAGCACCACCTGGTGCTGGGTGGTGTGGCAATTGGTGCTGGAGAACCCGGTGGTTTTCATCCAACGGTCTTCGCGCGCAAAATGCGCGTCGGTGTGGGCCACCAGTTCGCGCCAAAGCGGCAGTAGGGTGGCATCCGGGGCGCTGACCACGTGAGTCAGCAAATCTACAAATTCGTGGTGGGTCGCATCCATCTCGGGCAAACCAAGCACCAGTGAGTCAGTCCATTGCAGCATGGGCATACCAAAGTCCTTTCAAAGTACTACGAAATAGTCTTGCGGGTCAAACCACTTTGCGCAGCAAACGTGCTCTGACCCCAACTAATTGGAGCACAAGACGCCGTTTTTTAACTTGACCTAGATCATTATTTTGCAATGCGAAATCAGGTTCCTTATCGTAGAAGAGTTTGATCCAAATCAACTGTCCGGCACGTCGTCGTATCATCATTCAGCCTGTTGAAGAAAAGGCCGCAGACACTTCGCCTGTTTGACCCGACAACATTTGAGGAGCACAACATGTTTCAGGTTCGCATTCACGGACGTGGCGGCCAAGGGGTCGTCACGGGAGCAGAGATGATGTCCATCGCTGCGTTTCAGGGGGGACGTCATGCGCAGGCTTTTCCCAGTTTTGGCTCAGAACGCACAGGTGCACCGGTGGTGGCTTTTTGCCGTATGGATGACAAGGAAATCCGGTTGCGCGAACCGATCATGCAGCCCGATGCCATCATCATCCAGGACCCAACCTTGCTGCATCAGGTCGATGTCTTCAGCGGTCTTAAAAAAGAAGGTTACATCCTCATCAACACCACGCGCAGCTTTGCGGAATTGGGCTTGGGCGAGTTTGTCAAGGACTTCAAGCCGGAACACCTGCTGACCGTGCCCGCCTCTGAGTTGGCCATGAATCATGTTGGGCGCGCGGTACCCAATGTGCCCTTGCTGGGGGCCTTTGCTGCCTTGTGTGGATTGATTTCACTGGAGGCCGTGCAAAGCGCCATTGATCAAAAATTCAAGGGTGCGGTCGCCCTGGGCAATAAGGCAGCCGCAGTACAAGCTTACAACACCGTCATGAAACACAATGCCGAGGAGACACACCATGCTTGAACAATGCGAAGGCTCGCATGCCGTAGCCAAAGCCGTGGCGTTGAGTCGCCCCGAAGTGATTTGTGCTTACCCCATTTCCCCGCAAACACACATTGTGGAAGGCCTGGGCCAGATGGTGAAGTCGGGTGACCTGACGTCCTGTGAGTTTATCAATGTCGAGTCCGAATTTGCCGCCTTGAGTGTGGCCATTGGGGCCTCCGCCGCGGGTGCACGGTCTTACACGGCGACAGCCAGCCAGGGCTTGCTGTTCATGGCAGAGGCGGTTTACAACGCCTCGGGCTTGGGGCTACCGATTGTCATGACCGTGGCTAACCGCGCCATTGGCGCGCCCATCAACATCTGGAACGACCACACCGACAGCATGTCGATGCGTGATGCCGGCTGGCTGCAAATTTTTGCCGAAACCAATCAGGAAGCGTTGGACCTGCACATCCAGGCGTTCAAAATTGCCGAAGAGCTGTCGCTGCCGGTGATGGTGTGTATGGACGGTTTTATCCTGACCCACGCCTACGAGCGCGTTGATATGCCGGACCAGGCTCAGGTCGACCGATTTTTGCCGCCTTATGAGCCGCGCCAGGTACTTGACCCCAATGACCCGGTCACGATCGGTGCCATGGTCGGCCCTGAGGCCTTTACCGAGGTGCGCTACCTGGCCCACGCCAAGCAAATGCAGGCGCTCGACTTGATCCCTCAGATTGCCGCCGAGTTCAAAAAAGAGTTTGGCCGGGACTCTGGTGGCTTGATCAAGACCTACCAAACTGAAGATGCCGAAACCATCGTGATTGCGCTGGGCTCGGTGCTTGGCACCATCAAGGACACGGTGGACGACTTGCGCGCCGAAGGTGTCAAAGTGGGTGTGCTTGGCATCACCTCGTACCGTCCGTTCCCGATTTCTGCCATTCGCGATGCCACAGCCCATGCCAAGCGCATTGTGGTCATCGAAAAATGTTTTGCCGTGGGTATTGGCGGTATTGTTTCGCGCGATGTGCGCAGTGCCGTGCGCAACCGCCCGCAGCCGGTGCTGACCGTGGTGGCCGGTTTGGGTGGACGTGCCATCACCAAAGCCTCGGTACACCAGTTGCTGCTGGACGCCATTGCCGATAAGTTGGAATTGTTGACCTTTCTCGACCTGGACTGGGCGGTAGTCAACCGGGTGCTGGAGCGTGAGAAAACGCAGCGCCGTTCCGGCCCGATCGCCGAGGGCATCCTGCGCGACATGGGTACGGTGTTGGTGCCCGGCGCCTGATGTCCAACTGAACTGAAAGAATCATCATGGAACAGTCATTGGTCAAGTTTTACCAAACCGGCACATTCACTGTCGGTAACCGCTTGCTCGCTCCCGAGCAACGTAGCGTGCAGTCGGGTGCAGCCCGCAGTAATTCGCTCAATTCCGGCCACCGTGCCTGCCAGGGCTGCGGCGAGGCGCTGGGTGCGCGCTATGCCATTGATGCCGCCATGGCGGCCACCAACGGCCAGTTGATCGCTGCCAACGCCACGGGTTGCCTAGAGGTGTTTTCCACACCGTACCCCGAAACCTCGTGGCAAATGCCCTGGATCCACTCGCTGTTTGGCAACACGGCAGCGGTCGCCACCGGCATTGCGGCCGCCATGAAAGCCAAAGGCCGCAATGACGTGCGGGTGGTGGCGCAAGGCGGCGACGGTGGCACCACTGACATTGGTTTTGGCTGCCTGTCGGGCATGTTTGAGCGCAACGACGACGTGCTCTACATCTGTTACGACAACGAGGCCTACATGAACACCGGCGTTCAGCGCTCCAGCGCCACACCGCCAGCGGCACGCACGGCCACCACCATGGCCGTGGGGGAACATCCGGGCAATGAATTTGGTCAGGGTAAAAATGTCCCGCAAATCGCCATGGCGCATGAAATTCCCTATGTGGCCACCGCCACCGTGGCCGATCTGCGCGACCTTGAATACAAGGTGACCAAAGCCATGTCGGTGCGTGGCGCGCGTTATATCCACATTTTTGTGCCTTGCCCGCTGGGTTGGGGCGCTGCCTCGCATGACACCATCAAGTTGTCGCGCCTGGCGGTTGAAAGTGGTGTTTTTCCGGTGTTCGAGGCTGAGCGCGGCGAGGTCACCGGCGTGCTCAAAATTCGACATCAAGTCCCGGTCGAAGATTACCTGAAGCCGCAAAAGCGCTTTGCCCACCTGTTTGGCAAGAAGCCCGATGTGGCCACGCTGGCGCGCTTGCAGGCGCGCGCCGACCGCAATATCCGCCGTTTTGGTTTGTTGACCTAATCAGTTGAGGACAGAGCTGGCACACACTGTGTCGCTGTGGTCTGTCCCGCAAGGAGATATCACTATGCAAAAACCATTTGCCATCACACTTGATGTCGGCAGCTCGCTGGCCAACCACACCGGTTCCTGGCGCACCGAGCGCCCGGTGTATTTGAGCCGAAAACCCCCGTGCAACCACCAGTGTCCCGCCGGTGAAAACATCCAGGGCTGGCTGTTCCATGCCGAGTCGGGCAATTACCAGGAAGCCTGGCGCACGCTGGTGGAAGACAACCCGTTTCCGGCCATCATGGGGCGCGTCTGTTACCACACTTGCGAAGCTTCATGTAACCGGGGTCAACTTGATTCGCCGGTGGGCATCAATTCTGTCGAACACTTTTTGGGTGATGAAGCCATCAATCAGGGCTGGAAGTTTCCCCAACCTGCCGCCAGCTCGGGCAAAAAGGTGATGGTGGTCGGTGCCGGACCGTCGGGTTTGTCGGCGGCCTACCAGCTGGCGCGGCTGGGCCATGCGGTCACGGTGATCGAGGCCGGGCCATTGCCGGGCGGCATGATGCGTTTTGGCATTCCGCAATACCGCTTGCCGCGTCAGGTGCTTGATGTTGAGGTGCAGCGCATTGTGGATTTGGGTGTGCGCATTGAGTACAACACCAAGGTGTCCAACGTGCTCGAAGCCAAAGAGTCAGGCGGTTTTGACGCCGTGTTTCTGGCCGTGGGCGCGCATATTGCCAAACGTGCCTACATTCCAGCTGGCGATTCGGCCAAGGTGCTGGATGCGGTGTCGGTGCTGCGCTCCATGGAAGGTGAAGACAAACCCTTGCTGGGCCGACGTGTGGTGGTGTACGGCGGCGGCAATACGGCCATTGACGTGGCACGCACCGCAAAACGTCTGGGCGCGACCGAATCCATCATTGTTTACCGGCGTAACCGCGACAAGATGCCCGCGCATGACTTCGAGGTCGAAGAAGCGCTGCAAGAAGGTGTCATGATCAAGTGGCTGTCCACCATCAAGCAGGCTGGCGAGTCGTCCATCACGGTCGAAAAAATGGCGCTTGATGACAAGGGCTTTCCGCAGCCGACCGGTGAGTTCGAGACACTCGAAGCCGACTCGGTGGTGCTGGCGCTGGGCCAGGATGTGGACTTGTCCTTGATCGAAGGCGTGCCGGGCATGGCGGTGCAAGACGGCGTGGTGCAGGTCAATGCCCAGATGATGACCGGTCACGACGGTATTTTCGCCGGCGGTGACATGGTGCCGGCAGAACGCAACGTCACCGTGGCCATTGGGCATGGCAAGAAGGCGGCGCGCAACATCGATGCCTGGTTGCGCGGCACGGCTTATGTGCCGGCGCCAAAAACCGAAGTCGCCAGTTTCGATTTGCTCAACACCTGGTACTACAGCGACGCCCCCAAGACAGTGCGGCCCATTCTCGACATCATCCGGCGCCAGTCCACCTTTGAAGAAGTGCAGGGCGGTCTGGATGAAGGTAACGCGTTGTTTGAAGCGCGGCGCTGTCTTTCATGTGGCAACTGTTTTGAATGCGACAACTGTTACGGTGTATGCCCTGACAACGCGGTCATCAAGCTTGGCCCCGGCAAAGGCTTTGAGTTCAACTACGACTACTGCAAAGGCTGTGGCATTTGTGTCTCGGAATGCCCTTGTGGGTCGATCAAGATGGTGCCCGAGGACATTTGATCAGGTGCAGGGCTTGGCGAACTCAGGGCGCTTGCCCCTTGAGCCCTGGCGCAGATCATGCCTTTTATGCGTTTTGTCAGTCTAGGACCGACGATCTGGGCCAAAATAGGCTTGTCTGTTTTCTTATAAGGAGTAAGTCATGTTCAAGCATATTCTGGTCCCGGTGGATGGCTCTGACACGGCACAAGTGGCTGTGGACAAGGCCACCGCGTTGGCCAAGGCGTTTGACAGCCAGGTAACCGTGATTTACGTGATCGATCCGTATCCATTTACGGGTGTAGGCACCGATTTTGCGTACGGTCAAGCTGAGTATCTGAACGCGGCAACGGCCGAGGCCAACGAATCGGTCAAGCTGGCCAAACAATCGTTTGCAAATTCTGGTGTGCATGTAGATACCTCAGTGGTTGAGGCGCACACCGCTTGGCGCGGCATTGTCGAGGCTGGCAAGTCCTTGCAAGCCGACCTGATCGTGATGGGCTCACACGGCCGCAATGCCCTTGAAAAATTGGTGCTCGGCAGCGTGGCCCAGGCCGTGCTGTCGCACACCAAACTGCCGGTGCTGGTGGTGCGCGACGCCAAATAATTACCCGCACTGCCCCACATAACCACAGGCGGTGCAGAAGTCGCAGCCGTCCTTGTGGATCACGGTGGGGTTGCCACATTCGGGGCAGGTTTTGCCGGCCATGGTCTTGCTGGCCTCGCGGGCCTCTGGCGTGTCGAGCACACCCATGTCGCGCAGCGGATAACCTTCTTCATTCAAAATGCCCAGCATGGCGTAGCGGTGGATGATCAGGCGCGCAATGTAGGCCACGGTCGATGGCCAGGTTTGCTGGCGCTTTTCGCCGTTCGGCAAACCCGGCACAAAGGCCATGAAGTGACCCAAGGGTTCGGCGTAATTGAGCAATTTGCGCAGCTTCATGCCGATCCAGGCCGGGTCAATGACCCGCATGTCGAGCGACAGCAGGCGCGCCAGGCCGTCCATGGCTTTGGGGTAGTTGCCGCTGAAGCCTACCGCGCAGGGCCGTGTCACCATGTTGCCGTCGGGGCCGGCCAGATTGACCTCCTTGAGGGTCACGGTAAAGTCTTCGCTGGTCGCCGGATTGTTGACGTCGACAGCCCAGGCCAGGGTGCCTGATGGGCCCGTGATGGGCTCATTGCGGCTGAACATGGCATCGATAACCGGCGTGGAGATGGCGATGGTCTTGTTTGTTTTTTGTGCCGACTGGGCCGCGATTTGCTCACAGCGCCAGCGGATTACGGCCGCTGTGGCGGCTACCACGCCGGGGAACAGGCGTTTTTCACCATGGGGCGGGAACGGCATCTCGAACGAATGTTCTTCGCTGACCGTGGCGAGGGCATCGAGTTTGAGCTGTAACCAGGCGGGGTCGTTGGCGCGCAAGTCCATCGACAGGGTCTTGGCCAAAGCCCCCAGGCCACGCGGCTGCTCGGCACCATTGACCCACACTTCAAAAGGCTGTGGTGCGCCACCTTCCTGCAGTGAGAGCTCGCCAATGAACAGGGCAAAGTCGCCAAATGGGTGGTGCACCATGAAGGTCCAGGCCGGGTTGCCGCCCGGCAGGTCTGGTCGACCGGGCCAGCGCAGGCTTGAGAGCACCGGAGCCGGCAGGCGGTCCAGCAATAGGCGCTGGTTGGCACCGTCAATCTGCAAGGGTTTGGCGCCGCTGGGCGCGGTGGCCGAGGGTGTCACACTCAGCACCGAACCCAGCACCGAATTGGGGCGGTAGGTGGCCAGGCCCTTCAGGCCTGACTGCCAGGCCTGGGTATACAGACCCTGAAAATCGGCATAAGGGTAGTCGGCAGGCACATTGACGGTTTTGGAAATGGCCGTGTCAATGAAGGGCGCCACGGCTGCCACCATTTCTTCGTGGGCCTGGGCACTCATCTCCAGCGCTGTGACAAAGGCGTCGGTCAGGGGCGCATCGATACCGAACATGTGGCGGTACAGGCGCCAAGCGTGATCTTCTACCGCGTATTCCTTGAAACCGCCGTCTGGCATGCGTTTTTTGCGGTTGTAGGTCCAGCTGAAGGCGGGCTCGATGCCGTTGCTGGCATTGTCGGCAAAGGCCAGGCTGATGGTGCCGGTGGGCGCAATCGACAGCAGGTGTGAATTGCGCAGACCATGCTTGTGAATGCGTTTTTTCAAGTCGGCGGGCAAGCGCGACGCGAAGGTCTGGCCGCTCAGGTAGAGGTCGGCGTTGAACAGCGGAAACGCGCCGCGCTCTTGTGCCAGCTCGTTGGAAGCCTGGTAAGCGGTGTCACGCATCAGTTCGGAGATATGGCGCGCCATGTCGCGTGCGGCCTGTGTGTCGTAGCGCAAATTGAGCATTACCAGCGCATCACCGAGGCCGGTATAGCCCAGACCGACCCGACGCTTGGAAGCGGCTTCCTGCTGCTGTTGTGGCAGTGGCCAGACGGTGGCATCGAGTACGTTGTCGAGCATGCGCACGGCCACGCGGGCGATCTCGGCGAAAGCTTTGCGGTCAAAGCTGGCCGATTCGGTAAACGGTTCGCTGATAAAACGTGTCAGGTCGATCGAGCCCAGGCAGCAGCAGCCGTAAGGGGGCAACGGTTGCTCCGCGCAGGGATTGGTACTGGCAATGGTTTCGCAATACGACAGGTTGTTGTCGCGGTTCATCTGGTCCAAAAACAGCACGCCGGGTTCGGCGTGGTCGTAAGTGGAGCGCATGATCTGGTCCCACAGGGCGCGGGCCTTGAGCTTGCGATAGACCCAAACGCCCTTGTCTTGATCATGGTAGGCGCCAGCGTCTTTTTGCGCCACGCCCGGATCGGCCCTGTGTACCAGACAAAAGTCGCCGTTGGCTTGTACGGCGTTCATGAATTCGTCGGAAACACCGACCGAGATGTTGAAGTTTTTCAGGTCGCCCTGGTCCTTGGCATGGATGAACTCTTCAATGTCGGGGTGGTCGCAACGCAGCACGCCCATTTGGGCACCGCGCCGGGCGCCGGCAGACTCTACCGTTTCACAAGAACGGTCGAACACACGCATATAGCTTACCGGCCCGGACGCACTGCTTTGTGTGCTGCCGACCCAGGCACCACGCGGGCGGATGCGGGAAAAGTCGTAACCCACACCGCCGCCACGGCGCATGGTTTCAGCGGCTTCGGTCAGTGCCGTGTAAATGCCGGGGTGGCCGTCTTCGACGTGTGCAATCGAGTCGCCCACGGGTTGCACAAAGCAGTTGATCAGTGTGGCTGCCAGGTCGGTACCGGCGGCCGACTGGATGCGCCCAGCGGGCAAAAAGCCGGCTTCCAGCGTGGCCAGAAATTGGGCTTCCCATTGGGCTTGTTGTTCTGGCGCCTCGACTTTGGCCAGTGCGCGCGCCACGCGCTGATTCACGTCGGCAATGCTTTTCTCAGTGCCTTTGCTGTATTTCTCGATCAGTACTTCTTCGCTGATGGGCTGCGCTTGCAGTGTGGTCAAGGTGGGGGTGGGGGTGTGCTGTGACATGGAGTCCTTCCTGAAAATCGAGTCGCCATGGTAGTGGGCTGGACCCGTAGTTTCGTTGATTTGGCACAAAAATAGGAAATTAAAAAAAATAAAAAAACGCTATAGATAGCGAACTCATCTATCTTTGTATCTAAATGTAGTGTATCTGCAGGCTGATTCTAGTGAGAAATGTGAAGCGTTTGAAGGCTTCGAAGCCCAGAATTATTTTGCAATCATGCGCTGCAGTTGCGGCAGGCAGGAGCCGCAGTTGGTGCCGCATTTCAGACTGGCCTGCAATGAAGCCAGGCGTTGCCCTGGCGCCGCGCTACTGGTCGCCAGATGCTCGGCAATGGCGAGATCGGTCACGTTGAAGCAGGTACATACCTGTTGACCGCGCGACACCACCGGCACCGGCGGGGTGGCGCCAGGAATCAACAGTGCGCGGCCATAGGAATGGGCGGGCAGGGATTCCTTGAGCAAGGTGGTTATCCAGCTTTGGGCGCTGGTGTCGCCTGCCAGCATGAAACCCTCCAGCACGGTTTGGGTTTCGGTTTCGATCAGTCTTGCTACCCGGTGCTGGCCACGTTTATGGTCAGAGTAGCGTAGCGCATCCGGACCCTGGAGCTGCAATAGCCGTTCAATCTGTTCCAGTAGGTCATGCGCTGGTGCGTCATGGCGTGCGGCCCGAAACAGCACGCCGCTGCGGTCGTCCTGGCGGCTGTTGGCCGCGCTGGCAAAAGGGACGCAGGTGGCAAAGTCAAATTGCGCCATCAGGCTTTGCAGCGCCGTTCTGGCAGCGATCGCCTGCGAATCCGGCAGCCAGGCCATGGCGAGCAGATGCCACGGCATCTCGGCTTTGAGGATTTTGACGGCGGTGTGTTTGAACTCGGGCTGCCGGGCGTCAGGGCAAAAGACACCGCTGGTCAGCGCATTGACCCCCGCCAGACGTTCGCCCTGGGCACTTTGGCCGCTCAGGAATTCTTCGCCCCAGTGCATCGCCATGAAGGCCTGGTTCAAGCCGACCTCGCGGCTGGCCTGGGCCGGCACCAGCACCGAGCCACGTGCACTGGTGAGGTGAATCATGTCGCCGTCCTTGAGCTGGCGCTGCAGCATGTCCTGCGGGTGCAATTGCACGCAGGGCTCGCTGACATGGCCAAACAGACGACCCAGCGTGCCGGTGCGACTCATGCCGTGCCACTGGTCGCGCAGGCGGCCGGTCGTCAGAGAAAACGGGTAACGTGCGCTGCGCGGCTCAGCCACGGTCTGGTAGGCCACGCTAATGAATCGCGCCTTGCCGTCAGCGGTGGGGAAAACACCGTCTTCGTAAAGCCGCGCCCGGCCATGGGTTTGGCCCTCCGCCATGGGCCATTGTTGGGGCGACTGCTCCAGCAGGGTGTAGTTCATGCCGCTGATGTCGAGGTCGCGGCCACGCGTGGATTCGCGGTGCTCAAGCCAGATGGATTCCGGGTTGGTGTAGGGGAAAAGGGTACTCAAGGCCGCATTAGCCGGTTTTCGCTGCCGGTTCAGCAAGGATTCGAGGCGCTGGGCAAAGTCGGTGGCAATCTGCCAGTCGTGGCGCGACTCACCCGCGGGCGCTACGGCTGCACGCACCCGGCTGATGCGGCGTTCACTGTTGGTGACAGTGCCTTCTTTCTCACCCCAGGTGCTGGCCGGCAGCAGCAGATCGGCGTAGGCACAGGTGGCGGTGCCAGCATAGGCTTCCTGCACCACCACCAACTCGGCGCGTTCCAGTGCCCGGCGTACCAGGGTCTGGTTGGGCATGGATTGCGCCGGGTTGGTGCAGGCAATCCACAGAGCCTTGATCTCGCCATCGGCGGCGGCCTGGAACATCTCCACGGCCGTTTTTCCGGGGTGCTTCGGCACACTGGGCACGCCCCAGAGGGCGGCGATTTCAGCACGATCGACCTCCTTGCTCAGATCGCGGTGACCACCGAGTAGATTGGCCATGCCACCGACCTCG
The DNA here is from genome assembly GCA_001771065.1 of Burkholderiales bacterium RIFOXYD12_FULL_59_19. GTDB lineage: Bacteria > Pseudomonadota > Gammaproteobacteria > Burkholderiales > Burkholderiaceae_C > Rhodoferax. The sequence continues at coordinate 64,519 of MESQ01000005.1, read as the reverse complement.
CGCCCACCCATGGCATTGGGCTGGCCGGTCAGGGAAAACGGTCCGGCACCTGGTTTGCCGATTTGCCCGGTGGCCAGGTGCAGGTTGATGAGCGAGGTGTTTTTGGCGGTGCCACTGCTGGACTGGTTCAAGCCCTGGCAGTACAGGCTCAGTGTGGGTGTGCGGACCTGGCCGTGGTCGGTTATGCCGGCGAACAGGCGTGTGGCTTGCAGCAGCGCCTCCGGGCTGATGCCGCAGGTGCGCGCCACCACTTCGGGCGTACAGTCGCGCACCCCTGTTTTGAGCGCCTCGAAGCCGCTGGTGTGGGCCGCCATGTACGCACCGTCGGTCCATCCCTCCCACAGCATCAGGTGCAACATGCCGTGGTGCAGCATGACGTCGGTGCCGGGCTGAATTTGCAGGAACAGGTCAGCCATGTCCGCGGTGTCGGTGCGCCGCGGGTCGACCACCACGATCTTCAGGGCTGGATTGGCGTGACGGGCGTCTTCGATGCGCCTGAACAGAATCGGGTGGGCATAGGCGGTGTTGCTGCCGGTGATGAATAGGGTGCTGGTGCGGTTGACGTCGTCATAACACGCGGGCGGTGCGTCCATGCCAAGGCTTTGCTTGTAGCCCGCCACCGCGCTGCTCATGCACAGCCGCGAATTGCTGTCGATGTTGTTGCTGCCGATCAGGCCCTTGGCGAGTTTGTTGAAGACGTAATAGTCCTCGGTCAGCAGTTGGCCCGAAATATAAAAGCCCACGGCATCGGGGCCGTGTTGTTGGATGATGCCGGCAAAACGGCTGGCCGCCAAATCGAGCGCGCTGAGCCAGTCGGTGCGTTGTGGCGGTGCGCCACGCTGGCTGCGCTGCATGGGGTAAAGCAGCCGTGCCTGGGCCGTGATGTCGGCGCTGGCCGTGAGGTGCAGGCTGGACCCCTTGGTGCACAGGCGTCCAAAGTTGGCCGGGTGGTCCGGGTCGCCACGCACGTCGGTGATCTGGTTGCCGCGCGATTCAATGATCACGCCACAACCCACCCCGCAATAAGGACAGGTGGACCGGGTTTCTGTCATGACTATCTTTGTGCGGTCGGTTTCAGGCACAGGCCGTGCGGTGTGTCGGGCCCGCCAACGGGCGCGTCAGCTCGGTGGCGTGGCTGGTCAGCTCGGAGGTCTTCAAAAACACCTGGCCCCCGGTGAGTTTGACCTCGAAGCGCGGCGTGCAGCCTTCATCGGGGGCGGCGGCCTGGCCGGTGCACAGGCCAATCGTCCAGTTGTGCAAGGGGCAGGCCACGCTGGTGCCAAACACGATGCCCTGGCTCAGCGGCCCGCCTTTGTGGGGGCAGCGGTCGAGCAGGGCAAACACCTCGTCCTTGTCATTGCGAAACACCGCCACGTCCAGGCCCTGGGGGCGCGACACGCGGCGCGAGCCCAGCACCGGGATCTCGTCAACACGGCAGATGGGGGTCCAATCATTCATCATTTTGTGTTTCCTTAAACGCTCAGGGCTTCAAACTGGCGGGTGTCGACGGCCGCCTTGTCAAATTCAAACCAGGGGTCGGGCTCGCCGTCGAGGGCAAATTGCAGGTTTTCCCACAGTGCCTTGCGGCCGGTGTGGTCTTCCACAATGCGTTTCTTGACGTAGTCCAGGCCGACACGGTTGACGTAATGCACCGTGCGTTCCAGGTACCAGCCCTCGGTGCGGTACAGCTCACAGAAAGCGCCGGTGTATTCCAGCACCTCGGCGGCCGTTTTGACCTTGACCAGAAAGTGCGCCACTTCGGTCTTGATGCCGCCGTTGCCCGCCACGTACATTTCCCAACCGCTGTCGACGCCAATGATGCCGACGTCCTTGATGCCGGCCTCGGCGCAGTTGCGCGGGCAGCCCGAGACGGCGAACTTGACCTTGTGCGGCGCGTACATGCGCCACATGGCACGTTCCAGGTCCTTGCCCATCTGGGTGCTGTCCTGCGTACCCATGCGGCACCACTCACTGCCAACACAGGTCTTGACGGTGCGCAACGCTTTGGCGTAGGCGTGACCGGACGGCATGCCGATGTCTTTCCAGACCGCCTGCAGGTCTTCCTTTTTCACCCCCAGCAGGTCAATGCGCTGGCCACCGGTGACCTTGACGGTCGGAATCTTGTATTTGTCGACCACATCGGCAATACGACGCAATTCGCTGGCCGTGGTCTCGCCACCCCACATGCGCGGGATCACGCTGTAGCTGCCGTCTTTCTGGATGTTGGCGTGAGAGCGCTCATTGATGAAGCGGCTTTGTGGGTCGTCCATGGCCAGTTTGGGCCAGGTGCTGATCAGGTAGTAGTTGATGGCCGGGCGGCATGAGGCGCAGCCGTTGGGTGTTTTCCATTCCAGAAAAGCAAACACATCGGAAATTTTGAGCAACTGGTTGGTTTTGATGGCATCGCGCACTGCCTGGTGACCGTGCTCGGTGCAAGCGCACATGGCCTTGGTTTTGGGTGTGGCCGAGTAGTCGCCGCCGGCGGTGAACATCAGCAACTGCTCGACCAGGCCGGTGCAGGAGCCACATGAGGCGCTGGCCTTGGTGTGTTTGCGTACTTCGTCCAGCGTGAACAAGCCCTTTTCCTTGATGACCTTGCAGATGGTGCCCTTGGTCACACCATTACAACCGCAGACCTCGTCGCTGTCTTTCATTGCGGCTGCCTTGTTGTGACCCTCGTGGCCGGCGTCACCGATGTTGGATTCGCCAAACATCAGCTTGTCGCGGATGTCGTGTACGTTGCGGCCATCACGCAGCAGCTTGAAGTACCAGCTGCCGTCGACGGTGTCGCCATACAGGCAGGCCCCCACCAGCTTGTCGTCTTTGAGCACCAGCTTCTTGTAGACCCCGCCCTTGGGGTCACTCATGATGATTTCTTCCGTGCCTTCGCCGCCGCCAAAGTTGCCCGCACTGAACAGGTCAATGCCGGTGACCTTGAGCTTGGTCGAAGTCAGCGATCCGACATACCGGCCAATGCCGAATAGCGCCAGGTGATTGGCAGCCACCTTGGCCTGCTCGAACAGCGGCGCCACCAGCCCGTAGGCGGTGCCGCGGTGGGCAGCGCATTCACCGACGCTGTAAATGCGGGCGTCGGTGGTGGTTTGCAGCGTGTCGTTGACCACGATGCCCTTGTCGCAGTGCAGTCGCATGTTTTGCGCCAGTTCCACATTGGGGCGTATGCCGACCGCCATCACCACCAGGTCGGCGGGAACCTGCGTGCCGTCCTTGAATTTGATGGCGGTAACCCGGCCATCCGGTCCGCCCACCAGTTCCTGGGTTTGTGCACCCATCAGAAAGCTCAGGCCCCGTTCTTCCAGTGATTTTTGCAGCAGCTTGCCTGCTACCACATCGAGTTGGCGCTCCATCAGTGTGGGCATCACATGCACCACGCTGACTGTCATGCCGCGGCGCATCAGGCCGTTGGCGGCTTCCAGGCCGAGCAGGCCACCACCAATCACCACTGCATGTTTATACCGGGTGGCGGCTTGGATCATGGCGTTGGTGTCGGCAATGTCGCGGTAGGCGATCACGCCTTGCAGGTCCTTGCCTGGGATCGGCAGCATGAAGGGGTTGGAACCAGTGCACAGCAGCAGGCGGTCGTAGTTGGTGCTGAGGGTCTCACCGGCGGCGTTCGCAGCATGCACCAGACGCTTGACGCGGTCCACTGAGGTGACACGCCAGCCCGCGTGCAGGGTGATGTGGTTGTCTGTGTACCATGACCAGTCGTTGAGCACGATCTCGTCGAGCGTTTGTTCACCGGCCAGCACCGGCGACAACAAAATGCGGTTGTAGTTGGGGTGCGGCTCGGCGCCAAAGACGGTGATGTCATACAGCTCAGGCGCGATTTTGAGCAGCTCTTCCAGCGTACGGACGCCAGCCATGCCGTTGCCGACCATCACGAGTTTCATTTTTGCTTTAGCTTCTACACGCATATCCATGATGTTTCCTTCATGAGTTGAAGACCGAGCAACTGCACCTTGCTTCGCCCAGTGGTGTTGGTCCGTCCCGCAAGGTTTCAGGCAGCTTTTTCCACATGCACCTGCCGGGTGTACAAAAAGTCGATCACGGCTTTGCGATGTTGCAGGTACTGCGGACTGTCGGCCAGTTGCACCCGGTTGCGCGGGCGTGGCAAGTCGACGCTGAGCACTTCGCCAATGGTGGCGGCCGGGCCGTTGGTCATCATCACGATCTTGTCACTCAGCAGTACGGCTTCATCTACATCGTGTGTCACCATCACCACTGTGCTGTGGGTGCGCGCCACAATTTCGAGCAGTTCGTCCTGTAGCTTGGCTCGGGTCAGGGCATCGAGGGCGCCAAAGGGTTCGTCCATCAGCAATACCTTGGGTTCCATCGCCAGGGCGCGGGCTATACCAACGCGCTGTTTCATGCCGCCCGAGATTTCACCGGGGCGTTTTTGCGCTGCCGGGGTCAAGCCCACCAGCGCCAGCGCAGCATCGGTGCGTGCCATGAGCTGGGCCTTGTTTTCGCTGGTGGCGCCGGTGGTTTTGTTGGCCGCGCCAAAAACCCGCTCGACACCGAGATAGACGTTTTCAAAGCAGGTGAGCCAGGGCAGCAGGGAATGGTTTTGAAACACCACGGCGCGGTCCGGGCCGGGGCCGGCAATTTCACGGTTATCACACAGCAGGTGGCCTTGTGTGGGTGTGGTCAGGCCGGCAATCAGGTTGAGCAGGGTGGACTTGCCACAACCCGAGTGGCCGATCAGGGCCACAAACTCGCCCTTGGCCACCGTCAAATGGATGTCCCGCAATGCGCAAAACGGCCCTTTTTTGGTCTTAAAAGTTTGTTCAACACCCACAATGTCGATGAACTTGCTGGTCTGGTTGGGGTTCATGATTTGACCTCCTCGAATGTGAATGCCGTAGCGATCTTGATCAGTGCGTACTCGAGGATCAGCCCGACAATGCCGATCACAAAAATGGCGATGATGATGTTTTTGACATTCAGGTTGTTCCACTCGTCCCAGACCCAGAAACCAATGCCGACACCACCGGTCAGCATCTCGGCTGCCACAATGACCAGCCAGGCGGTGCCAACCGCCAGTCGCACACCAGTCAACATGTAAGGCAGCACCGAGGGGAACAGGATCTTGGTGACGATCTTCCATTCGCTCAGGTTCAGCACCCGGGCCACGTTCATGTAGTCTTGCGGCACACGCTGTACACCCACTGCGGTGTTGATGATCATGGGCCAGATCGAGCAGATAAATATGGTCCAGATGGCAGCCGGGTCAGCCCCCTTGAACACCAGCAGGCCAATCGGCAGCCAGGCCAGGGGGGACACCGGGCGCAGCAGGCTGATCAGCGGGTTGAACATCCGGCTCAGAAACTCGAACCGGCCAATCGCAAACCCGGCCGGAATACCCACCGCAGCGGCCAGCCCAAAACCCAGCGCCACACGCTCCAGCGACATCAAAATGTTCCAGCCCAGACCCTGGTCGTTGGGGCCGTTGCGGTAAAACGGGTCGCTGAAAATCACCACCGCCTGCTCAAAGGTCGCCACCGGCGACGGGATGCTGCTGGCGGTGCTGATCGACACCAGCGCCCAGATGCCGATCAGCAGGCTAAACCCGAGCACCGGTGGCAACACGGCCAACCACAGGCCACGCCAGTCGTAAGGTGATTTTTGTGTGACGGCCTTTGCCGGTTCGACGTGAGGGGTGACGGATGGCATGGCCTTATGAGTGACGGCAGAGGCCACAGCTTCTGAGCCTGAGGCTGCCAGTGGTGCGTGAAAAACGGCGCTGACCATGGTGTGACTCCTGTGATGTGAAGGGTTAAACCTTGACCTTGAACCCGTCGGCGTATTTTTTCGGGTCTTTGCCGTCCCACACGACACCATCGATCAGCTTGCTGGTGCGCATCACGTCCTTCGGGATCGGCGTTTTGGATGCGGTGGCGGCCTGTTTGTAAATGTCGATCTGGTTGATCTGTTTGGCCACCGCCAGGTAGTCCGGGTGCTCCTTGAGCAAACCCCAGCGTTTGTGCTGGGTCAGGAACCACATGCCGTCCGACAGGTAGGGGAAGTTGACCGCACCGTCATTGAAAAACTTCATGTGGTTGGGGTCGTCCCAGGTTTTGCCCATGCCGTTCTGGTAACGCCCCAGAATGCGCTGGTTGATGGCGTCCACGCTGGTGTTCACATACGACTTGGCGGCAATGGTTTCGGCCATCTTGTTCTTGTTTTGCAGACCGGCGTCGATCCACTTGCCGGCTTCCAGAATGGCCGCTGTCACGGCGCGTGCGGTGTTGGGGTACTTCTTGACAAAGTCGGCGGTGGTGCCCAGCACCTTTTCGGGGTGGTCTTTCCAGATTTCTTGTGTGGTGGCAGCGGTAACCCCAATGCCGTCGATGATGGCGCGGTGGTTCCAGGGCTCGCCCACACAAAAACCGTCCATGTTGCCAACCCGCATGTTGGCCACCATTTGCGGTGGCGGCACGGTGATGACCTTGGCGTCTTTCATGGGGTTGATGCCATTGGCCGCCAGCCAGTAATACAGCCACATGGCATGGGTGCCGGTAGGAAAGGTCTGGGCAAAAGTGTATTCGCGCTTTTCCAGGCCCATCAACTTGGCCAGGCCGGCTCCGTCCACGGCGCCCTTGTCGGCCAGCTTCTTGCTCAAAGTGATAGCCTGGCCGTTGTGGTTCAGGTTCATCAGCACCGCCATGTCCTTTTTTGCGCCACCCACGCCCAGGTGTACGCCATAAATCAGGCCGTACAACACATGGGCAAAGTCCAGCTCACCATTGACCAGTTTGTCGCGCACGCCGGCCCAGCTGGATTCTTTGGTGGGAATGATCTTGACACCGTATTTTTTGTCCAGACCCAGTTCTGCCGCCATCACCACGCTGGCGCAGTCGGTGAGCGGGATAAAACCAATCTTGACCTCGGTTTTTTCGGGGGCATCGGAACCCGCGGCATAGACGGCGGCGCGTAATGCGGGGCTGATGCCAATGGCGCCAACGGCGGCCGTTTGCAGGACCGCACGTCGGCTCAGGCTGGGTTTCAAAAAATCAGTCATGGCAGTTTCCTTCAGGTGAGGGGTGGCAGAACAAAAAAAAGGCGTCCTCACAAGGCTCAACATGTGTGACACGTGTCGAGCCTGTGGGGACGCCTTTGTCCGGATCAGACCGGGCCCACCCGCCGTTGGGTGGCCCCGGTCAAACGACCATCGCTGGTCTTGTTTGGATATAAGCAATCTGTGTGCCAGGATAATTAATTCATGACAATGCTATTAACTGAGGAGTGTTATGTGTATATTTTGTAATGCTCTGGCGTGAAAAACAACGCTTTCCCTAGGCTTGCGAGGATCTGCACTGTATTTGTGCGGTGCACCAAATTAGCCCAGTAAATCGGCCACATCAAGCATCCGCTGTGCCACGTCAGCCAGCTTCAGGCCCTTGTCCATGGCGGTCTTGCGCATTTTTTTGAATGCTTCGTCTTCGCTCAGGTTCTGGCGCTGCATCAGCAGACCCTTGGCGCGGTCGATCAGCTTGCGGTCCTTGAGTTCGGCGCTCAGTTCGTCGCGCTCGCTTTGCGTGTTGGCCAGGGTTTGCAGGAGTGCCTGCTCGTGCTCGAAGCGCGCCAGCGCCACGTCCAGAATCGGGCGAATGCGCTCAGGCGAAAGGCCGGCAACGATGTAGGCCGACACACCTGCGGCCACGGCGTCCTTGACATGCCGGGTGTCATCGTCGTTGGTGAACATGACGATCGGGCGGCGCTCGTCGCGCGTGGCCATCACCACATGCTCCAGTGCGTCACGGGCATCACTCTCTGCGTCGACAATGATCAGGTCGGGTTGCAACTGGGCAATACGCTCGCTCAAAAAGACGTCGGCAGGCAGGCTGGCGATCAGGTTAAAACCGTTTTCAAGCAGCCCAATGCGCAGGCTGCGCGAACGATCAGCCTGGCGAACGGCTTGCTCGTCTTCCGGGTCAGCAATGTCCAGGTCGGGCGCAACAACAACAATTCGCAAACGTGGGTTCATGCGGTGCAGTGCAGCAAGATTTGAGCCAATAGCAGGTCTGGATGGCGCGTTGCGACCTATGCCGGACCAGTACATCGATGACAATGCCCATCTGTCGCCTTTATAAGCTCTTTGGCCCCCTTTTCACCCCATGTTGGACTGGCACATGACCGATTCAAACGCTCCCCTTTCCAACATCACCCTGGGTCAGGCTTTCTGGTATTGGCTCAAGCTTGGCTTTATCAGTTTTGGTGGTCCGGCCGGGCAAATTGCCATCATGCACCAGGACCTGGTGGAGCGCCGCCGTTGGATATCTGAAAAACGTTTCCTGCATGCACTGAACTATTGCATGCTTCTGCCCGGTCCCGAAGCCCAGCAACTGGCCATTTACATCGGTTGGTTGATGCATCGCAGTTGGGGCGGCATGGTGGCGGGTTGTTTGTTTATCTTGCCTTCGCTGGTCATTTTGATCGCGCTGTCCTGGGTCTATCTGGCCTTTGGCGACGTGCCCGCTGTGGCTGGTGTGCTTTACGGCATCAAGCCTGCAGTCACGGCCATTGTGGCGGCGGCGACTCACCGCATTGGCGCCAGGGTGCTGACAAACCCATGGTTGTGGGGCATTGCGATTGGCGCTTTTGTGGCCATCTTTGTGCTGCACCTGCCATTTCCGCTGATCGTGCTTGGGGCCGCCATGCTGGGCTATGTCGCTGGGCGTGTTGCGCCGGCGCAGTTTGCTGTGGGTGGCGACAACGCCAATGCGCTGCGGACTTTCGGCCCGGCCCTGATCGACGACACCACGCCGACACCTGCGCATGCGTTATTTACTTGGGCGCGCTTCACCCGTGTTTTGCTGACGGGCCTAGGCATCTGGCTGGCAGGCATGGGCAGCCTGAGCCTGGTCTGGGGCTGGGAGGCGGTGCTGACGCAGATGGCCTGGTTTTTTACCAAGGCGGCACTGTTGACATTTGGCGGTGCCTACGCGGTGTTGCCCTATGTCCACCAGGGGGCGGTAGAACACTACCAGTGGCTGACTGCACCCCAAATGATTGACGGCCTGGCGCTGGGCGAAACCACACCCGGACCGCTGATCATGGTGGTCTCGTTTGTTGGTTTTCTGGGGGGGTGGCGCAACGCGGTGATGGGTGCCGAAGAACTTTTCCTGTCGGGTGCCGTGGCCGCGACGGTGGTCACGGTTTTTACCTTTTTACCATCTTTCGTGTTTATTTTTCTCGGGGGCCCCTTTATTGAGTCGACCCATGGCAAGCTCGGGTTCACGGCGCCCATGACGGGCATTACAGCGGCTGTGGTGGGGGTCATTGCCAATCTTGCGCTGTTCTTTGTAACCCATGTGTTGTGGCCCGAGGGCCAGTCGGGCCGGTTTGAATGGGCCGCGTTGTGCATTGGCTTGGCCGCTGCCGTGGCTATTTTCCGGTTCAGGCTGGGTGTGATTCCGGTGCTTGCCGGTTGTGGCTTGTTGGGTCTGGCGTGGGCACTTGTTTGATCAATTTACGGCGAGCCGTAGCCTGCCAGTTTCTGCACATTCAGGATCCGGATTTCGCGCCGGTCGATGGTGATGAGCTGCTGTGCCTCAAGTTCATGCAGTACGCGTGAAAAATACTCGGGTGTGAGCGACAGGCGTGAGGCGATGGTCGCTTTACTGGCGGGAAGAGACACCGTGACGGTACTTTGGCCGTTGGCGGCGTCCATTTCGACATCACGCAGCAAGTAGCCAATCAGGCGCTGCATGCCATTGCGCAGCGCATACGCCTCTACATCCTGAATCAGGCCATGCAGCCGCCTTGAAACGCCCGCCAACATGTGCAAGGCAAAGTGGGGGTCTTGTTCAATTTCGCTGAACACACCGCGTTTGCTGACGTTGACCAGCACCGTTTCGGCAAGCGCTTGTGCACTCAGGATGTAGGGCTTGTTCAAGAACACCAGCGCCTCGGCAAAACTTTGCCCGGGGCTGATGATTTCAATGACTTTTTCCTGGCCAACAGGCGAAACCACAAATAACTTGACCTGTCCGGCGACCACCATATGAAAGGCCTCGCAGGCCTCGCCCAGGCTGAAAATCATCTCACCCTTGGTGTAACTTCTGATCTGACAGCTTTGTGCAATGCGCGCGAGCTCATTAGAAGACAAGCCACTGAACAACGGCGAACCTGCCAGATAGCGCGGCATATCAAAAAATTTGGGGTCCAGCGTCATGCTTATTCCAGTGTGATGGCGCTGCCCGAGGTGTCAAAGGCGATCATGTTGGCGAGCGCGCCAAGTTTGATGGACTCAACCATGCGGTCCAGCGTCTGTTCGATGTCGCTGCTGCTCGGCGGCGTGTTGATGGCACCCGACAGGGCGGCTACGAACACCACATGCCACTGGCTTTGAAACTGGCCAGACTCGAGTTTGAGCGTGGCAAAGCTCTGGATCTCTTCGGGGGTCTTGTCGGCGCACATGGCCGGCACCAGGGCGCCGCCGCCGCCGGATTCAAATTCCCGGCGTTGTTCCGGTGTGCAGTCGTCGGGTAATTCTGCGCAGGCAAAAACCATCAGCAGGCGTTGTGGTTGCGCCTGTTGGCGTGCTGCCTGCAACAAATCGTCAAAATTGGAAATGGTCATGGTGTGAGGTGGGTGTTGTAAGCTGAATCGATCTCGTTGAACATGGGCTCTGACAAATGCGCCACATACGGGCCGTGACCGCTGTGCGAGGCCACTGAAGCCGGAATAAATTGACCGCTATGAACGTCAAAGACATGGATTTCACCATCTTCAATGACATAGTGCCAGCCATGCAGCGTCATCTGGTCGGCTTCCACCTGGGTGCGCACCATGGGGTAACCCATGAGCCGCTCCAATTGCTGCACTACCGCGCGTTGCTCGGTGCGGCGTAATGCTTCGTCAGTGATCTGCACCGGCAACACTGCCTCACGCCCCAATTCCAGCCAGGCGATCAGGTTTTTGGCCTGTGGATTCACCTCTTCGTACAGCGCCCGAATACCGCCGCAGTGGCTGTGGCCACAGACCACAATGCGCGACACCTTCAAATTAAGCACAGCAAATTCAATGGCGGCTGAGGTGCCATGAAAACCGGCCGAGCCGTCATAAGGCGGCACAAAGGCACCGACGTTGCGTACCAGAAAAAGTTCGCCCGGGCCCATGCCTGTGAGCATGTAGGGCACCAGGCGTGAGTCCGAGCAACCAATGAAGAGAATGGTCGGGTGCTGACCCTCGGCAATCAGGGTCTGGAACTGCTCCTGCACACCCGGAAAGGTGTGGTCGTGAAAGCGCCGAATACGCGCCAGCAATTCATCAGGCACTGCAGCAAGGGTCATCTTTGACTGCCTATTGCACCAGTGGTGTGTCGGCGGCTTCCAGGTCCACACCCTGGACAATGGCCGCGCCAGCCACCAGGCTCAGGTACTGGCGCAGCGCGGTCACATAGGTCTGCTGCTTCAGCGTCATGCGCACAGCACCGTGCACCGACTCAAAGGGCTGGGCCAGGCCGGCCTCTCGCGCAAGAACTTCCACCACATGCAGGCCGAACCGGCTGTGCACCAGGCGCGGCAGCACACCTACTTCCGGGTGACCAAACAGCTCCTTGGCAAACTCGGGTGCACAGTCGGTTGTGGTCAACCAGCCCAGTTGGCCGCCGTTGGCGCCGCTGGGGCAGTTGGACAATGTGCTGGCGGCCTTGGAGAAGGCGTCGTTGGTATTGTTGTTGTCAAAGCAGCGCACATTGAGCAGCGTGCCTTCGGCCTGCTTGCGCAGGGCGTTCAGGTCTACCCCAGGCGTGACCGCGAACAAAATGTGGCGCACATGCACGCGTTCACCGGTGGTGTAGTGGCTTGCCTGGTTGGCCGCGTGGTGGCGGCGGCAGGCTTCCTCGGATGGCTCTGGCACCAGCAGTTCCTGCTCCAGCAGGGTTTCGATGGCTGTCGATGCCGCATCGCTGGCCATACCGTCGGTGCCGGGGTCGTCATTCGCGTCCAGCAAGCCTTTTTGAATGGCGGTTTGACGCAACAATTCGGCGTAAGCGCGCTGGCGTAATTCGTCTGCCGTCAAGGCATCGCCTGCGTTATGCAGCGCAACACCATTGATGCTCGCCACGGTGGCTTCGGTCGGGTGAGTTGTTTGCATGGCCGTCACCTTAAACACCGGCACCAGGGCGACGCGGCTGGTTTTGCCCGGCGGGCACATTCAGGCGCCGGGCCCGCACCACCTGGTAGGGGCGCGTCAGGTAAGTCACCGAAGCAAAACCGCTCCAGACGTGCACCAGACGGGTGAATGGGAAGATGAAGAAGATGGTCATGCCCAGGAACATGTGTGCCTTAAAGATGAAGCCCGCGTCTGCCAGCAGGGCAACCGCGCCGGGCTGGAAGGTCACGATGGCCTGTGCCCAGCCAGCCAGCTTCATCATCATGCTGCCGTCCAGGTGTTGACCTGACAGCGGCACGGTGGCCAGACCCAGCACCAGTTGCAGCCACAGCAGGAGCAGCAGCACGATGTCGCTGGTTTTGGAGTTGATGCGGATGCGTGGCTCGGTCAGGCGACGGTGCAACAGAATGGTGACGCCCACAAAACCGAGCAAGCCCGCAAAACCGCCGCTGACCATGGCCATGAGTTGTTTGTCGCCGGCACTGATGAAGTGCTCGTAGACAAAGTGCGGTGTCAGCATGCCTACTGTGTGACCAAAGAACAGGAATAACACACCAATGTGGAACAGGTTGCTGCCCCAGCGTAATTGCCCCATTTTCAGCATCTGCGACGAGTCGCTTTTCCAGGTGTACTGGTCGCGGTCGAAGCGGATCAGGCTGCCGAGCAGGAAGACGGCGAAGGCGATGTAGGGGTAGACGCCAAACAGAAGGTAATCAAGGGTGTTCATAGTGGGGCTCCAGCTGTTGCGGTCGCGCTTTGACGGGGGTTAGCCGCATCGGTTTTAACAAAATGAATGGGTTGGGGTTGATCCGGCTTGGTCTGCCCCTTGACGGAGCAACCATCAAACACCACCGGTTCTTCCCAACTGGTGTCGAGCGGCTCATCGGCCACGACCTTCACCGGATGCGCTTTTTCGCCGCTGAGTTCCAGCAGCGCCCCCAGCACACTGGCATAGGGGCTGTTGCGCAGTTGCAAGGCGTTGAAAATGGCATTGAAGATGTGCGCCATTTCGCCCAAAAAGGCGCGCGACTCCTTGGGGGGTTGGGTCGACACAAACTCAAGCACCACCGGCAGGTAGTCCGGCATTTCGTCGGGGCCGAGGAACAAGCCGGCTTTTTCGTAGGTTTGCGCCAGGTCGATCATGGCCGGGCCGCGGTCACGCGAGTCGCCATGTACATGTTCGAACAGGTGCAGCGAGGTGGCGCGGCCGCGGTCAAAGACCTCGACGTACTCGGCCTCGTTGTCAAGCGCGTTGCCGCGTGTCAAGCCGTTGATGAGTGCGTCAAGTTCTTCCAGGCGCGCCGAAGCGATGGCTTTCTCGGACAACAGCGCCTGGCGCATGTCGGCGAGGTCGCCGCGCAACTGCGCATCGGGGTAGGACAGCAGCCGCGCCAAAACGCGCAGACTCAGGGACGCTGGAACTGGGTTGGAAAACAGACTCATGATCAGACCTCCGCCTGGATAGGAATGGTGCGGCGCTTGGCTCCACCAAACAGGCTGGCTTCGCTGGCGCCATCCGAGCAGCCGTTGCCGAACGAGAAGCCGCAGCCACCGCGCACGTCAAAGGTGTTTTCGGCGTATTCGCGGTGTGTGCTGGGGATGACAAAGCGGTCTTCGTAATTGGCAATGGCCATCACCTGGTACATCTCCTCGACCTCCAGCGTGCTCATTTGCACTTGTTCCAGCGCCGCCATATTGGGTTTGCCGTCGACATGTTTGCCACGCTGGTAGGCGCGCATGGCGAGCATGCGCTCCAGCGCGCGCTCCACCGGGAAGGTATCACCCGCGGTCAGCAGATTGGCCAGGTACTTGACCGGAATGCGCAGTTGTTTGACATCGGGAATTTCACCGTTGATGCCAATGTTGCCCGCGTTGGCCGCCGCGCTGATGGGGGAGAGCGGTGGCACGTACCAGACCATCGGCAGCGTGCGGTACTCGGGGTGCAAGGGCAGGGCGACTTTCCATTCCACGGCCATCTTGTAGACCGGGCTGTTGCGGGCGGCGTCCATCCACTTGTCTGGAATACCGTCAATGCGGGCCTGCTCGATCACCTTCGGGTCGTTCGGGTCCAGGAAGATGTCAAGCTGGGCCTGGTACAGGTCGCGGTCATGTTCCACGCTCGCGGCCTCCTGGATGCGGTCGGCGTCGTACAGCAGCACGCCCAGGTAACGAATGCGCCCGACACAGGTTTCAGAGCACACCGTGGGTTGGCCGGCTTCGATGCGCGGGTAACAAAAGATGCACTTTTCGGCTTTGCCCGATTTCCAGTTGTAGTAGATTTTTTTGTAGGGGCAGCCACTGATGCACATGCGCCAGCCGCGGCATTTGTCCTGGTCGATCAGCACAATGCCGTCTTCCTCACGTTTGTAGATCGAGCCCGACGGGCACGATGCCACGCACGCCGGGTTCAGGCAGTGCTCACACAGGCGCGGCAGGTACATCATGAAGGTGTTTTCGAACTGACCGTAGATGTCCTTCTGGATGTCGTCGAAGTTCTTGTCCTTGCTGCGCTTGGAGAATTCGCCGCCCAAAATCTCTTCCCAGTTCGGACCCCAGACAATTTTTTCCATGCGCTGGCCGGTGATCAGGCTGCGCGGACGGGCCGTGGGTGCGGCCTTGGATTCGGGCGCCGATTGCAGGTGGGCGTAGTCAAAGGTGAAGGGCTCGTAGTAGTCGTCAATTTGCGGCAGGTTCGGGTTCGCGAAGATGCGCATGAGCAACTTCCACTTGGCGCCCTGGCGCGGCTCGATTTTGCCGTCGGCCTTGCGGATCCAGCCACCGTTCCATTTGTCCTGGTTTTCCCATTCCTTCGGGTAGCCGATGCCGGGTTTGGTCTCGACGTTGTTGAACCAGGCGTACTCCATGCCGGGGCGGCTGGTCCAGACGTTTTTGCAGGTGACTGAGCAAGTGTGGCAACCAATACATTTGTCCAGGTTGAGCACCATGCCGATTTGTGCGCGAATTTTCATTTCAAATCTCTCTTTCATTCACCAAAACAGTTGAACCCATCAACCATGAAATGACCCCGACAACGGCTAGCAGCGTGCGTTGGGTGTCCGACGTAGCGAAATAAAGGAGGAGGCTGCGGTCGCAGACCGAGCCGGGGGACATTCGCGGAGTTGGATACCCGACGTGCGCTGCGGGTAAGCCAGCCCCCATCCCTGCCTTCCCCCAGCGGGGGAAGGAGTAAGGCAGCGCGGTTCATGCTGCCGTCCCCTCGTCGTCCAGCCAGTCCACCTTGGCCATCTTGCGCACCACCACAAACTCATCGCGGTTGGTGCCGATGGTGCCGTAGTAGTTGAAGCCGTAGCTGAACTGGGCGTAGCCACCGATCATGTGGGTGGGCTTGAGCACAATCCGGGTGACCGAGTTGTGAATACCGCCGCGCACCCCGGTGATTTCCGAGCCGGGGGTGTTGATGATCTTCTCCTGCGAGTGGTACATCAGCGTCATGCCGGGGTTGACCCGCTGGCTGACCACGGCACGGGCGGCAATGGCACCGTTGATGTTAAAGACTTCGATCCAGTCGTTGTCCTCAATACCTGCGCTCTTGGCGTCGTCTTCGCTGAGCCAGACCACGCTGCCGCCGCGGTTGAGCGTGAGCATCATCAGGTTGTCACTGTAAGTGGAGTGAATACCCCACTTCTGGTGCGGTGTGATGAAGTTCAGCGCAATTTCCTTGTTGCCGTTGGGCTTGATGTTGTGAATGCCGGCGGTGGTTTTCAGGTCGACCGGCGGCCGGTAGCTGCTGAAGCCTTCGCCAAACGCCGTCATCCAGGGGTGGTCCATGTAGAACTGCTGACGACCGGTCAGGGTGCGCCATGGGATCATCTCGTGCACGTTGGTGTAACCGGCGTTGTACGACACCGTTTCACTCTCAATACCGCTCCAGGTGGGCGAGCTGATGATCTTGCGTGGCTGGGCCTGGATGTCGCGGAAGCGAATTTTTTCGTCTTCGCGGTACAGCGCCAGGTGGGTGTGGTCGATGCCGGTCTGTTTGCCCAGCGCCTTCCAGGCCTTCACGGCGACATGGCCGTTGGTTTCGGGGGCCAGTTGCAACACCACTTCGCAGGCATCGATGTCGGTCTCGATCTTGGGCATACCGCAGGTCACGCCGGCATCGGTGGTCAAGCCATTGAGCTGACCCAACTGGGTCACTTCAATCTTGGTATCCCAGTTGATCCCCTTGCCGCCATTGCCCACCTTGTTCATCAGTGGCCCCAAGGCGATAAAGCGCTTGTAAACGTTGGGGTAATCGCGCTCGACCACCACCATGTTGGGCGCCGTTTTGCCCGGAATCAGCTCAATCTCGCCACGCTTCCAGTCCTGCACGCCAAAGGGTTGTGCCAGCTCGGCGGGGGAGTCGTGCATCAGCGGTGACAGCACCATCTCGCGCTCGACGCCCAGATGGCCGACGCAAATCTCGCTGAATTTCTTGGCGAAACCCTTGTAGATGTCCCAGTCGCTGCGGGACTGCCAGGCCGGGTCTACCGCCGTGCTCAAGGGATGGATGAAGGGGTGCATGTCACTGGTGTTGAGGTCGTTCTTCTCGTACCAGGTGGCGGTGGGCAGCACGATGTCGGAGTACAGGCAGGTGGTGCTCATGCGGAAGTCCAGCGTGACCAGCAGGTCAAGCTTGCCCTCGGGCGCCTTGTCGTGCCACACCACCTCTTCAGGCTTGGCATCACCGGCGCCCAGGTCCTTGCCCTGCACGCCGTTGCTGGTACCGAGCAGGTGTTTGAGGAAGTACTCGTGGCCCTTGCCGCTGGAGCCCAGGATGTTGGAGCGCCAGACGAACATGTTGCGCGGCCAGTTGTCGGGGTGGTCCGGGTCTTCGCAGCTCATGGCCTGGCTGCCGTCCTTCAGGCCTTTGACCAGGTAGTCCTTGGGCTCCATGTTGGCTGCCACCGCGTCCCGAACCAGTTGCATCGGGTTGGTCTTGAGCTGGGGCGCCGAGGGCAACCAGCCCATGCGTTCAGCACGCACGTTGTAGTCGATCATGCTGCCGCCAAACTTGGACTTGTCGGCCAAGGGACTCAGCACTTCATCGACGCCCAGTTTTTCATAGCGCCACTGGTCGGTGTGGGCGTAGAAAAAGCTGGTGGAGTTCATCTGCCGGGGCGGACGGATCCAGTCCAGTGCAAAGGCCAGCGCCGTCCAGCCGGTTTGCGGGCGCAGTTTTTCCTGGCCTACATAGTGCGCCCAACCGCCACCCGACTGGCCGATACAGCCGCACATCATCAGCATGTTGATGACGCCGCGGTAGTTCATGTCAGCGTGGTACCAGTGGTTCATGGCTGCGCCGATGATCACCATGGACTTGCCATGGGTCTTGTCGGCGTTTTCGGCAAACTGGCGCGCCACGGTGATGAGCTGCTCACGCGGCGTGCCGGTGATGCGCTCTTGCCAGGCCGGTGTGTAAGGGGTGTCGTCGTTGAAGTCCTTTGCAGCCAGTTCACCGACTAAGCCGCGGGCCACGCCGTAGTTGGCCACCTGCAGGTCGAACACGGTGGCCACCAGGGCGTCGCGCTTGTCGCCCTCCTTGCCCAGCGAGATGCGCTGCACCGGCACGGTACGCACCAGCACGTTGTTGGCGGCAGCACCCGTGGCGTTGTTGGGGAAATTCTCGCTGACGATGCCGCCGAAGTAGGGGAAACCCACCTTGGCGGTCTCAATGCTGGCGTTTTCGCCTTCCATCACCGTGAGTTTCAGCTTGACATCGGTGCCGTGACGGGCTTCCTTGGCATGCAGGTTCCACTGGCCTTCGTCGGCTCGGCCGTCAGCACCCCAGCGGAAACCGATGGCACCGTTGGGCAGCACCACCTTGCCGTCTTCGTTGAGGGCGACAGTTTTCCACTCGGGGTTGTTGGCAGCACCGAGCTTGCCATTGAAGTCGGAGGCGCGTACATAACGGTCGGGCACCATCACCACCTCGCCGCTGGGCAGGGTCTGCTCTTTCAGCATCACCAGCATCGGCATGTCGGTGTAACGGCGCACGTAGTCGTCAAAATAAGCGCTGCACTGGCCCTTGTCGGGGAAGTAGAACTCTTTCAGGATGACATGGCCCATGGCCATGGCGACCGCAGCATCGGTGCCCTGCTTGGGTTTCATCCAGATGTCAGACAGCTTGGCGACTTCAGAGTAGTCGGGCGTGACGGCCACGGTCTTGGTGCCTTTGTAGCGCACCTCGGTGAAGAAGTGGGCGTCGGGTGTGCGTGTTTGCGGCACGTTGGAACCCCAGGCAATGATGAACGACGAGTTGTACCAGTCGGCTGATTCGGGCACGTCGGTTTGTTCACCCCAGACCTGTGGGCTGGCCGGTGGCAGGTCGCAGTACCAGTCGTAAAAACTCATGCAGACGCCGCCAATCAGGCTCAGGTAGCGGCTGCCGGCGGCATAACTCACCATCGACATGGCGGGAATCGGCGAAAAACCGATAACACGGTCCGGGCCGTGCTTCTTGATGGTGTAAATGTTGGCCGCTGTCACCATCTCGTTGACCTCGTCCCAACCCGAGCGCACAAAGCCGCCGAGGCCGCGCACGCTCTGGTAGTCATGGCGCTTGGCATCGTCCTGGGCAATCGAGGCCCAGGCATCCACCGGGTCCATCGACAGGCGGGCTTCACGCCAGAGTTTCAGCAGTCGGCCACGCACCAGCGGGTACTTGACGCGGTTGGCGCTGTACAAATACCAGCTGTAACTGGCACCGCGAGCGCAGCCACGCGGCTCGTGGTTGGGCATGTCCCAGCGCGTGCGCGGGTAGTCGGTTTGCTGGGTTTCCCAGGTCACGATGCCGCCCTTGACGTAAATCTTCCATGAGCAGGAGCCGGTGCAGTTCACGCCGTGTGTCGAGCGCACGATCTTGTCGTGGGCCCAGCGGGTACGGTAGGCGTCTTCCCAGGTGCGGTCTTCAGCTGTGGTGACGCCGTGCTCGCCAGCGAAGGCTTCTTTGGGTTGCGAGAAATAAGTGAGTCGATCAAGGAAGTGGCTCATGGGTTGCCTCTGTAAAAATTGATATGAAAACTTCGTGTTGTCACTGTGAGGAGGCATCGATTGCCGCGCTCGCAATGACAGTCAAACAGGTCACGGGTTTTTGATCTCCGACCCGCTACGCAAATAGAACCACCAGTTCAGCACCAGGCACACCGCGTAAAAGATCGCGAAGCCGTACATCGCGTACTGCGGCGTGCCGGCTTTGATTTGCGCGCCGATGACCACCGGCGCGATGAAGGCGCCGTAAGCCGCGATGGCCGAGGTCCAGCCCAGCACCGGGCCGGCCTGGGTGCGGTCGAAGATCACGCCGATGGTGCGGAAGGTGCTGCCGTTGCCGATGCCGCTGGCGAAGAACAGCACCATGAACAGGCCCAGGAACATCGGGAAGTACTGCTCGGGCGTGGCCGAGCCGTAGGCCTGCATCATCACGTAGCCCACCCACACCGAAGCCACCGCCATCACCACCGAGATCACCTGGGTGACGATCGAGCCGCCCAGCTTGTCGGAGATCCAGCCGCCCAACGGGCGCACCGCCGCACCGATGAAGGGGCCCATCCACGCGTAAGTCAGCGCCGACGGTGCGTTCGGGTTCTTCAGCGTGTGCTGCAGTACGCCGGCCGCGTCGGGCACATGCTGGTAGCCGAAGATCACCGTGATGGCGAGCGGCAGCGCCATCGAGAAGCCGATAAACGAACCGAAGGTGACGATGTACAGCGCGGTGAGCGACCAGGTGTGCTTGTTGCTGAAGATCGCGAACTGCTTCTTCACGCCTTCCTTCATCTCGCCGAAGGCGGCCAGCTTCATCATGCCCAGCGCCAGTATCACGTCCAGCGGGATCGCCACCCACATGCTCAGCAGGCCCAGGCCGGTGGGCTTGGGCAAGTAGAGGTAGAGCATGAAGATCGCCGGCACAAAAGCCAGCGTGTACAGGTAGGTGATCTTGGCGAAGGCCACCAGCGACGAGCCGGTGTTGGGCGACACCGTCTTCAGGTTGTTCATGCCGAACCAGCACAGGATGGACAGAGGCACCAGCGATACCACCCAGGCAAAACCGGCGTTCTGGATCCATGTAGGCGTTCCAGCGACGATCTTGCCGAAGATCCAGCCACTGTCCTTTACCAACTGGGTTGACACACCACCAAAATCACCAAACAGGCCGACGGTCATGACCAAAGGAATCACAATCTGCATCGTTGTGACACCAAAGTTGCCCAGACCGGCATTCAGGCCCAGACCTGTGCCCTGCAGCCGCTTGGGGAAAAAAGTGCTGATATTGGACATGGAACTGGCAAAATTGCCACCGCCAACGCCTGACCACAGTGCCATCAACTGAAATGTCCACAAGGGCCAATCGGGGTGCTGCAGCACGACCCCGGTGCCAATGGCAGGGGCCAGCAACATGGCGGTGGTCAAGAAAATGGTGTTGCGCCCTCCAGCCAGCCGAATCAGGAAAGATGCCGGAATGCGCATGGTGGCACCCGAAATGCCAGCGATGGCGGTCAGCGTGAACAACTCGGCCTGGGTAAACGGAAAACCCAGGTTGAGCATTTGCACCGTGATGATGCCCCACATGCCCCACACGGCAAAGCCACACAGCAGCGCCGGAACGGATATCCACAAATTGCGGTAAGCGATTTTTTTACCGGTGGTCTCCCAGAACTGGGTGTCTTCCGCTCGCCAATCGACAATGTCAGCGCCTGATGCTTTTGTATTGCTCATAGGTTCTTTCAGTTGGAAATAATTTGTGCGTGTAGCTCTGGTGGGCTCTTGTGGGCCAGGTATTCCTTGGCACGCACTTCGGTCCAGTACATCCAGATCAGCGACACCCAGACCACGCCGTACATCAGCATGAAGGCGCTGGAGCGGATGCCGGTCAGGTCCATCAGGGCGCCGAACATGATGGGCAGCAGAAAGCCGCCCATGCCGCCGGCCAGACCGACGATGCCGCTGATGGTGCCGATGTTGTCGGGATAGTCGTCACTGATGTACTTGAAGACGCTGGCCTTGCCAAAGGCCCAGGCAATACCCAGCGTGAACATCAACAGGGTGAACAGGTAGACGTTCAGGCCGACGTGAAAGGTTTTGGGACCGTCGACGGTGGCAATGGTGAAATCGGTTTGTGGGTAGCTCAGCAAAAACAGGCAGACCCAGCTCACCCACAGCACCCACCAGGTCATGGCATGGGCACCGTATTTGTCAGACAACCAGCCACCCACGGCGCGCAAGACACCGCCGGGCAGCGAGAAGCAGGCGGCCAGCAGGGCGGCGGTGCGGATGTCCAGGCCAAATTCGCCCACGTAGTACTGCACCATCCACAAGGACAGTGCCACGTAGCCGCCAAACACAATGCTGTAGTACTGGCAGTATTTGATGACCTTGGGGTCTTTCAGCGACTTGAGCTGGTCGCGAAACGTGACATGGCTGGGCACCAGGTGGGCCGGGTCACTGTGGCTGAAGAACCAGAACAAAATCACCGTGCCCAGCATGATGGCGGCGTACACCTGGGGCACCATGGTCCAGCCAAACCCAACCACCAGGGCCGGTGCCAGAAACTTGTTGACCGCAGCGCCTGAGTTGCCTGCACCGTAAATGCCCATGGCGAAACCCTGCTGGTTTTTCGGGAACCAGCGTGCAACGTAAGGCGTGCCAACCGAGAAAGAACCGCCTGCGAGACCAACGAAAAGACCAATGGCCAGGTACTGCCAGAACTCGGTGGCATACGACATCAGCCAAATGGCCGGTACGGTCGACGCCATCAGCAAGGTCATCACAATGCGGCCACCAAACCTGTCGGTCCAGATGCCCAGCGGGACCCGGATCAGTGACCCCGTCAGTACCGGCGTGGCCATCAGCAAACCAAACTGGGTCGAATTAAGGTCAAGCGTTTTCTTGATCGGAATGCCGATCACCGCAAACATCATCCACACCATGAAACATACGGTGAAGGCGAAGGTGCTGACGATCAGCACGGAGAGGGCTTGCCCTTTCTTGGTCATATCAAAAACTCCTTTTTGTATGGCAAGACTGTAGGTTTGGTGGCGCTTTTGCGGTATCCCTCTGTGGAACGTGTGTCAGCAGAATTTGGAACTAGGGGCCAATTGAAGGGACTAGTTCTGAAGAACTAGTGGCAGGATTTTGGCGCTATTTTTTGCTTGAAACCTAATTGATGCATTTACAATGAATCTTTAAATTTACTTGGAGACAAACCATGAGTTCCTGTGCAACCGGTCACGTGACCCCTGAGGCCATTTACGCATTTGATGCCCGCAGTGTGGCCAAACGCTTTCGTCACGCTGCAATTTTTGGCGCGCTGGAGGCGCTGCAAGCTGGCGAAACCATGCGCTTTTGCAATGACCACGACCCGATTCCCTTGCTGCATCAACTCAGCGCCCGTTATGGCGATGCGGTGTCCATTGCCTATGTGCAGCGTGAGCCGGGTGCCATCGTGATTGACTTCGCCCGAATTTGACCGGGCATCAGCCTCTTTTCAACCCTTATTTTTGGAGATTCACACGATGAACCAAGTCAAAGCCAGTGGCTTTACCAAGCAGATGGCCCGCAACATGTTTTATGGCGGGTCGGTCTTTTTTATCTTTGTTTTTGCGGCACTGATATTTGACAGCGAACGCAAGATCCCGTTCCGCTCCAACGCCGAAGCCATCACGCCGGCCGTCATCAACGGTAAGAAACTCTGGGAAACGCGCAACTGCATTGGCTGCCACACCCTGCTGGGTGAAGGCGCCTACTTTGCCCCCGAACTGGGCAACGTCTACAAACGTCGCGGTCCGGACTTCATCAAGGCCTGGATCGCTGCGCAACCGACGCATATTCCTGGGCGCCGCCAGATGCCGCAGTTCAACTTTACCGAAGAGCAGCTCAATGACCTGGTGGAGTTTTTGCGTTGGACCAACAACGTGAACACCGAAAACTGGCCACCGAACATCGAAGGCTGATCAGAGAAATCAGTCTGAACTGAAAAGGAAAACAATATGCAAGCGATCACACTCAAATACAAATCCCAGGGGATAGCGAAGTACTACTTCATTGCCGCCCTGGTCCTCTTTACCGCCCAAATCATCTTCGGCATCACACTCGGGCTGCAATACGTGATGGGCGATCTGGCCTTTCCGTACATTCCCTTCAATCAGGCGCGTATGGTGCACACCAACTTGCTGATCGTCTGGCTGCTGTTTGGTTTCATGGGCTCGGCCTATTACCTGGTGCCTGAAGAAGCCGAAACCGAGCTTTACAGTCCGAAACTTGCCATGGTGCTGTTCTGGGTGTTTCTGGCAGCCGGCGCGCTCACCATCGTAGGCTACCTGGCGGTGCCCTACGCCAAGCTGGCCGAACTCACCGGCAATGAGCTGCTGGCGACCATGGGGCGCGAGTTTCTGGAGCAACCGCTACCCACCAAAGTTGGCATTGTGGTGGTCTGTCTGGCCTTTTTGTTCAACATCAGCATGACCGTGCTCAAAGGCCGTAAAACCAGCATTTCGCTGGTGCTGCTGATGGGCCTGTGGGGTTTGGCGCTGATGTTCCTGTTCAGCTTTGTCAACCCCGACAACCTGGTGCGCGACAAGATGTACTGGTGGTTTGTGGTTCACCTGTGGGTGGAAGGCACCTGGGAACTGATTCTGGGCGCCTTGCTGGCCTTTGTGCTGATCAAAACCACGGGTGTGGACCGTGAAGTGATCGACAAATGGTTGTACGTGATCATCGCCATGGCCTTGATCACCGGCATTTTGGGTACCGGCCACCACTTTTTCTTCATTGGTATGCCGGGCTACTGGCTGTGGGTGGGCAGTATCTTCTCTGCCATGGAACCGATTCCGTTCTTCATGATGACAGTGTTTGCTTTCAACATGGTGCAACGCCGCCGCCGTGACCATCCCAACCAGGCTGCGCTGTTGTGGGCTGTGGGCTGCTCGGTGGTGGGCTTTTTGGGCGCCGGCCTGTGGGGTTTCATGCACACCTTGAGCCCGATCAACTACTACACCCACGGCACACAAATCACCGCCGCCCATGGTCACCTGGCTTTTTACGGCGCTTACGTGATGGTGGTGCTTGCCATGATCAGCTACGCCATGCCCACCCTGCGCGGGCGTGAGGCCAACAGCCGACGTGCGCAGAGTTTCGAGATGTGGTCGTTCTGGATCATGACCATCAGCATGGGCTTGATGGTGCTGGCCTTGACGGGCGCGGGCATCCTGCAAGTCTGGTTGCAGCGCATGCCCACCGAAGGTGCCATGTCCTTCATGGAAACCCAGGACCAGTTGCGCTTTTTCTACTGGCTGCGTGTGGTGGGTGGTGTCGGCTTCCTAATCGGCTTGATCACCTACCTGTACAGCTTTTTTGCAGCCCCGGGTGCGAATGAAGACGAGGTGCAGGTGCCCAACGGCATGATGTACCGCCGGGTCAAGGCTGCCTGAGTTTCAGAGCATGTCCCTCCTTCCTTTTTACGCCGAGCAGGCAGGTGAATGTACCTTGTTTGAACATGCCTGGCGCAAGCAATTGCCACTGCTCATCAAGGGTCCGACCGGGTGCGGCAAAACCCGCTTTGTCGAGCACATGGCGGCGCGCCTCAAGCGGCCATTGGTCACGGTGTCATGCCACGATGACCTGAGTGCGGCCGACCTGGTGGGGCGCTTTCTGATTGGCAACGGCAGCACGCAGTGGTCCGACGGACCCCTGGCCCGGGCCGTGCGCCTGGGGGCGATCTGTTACCTTGACGAGGTGGTGGAGGCGCGCAAGGACACCACGGTGGTGCTGCACCCGCTGGCCGACGACCGGCGCATTTTGCCGATTGAGCGCACCGGCGAAGAGCTGGCGGCGCCGCCAGAGTTCATGCTGGTGATTTCGTACAACCCCGGTTATCAGAATCTGCTCAAGGGCTTGAAACCCAGCACCCGGCAGCGCTTTGTCAGCCTGAGCATGAACTATCCCAGCCCAAAGGTCGAGGAGGGCATTGTGCAAAACGAGGCCGGTATTTCCGAGACACAGGCCAAACAGCTGGTGCAGTTGGCCAAGGCCTTGCGCTCGCTCACAGAGCATGACCTGGAAGAAACCGCCAGCACCCGCTTGCTGGTGTCTGCGGGAAGGCTGATCGCGTCCGGACTCCCGTTGCAAATCGCCTGTCAGGCCGCCATCATTGATGCGCTGACCGATGACATTGCCACGGCGCAGGCCCTGGCTGAAGTGGTGCGTGCACTGTTTGGCGATGCCGCCTGACGCGTTTCAGACCATCCCATGAAGCAGTCAAAGCCCGGCAAACTCGCCCCTGCACGCTTGCAGCAGTGGCGGTTGGCGACACAACTTGGTTTTTTTACGCTGTTTGTGCTGGCTCCGGCGCTGAACCTGTTGCGCTTTGACTTGACCGACACCCAGCTCTGGTTTTTGGGGCAGCGCTGGTCGTTAGGCATTGACGCCTTGACCAACGGGCAAATCAGCGCGACCGATGCCGCACTGCAACTGGTTTGGCGTGCCTTTGTGCCCGGCTTGCTGGTGGTGACCGTGTTTCTGGGTGTGGCCTACCGTTATGGTCGCCTTTATTGCGGCTGGTTATGCCCCCATTTTTCGATGGTGGAGATGCTCAACAAGCTGCTGCACCGTGCCTGCGGCAAATTGAGTATCTGGGACAAAAGCCCCACCCCCAGACCGGGCGCTACCCCCCATGCAGGCTGGTGGCCGCTGTTTGCCTTGAGTTGTGCCCTGATGGGCTTTATTTGGGCCATCACGCTGCTCACTTATTTGCTTCCGCCTGCGGTGATTTGGGGTGGTTTGACAGAAGGCACGTTGACGCCCAATCAAACCCGATTTTTGCTGATTGCCAGCACGGTCTTTACGCTGGAATTTGCGTTTGCCCGCCACTTGTTTTGCCGCTTTGGCTGCGCTGTGGGTTTATTCCAGAGCCTGGCCTGGATGGCCAACCCCAAAGGCATGGTGGTGGCTTTTACCCGTGAGCGTGCGCGCGAGTGCAAAACCTGCGACACCCCGCGCGGTTCCGCTTGTGACAATGCCTGTCCCATGCGCCTGAACCCGCGCAACATCAAGCGCATGATGTTTTCCTGTGTGCAATGCGGCCAATGCTTGACCGCATGTGATGCCACCCAGCAAGCGCAGCAGCGCACACCTACGCTGGAATGGCAGGTGGGTGTGGAAGCCTTGCGTGAAACCTTGCGCCAACGCCAGCGCGAGCAAAAGGAGCGTCACTGATGGAAGAACGGGTCGGCCGCTGGTGGCACCAGGCCATCACCAAAGTGACCCGCCTGGATCACCCGGGGGCGGCGGTGCAACTGCAGGACATGCAAAAGTGCATTGCTATTTTCTTCCGCACCGCCGGTGGCCCCGCCGCGCTGCGTTTAACACCTGCCTCCATGCAGGCAGTCGGCGGCCAGCGACACTGGTTGCAAAAGCTGGCGGGTAGCGGCCAACGTGCCGACACGGCCCAGCTGGAGCCGGATGTGCTTGCACTCCCCGCCACACTCGCCGTGTTTGACACTGTGCAACTGAACCGTGACCTGTACCTCTGGCTGGCCATGTTGTCGGCGTGTTTTGTTCATCGCGGTGACTGGATCACAGACAACCTGATGGCGAGCCAAAAGGTGCTGGCGCAGTTTCCCGGCTTTGCCGCAAGATACCAGGCGCTGTTGCAGGCCCACCTGGCACAACGCCCGAATGTGGACCGGCTTGGCGGGGAAAAGGCACAGGCCGAGGCTGCTGTTCAGTCGGCTTTTCGCGCCACGGTGGTGTCCGCTCCAAAACATCATGAAACAAATCACGCAAGCAGGCTCTGGAGGGACTTTTGTAGGGCGGACTTCAGTCCGCCATGGTCGATTGAAGTCGACCCTACAGGGGATCAAGTCTACGGTCAGTATCAACCTCAGGATGTGGCCGCCGTGTGGCTATGGCTGAGCGCCACGGCCAGCCCAGCAACCGATCGTCCACCCGGTCAGAAAGGCGCCGAGGCCAACCAGCAAGCCGCCGCGCTCAAGGACAAGCAGCGCCGCCGCACCCAGGCCACCTCGCACGAACAAAGCCGCAACGCCATGGTGTTGCCGTTTCGTGCCGAAGCCCTTATGTCGTGGAGCGAAATGGTGCCCGTCAACCGCAGTACCGACGACGAGGAAGACGGCAACGCCCTGAACGCCGCCAACGACATGGACAAGCTGTCGGTTGCCCCCGATGGGCAAACCTTGGCCTCGCGGGTCAAATTCGACTTGGATTTGCCCAGCAGCAGCGCCGACGATACACCCGTCGGCCCCGGCATGACCCTGCCGGAGTGGGACTATCGACGTGCCATACTGCAGCCAGGGCATTGCCTGGTGCAGGTGATGCAGGCGCAACATTGCGCGCCATTCACACCCTCAGTGGCCCTGCGCCTGACCGCCAGGCGACTGCGCCGCCGCCTGGAAACCCTGCGCGACGCCCCACGCGCCGTGTATGGCCAGGACAGCGGCGATGAGATTGACCTGGACGCCTGGGTGCGTTTTCATGCTGACCAACTGGACGCTGCCACCCCGTGCAGCGACACGCCGCCGATCTACACGCGCCGGGCCCGGCTGGACCGCAGCCTGGCGACACTGTTGATGGCCGATCTGTCCTTGTCCACCGATGCCTACGCTACGGAACAAGCGCGGGTCATCGATGTGATCCGCGACGCGTTATTTGTGTTTGGTGAAGCGCTGCACGCCGCCGGTGATCCGTTCGCCATCTGGGGTTTCAGCTCGGTGCGCCGCCAGCATGTGCGTATGCAGCACCTCAAAACCTTTGATGAGTCCTGGAACGATGCCAGCCGTGCTCGCGTTGGTGCCGTCAAACCCGGTTATTACACCCGCATGGGCGCAGCCATTCGCCACGCCACCTTGCAATTGGCCAACCGCCCCGAGCGCAAGCGCCTGCTGATGCTGCTCACCGACGGCAAACCCAACGACCTGGACGTCTACGAAGGCCGCTACGGTCTGGAAGACACGCGCCAGGCGGTGCGTGAGGCGCACGTTGCCGGGTTGATCCCGTTTTGCGTCACCATTGATGAGAAAGCACACGATTACCTGCCCATGCTATTTGGCCAGAACGGCTACGCCATGGTGCACCAACCGCAAGACCTGGTCGGGCAACTCACGCAAGCCTGGGTCACCCTGTCACGTCGGTGAGGACAGGCGATATTGATGGTAAAAATTCAGGAGTGTTGATATGACTTTTGTCGTGACCGAATCGTGCATTCGCTGCAAATACACCGACTGTGTTGATGTCTGCCCGGTAGATGCTTTCCACGAAGGCGCCAATTTTTTGGTGATTGATCCTGACGATTGCATTGATTGCGCCGTGTGTGTACCGGAGTGCCCGGTCAATGCCATTTATGCGGAGGAAGACGTGCCTGCCAACCAGCAGGATTTCATCGCACTCAACGCAGAGCTGGCGCCCAAATGGAAGACCATCACACGATCCAAGGCAGCGCTGCCTGATGCCGATGAATGGGCCAAGATTGAGCACAAGCGTGCGGAACTCAAACGTTGATCGTCGCATTTGCCATGGCACCGAACCTGTGACGTCCCGTTGGCGCTTGCGCCATTTGCTGCTGGCACCGCATCGCCTGGCGTTTTTTATGGGTGCCATGATGCTGGGCGCGTCCGCGCTCTGGTGGGCGGGTCTGTTGCTGGCGCGTGCTTTGCAGTGGCCGTTGAGTCCCGTCGTTCCCGCCGCCTTGATCCACGCGCTGCTGATGAGCCTGGCCTACATGCCGCTATTTTTTTGCGGATTTTTGTACACCGCTGGGCCCAAATGGCTCAAACTGCCCGCGGTCAGTGCACGCAGCCTGCTGCCCGCACTGGCCACCCTGATGACCGGTTGGGCGGTGGCATGGATCGGGCTGCATTGGCAATTGCATATGGCAGCTCTGGGGATGGGGCTGGTGGCGCTGGGTTGGACTGCACTGAGCCTGCGGTTCACGCACATGGTTTGGTGCAGCCGGGTCAGCGACAAGACACACACGAGGCTGGTCAGTGCCGCTTGCCTGATGGGCGCGGGGGTGATGTTTGCGCTGGCCGTGTCATTGGCGCTCAATTCAATGCCGCTGTTGCGCACGGGCGTCCAAATGGGCATCTGGTGGCTTCTGGCACCGGTATTCGCGGTGGTGTCGCACCGCATGATGCCATTTTTCAGCGCCAGTTTGATTCAATCCCTCGATGCCTGGTGGCCCAACTGGGTGCTGGCGGTCATGCTTGGCACGCTGCTGTTTGAAGGGCTGGTCAGCGTGGCCGACCTGTGGTGGTGGCCCCAGCCGCCAGCGCTGCGCTGGCTGCAGGTTTTGATTGAGGCCTCACTGGCGCTGCTGATGCTGGGTTTGGCGTTGCGCTGGGGCTTCATTCAAAGCCTGAAAATTCGCCTGTTGGCCATGTTGCACGGTGGCTTTGTGTGGCTCGGCGTGGCGCTGGCGCTCAACGCCGTTTCGCATGGCTTGATGGCCGCCAGCGACGATGCTGCGTCGCTGGGTCTGGCGCCCTTGCATGCCATGGCCATGGGCTATCTGGGCTGCACCATGTTTGCCATGGTCACGCGGATCAGCAGTGGCCACGGCGGCCGCAAGGAGTCCGCTGACAACTTGGTCTGGTCGCTTTACTGGGTGTTGCAGGCTGCCGTGGTCTTGCGGGTCAGCGCCGCCATGGCTGAAGCCTTATCGCAGGCCTTGACACTGGCCGCTGTTGCCGCGTGGTGTGTGGTCATGCTGGGCTGGGCAGTGCGTTATGGCGACTGGTTTGGCACCCCCCGGCCGGATGGTCGCGATGGCTAAGGCGACCATGCTCGAGCGCCCCCATTTGGCAGGCGATCTGGCGGTCTGGCTCATCATCCTGGCGGAATTGCTGGCGTTTGGCATTCTTTTTCTGTCGTATGCGTTTGCCCGCACGTTTGACGTGGCGCTGTTCAACGCGTCACAGCGTACGCTTGACTTGAATTCTGGTGCCATCAACACGGCCTTGTTGATCACCGGCAGCTGGTGTGTGGTGCGCGCGGTGCAGGCCGTTAAGCAGGACGCCTCAGCACCAGGTGCGCACTGGCTGCTGGCGGCCATGGTTTTTTTAACGATACTGCTGGTCAAGACCCGTGCCGGGCGCTACGGCCAGCACAAGCACCATGCCCTGGAGACCGGCGCTGCTTTTTGGTACATGGTGGATTTGCTTTGGATTGTGCTGTTCCCACTGATTTATGTGATGCGCTGAGGCCCAAGTTTGTATGTTTAAATTTTCAAGCAATACCCTCTGGCTGCTGTTGCTGACCGCTACCGGTTTGACCTATGGGTTGGGTGAGTCGGGTGAGCTGGGTCGGGCCAGCATGGCGCCGGTGTTCCTGATTTTTGGCTTTGCGTTGTTCAAGGGCGTTGGCGTCATTCTCGACTTCATGGACTTGCGCCACGCCCCTGCGCTTTGGCGCAATTTGCTGATTGGTTGGTTGGGTTTTGTGGTTGGGATGATTTTGCTGGTTTATTGGATCGGTCAGCGATACTGACCTGATTCTTTCCTCTCGCGCTGGGAGAGGGGTCGGGTGAGGGCGGGTGTTTTGCAAGCATTGCCAGCGATCTTAAGTTCTGGGGCCGGGTCTCGCCCCGGCGGGCGACTCACTTTTCTTTGCTTCGCCAAAGAAAAGTAAGCAAAAGAAAAGCGACCCTACTGTCTGCGTCCCTTCGCTACGCTACGGGCAACCTGCGCTGGGCGAGTTTTGCGGGGGAGCCGCTCGAACTCGCTGCGCTCAGACAATCGCGTCTCCTGATCCCGCAAAACCCACCCAGCGCAGGCGCATACAGAAGGGGGGCGCAGCCGAACAGCCGAACATCCAACAGCCAACAGCCAACAGCCAACAGCCAACCTCCCCCGGCTTGTTTCTCTGGGTTTAACCGTCCTTGCCATCCGGCCGTGCACTGACCAGCCAGGGCGTGTATTGCCACAGGTAGATCAGGAACGCAGCGCTCCAGACTGCAGCTGACGCCACCAAGCTACTGACGTAGAGCGACGGGGTCAGCAAGGGCAACAGCACCCGCAGCAGCGCCGCCAGCATGATCAGCACATAGACCGCAATCTCTGGCGCATCTGCGGTTAAAGGTCGGCCCGTATGGCCCCGCGCGGTGCGTGTCATCATGCCAAGGATCAAGCCACCGGTGGCGCCGACGCCCAGTGCATGCACCCCGAGTGATGGGGTGACCAGACCCAGTTGCGCCAGCGCCAGCAAGCCCAAGCCCAGTGCCAGCCAAAGATGGGCAGCGTGCAAAATCCACAAAATGGGGCGACCGAGGGTGGCCAGCGGGTGCCAGCGCCATTGGCGAACCAGGTTGAGCGCAAAGGCCAGGGCCAAGGCAACGCTGGCCAGCCCACTGTGCCATTCCGTCACCCAAAGGACCATGCCAACGACGGTAGCCGCCAGTGCAAGCCGGTCCAGCCAGGGCAGGGTGACAATTTTGAGGTTCGGCAGGGCGCTGGCGGTGAAGAAAGGCACCACGCGTCCGGCCATCACGCATTCAATGATGACCACAAAACCTAAAGCGGCATACAAACTGCGCGTCGGATTCAGGTCGATGACACCAGTGGCCGACAAATGGAAAGTCAAATTCACCGCCGTCAGCAACAACAAAATCAGCGCCAGCGGCACATTGCGCCAATTGCGCGAGCGGATCAACAAGCGCAAAAAAATGAGTCCCACAATAGGCAACAGAGCCAGGTCCAACACCGCAAACACCGCGTAGGGCGCCATCAGCGAGGCCACGCGGGCGCTCAGCCAAAGCAGGAACAACGCCCCCAAAGCCGGTCCACGCGGGGTTTGCAAACCGGTCCAGCTTTTGCCTGCGGTCATCAGAAAACCCACGATGACCGCAATGGCAAAACCAAACAGCATTTCATGGGCGTGCCAGAGTAAGGGCGGCGGTGTGGGTTGCCATTGGATAGAGCCAAGAAAGACCGCCACCCAGAATGGCACGATCAAGGCCGCCAGCAGGGCGGCCCCAAGATAGAACGGGCGAAAAGCCAGCCGCAGCCAGGGCATGCCATGGGGTGCGGGCGGCGCAGGGGTTTGGTTTCCAATAGGAAGGGTCATGTTGCTTGTCTCGTGGGGTTGTCTGCCGGGATGCAGGGGACTGTGGTCGTGCTGCTGGGTGCGAGTTGCTGTTCGCCCCAGGCCAGCCAGTCGTCACCAAACAATTCGGACGGATGGGGCGAGCGCTCGTTGGCGCAGGCCATGGCCGTGATGGCACAAAACTGGTCACAACCCCAGCAAATACGCTCCGGGTTGGCGGGGTGGATCGGGAATTTCTTCGCCATGTCAAAACCTGGTTGATGCGTTCTGAGGTGCTAACGCGGGATGACAAAAGTGGATTTTTCTTCCACGGCAACCGCCTTGCCTTGCGCTGCGGCTTCCACCCTGAAGCGGATCGGGCTGGCTTTGCTACGGTAGGCTTGAGCCGTGTCCGCAGCCAGGGTCAGCCTGATGGTGAGTGACCCGATGCCGGTGGCAGGCACACGGAGCACCGGGTTGGTGGCCAGCGTCAAGCCCGGCAGGCCCTGCACACTGGCGGTATAGGTTTGCGTCTGTTCGGTGCTATTCATGACTTTGACGCGGTAGATGTTTTCGATGTCGCCATTGCCCAATTCGCGTGCCATGGTGCCGCGGTCTTTGATGATGTCGACAGCAAAACCCTTGCGGGTGGACAAACCGCCCACAAAGATCGCCACGACCCCCAGAAACAACACGCCGTAAAGCCACACGCGCGGACGCCAGACCCGTTTCACCATTTGTTTGGGCGTCAATTTGTCTGCCATGCCTTTGCCTGACGAGTAACGGATCAAGCCGGTGGGGTAGTTCATTTTGACCATCACTTCGTCGCAGACATCGATACAGGCGGCACAGGCTATACATTCATTTTGCAACCCGTTGCGGATGTCGATGCCGGTCGGACACACCTGTACACACAGCGTGCAGTCAATGCAGTCGCCCAGGCCCAGCGCCTTGGGGTCGGCCGCCCGTGCGCGTGAGCCCCGGGACTCACCCCGCGCACTGTCGTACGCAATGACCATCGAGTCCATGTCCGTCAGGGCGCTTTGAATACGGGCATAGGGACACATCTGTTTGCAGATTTGTTCGCGCAAGTAACCTGCGTTGCCGTAGGTGGCCAAGCCGTAGAACAAGACCCAAAACCATTCCCAGGGCGAAAACGACAGCGTCAGAAGTTCATGCACCAGGTCAAGAATGGGCGTGAAATAGCCAACAAAAGTAAAACCGGTGAACAAACCCAGGCCAATCCACAGGGCTTGCTTGGTGCTTTTGCGGACTATTTTTTCAGCGCGCCAGGGCGCGTTGTCCAGACGCATCCGGGCCAGGCGATCACCTTCGGTGATACGTTCCAGCCACAAAAAAATCTCGGTATAGACGGTTTGTGGGCAGGCGTAGCCACACCAGAGTCGGCCCGCCACTGCGGTAAAGAAAAAAAGCGTCAGCGCTGCCAGAACCAGCAAAACTGCCAGATAGATCAGGTCTTGCGGGTGTAACACCAGACCAAAAATAAAGAACCGGCTGCCGGCCAAATCAAACAAAACCGCCTGGCGGTCGTTCCACTGGAGCCAGGGGATGCCGTAAAAAACAAGTTGTGTGACCCAGACCATGACCCAGCGCAAGCGGGTAAAGAGCCCGCCGACGCTGCGCGGATAAATTTTGCCCTGTTCGTCGCTCAACAAAAAGACGCTGTCAACCGCTGTCTCAATTGGGACGGGCTGGATCGGAATGATCTTTTGAGTGAGCGGTTTTTTCATCACTTTGGCGTTGCGCGGACCGGTTGTGGTGTCGGCCTACGTGCCATCTCTTAAAGAAGAATTTAATATGAACATTATTTTATCCTGATAATAGGCACATTGAATGCATCTTTGATTTAACCTGGTTTGACCTATGCGCCTCACCCAATGGACCGACTACACCTTGCGCGTACTGATGTACTGTGCTGCCAGCAAGGATCGCTCTGAGCCGGTGACGATCACCGAAATTGCCGAGAGTCACGGCATTTCGCGCAGTCACCTGACCAAAATCGTGCAGCAACTCGCTGCCCGTGGCTGGCTGGAAACCACCCGTGGCCGCGGTGGTGGCATGCGTTTGGCGCTGCCTGCCAAAGACCTTTGCCTGGGGACCATCGTGCGCGCCACCGAGACAGATTTTGCCGTGGTCGAGTGTTTTGAGGCCAGTCTTAACCAGTGTCGTATGAATCCAAACTGCAGACTCAAAGGGGTGTTGAATCAAGCAACGCAGAGCTTCCTGGCGGTTTTGGATGGTGTCACGCTGGCAGATCTGGTGGCGCCGATGAGCAGCGTGGTTGATCCCGAAAAAACACAGCATTTGCAATGGATACCCGGACTGCCGGGTGAATCTGTTTAAGTTCAACTCGTAGCTGGCTTACAGCAAACCTTGCTCAGTCGCCATCACGGCCGCGTGAACCCGTGAGCTCACGCCCAATTTACGCAACACATGCTGCACATGGATCTTGACGGTGGCTTCCACAATGCCGTGGTCGCGCGCAATTTCCTTGTTGCTGGCACCGCGCGCGATGCCGCGCAGGATGTCGAGTTCACGCGGTGACAGGCTGGCCATGGCCAGCTCGGTGGGTGTGCTGGCTTTTGCAGTGGGGGACGGGCTGAAGGCCGGGGTGGCCGGTTCCGGCTTGACGTTCGTGTTTTTGTAGGCAGCAATCAACTTGCCCATCATTTCGGGCGCAATGATGCTGTCGCCCTGAAACGCGCGGTGTACGGCAGCGGTCAGCGCATCACCTTCCATGGTTTTCAGCAGGTAGCCGCTGGCGCCACCCCTCAGGGCAGCAGCCAGATCGTTCTCGTCTTCGCTCACGGTCAACATCAAAATGCAGGCGTCAGGCGCCGCCTCAAGCAGCGAGGGCAACGCATCGACGCCGTTGACGCCGGGCAAATGGTTGTCCAGCAGGATCACATCGGGCTGCAGTTCCTGGGCTTTGCGCAGCGCCTGTCCGGCATCTGCAGCGTCACCGACCACCATCAAGCCAGGATCGCGGGCCAGCAGGGCGGTCAGGCCGCGGCGAAACAGGGTGTGGTCGTCCACCACCAAAATACGGATGGGCGCGTTGTCAAGCGAGGTTATTGGCATGTTCAGACGGTGTTGGCAGTGCGGTTGGCGGGTAGGCTGTCGATGCGGGCCGCGTTGCTGGTGCTCGGGTGGGACGGGGGTGTCAGGGTCAAAATGACCGCACTACCCCGCAAGGGCGTCGACAGCACCTTGATGTGCGCACCAATGCGCTGCGCGCGCTCGGTCATGATGCGCAAACCCACATGGGTTTCATCAAATTGGTCCGTGTCGGGGTTAAAGCCAATGCCGTCATCGCGCACTTCAAAGCGCCAGGTGGGTTGTTGCTGAACATCCAGCCAGGCTTGCGACGCATGGGCGTGCTTGCGGATGTTGGACAGCGCCTCTTGAACAATGTGCAGCACCTGTATCTGCACATCCGGGGCCAGTGGCAGGCCCTGACCCTGCATCGTCAAGGCGCTTTTGATGCCGCTTTGATGCTCGAATTTTTGTAGCGTGGTGGCCAGCGCGGGTTCAATGTCTTCGGTGTTGGTGCGGGTTCTGAAGTGCAGCAGCAGTTCGCGCACGTCGCTGTAACTCTCTCGCACACCAGCGTCGATTTCTTCCAGAATTTTTGCTATTTCGCTTTCGTTGCAGTTCTTGACGGCGTCGCGCATCAACTGCACCTGGATTTTCAGGAACGCCAGCGACTGTGCGATCGAGTCATGCAGCTCGCGCGCCAGTAGGTGGCGCTCTTGTGATACGGCTGCTTCTTTTTCCAGCGCGTTCAAACGCAGGTTCTCCATGCCGCTGGCCAAGTGACTGCAGAGGGCCTCCAGCAGCGAGCGCTCGGCAGGCGTCGGATTGATGCGGGCGTGGTAAAACAAATCGACTTCACCCATCAGGTGCTGGTGCAGTCGTACCGGCAGGGTGATGACGGTTTCGAACCCGGCCTTGAGGCAATGCTTGAGCGGCGCGCTGGATTCATCCCGGATCGGAATGATGCGAAAGTCTGAATCCGCTGAGGCTGAACCGCAGTAGCAATCGCCGGTGTAAATGCACTGCTCCTCATCGATCATGTCCGCGGGCAGGCCGTGGGCGGCCAGCATCAGGTGGCGCTGCCCGCCTTGGTTGGACCAGCGCAGCGCGACCCCGTCGGCATGGGAAATCTTGGCCAGGCTTTTGGTGAAGTCCTGCGCCAAAGCATCCAGCGAAGTGGCTTTGGACACCAGGTCTGTGACTTCGTACAGGCTCTCGAGCCGGTCTGACTTTTCTTTGAGCAAGACGGTCTTTTCAGCCACTTTGGCTTCCAGGTTCCGGTACATGGACTGCAAATGCTCTGCCATGCCGTTAAAACCGTCGGCCAGAGTGCCCAGTTCATCGCTGGAGACACGCTCCACCCGGGCATCAAAATTTCCTTTTTGGATTTTTTCAATGGCTTGTTTCAGCTGTCCCACCGGCTCCAGCACAAAAAGGTAGCCGGTGTAGAGCAAGACGGTGGCCCCCACCACCACCGAAGCCAGCATGCTCATTTGCAGCAGATGCAGCAACGCGGTCCATTGGGCAATATGCACCTCGATGCTGTTGACGAAGTCATCGATGTGGGACGCAAATGCCACGGTGTCGGCGCGCAGTTCGTCATAGGTCGCTGGCTTGGCCAAAATCCAGCGCGCCTGATAGGCAGCCCAGTTGCTCTCCACCACGGCAAAGCGCTGGTTGGTGTCAGTATCCCATGGCACAAACAGCGGGCGATCAGGATCGCCATGCCTGAGGATGGCCAGGCTACGGTCGAATTCAGTGATTTGTTCGGGCAACTGACTGGTTTCCCGAGTGCCAATGGACAGCGACATGCGGTAGGACTGCATACGCATGCGTCCGGCCTCGTTGACCGCCGCGGCGCCGCCGTCCAGTTGCCAGGAGACCCACAGCGTGGCGACGGTGGCCATGAAGACCAGTAGCAAAAAAGGTGCCCCCACCATCAGCAGTTTGGCACCCAGGCTCCAGTGGCGTTGGATGGTCATGACTCAGTCGCCCATGCCGTCCAGCGGGGTTTGCATCAGCCAGAGCCCCAGCGTCAAGCCTGGCGCTCAAAAATGGCAGCAATACCCTGGCCACCACCAATACACATGGTCACCAGCGCATAACGGCCGCCAATACGCTCAAGCTCATACAAAGCCTTCACGGTGATCAACGCACCCGTAGCGCCAATCGGATGGCCCAGCGAAATACCGGAACCGTTGGGGTTGACCTTGGCCGGATCCAGGCCGAGGTCGCGGCTGACGGCGCAGGCTTGGGCTGCAAAGGCTTCGTTGGCTTCAATCACGTCGAGGTCCTGGATGGTCAAGCCGGCCTTTTTCAAGGCCATTTGGGTGGCAGGAACCGGCCCGATACCCATGTATTTGGGGTCAACGCCAGCGTGTGCGTAAGCCACCAGCCGGGCCAGTGGTTTCAGGCCACGGGCTTTGGCAGTGCCCGCTTCCATCAGCACCACGGCTGCGGCTGCGTCGTTGATGCCGGAGGCGTTGCCGGCGGTCACGGTGCCGTTTTCCTTGAGAAAGGCGGGCTTGAGTTTGGCCAGGTCGGCCAGTGTGCAGTTGGGGCGGTAATGCTCGTCGGTGTCAAACACCACATCACCTTTGCGGCTTTTCAGCGTCACCGGCATGATCTGGCTCTTGAAATAGCCGCCTTCGATGGCGCGCTGAGCCCGGTTGTGGCTTTCAACGGCCAGCGCGTCCTGGTCTTCGCGGCTGATACCCCATTTGGCAGCAATGTTCTCAGCCGTAATGCCCATGTGGACGTTGTGGAAGGGGTCGTGCAAGGCGCTTACCACCATGTCGACCATCTTGGTGTCGCCCATGCGGGCACCCCAGCGCATGTTCAGGCTGGCGTAGGGCGCGCGGCTCATGGCCTCGGCACCGCCGCCAATGGCAATGTCGCAATCACCCAGCAAAATGCTTTGGCCGGCCGACACAATGGCCTGCAGGCCCGAGCCGCACAGGCGGTTGACGTTGAAGGCCGGCACGCCCTCGGCGCAACCGCCGTTGATGGCGGCCACACGCGACAAATACATGTCTTTGGGTTCGGTGTTGACCACATGGCCAAACACCACATGGCCGACTTCGTCACCCTTGACCTGAGCGCGCGCCAGGACGTCACGCACAAGCTGGCCGGCCAGTTCGGTCGGGGCCAGGTCTTTCAGGCTACCACCATAGGTACCGATGGCGGAACGGGCACCACTCACAATCACTACTTCACGGGTCATCAAAGGTCTCCTCGGGTTAATAAATAATTACGACAGTATCTTAGCCTTGATTGCTGACATAAAACCGACGTTGGCAGGGAGTCTCGTCGCGGTAGGGCTCACGTGTGGTCGCGCACATCGGCGATCACCTGCTGGCCGAAGTCGGGCCGGGCCAACCAGGCTAAAACACGCTTGGCGGCGTCGCTGGCAGCGCTGAGTTGTCCTGCCGACTTGAGCTGAGCAAATCCGGCCTGATCGGGAAAACTGGCGGCATTGGCGCTGCGCAGCTGCAGCTGCATGTCGGTGTCGATCACCCCTGGCGCCAGCGAGCAGACCCTGGCACCTTGGGGCAGGCGGGCTTCGTCCAGCGCCAGGCAGCGGGTGAAATGGTCCAGGCCAGCCTTGGCTGCGCAGTAAGCTGCCTGTGAGGCCATGGGTCGACGCCCCAGGCCGGACGAAATATTGAGCACTTTGCGTGGCACCGTCCAGCCTTGGGTCGCATGCAGGAAGACGGCTGTGAGCAGCATCGGGGTTTCCAGGTTGATCCGCATGGCGGCAGCGAATTCTGCGGGTTCGGATGCGCTCACGGGTGTAATCGTCGGGATCACCCCGGCGTTGTTGATCAGGGTCACACTTTTGATTTGCGCTGGGTCCAGCAAGTCCAGCCAGGTCTTGAGGCGACGCGCGGCGTGCTCAGACTGTGACAAATCCAGGGCCCATTGTTCCAGGATGCCATGGTTCTGCTCGGCGACCGAAACCAGGGAAGATTCCGGGTGACGCGAAATGCACAGCACATGATTTTCCTTCGCCAGCAATTGTTCGGCCATGGCCCGACCCATGCCACGGGAGGCCCCTGTGAGGATAAATAAATGTCTTTGCATGTTTTGTCGGCCTAATTGATGGAAGTCAAATTTTCTATGATCCAGGTGACTATCATGAACTTCAACCAAAGTGGTTGTATGACTAGGAGAAAAAAATGCAAGTTCAAATTCACACCGATCATCATATTGAAGGCACCGAGGCCATGAGCAAATGGGTCAGCAGCGCCGTGCAGGATGCACTGGCCCGGTTCAGCGGTCAGATTTCCCGGGTTGAAGTCCACTTGAGCGATGAAAACGGGGGCAAAAAAACCAGCCCCGAAAACAAACAGTGTATGTTGGAGGCCCGACTGGAAGGGCATCAACCGATGGCCGTCAAACACCATGCTGCCAACCTGAACCAGGCCCTCGACGGCGCTGCCGAGAAGCTGGTACGCCTGATTGAGAACACGATGGGCCGCACCGCACGGGCCTGAAATTTAAAACGGCGGATCGCTTAAAAATACCATGGCTTGCCGACTGACGGGGTGTGTCAGTTCAAGCCGGGTGGCGTGAAGCAGCAGGCGCCCAGCCTTGGCATGGCTGGTCGGCGAACCGTACAAAGTGTCGCCCAAAATAGGGTGCTGCAGGGCTTGCAGGTGCACGCGCAACTGGTGTGATCGTCCTGTGACGGGTTCGAGCTCAAGCCGTGTTGTTACCTCGGTCGGGTTGTGTTTCAGCACGCGCCAGCGGGTGCAGCTGGGTTTGCCTTGTGGGTCGATGATGCGCCTGGGCCGATTCGGCCAATCCAGTAGTATCGGCAAATCAATCACACCCCAGTCTGCCCCGGGTGACGCCAGCAAACCGTCCGTTACCGCTACATAGCGTTTGTGCACCTCGCGGTTGGCAAAAGCATCGTTCAAAGTGCGTTGGGCGCTAGCACCAAGCGCCATCACCAGCAGACCCGATGTGGCCATGTCCAGCCGGTGCACCACGCGTGCATCGACATGGTGCTGTTGCACCCGGCTGCTCAAACAGTCCTGTTTGTCTTCGCCCTTGCCGGGCACACTCAACAAGCCGGCGGGTTTGTCCAGCACCAGCAAAGTTTCGTCGGCATAAACGACGCTGAATTCAGGCAAGGGTGCGCCGATAGCTTGGCTTAACGCGGCGCGTTCTTGAGTTTGCCGCGCACCGGCACCACGGTGGTAACGGTGGGGCGCACCGCGTCAGCCGATACGGGCTTGGGCGGTGAGGTGTCCTTTTTGGGTTTCTTGACCATTTTGTTGTTGCCCTGCTGACCTTTTGCCATGGTGTGCTCCTGAGTGGGGGTGCTTGCGCGTTGAAATAAGAAATATGACTTTGTATTATCGGCTGGCTTGGTGCTCGCGTAGCCGACTGACATCGGACTCTGTGACAGGTGTTGCCTGGTTGCCCCAGGCTTGTCGGATGTAGCTCAGCACCAGTGCGATGTCGCTGTCACCGAGCGTGAGCATGAACGGCGGCATGCCATAGGGCTTGGGCCTGGCCAGGGTTACGGGTGCAAAGCCGCCGTGTAACGTGGTCTGAATCAAATTGCTGGCATCTGCCAAAAACACTGCCCGGTTGCCCGCCAGGGCTGGGTAAGCGCCTGTTATGCCCTGACCTTGGTGGCCATGGCAATCTGCACAGTGACTGGTGTACAGGCTGGCGGCTCGGGTCATCGCGGCCGGCGCCATGGCCCGGGCTGCAGGCAGGCGGTCTGCTGGGACTTCGGACTGGCTTGGGTCCTGCGTTTGTGTTAACGATTGCAGGTAGAGCCCTATTGCCTGGAGGTCAGCCTCGTTCAGGTGCTGGGTGCTGCCTTGCACCACTTGCGCCATGGGGCCGCTGGCTGTGGCTTGGGAGGAGTGGCCGGTCTTGAGCAATTGCAGGGTGTCATTCAAGCGCAGTGCATCAGTGCCGGCGGCGCTTCTGCTCAACAGCGATGGGGCCAGCCAGCCTTGCATGGGAATCAGCCCGCCGCGCAAGGCCAGTTTTGTTTGTGCAGCCCCAAATTGGTTGCGTGGGGTATGGCATTCACCACAGTGGCTCAGCACGTTGACCAAATAGGCACCGCGGTTCCAGGCGGCCGACCGAGCGGCGTCAGCTTGGAAATCTTGCGGGCTGAAAAAGAGGGTGCGCCAGGCAAAAAGAGCGACTTGGGTGCCATAAGGCCAGCGCATGTCATGGCCACGATGGGGCTGATTTTCGGGCGGAAGGCTTTGCAGGAAGGCAAACAGGGCGTCTGCATCGGCCCGGCGCATGGCGGTGTAGCTGGTGTAGGGAAAGGCCGGGCTCAACAAACGCCCATCCCTGGATTTGCCGTGGTGTAGGGCTTGCCAGAAATCATCAAGGGTCCATTGGCCCAGCCCCGTGGCTTTGTCGGGCGTCAGGTTGGTGGAATAGGCGGTGCCAAATGGGGTGGTGATCGCACGTTGTCCGGTGTAGGGCTTGCCGCCTGGCGTGGTATGGCAATGTTCACAATTGCCGACGCGGGCCAGATACGCTCCTTGCGCCACTTGGGCTGACTGCGTCGTCACGGTTTTTTCTGCCGACGGCTGGGGAACGTCGGCGCTGCCGCAGCGCAGTTCTTTGGTCCCTGCCTTCATTGTGGGCAGGGCTGCCAGTGGCTGGCTGTTGGCGGGTACCGGCTGCGCAGCCAGCCAGTGGGTGGCTGCGACCACGTCCTGGCTGCTCAGGCGCTTGGCAATGTGGCTCATGCAATCGGGCGCCTGGGCGCGGCGCTGGCCGGTGCGCCAGCCACCCAGTTGGGCATTCAGGTAGTCACGCGGTAAACCCAGCAGTCCCGGGACATGGGGTTCAGCCCCGGTCAGCGCCTCGCCGTGGCATTGCTGACAGGGCGGCAGATCACGTGCTGGATCACCCTCGGTCACCAGTGTGCGCCCACGTGCCATGAGTTCTGGCGTTGCCCTGGACGCAATCGGCGGCGGGTAGGGCAGCTTCAGACCGGAAAAATACTGCGCCATGGCCATCAGATAGGGCTTGTCAAGGGGCGCTAGCAAGCCAGCCATCAAGGCATAGTGGCGCCGCCCGTCACGGATGTTGAGCAACTGGTTGTACAGGTAGCCCGCTGGTTTTCCTGCCAGCCGGGGGTAATATCCGTCCGGCCCGGCGCGCCCCTGCACGCCGTGGCAGCCGGTGCAGGCCTGCATGCGTTGGGCCATGTTGTCTTCAAAAGGAGCCGCCACACTGTTGAGGCTAGTGGCAGCGACCAAAAGGAGTAGTTTTTGGAGAGTTTTCATCATCGAAAAAATTTGACGTGCTCAAGCCGGTTTGATCGCGTTGAGCTTGCGGTACAAGGAGCGTTCACTGATGCCCAGTTGGGCCGCCAGTTCAGCGCGGCTGCCGGTATGCTGCTCGGCCATGTGCTGGAGTGCTGCCTGCGCGACTGATTTCAGGGAACCCGGTGATGCTACCGTGACCGGTACCAGGGTACTGAGTCCCCGACGGCCGGAAAGTAATGCTTGTGTCACATGGCTGGCCTCCAGCGTGTTGCCATCACACAGCAGGGCTGAGCGCTCCAGCAGATTACGCAACTCGCGCACATTGCCGGGGTAGTTTTGGGCCTGGAGCGCCGTCAGGGCACCGTCGCTGACCGCCAGTTTGCGTTGTGGCGCCACCCTGGAAAGCAGGGCACTGGTCAGCAGGGAGATATCGTCACGCCGCTCGCGCAAGGCGGGCAGGTAGATCGGGAAAGTGCTCAGGCGGTAGTACAGGTCTTCGCGAAAGCGCCCCTGCGCCACCATCTGGTCCAGATCCCGGTGCGTGGCCGATACCACCCGGATGTCAGCATGGCGCTGCTCGGTACTGCCCACGCGCCGGTAGGTCCCGGTTTCTAGCAGACGCAGTAGCTTCACCTGCATGGTGAGCGGGATGTCGCCGACTTCGTCCAGAAACAAGGTGCCACCGCTGGCCGCTTCCACCAGGCCGCCGCGTGCGCTGTTGGCACCGGTGAAAGCACCGCGCTCGTGACCAAACAGTTCAGATTCAAACAGGTTTTCCGGCAGGCTGGCGCAGTCCACCGGCACCAGCGCTTTGCTGGCACGGTTGCTGGCCTCGTGCACCGCTCGGGCCACCAGTTCCTTGCCGGTGCCCGATTCGCCCAACAGCAGCACCGTGGCTTGCGACGGCGCCACCCGTGCCACCAGACCGAGCATGGTTAAGAAAGCCGGACTGCGTCCAATCAAGCCCTGGGCTGCGGGCTGTCCCTGCGCCACCCGCAACGACTCCATTTTTTCCACATAAAAGGCTTGCTGGCCATTGGCGTCAAGCAGCGGTGCGAGTTCGATGTTGACGTATTCCTCGCCCTTCGGGGTGTGGTGTAGGTGCAGCACCCGTTCGCGCTGGCCCGATTCGCGCGAGCGCGCCAGTGGGCAGGATTCACCTGCCTGATCACAGGGCACACTGAAGCGGTGTGAGACCTCAAAACAGGTGCGGCCCACCACGCTGTGTTGCGGACTGAACTGGCGCCGGTAGGCCGCATTGGCGGCCAGGATGCGGTACTGGGTGTCAAATAAGATATGGGGCTCGGGCAGGCCTTCCACAAATGACATGAGTTCGGGCAGCGGTTTCATGGCGAAGCCTTTTTAAATGACGTTGACATCAACTGTATGCCAACACACGGACGGCACTGCCATATTTGACATATAAAGAGTTGAAATGCCCCAACATCGTTCTTGAATAATTCACATAAGCCTTTGAAATCAAATGGGTTTTTATATTTTTGCTGATTGGCATGAATATTGATAACACGCCGTATGTCCCGCTGCACTTGTTCTTGTCATGAACCGCGCTGACCAACGCTTGGTGAAACGTCTGGCCTGGGTGCTGGTCATCAAGCTGGTGCTGCTGTACGGGCTGTGGTGGGGTTTTGTGCGGGACCAACGGGTCACGGTGGATGCCGCAGGCATGGCCGCACAAGCGCTGGTTCCTGGTTTTGAAACTGTCAAGGGAGAAAACAAGTGATTTCTGAACAATTGGTTGACTTGTCGCGGCTGCAATTTGCGGCGACGGCGATGTACCACTTCCTGTTTGTGCCGCTCACGATCGGCATGGTTTGGCTGCTGGTGATCATGGAGAGTGTCTATGTGATGACCGGCAACGTGGTCTGGAAAGACATGACTCGGTTCTGGGGCAAGTTGTTTGGCATCAACTTTGCCTTGGGTGTTACCACCGGCATCACGCTGGAGTTCCAGTTTGGCACCAACTGGGCCTATTACTCGCACTATGTGGGCGACATTTTTGGCGCGCCGCTGGCCATCGAGGGGCTGATGGCGTTCTTTCTCGAATCAACCATGATTGGTCTGTTCTTCTTTGGCTGGGACCGGCTGTCCAAACCACAGCACTTGCTGGTGACAGTGTTGATGGCGGTCGGCACCAATCTGAGTGCGTTGTGGATTTTGATTGCCAACGGCTGGATGCAAAACCCGGTGGGTGCCGAATTCAGCTACCAGACCATGCGCATGGAAATGACCGATTTCTGGGCGGTGCTGTTCAACCCCGATGCGCAAGCCAAATTTGTCCACACGGTATCAGCGGGTTATGTCACCGGTGCCATGTTTGTGATGTCAATTTCCAGCTGGTATTTGCTCAAAAAGCGTGATCTGGCTTTTGCCAAACGCAGCTTTCGGGTGGCAGCAGCTTTTGGCCTGGCCTC
Organism: Burkholderiales bacterium RIFOXYD12_FULL_59_19; assembly: GCA_001771065.1. Classification (GTDB taxonomy): domain Bacteria; phylum Pseudomonadota; class Gammaproteobacteria; order Burkholderiales; family Burkholderiaceae_C; genus Rhodoferax. The sequence continues at coordinate 19,605 of MESQ01000005.1, read as the reverse complement.
GGTGCTGAGTGTGATTGTGCTGGGTGACGAATCCGGCTATACCGTGGGTGAAGCCCAACAAACCAAGCTGGCCGCCATGGAAGCCATGTGGGAAACCAAGCCCGCACCGGCTGGCCTGACGCTGGTGGCGAGCATCAACGAAGCCGAACAAAAGAACGACTGGGAAATCGAAGTTCCTTGGGTCATGGGTTTGATTGGCACCCGCTCCATCAGCAAGGAAATCCCCGGCATCCATGACATCAAGGCGAAAAACCGCGAGCGTATTGTCAATGGCATGGTGGCCGTGACGGCGCTTGAAGCCTTGCGCACCCACCGCGATGATGTTGTGGCCAAACAGGTGTTTGAGCAAAACAAGACCGATTTGGGCTTTGGCCTGCTGTTGAAAAAATACGTGGTCGATGTAAGCCAGGCCACTCCTGAGATGATTAACAAAGCGGTCAATGACACCGTACCGCGTGTCACGCCCATGTTTTGGGGTTTCCGCATCATGGTCGGCCTGGGCTTTGCGATGCTGGCCCTGTTCGGAATGGCGTTCTACAGTACCTTGAAATCCAACTTTATGGAAAAGCCGTGGCTCTTGCGCGCCGCGTTGTGGATGTTGCCTGCGCCATGGATTGCCTGTGAGTTGGGCTGGTTTGTGGCGGAGTATGGTCGCCAACCCTGGAGCATTTATGGCGTGTTGCCAACGCACCTGTCGGTGTCCACCTTGAGCGTCAACAGCTTGTATGGCTCGCTCGCAGGCTTCATCGGGTTTTACACCGTGCTGCTGCTCGTCGAGATGTTTTTAATGGTCAAGTTTGCCCGCATGGGCCCAGGCAGTCTGGGCACGGGGCGTTACCAAAGCGAGGGCAAGTCAGCCCTGGCAGCGGCACACGTTTAAAGGAACATCATGTTTGATTACGAGACTTTGAAAATCATCTGGTGGCTGCTGGTCGGTGTGCTGCTGGTCGGCTTTGCCATCATGGACGGGCACGACATGGGTGTCGGCACCTTGCTGCCCTTTGTGGGTCGCAGCGACCTGGAACGCCGCGTGGTGATCAACACTGTGGGGCCGCATTGGGACGGCAACCAGGTCTGGTTCATCACCGGGGGAGGTGCCATTTTTGCCGCCTGGCCGCTGGTCTATGCCACGGCCTTCAGCGGTTTTTACTGGGCCATGTTGTTGGTGTTGTGGGCGCTGTTTTTCAGGCCGGTGGGGTTTGACTACCGCAGCAAAATTAACAACAGCACCTGGCGCAGCGTGTGGGACTGGGGCTTGTTCATCGGCGGATTCGTACCACCTGTGATTTTTGGCGTGGCCTTTGGCAACTTGCTGCAAGGCGTGCCGTTCCAGTTTGATGCTTACCTTGTCTCCACCTACACCGGCAGCTTCTGGCAACTGCTCAACCCGTTTGCCTTGCTGGCAGGGGTGGTGAGCAGCGCCATGATTACATTGCAGGGTGGCAGCTACCTGGCCCACCGCACGGAGGGTGTGATCCAGGCGCGCGCCATCAAGGGAGCCATTGGTGCGGCTGTGGTGATGGTGCTGGCGTTTGTGGCAGCAGGTCTCTGGTTGCAGTCCATTGAGGGTTACCGCATCACCTCGGTGATCAATCCCTCTGGTTTGCCCGACCCCCTGAATAAGACCGTGGTGCGGGAAGCCGGTGCCTGGATGGCCAACTATGGCCGTCAACCCCTGCTGTGGGTTTTGCCTGCGCTGGGGGTGCTGGGTGCCTTGAGTGCAGCATTCCTGCTGGCCAGGCGTTACACCTTGAGTGCGTTTGCGGCTTCCTCGTTGGCTGTGGTAGGGGTGATCGGCACGGCAGGCGCGTCCATGTTCCCGTTTGTGATGCCTTCGAGCAGCATGCCCTCAAGCAGTTTGACGGTGTGGGACAGTGTGTCGAGCCACATGACGCTGGGCATCATGTTCTGGGCCACGATGCTGTTCATGCCATTGATCGTGATCTACACCGCCTGGGCCTACCGCGTGATGCGCGGCAAGGTGACGGCGGCCTATGTGCAGGAGCACGACCATGCGGCTTATTGAAAGGAATTGACATGTGGTATTTCACTTGGGTGTTGGGTGTAGGTTTTGCGGTGTTGCTGGCGATTCTGAACGCGATGTGGGGCGAAACCCAGGAGGCGCGGGAAGACGCCCGTGGCAGGAACGAATGAGCGCCAGGGTGGCTGACGTTGCGGCATCCCCACCGGCGGCATCACCCACGCGGCCGCTGAGTTTGGCCGTGGCGCTAGCCATCATGGTGGGTGGTAGCGTTTACCCATTCATGTTTGCGGGGCAGGGCGGGCGGGTGGACCATGGTTTTGCTTCCGCCGTTTTTTGGGCCATGAGTGCGGGCATGGTCAACGGCGTGGGTTTCAAGCCGCGATTTGTGCTGTGGCGCTGGCTTTTTTCGGGCTGGGCTTGCCTGTTTGCCTTGCTGTTGGCTGCTTGCCTGCGTTTGGCGTGACTGGACAAAAGTGTCGATATGACGTGTCAGTAACTGCCAATATTGACAGTGCCAGATGATGGCACGGGGGGTGGGAATGGCGCTCTTTCCTTGTAACTGCCTGTATTACTTAGAATAATGCTTTTGTTATTGATTTGGCATGCTTCTTGATTGATATTTGGCAAATGAATGAAAACTGCCAAGATGAACCAGCCTCCTATTGTTGACGTCATGTATTCACTGCGGAACCTCTAACGTGTACTTCCGCATTTTGAACAATGAGACCAGCGGTGAATTGACTTATTTACTGGCTGATCTGGATGCACGCGAAGCGGTGCTGATCGACCCTCACGCGTGTGACTTGCCCGTCCTCCTGGCGCTGCTGGCCGAACGCGATCTGCGCCTGCGCTGGGTTTTGCGCAGCCATCACCATGATGCCTTGCAGCCTGAGGAGTTTGGCCATTTGGCGCTCTTGGGTGCCGCCGTGGTGCAAGGTGACGCGCTGGCAGCGTTGTCATTGGCGGATGGCGTTGTATTGCCTTTTGGTGGTGAACTGGTGCGTATCCTGGCCACGCCCGGGCATACGTCCACTTGCCTGAGTTTTGGCTGGCGCGACCGCTTGTTTTGCGGCGGTTTGCTGGCCGTCACTGCCTGCCCGCACCAGCAGCGACCTGCAGACCCCGAGGCGCTGTGGGACAGTGTGACCCAGCGTGTCTTTACCTTACCTGATGAAACGCTGTTGTTTGCGGGCCACGAGCAGCGCGTGCGCGCCGTCAGCACCGTGCTGGAGCAGCGCCGCTGGCACCCGTATTTTGCAGGCCAGACCCGTGATGAATTTTTGGCGCACATGGCTGCGCTGCCCGACAAGAAATGATCTGTTTTTATCTTTTGAGGAAACCCTGATGACCACTGAAAACAAAGAGCCTAAAAAGGTGATACCTATCGCCGTGGCAGAGCCCGATGAAGCTTTGGTATCGCTGTATGCGGCACACCAGAAAATTTACCCGCGTAGCGTCTCCGGGATGTTCTCGCAATGGCGCTGGATTATGGTGTGGGTGACACAGATTATTTTCTATGGCTTGCCCTGGATCGAGTGGGGTCAGCGCCAGGCGGTGTTGTTTGATTTGAGTGTGCGCCGCTTCTACATTTTTGGCTTGGTGCTGTACCCGCAAGACTTCATTTACCTCACCGGTTTGATGATCATCGCGGCCTTGTCGCTATTTTTGTTCACGGCCGTGGCGGGGCGTTTGTGGTGCGGCTACGCCTGCCCGCAAACGGTGTACACCGAAATTTTCCTGTGGATCGAGAAACTCCTGGAAGGCGACCGTTCGGCCCGGGTACGCCGTGACGAAGGTCCGATGACCGCCGAAAAGTTTGCGCGCAAGGCGGGCAAACACTTTTTATGGATTGCATTTGCCTTCTGGACCGGCTTCACCTTTGTCGGTTACTTCGTGCCTATGCGGGAGATGAGCAATGCCTTCTTTGGCATGAAACTCGCGGCCTGGGAATTTTTCTGGGTCTTCTTTTACGGTTTTGCCACTTACGGCAACGCCGGTTTCATGCGCGAGCAGATTTGCAAACACATGTGCCCGTATGCCCGTTTTCAGAGCGCCATGTTCGACAAGGACACCCTGATCGTGACCTATGACACTGAACGCGGTGAGCCGCGCGGTGCACGCTCCAAAAAGGCCGACATCAGCACTTTGAACCTGGGCGCCTGTGTGGACTGCAGTTTATGTATTCAGGTCTGTCCCACCGGTATTGACATTCGCAACGGCCTGCAATACGAGTGTATTGGCTGCGGCGCCTGCGCCGACGTGTGTGACACCGTGATGGACAAAGTGGGTTACCCGCGCGGCCTGGTCAAGTACTCGACCGAAAACGCCATGAAAAATAACTGGACCAAAGACCAGACCGTGAAACGGGTGTTGCGCCCGCGGGTGCTGGTCTACACCGCCATCTTGCTGGCGATTGTGGTGGCTATTTTTGTCAGCCTGGCGACGCGGACATCTTTCAAAGCCGACGTAGTGCGTGACCGTGGCGTGATGGCGCGTGTGGTCGAGGCCGGCAAGGTGGAGAACGTTTACCGCATCCAGGTGATGAACGCCACCGAAGCCCCGCAACGCTACAAAATCTCGGTGGAAGGTTTGCCAGACATCAAGATCATGTCGGAAGATACCCTCAGTATTGCGTCCACCGAAGCCCGTTGGGTGGCGGTTCGGGTCCAGGTGCCACCGGAGGCCGACAAGCCCGGATCGCATGAAATTCACTTCATCATTGAATCCCTGGACAGCCCGGGCCGCTTGCGCGAAGAGTCCAAGTTCATCATTCCACGCTGAACACGCGGGCTGTAGCAAGCAGACGCTGCCGTGTTTTTGAGTCTGGGACTGGGTCTGGTTGGTTTGTGGGGCGCGCGTGTTCTTGCCCATGCCCTGGTACTGAAAGGTTTGCGCGCGCCGCGTGTTGCCGCGTTAATCCGTCCCGAGTCGCTGGGCCTGGCCGCCCAGCCGGTTGACATTCCCGGTCCCAACGGCAAAACACTGTTCGCCTGGTTTGTGCCGGCTCCGGGCGCGTCAAAAACACCGGCGGTCCTGGTGATGCATGGCTGGGGCGCCAATGCCAGCATGATGTTGCCTTCGGCCGCTCCCTTGGTGGACGCCGGTTTGGCAGTGTTGCTGCTGGATGCGCGCTGTCATGGTGCCAGTGGTGACGAAGCCTTTACCTCACTGCCGCGTTTTGCACAGGACATTGAAGCGGGCCTGGACTGGCTCGCCCGGCAGGCCCAAGTTGATGCTGCCAGACTGGCCGTGATCGGGCATTCGGTCGGCGCGGGCGCGGCTCTGCTGAGTGCCACGCGGCGCCCTGATATTTGCGCCGTAGTCAGCATCAGTGCCTTTGCCCACCCGTATGAGGTGATGCGGCGTTTGTTGGCTGTGCATCATATTCCCTACTTTGGGGTCGGCTGGTATGTGCTGCACCACGTGCAGCATGTCATCGGGGCGCGCTTTGACGACATTGCGCCCATCCACAGCATGTCCCTCGTGCGCTGCCCGGTACTGCTGGTTCATGGCGAAGAAGACGAGATGGTGCCCTTTGATGACGCCAGGCGTTTGCTGGCTGCCGGGCAACAGGGCAGGGTGCAACTGCTGGCGGTGCCAGGTCGGCACGACCTCAGCGAAGCGCTGGCAACTGAACAGTCGCAGGTACTGGCGTATTTACAAAAGCAGTTCAACTTGTGCGGACGCGCGTGAACTTCAAGCCAGGACCACCCAGCCAGCCACGGCGGCTGTGCCGATGACCAGGTGGAAAACACTCCAGCGCAAAAAATGATTGTGCAGCGACCGGGGGGACAGCGCAGAAATCAAAAACAAGCGCCCGTCCGCCGGAGCACGCAAAACATGGACACCTGGCTGCTGACGTATTTCCCGGTGCTCGCGTTCAACCGTCTGAATGGCAAGCTGCCGCGCCAGCTCCCACTCTTGCAGGTCCACAGTACCGTTGCGGTCAAGGTCAAAACGTGCGTGTAAGCCGGCCCGGTCCTGTTTCCACAGGCCCAACAGGGCACTTACGTCTTCGCGAAGGCTCAGGGCAGAGTTGGCACCGCCCAGGGTTGAAAAATCACCCAAAACATAAATCGTGCTGCCGCCAAACAGGCACTCCTCCACCAATTTTTCGTTGCCAGGGTAGCTGGTGCGCACCTCGGCACCCACCACTTCGGCGTGATCGGGGTCAACGGTGCACACGCCAGTGGCATCGCTGATGTCAAAGGTGCTGCTGCTGGTGCCGCTGCCAACCTGCCGCCATTCGTGTTTGGCGTTGTCTTTTGAATACAACTTGTAGCGGTACCAAATGCAGGCCATGCCGCCCATGGGGGTGTAGATCAACTGCTCCATGTCACTGCTGGCGTGGCCCATTAGCTCAACATAGCCCTGTGCGGCAGAGGCGATGCGTGAGGTGGCCAATTCGGCAATGGTGCGGGCGCGGCGCAGGCTGCTTAGCCAGGCCAGGCTGGCCAGCACGGCCATGGCAGCCAGACACCAGCGCGCTTGTGGCCCCGGACCCAGCCGCAGGACCACGGCCAACAAGACGACATACAGGCCGCTGACCAAGCTGCCGAGGTTCAGCCCCAGGTGCTGCAAACCCCGCAGGCCGCGCACCAGCATGGCATCAGGCCTTGAAACGTTGCGCGATGTCGACGTCTTTCAGTTCGGCAGCAGCAAACTTCAGCAAGTCAAAGGCCTTGAAGTTGAACAGGCGCGCCAACAGGACCCCGGGAAACTGCTCGATGGCCACGTTGTTGATATTGACGCTTTCGTTGTAGAACTCGCGCCGGTCCGCAATGGCGTTTTCCAGCCCGCTGATGCGTGACTGCAGGTGCAGGAACTGCTCGTTGCTTTTGAGGTCGGGGTAGGACTCCGCCAGCGCAAACAACTGCCCCAGACCGCTGCGCAAGGCACCTTCGGCCAGGCCCAGCGCGCCCAGGTCGTGGGATTGCCGCGCCTCCGACACCCTGGAGCGTGCCTGGGTCACCTTTTCCAGGGTGCCTTGTTCGTATTGCATGTACTGCTTGCAGGTGTCCACCAGTTTGGGTAGTTCTTCATGGCGCTGCTTAAGCAGTACATCAATGTTGGCCCAGGCTTTGGAAACAGCATTCTTGACGTTCACCAGGCTGTTGTACAGCGTGATGGCATACACCAGCACCAAGGCCAGTACGATCCAGAAAATTGCACCCATCAATGGCTCCTTGTAATTCATGCGGGATTGTCCTACAGGGGACGTTTGTCCCGAGAATGAAGGCTGCTCAAACGGCCTTGGCATCCTATACTTCCAGCCTAATAAGGCATCAAGATGAAAATTCTAATTTGTAACGACGACGGTTTTCAGGCACCCGGCATTGTGGCGCTGTATGAGGCACTCAAGGACGTGGCCATGGTCGAGGTGGTGGCGCCCGAGCACAACAACAGCGCCAAGTCCAATGCGCTCACCCTGCATACACCGCTGTATGTACAGCGCGCTGCCAATGGTTTCAGGTATGTCAACGGCACGCCGGCCGACTGTGTCCACATTGCCCTGACGGGTCTGCTCGACTATCGCCCCGACCTGGTGCTGGCGGGTATCAACAATGGCGCCAACATGGGGGACGACACCATTTATTCAGGTACCGTGGGTGCCGCCATGGAAGGATATCTGTTTGGTATCCCGGCCATTGCTTTTTCACAGGTGGCGCGGGATTGGCACAACCTGGATGCGGCGGCCATCAAGGCGCGTGACATGGTGTTGCAAATGGGACAGCAAAACCTGATTGGCCACACACCCTGGTTGCTCAATGTCAACATCCCCAATCTGCCGCTGGTGGAAATGGGTCACTTGAAGCTGTGCCGCCTGGGGCGGCGTCATTCCGCTGAAAAGGTGATCACGCAGATGAGCCCGCGCGGTGAGACCATGTACTGGATTGGTGCGGCTGGCCAGGCCAAGGACGATGCCGAGGGCACCGATTTTCATGCCACGGCCCAAGGCCATATCGCCATGACCCCGCTCAAGGTCGACCTGACCGACCATGACCATTTGGGTTATTGGGCGCAAACAGCAGCCAAACTTGCCAGCATGGTTGATTGATGGCGCAGCCCCACCCAAGCAGTGCCAAGCCGCGGCCCGGTTTTCCGGCCAGGCTGGATGTGCGCAACGCGTCGACCCCCCCTGTGCGCCCCGTCGCGCCATCAGGCCCCGTGCCCGCGCACAAGCCAAAGGTCCATCTGGCCCATGGGGTGGGCCTGGACTCCAGCGCGGTGCGCCAAAGCATGGTGAACAAACTGGCGCAGCAAGGCATGACGGATGCAGCGGTGTTGCAGGCCATGGGCAGCATCGAGCGCCACCGTTTTGTGGATTCGGCCCTGGTGAACCAGGCTTACGAAGACACCAGTCTACCCATTGGTTTGGGGCAAACCATTTCAAAACCCGGTGTGGTCTGCAGAATGCTTGGGCTGCTGCGCCAGGGCAACCCAGGTCGCCTGGGAAGGGTGCTGGAAATTGGCACAGGATGCGGTTATCAGGCGGCGCTGCTGAGTCTGCTGTGCAGTGAGGTGTATTCGATGGAGCGTTTGCGTGGGCTGCATGACAAGGCGCGCGACAACCTTCGCCATTTGCGGCTGGCCAATGTGCACCTGCTGTTTGGTGACGGTATGCCGGGTTATGCCAAGGGGGCGCCTTATGCTGGCATCATCGCGGCGGCCGGTGGTGAGGCCGTACCCCAGGCCTGGATCGACCAGTTGGCAGTGGGCGGCAGGCTGGTGGCACCAGTGTCCGCAGGCGCCATCAGCGCTGGCAAACAGGTGTTGATGGTGATTGACAAAACGCCACACGGTGTCCGTCAGGCTGTGATGGAGGGTGTTTTCTTTGTCCCCTTAAAATCGGGAATTGCATGATGGGGGTTGATATGACGGGTTTGAAACGATGGTCGGGTTTGTCTTTGGTATTGACGCTGGGTCTGCTGGGCTTGGTAGCGTGCGGCTCTAAAGGTATTAACCGAGCGCCAGTGGAGGAGCGCGTCACCGGGGTCGGCACGTCAGCGGGTGTGACGCCGGTGGTCAAGCCACCCCAAGGTTTTGAGCATGCGGGCAAACCGGGTTACTACACGGTCAAGCCCGGTGACACCCTGACGCGCATTGCGCTCGAACATGGCCAAAGCCCGCGAGACATCGCGCGCTGGAGCCAGGTCGAAAACCCCAACCGTATTGAAGTGGGTCAAGTGCTGCGGGTGGTGCCGCCATCAGGCCAGGAGGTACAGGTTCAACCCGTGTCCAGGCCTCTGGTCAGCGCCGGCAGCCTGAACCAGCCAGCGGCCGCAGCCCCAACACCGTCCGCCACGCCAGCTTCTGGCCCAGCCAGTACCGCTGGGACAGTACCACCCGAGAGTCGGCCAGCGGCTGCATCAGACACTGAGATCAACTGGATCTGGCCGACCAATGGGGTGGTTCTGGCCAGTTTTGATGATGTTAAAAACAAAGGTGTCGACATTGGCGGTGTGGCCGGCGACCCAGTGGTGGCGGCTGCCGATGGCCGCGTGGTCTATGTGGGGGCAGGTCTGCGCGGTTACGGTAACCTTATCATTTTGAAGCACAACAACGTGTATTTGACGGCCTATGCCCACAACCAGACCCTGTTGGTCAAGGAAGACCAGTCGGTGCTCAAAGGGCAAAAAATTGCCGAAATGGGCAACAGTGATGCAGACCGTGTGAAGTTGCATTTTGAGGTGCGCCGCCAAGGCAAACCGGTGGATCCCGCCAAGTACCTGCCTGCCCGGTAACGCCTTTCTTCCATGCCCGGCGTCCAGGCCGGGCCACACCAAGAGTTGCATTGAATGACTGAACCGACTGATCTCGCGGCCGACAAACCTGCCGTGCCTGCTGACTGGCTGTATGTGGAATCCCTCGACCTGGAAGCGCAAGGTGTGGCCCACAAGCCCGATGGCAAGGTGGTGTTCATTGAAGGCGCGCTGCCGTTTGAATATGTCAGTGCCAATATCAACCGCACCAAAAACAACTGGGAGCGCGGCACGCTCACTGCCGTGCACCGTGAGTCTTCCCAGCGCGTGGCGCCCCATTGCCCGCATTTCGGCCTGCACCAGGGTTCTTGTGGTGGCTGCAAGATGCAGCATTTGCATGTGAGCACGCAGGTCGCCGTTAAGCAACGCGTCCTTGAAGATAATTTATGGCATCTGGGCAAGCTCAAGCCCGAGACCATTTTCCGTCCCATTGAAGGCCCGGCCTGGGGCTACCGCTACCGGGCCCGGCTGTCGGTGCGCTACGTGCGAAAAAAAGGCACAGTGCTGGTGGGTTTTCACGAGCGCAAGAGCCGTTATGTGGCCGACATGCAGGTGTGCCCGGTGTTGCCACCCCATGTGGACGCCTTGCTGATGCCTTTGCGCGCGCTGATCGCCTCACTCGGCGCCGTAGAGACCATTCCGCAAATCGAATTAGCCTGCGGCGACAGCGTGACTGCTTTGGTATTGCGCCATCTGGAACCCTTGAGCGCCGCGGATGTGACCCGATTGCGCGACTTTGCCCGGCAGCATGCCGGTGTGCAGTGGTGGCTGCAGTCCAAGGGGCTGGAAACCGTGTGCCTGCTGGACGAGGGCGGCGACGTGCTGAGTTACGCCTTGCCCGAATTTGGCATCACCATGCCGTTCAAACCGACCGATTTCACCCAGGTGAATCCGCAAATCAACCGGGTGCTGGTGTCGCGTGCCCTGCGCCTGCTGAACGCACGAGCCGATGAGCGCGTGATTGACTGGTTTTGTGGTTTGGGAAATTTCACCTTGCCGTTGGCGACCCAGGCCCGCGACGTGCTGGGCATTGAGGGCAGTGACACGCTGGTGGCCCGGTCGCGGGAAAATTACCTGAAAAACAAGGATTCAGCCAAGCCCGGCAAAACCCTGGCCGTGACCGAATTTGCGGCCAGAAACTTGTTCGACATGACTCCTGATCAGCTTATTGCGGACGGCATTGCCGATAAATGGCTGGTGGACCCACCACGCGAGGGCGCCTTTGCCCTGGTACGTTCGCTGGCCAGCCTGCATCAGCGAAAGTTGGGCCTGTCAGACGAGCCCGCCACGCCTGGGGCCACTGCCTGGCAGCCACCTAAACGCATTGTTTATGTGAGCTGCAACCCGTCAACTTTGGCCCGTGATGCAGATTTGCTGGTGCATCAGGCGGGTTACCGGTGCAGCGGCGCGGGTGTGGTCAACATGTTCCCACACACCGCCCACGTCGAGAGTATTGCAGTGTTTGACCTTATCGAGCTTCTCCCCTAAGGGCAGCGACCATTGCAAAACAGGAGTCTCCCATGCTTCAAAAATTCTCTGCTTTTCCCGGCGTACCCGGCCCGGTTGTTGTCATCGTCATGGACGGCTACGGTTTAACCAAGCTCGACGTGGGCAGTGCCATTGCCGCCGCCCGCAAACCCACACTGGACCGCCTGTTTGCCGAATTCCCCCACATCAGCTTACGCGCCCACGGCATCGCAGTGGGTATGCCGTCTGACGATGACATGGGCAACTCAGAGGTCGGCCACAACGCCATTGGCGCCGGGCAGGTCTACAGCCAGGGCGCGGCGCTGGTGGCCAATGCCATTGCTGACGGGTCGATTTGGCAGGGCCAGGCCTGGCAGCAGATTGTGGCCGGGGCCAAGGCAGGCCGGGGTGTGATCCATTTCATTGGCCTGTTTTCTGACGGCAATGTGCACAGCCACATTGACCACCTGAAAGCCATGGTGGTCCAGGCCAAGCTTGAGGGTGTGAAAACGGTGCGCATCCACGCCCTGCTGGACGGGCGCGACGTGCCAGAAACCAGCGCACTGGACTATGTGGTGCCGTTCGAGGCTTTTCTGGTCGAGCTCAGCATCGACGGTTTTGACGCCCGCATTGCCTCCGGTGGTGGCCGCCAGAACATCACCATGGACCGCTACGACGCCAACTGGCCGATGGTTGAAAAGGGCTGGAAAACCCACGTGCTGGGCCAGGGGCCACAGTTTGCCAACGCCACCGCCGCAGTGAATGGCCTGCGTGCCCAACACCCCGGTACCATTGATCAAGATTTGCCGGAGTTTGTGATTGCCGAGGCGGGTCAACCCATCGGCACGGTCGAAGACGGTGATTCGGTGGTGTTCTACAACTTCCGTGGTGACCGCGCCATTGAGATCACCCGCGCCTTTGTCGAGCAAGAATTCAGCCGGTTCGACAGAGTGCGCACCCCTGATGTGACCTTTGCCGGCATGCTGCAATACGACGGTGATCTGCAACTGCCCAAGCGCTTTTTGGTGACCCCACCAGCCATCCGGGACACCTCGGGCGAGTGGTTCAGCAAGGCCGGCCTGACCCAGTTTGCCTGCTCTGAAACGCAGAAATTTGGCCACGTCACCTACTTCTGGAACGGCAATCGCTCCAACAAGTTTGAGGGCGAGACCTGGCAGGAAGTGCCCAGCGACGTGGTACCTTTTGAGCAGCGCCCGTGGATGAAGGCGGCCGAGATCACCGACGCCATGATTGCCGCCTTGCAAAGCGGCCAGTACAAGCTGCTGCGCTGCAACTTTGCCAACGGCGACATGGTGGGCCACACCGGCAACTTCCGCGCCGCCACCATGGCCGTGGAAGCGGTTGACCTGGCCCTGGCGCGCCTGCTACCGGCCATTGAGGCGGCTGGCGGTGTGGCCCTGATCACCGCCGACCACGGTAACGCCGACGAGATGGTTGAGCTGGACAAAAAAACCAAACAGCCCTCCCTGAACACCGATGGCTCGTACAAGGCCAAAACCGCCCACACGCTGAACCCGGTGCCGCTGATCCTGTTTGACAAAGTGACCGGTGGCAAGCTGGGTTTAAAACAAACTGCCACCGCCGGTCTGTCCAACATTGCGGCCACCGTCGCCAATTTGGCGGGGCTGGAGAAACACACCAAGTGGGACGAGAGTCTGCTGCTGATGAAGTGAGTTGACGGCCTGTGGGCTGACGACAATTTGATCCTGAACACGCTGCACCATGATGCTGCACCGCCTCTCGCGCAAGGCTGCGTTTGACCTGCGGCGCCATGGGCGTGCGCAGCCAGCGGTGCAAATTGATTGAGCTGGCACAGGGCATCATCAAGGGACACCATCAACCTTTAACACGCCATTCGTTGCTTATCTTTGCTAATCAGGTATTGATTTATCGCAATAAACTGTTATAAACACACGCTGTAACAAAACGTAATGACCCTCGCCCCTGGTCACACGTCCTTCAGGCCCTGAACCCGCCTTGTCAACCCGGCCAGTGCATCCGATGCACGCCTTTGGCCATTGATGAGGTTTGCCGCCATGCATCTGAGTCTCCTGAAAATTTCCACCCGCCTCGTCATGTTGATCAGCGTGTTGTTGGTGATGCTGATCAGCATTGGCGGCATAGGTCTGTTTGGCATCAGCCAGACCAATGACGCACTCAAACGGGTGTACGAAGACCGCACGGAACCGATGGGTCAAGTGGCCGAAATTCAGCGCCTGTTGCTGCGCAACCGCCTGGCCATTGTCAACGCCCTGCTTGACCCCACATCGGAGGTGATCCAGCAGGAAACAGCTGAAGTAGAAGCCAATATCACCGCCATTACCAAGGTGTGGGACGCCTACATAGCCACCACTTTGACTGTGAACGAAGCGCGCATTGCCAAACAATTTGCCGAAGACCGCGCCCAGTTTGTTCAGCAAGGTCTGCGCCCCGCTGTGGCTGCGCTGCGTGCCAATGACACCGCACAAGCCCATCAATTGGTACTGGCAAAAGTTCGCCCTCTCTACACCCCGGTGGCCACGGGCATTGCGGCCCTGATGACGCTGCAGCTTGACGTGGCCAAACAAGAGTTTGACGCAGCCACCGCACGCTACAACACCATTCGGCTGGTGTTTGTCAGCTCAATTCTGTTTGGCGTGCTGCTGGCCGTGTTGTTTGGCGCCGCGCTGATTCACGGCACTTCACGCGCGTTGAAGCATGCGGTGGACATTGCCAACGGTATCGCCCAAGGCGAGCTCAATCAAACCATCACGCCAGACGGTCGCGACGAAGTCGCCCAGGTGCTGATTGCACTGTCCAAAATGCAGGGCAATCTGGCCAAAGTCGTTTCTGAGGTACGCAGTGGATCAGAGGGTGTGGCCACGGCCAGTGCGCAGATTGCCTCGGGCAACCACGACCTGAGTTCCCGCACCGAGCAACAGGCCAGCGCCCTTGAAGAAACCGCTGCCTCCATGGAGCAGCTCAGCGCCACCGTCAAGCAAAACGCCGAGAACGCACAACAAGCCAACCAAATGGCACGCGCCGCCAGCAGTACGGCGCTGAAAGGCGGCGAGGTGGTTGCCGAGGTGGTAGAAACCATGAAACACATCAACGATTCGTCCAAACGCATTTTTGACATCATTGGCGTGATTGACGGCATCGCCTTCCAAACCAACATTTTGGCCTTGAATGCGGCGGTAGAAGCAGCCCGCGCGGGTGAACAAGGGCGTGGCTTTGCCGTGGTGGCGAGCGAGGTGCGTAGCCTGGCGGGTCGCAGTGCCGAAGCAGCCAAGGAAATCAAAACCCTGATTGGTGCCAGTGTCGAGCGGGTAGAACAAGGCACCGCTTTGGTGGACCAGGCCGGTGTCACCATGGGCGAGGTGGTCACCAGCATTCGCCGTGTGACCGACATCATGGGCGAGATCAGCTCGGCCAGCCGCGAACAAAGCCAGGGCGTCAGCCAGGTGGGTGAAGCGGTCACCCAAATGGACCAGGTGACGCAGCAAAACGCCGCGCTGGTGGAAGAAATGGCGGCGGCGGCCAGCAACCTGAAATCTCAGGCGCAAGACCTGGTGGGCACGGTGGCGGTGTTCAAGCTCGGCGGCAATGTGGCCCAGCGTAACACGGCACGCCCCGAACCCGCTCGCAACCGGTTGGCGCCTCCCCACCAGTCTGCGCTAAAAACGATCACAAGTATCGAGCGGCGTGCCTTGGGAGCACCGTCAAAACCGGTCGCACGCCCCGCGCACCCCAGATTGGCAGCCCAAACTGCAGTGGCTGCGGGCAAGGACGATGATTTGAAGTATTTTTAACCTATAGCCCTTGTACTACATGCACAAACAGCTATTAAATATATAGCATATATCGCATCAGCCAGAAGCGGCATCCAACGTATCCACCGGAGTTCACCCATGCGGACCAATCTGCCCGTCACCCAGAACGAATACCAGTTTCCGGGCTCCGAGACCCTGCTGTCCACGACCGACCTGGACAGCCACATCACCTATGCCAATGCCGCCTTCATCCGCACCAGCGGCTTCGAACCCGAGCAATTGATGGGACAGCCGCACAACATGGTGCGCCACCCTGACATGCCGGTGGAGGCCTTTGCCGACATGTGGCGCAGCCTGAAGGCGGGCCAATCCTGGCGCGCACTGGTAAAAAACCGGCGCCAAAACGGCGACCACTATTGGGTTTGCGCCAACGCCGCACCGATGCGTCGCAATGGCCAGATGGTGGGCTGCTTGTCGGTACGCATCAAGCCAGCGCGCGCCGAGGTAGAGGCAACCGAGAAACTCTATGCGCGCTTTAAAGAAGGCCGCGCCAACGGCTTGGTCTTTGACCGGGGGCTGGTGGTTCGCACCGGCCTGCTGCGCTGGACCAGCGCCGCACAACTGCTGCCCACCGCGTGGCGCGTGCGCCTGCCCTTGGGCTGCGTGGGCGTGGTAGCCGGAGTAGCTTTAGGTTTGTCCGGCCTGGCTGGTGGCGCGTTGGCCGGTGTTGGCGCCGCCGTGGCAACCAGCCTGCTGCTGGCCGACTGGGCCATCGAGGCACACATCACCCAACCCATTCGTCAAATTCTGGGTGCGGCCCAACAAGTGGCCACGGGTGAGGCCGCACCAGACCTGAACATGAACCGCTGTGACGACATTGGCCTGATTGCCCGCTCCATTACCCAGGCCGGGCTGAACCTGCATTCACTGGTGGCCGACGTGTATGAGCAGGCGTTGGGCGTGCAAGTGGTCAGCCAGCAAATTGCGGCGGCCACCAATGATTTGTCGAGGCGCACCGAGCAGGCGGCGTCCAACCTGGAGCAAACCGCCGCCGCCATGGAGCAGCAAACCGCCTCGGTTAAACAAAATTCAGACACCGCGCACCAGGCCAGCCAACTGACCCAGGGTGCCACGCAGGTGGCCGAAAAGGGCGGCCAAGCGATGGCCAATGTGGAGCGCACCATGGGCATGATCACCGCCTCCAGCCGCAAGATTGCCGACATCATTCAGGTCATTGACGGTATTGCATTTCAGACCAACATTCTGGCGCTCAACGCTGCCGTGGAGGCCGCGCGCGCTGGCGAGCAGGGGCGCGGCTTTGCGGTGGTAGCGACCGAAGTCCGGTCACTTGCCGGACGCTCAGCGGCGGCAGCCAAAGAAATCAAGCTGCTGATTGACGACTCGGTCAGCAAGGTGGAAAGCGGCTCACGCCTGGTGGCCGATGCTGGCCACACCATGAACGAGGTGGTGACCCAGGTCAAGCGTGTCAACGACTTGATGAACGAGATCACTGTGGCCTCGCAAGAGCAATCGCTGGGCATTTCACAGGTTGGCATGGCGGTAGCGCAGCTCGACCAGATGACCCAGCAAAACGCCGCCATGGTGGAGCAAACCAGCGCCGCCGCTACCAGCATGGGTGACCAGGCGCGGCGCCTGGTGGAAGCGGTGAAGGTGTTTTCAGTTTGAACCATGGGTTGCAACCACAGACAGCAAACTGCTATGAAAAGCCAACCACCTGCCCCAAAACCGGCGTGGATGATTGACCAGTTGGTCGAGGCGCTCAACCACATGTGTGAGGCATGGACAAGAGCTGCGTTTGAACTGCGCGACCTCCAATTTGACCTGGATACGGCACAACGCCAGGACGCCATTGAGCACACGAATGACCTCGTGAACAAAGTCAAGGCCCGCTGATGCGCTTAACCCAATGAAACAGCGCCAATGAAATCAGGTCAGTCCCTCACCTCTGAGTTACACACCCATCCTTACCAAAGTGCTATCGGCTTGGGTCTGCTGGTGCTGGCTGTACCGCTGCTGTGGTGGGTGCAGCAATGGGCACACCTTGTGGTGCTGAATGCCAATGGCTTTGTATTTTTTCACACGGCGATTGAAGTCTTCGCCGTGGTGGTGGCGATGCTGATTTTTGTCACGGGTTATCGCGCCATCTTGTCGATCCGAAAAAGTGCCGTGGTGCTGCTGGGCATCATGTTTTTGGGTGTCGGCCTGCTGGATTTTTTGCACCTGATGAGTTATGTGGGCATGTCTGATGCCATCAGCCCCAACACCCCGCATAAGTCCATTTTCTTCTGGCTGGCGGCGCGGTTGCTGGGTGCTGGCGCACTGCTGCTGTATGTCTGGCTGGGCGTGGTGGCCGAGGTCAGCACCCGGCGCAAACGATTCGCGCTGGCCGTGATGCTGCTGGTGGTTGGACTGTTGGCCGCCATTGGGCTGCTGTTTCCTGAGCGCGTGCCAGCGCTGTTTGTATCGGGTGTTGGCCTGACGCCGCTCAAAATTGGCCTGGAATGGCTGGTTATTGCCATCCATTTGACCACCATCGGGGTGCTGTGGCAGCGCCGCCAGGTGTTGCAGCGGGAATGTGTCATGGCGCTGGTATTTGCAGCAGCCTTGTCGGCGGTGTCCGAGTTGTTTTTTACCATGCTGGGCATCATTGACAAAGACGCGGCCAATGCCATCGGGCACGCATACAAAGTGGCAGCCTATTTGTATTTGTTTCACGCCACCTTCAACGAAGCCATGCAACGCCCGCTGCAACGCCTTGAAGTGCAGCATTTGCGTGAAAAGCTGAGTTTGAGCGCTGCGCCAGACGGCGTTTTGTGGGTGGACAGCAGAGGCCAAATTTTACTGGCCAACCCCGCCATGGAAGGGCTTTCAGGCTATACCACACAGGAACTGGTAGGCCAAAACGTTGCCATTTTCTTGCCTGAACATCTGCGTGCGCGCCACGCGGAGTTGATGCGGAATCATTTCACGACACCGCATTCCAGGGCCATGGGTTTGATGGATTTGAAACTCACACGCCGCGATGGCCAGATGCTGCCGGTGGACATTGCCTTGGGACATTGGGAAGATGAAGGCACCCCCTACGCGATTGCCTACATCCGCGACCTGACTGAGCGTCGGGAATTTGAAGAGTCGCTGAAACACCAGGCCACCCACGATGAGCTCACCGGCCTGCCCAACCGCGGGCTATTTCGCCTGAAACTTGACCAGACGCTGGCGCGCGCTGAGCGCGCCGGGTTGCACGTGGCAGTGCTGTTTATTGACCTGGACTTTTTCAAAACCATCAACGACAGTTTTGGTCACAGCACCGGAGACGCTTTGCTGGTGCAGGCGGGGGGGCGCATGCGCAGTGTGCTACGCGAACACGACACGCTGGCCCGCATGGGCGGAGATGAGTTTGCCGTGCTGCTGGCCGATCTCTCCACGCCGGAAGAGGCCATTGGTGTCGCCAACAAACTGCTGACATCCCTGAAGACGGCCTATTTCCTGAAGGCTCAGGACGTGTATTCAGGTGCCAGCGTGGGGCTGGCGTATTACCCGGACGATGCACGCACCAGCGAAGCCTTGCTGAGCTACGCAGACATGGCCATGTACCAGGCCAAGGCCAACGGCCGTGGTGCATACGCCTTCTATTCGAAGGACATGGATCAGGTGGCGCATGACAACATGCAACTGCACACTCTATTGAAGGAGGCCATGGCGCGCAACGGGCTGCAATTGCATTACCAGCCGCAAGTGGATATTGAGACGGGTGCCATTGTGGGGGCCGAAGCCTTGTTGCGCTGGTTTGATCCGGTGCTGGGCCATATCTCACCCGCGCAATTTATTCCGGTGGCAGAAGCTACCGGCCTGATCCTGCCCCTGTCTGAGTGGGTGCTGGAGACCGCTTGCCAACAAATTGCCGCCTGGACGCAGGCCGGCACGCCCTTGCGAATAGCGGTGAATTTTTCTGCGCAGCAGTTTCGCCAACGCAACTTGCCCGAGCAGGTGCGCCTGGTGCTGGCGCGTACAGGTGCACTGGCGCAGTGGCTTGACATCG
Organism: Burkholderiales bacterium RIFOXYD12_FULL_59_19; assembly: GCA_001771065.1. GTDB lineage: Bacteria > Pseudomonadota > Gammaproteobacteria > Burkholderiales > Burkholderiaceae_C > Rhodoferax. Next base: position 558 of record MESQ01000005.1, on the reverse strand, counting down.
AAATTACCGAGTCCATGGCCATGACCCAGCCCGAGCAAGCACACGAACAGCTTGAGGCGCTGGTAGCCATGGGTTGTCGCCTGGCGCTGGATGACTTTGGCACAGGTTATTCGTCCCTGGCCTACCTCAAGGTGCTGCCGATTCACAAGCTCAAGATTGACAAGAGTTTCATGGACGGTATTCCGGAAGATGCCAGTAACGTCGCCATTTCGCGCGCCATCATTGCGCTGGCCAAGAGCCTGGGCATGACGCTGATTGCTGAAGGGGTGGAGACCGATGCGCAACTGGGGTTTTTGCGCCAATACGGCTGCGAAACCTACCAGGGCTGGTTGTTTGCCAAGGCGATGACGGCGGCAACGCTAACTGAGCGATTGTGTGCATCGACAGGAGCAGGGCTGAAGTGTTTAAAAGATGGGGTGCAAAATGTCACGAAGCTGCCACTGATGATCGGCCTTTAATCTGAAGTTCCTCCCAGCTTTTGGTTAAATCTCCTTTGAAATCATTGCTTTAGCACTTTATTTGGTGTAAATATGTAGACATGCAAATTGTTTGATTTAT
>MESQ01000004.1 GCA_001771065.1 Burkholderiales bacterium RIFOXYD12_FULL_59_19 | reverse complement strand
CCTTGCCGACTGGCTGAAATCGGGGGCAATAAAACTCATGCCGGAACCTTTCCAGACACTTCGCCAGCACAAACGCACCGCCCATCAAGGCCGGAACATTGACGAACAGCGCGGACCGGGAAAGAGCCGGTGAAGGCCAAAGGAGCGATGCCGAGGACTTTGAAGAAGTCAACGCCATCAGAACTAGTCCAGGCGTCGATTAATTGAGCGCAGTTGGCCGATCCGCTGGTCTTGACCTGTACGCATGTCCGAAGCGTTACGCCGCGTTGTGCGGCCTCGTAGCAGGCCCTAGCGTGGTCAGCGTGGGTGTAGGGGGTGGACAGGTAGCCCGGTGGGGTGTGGGCCGCTTTCATGATGCTTGCCCCCGCATGGTCAGGACATGACAGGCGGCAGATTCCCAGGCATCACCGGACATGGTGACCTGGAGCGTGGCGCGATTACCCTGATGAAACCAAAGCTGGACCAGCTTTGAATCAACGTCGAAACCGTTCTCTATGCAATAAGCAACAAATTCGGGATTCCCCACCAGCCCCGCACCGGAACCGCCAAGCTCTGATACGGGTTTTTGTGCTGGTGGGGAAATTCCGGCGCCGATCAGACTGGCGGCAAATTCGCGGAGGTTGGATACAACCTCGTCATGATGTTCAACAAAATTATCTGCGCAGTAGCGAAGATCATCAAGAGTTTGTGAATTGGTAGACATTTGGCGGTTCCTTTTGACCCTTACAGATCGTAAGGTTCGCCAAGATTAAAGCCTTACTGACAGTAATGCAAGAAAAGATTACAGTCTGTCAAGCAAAAAGGAAAAAATCATGAAAACGACAATGGAACTATTTTCTAAAGCGCTTGAATTTCAACCATCTGCCGAGGCATGGTGTAAAGACTTAGGTTTATCAAGAAGCGCCCTAGCTGTTGCAAAACACAGAGGAAGGCTAGCGCCCGCAGTTGCTGGCGGTATTGCTATTAAATTAGGAGAAAATCCTATGCAATGGATAGCGATAGCAGCAATGGAAGCCGAGCCAGAAAGCAGCAATAAAAAGAGGCTAATGGACTGCGTTACATCGCTTTAGTGATGTAATTTGCGAATGAAGTCCAAATTCAAGCATGTTGCCCTGGTCGGCAAATACCAAACCAACTCCGCGGGCGCCAGTGGCGCCAACTCGCGGGCCGCGCTGGTGGCCGTGGCCCATTTTCTGGATGACCTGGGTTGTGATGTTGCCATGGAGCAGGATACGGCGCTCAACATGGGTATTACCGACTACCCCGCGTTAAGCGTGGCACAAATTGGCACGCAATGTGATTTGGGCCTGGTCGTGGGGGGCGATGGCACCATGCTTGGCATTGGTCGGCAAATGGCGCCTTACGGTGTGCCGCTGATCGGTATCAACCAGGGGCGGCTGGGTTTTATTACCGATGTGCCCTATGGCAGCTTTACCACCAGTCTGGCACAAATGCTGCGCGGCGCCTATGTGGAGGACCACCGCAGCCTGATGAACGCCCGGGTGCTGCGCGACGGCCATTGCGTATACCAGGCCATGGCCATGAACGACGTGGTGGTCAACCGGGGTGCCACCTCGGGCATGGTGGAGTTGCGGGTCGAAGTGGACGGCCATTTTGTGGCCAACCAGCGTGCCGATGGCTTGATCATTGCCACCCCGACCGGCTCTACCGCTTACGCATTGTCTTCGGGCGGCCCGCTGATACACCCGTCGGTTCCCGGTTGGGTGATGGTACCGATTGCGCCGCACACCCTGTCGAATCGGCCCATTGTGCTGGCTAACACGTCCAAAATCGCGATCGAACTGGTTGCCGGCCGGGATGCCAGCGCCAGCTTTGACATGCAGTCGCTGGCCTCCCTGATGCATGGCGACCGCATTGAAGTCGCACGCTCGGAACACCATGTGCGTTTTTTGCACCCGCAGGGCTGGTCTTACTTTGACACCCTGCGCGAAAAACTGCATTGGAACGAAGGAGTGGCTGTAACGTGAGCCTGAAACGCATGGTGCTGCGAGACTTTGTCATCGTCAGCGAACTTGAACTTGAACTTGGCGGCCAGTTCACCGTCTTGACCGGTGAAACCGGCGCTGGCAAATCTATTTTGATCGACGCGCTGCAACTGGTCACCGGGGGTCGTGCCGATGTCACCTTGATCCGCGAAGGGGCTAACCGCTGTGAGGTGAGCGCCGAATTTGACAGCACCCCCAGCGTCATGCAATGGCTCGAAGAGGCCGGTTTCGAAGCAGACGCCACACTGCTGCTGCGCCGCACACTCGACGCGCAAGGCAAAAGCCGCGCCTGGATCAACGGCAGCCCGGCCACCGCTACCCAATTGCGCAGTCTGGGTGAGCTGTTACTCGACATCCACGGTCAGCATGCCTGGCAAAGCCTGACGCGCCCGGATGCCGTGCGCAACTTGCTGGATGCTTATGCGCAGGTGTCGAGTGCTGCGGTGGCGACAAAATGGCAGCAGTGGCATGCGGCACAAGCCCAACTGGACCAGGCGCTGCAGTCACAGGATTCACTACTGCGTGAGCGCGAACGCCTGAGCTGGCAAATTGGCGAGCTCGACAAGCTGGCGCCCAAGGCGTGCGAATGGACCGAACTCAACACCGAGCACACGCGGCTGGCCCACGCCCAGGCCTTGCTCGATGCCGCCCAGGCCGCGGCCCTGACGCTGGATGAAGACGAGGGCAACGCGCTGGAGCGTCTGAGCCATGCCTGTCAGGTGCTGCAACAACAGGAACAGCTGGAACCTTATTTCAAGAATCTGACCGAAATATTGGCTTCGAGCCTGGCGCAGGTACAAGACACCGCACATGCCTTGCGCAGCTACTTGCGCAAGACCGAGCTTGACCCAGACCGGCTGGCCGTGCTCGATGAGCGCATGGGTGTGTGGTTGTCGTTGGCGCGGCGTTACAAGCGCAGCCCGCACGAACTGCCCGAACTCTTGACAAGTTGGCAGCAAGCGCTGGCGCAACTCGACGCCAGCGTCGATGTACAAGCCCTGCAAACCGCCGTGGCAACCGCCTGGCACAGCTATGCACAAGAAGCCAGTCTGTTGACCCGGGCTCGCTATCAAAATGCACCCCAACTGGCCCAGGCCATCACCCGCGCGATGCAGGGACTAGGTATGCAGGGCGGGCAGTTTGAAGTGCAGTTGCAACCTGCGGCCCAAGCGCTGCAAAGCGGGCTCGAAGAGGTGACGTTTTTGGTGGCTGGCCACGCCGGCAGCACGCCGCGTGCGGTCAACAAAGTCGCGTCTGGCGGCGAGCTGTCCCGTATTGCGCTGGCCATTGCGGTAACCACCAGCCAACTGGGCACGGCGCAGACGCTGATTTTTGACGAAGTGGATGCCGGTGTCGGCGGCGCCGTGGCTGAAACCGTTGGCTTGTTGATGAAGCAACTGGGGCAGGATCGCCAGGTGTTGGCTGTCACCCACCTGCCGCAGGTGGCAGCCTGCGCCGACCACCATTTGGTGGTGCGCAAACAGCTTCAGGACGGTGTCACCCTGAGCTCCGTCACCAACGTCGACCAGGAAACGCGTGTCGCCGAGCTGGCTCGCATGCTCGGTGGTGAGCGTCTGTTGAACAGCACATTGGCCCATGCGCGGGAAATGCTGCAAAGTCAGGAAAGCTGAAGCATGATGCCCTTGCCCTTTAAAAAAATGCACTTGGTTTTGATCACGGGCATGTCCGGCTCAGGCAAGTCGGTGGCCCTCAATGCACTGGAAGACCTGAGTTTTTACTGCATTGACAACTTGCCACCCGAACTGTTGCTGCCCCTGATCCAACTGGAGCGGGCCAATGAAGCGGGCCAGTTGGCCATTGCCATGGATGTCCGCAGTGCGGCATCACTGCCGCTGGTTCCCAAACAGCTGGCTCAACTCAAAGCGCAGGGCTTGCAAGTGGACTGCCTGTTTCTGGATGCCAGCACCGACACGCTGATGCGCCGGTTCTCGGAAACACGGCGGCGGCACCCCTTGTCAAAAACCGACACGCCAGATCACAACCATGACCAGCACCGGGCGCTGGCCGAAGCCATCGATCTGGAACGTGAACTGCTCAGCGAATTGCGTGCCCAGGCCCATGTGATCGACTCCAGCATCATCCGCCCGACCCAATTGCAGAGTTATGTCAAATCCTTCATCAACGCCCCGGATGATCAATTGACCCTGGTGTTTGAATCATTTGCTTTTAAGCGCGGCGTGCCCAACGATGCCGATTTTGTCTTTGACGTGCGCATGCTGCCCAACCCGCACTACGAACCGGGCCTGCGCGAACTCACCGGTTGCGACCGCCCCGTGATCGATTTTTTGCAACAACAAGCCGATGTGAAAAAAATGCTGGACCACATCCACGGCTTTCTGGACCACTGGCTGGAGCCTATGGTACGCAACCACCGCAGTTATGTGACGGTGGCCATTGGTTGCACCGGCGGCCAACACCGCTCGGTCTATCTGGTAGAGCAGTTAAACGACCTGTTTGCGTCGCGGTGGGTCACCCTCAAACGGCACCGGGAATTGGCTGCGTCCGCTGCAGCAATTTTTTGATGGGTGCGGGCAAGCCCAGTCTGGCCAGCTGCGCGGCATCCACCCACTGCCCGTCCAGAGCCAAGGCCGCCCGCCCGTGCAGCTTGAGCAACACCGGGTGCAGGTACAGGTCCTTGTGTGTCAGCACATGCTTGAACGACGGCATATCCTGCAGTGCCTCTGCGCCCTGCTGTTCGACCGCAGCCAGCAGGACTTGGCGCGCCTCAAATAGCGGCAGGCAATACAAACCAGCCCAGACGCCGGGCGTGGGCCGCTGGCTTAACCAGACCGCACCGTCGCTGGATACCAACCATAACAGCCAGATCGACTCGGCACTGCGTTTGAGCTTGCGGGTTTTCAGGGGAAATTTTTCAACTGCGTCCATCGCATAGGCGACACAGCGTTCAGACAAGGGGCAGGCTGAACACGCCGGTTTTTTGGATGTGCACAGTGTGGCCCCAAGGTCCATCATGCCCTGGGTGTAGCGTGCCATGTTGTGCAACAAATTATTTTGGGGCAACAGCGCAGTGGCCTGGTCCCACAAGCGGCGCTCGTGTGTGGCCAGCGCCAAGTCGTCGGCAAACCCCAGGTAGCGGGTCAGCACCCGTTTGACATTGCCATCCAGAATGGCCACCCGCTCGCCAAAACACAGCGCGGCGATGGCTGCCGCAGTAGAGCGCCCAATGCCCGGCAGGGTTTGTAATTGCTGGGCCGACTGCGGGAACTCGCCGCCATACACACGCACCACGTCCTGGGCACAGCGGTGCAAATTGCGGGCGCGACTGTAATAACCCAAACCAGCCCACAAATGCAACACGTCGTCCAGCGGCGCCTGCGCCAGCGCCCGCACATCGGCAAAACGTGCCAAAAATAGGGCAAAGTAGGCTTGTACCGTCACCACCTGCGTTTGCTGCAGCATGATCTCGGAGAGCCAGACGCGGTAAGGGTCGCGCGTGTTTTGCCAGGGCAAATCGTTGCGGCCGAAATGCGCCTGCCAGCGCACCACTTCTGTGGTCAAAAAGTCGTCCATCAAAAAAATCTCGCAACAGGCATTTCAGGGCTTTTGGCAAGTAGCGCAATAAAAGGTGGACCGCTGGCCCTGCTTGATCAGGCGCACCGGGCTGGCACACACATGGCAGGGCAAACCGGCACGGCCATAAACCATGGTTTGCAGCTGGAAATAACCCGCCTGGCCACTGGCGCTGGAAAAATCGCGCAGCGTGCTGCCGCCCAGCGCAACGGCCTGGCCCAAGACCTTCACAATGGCCGCATGCAAGCGCGCGGCGCGCGGTCGGCTCAACCGGGCGGCGGACACTGTGGGTCGAATGCCCGCCTGGAACAGCGCCTCGGACGCATAAATATTGCCCACCCCCACCACCGCTTCACCGGCCAGCAACACCGACTTGATGGCCGTCTGGTGGCGCTTGAGCTGGGCCTGGAACCCGGTCACCTCAAACGCATTGCCCAAAGGCTCCGGCCCCAACCGCCCCAATAGCTTGAGCGCCACCGGGTCGGCCAGACTGTCCACATAAACCACAGCGCCAAAGCGGCGAGGGTCATGCAAACGCAAAGTGCCATGCGTGGTGACCAGATCAAAATGGTCGTGCCCGCCCGGGGCGGGCAGCACCGGGGCAAAACGCAAACTGCCCGACATGCCCAGATGCAACAGCAAAACGCCCTGATCAAATTGAAGCAACAAATACTTGCCACGGCGCCCCACCGAGCGCACACGCCGGCCCAGCAACTGCTCTGGCGCACAACCCAGCGGCCAGCGCAGGGGCTTGCCAAGCCGCACCGCCTGCACGGTGGCGTTTTCTATGGCGCTGGCAAAACTGCGCCGGGTCACTTCTACTTCGGGTAATTCAGGCATAGCCTTCTTCTTATCTGACAGACATGAATTATTATGACCCTATGCGTCCACCCTATTGCTTCCTGTTCACCCTGTTGACCGCCTGCTGGGTCAACGTCCATGCGCAACCCACCGCCCCAACTGAGGCTCTGGCCAAAAGTTCGGCGCTTGACAGTTCGCTGCTCTACCAACTGCTGCTCGGCGAACTCAACGCCCAGGCACAGGAACCCGCTGCGGCTTTTTCCTTGCTGCTGGATGCCGCGCGCAAAACCGGAGACGAAACCCTGTTCAGGCGGTCGGTGCAAATTGCATTAAAGGCACGCTCAGGAGAATCCGCGCTGCAGGCCGCCAAAGCCTGGCAGGAAGCAGCGCCATCATCGCAGGAAGCCAATCGTTACGTGTTGCAGATTTTGCTGAGCCTGAACCGCCCGGCCGACACCCTGGAGCCGCTTAAACGCATGCTGGCACTGACGCCCCTGCCACAGCGCACCGAAGCCATCTGGGCCATCCCCTCGCTGTATGAACGCGCCAGCGACAAACAACTCGTTGTCGCAACAGTTCAAAAAGCCCTGACACCCACGCTGGGCGAACCCCGGCTGGGCGCCACCGCCTGGGCCACACTGGGGCGGCTGTGGCTCATGGCTGGCAACTGGGAAGCCGCCTTGCGTGCCGCCGAAAAGGGCCAGACCTTTGCGCCGCACCAAGAGCACCCTGCCTGGTTGGCCTTGAGCCTGATGCGCGCCGATGTGGCCAAGGCCGAAGCGTTGGTCAAAAATCACTTGGCAAACAGCCCCAGTACAGAGTTCCGCATGGCTTACGTGCAAACCCTGCTACAAGCCAAACGCAGCCCTGAAGCCCTCACGGTACTGCAAAACATCAGCCAACAGCAGCCTGCCTATGCCCCGGCTTCACTGCTGCAAGGCGCGGTGTATCTGGACATGCGGCAATGGGACACCGCAGAACGCCATTTTTTGCACTACCTGACGCTGATGCAGGCCGAGAAAGCGGCGCAAGGCGCCACGCCGGCCCCCCGTGGCCCGTCGCAGGCCTATCTTTCGCTGGCGCAAATTGCCTTGCAACGCAAAGACCTGCCAAAAGCCCAGGACTGGTTGCAACGTGTTGATCACCCGGACGACTTGCTGGCCGCCCAACTCCGGCGCGCCGGACTGATGGCTCAGCAAGGTCAGCTTGAGCCCGCGCTAAGCTTGATCCACAGCCTGCCAGCACGCTCAGCCTCGGAGTTGCAGCTCAAACGCAGCACCGAAGTGCAAATTTTGCGTGATCACAAGCAGTTTGCCCGCGCCCGCAGCCTGCTGGAAACTGCTCTGGCCCATGACCCGCAAGATGCCGATGTGGTCTACGATTTGGCCATGCTGGCAGAAAAAATGGACGACCTGACTGAGATGGAGCGCCTATTGCGCCAATTGATGGTCGTCAAACCCGACGACCCGCAGGCTTACAACGCCCTGGGCTACTCGCTGGCAGACCGTGGCCAGCGCCTGCCCGAAGCCCGGCAACTGATTGAAAAAGCGCTGACACTCACACCTAACGACCCCTTTATTGTGGACAGTCTGGCCTGGGTGACCTTCCGCATGGGTCAAAACGACGAGGCCTTGCGTTTGCTGCGCAGCGCCTTCAAGCAAAGACCGGATGCCGAAATTGCAGCCCATCTGGGCGAGGTGCTATGGGTCACCGGGCAAACCGATGAGGCCAAAAAAGTCTGGCGTGAGGGTCTTGAACTCAATCCGGACAACGGGACCCTGAAAGCCACATTGCAGCGCCTGCGCATTGAACTGTGAACAAGCGTTTTGCGTCCTTATTGCTGAGTCTGTTGCTGCTGCTCTCTGTCATCGGCTGTGCTGTGCCCAGCCGTACCCCAAGCGATCAAACCGCCCCGACAGCGATCTGGAATGGCCGCATGTCGGTGCGGGTGGAGGCCACCGCAGTGCAGGGTCCGCAGGCGTTTTCCTCCACATTTGAACTTCAGGGTGGGCCAGCACAAGGGCATTTGCACTTTTATACCCCGCTGGGCAGCACGGCGGCGGCCATTGTCTGGTCACCCAAACAGGCGCAGCTGCAAGCCGGCACGGATATCCAGTATTTCAACAACATTACAGAACTGATCGAACGCGTGCTTGGCACGCAGGTGCCGGTGGCCGCGCTGTTTGCCTGGCTGGCTGGCGACCACTTGAGTCTGGATGGCTGGCAGGTGGATCAATCGCAATTTGACCATGGCAAAATCACAGCCCGACGCAGCAGCCCGCTGCCGAGTGCAGAAATTCGTGTTGTCCTTGAACCCTGAACACCGGCCTGGGGTGCCAGAGCCAAACCTACCACGTCTTGATGAAATCCTTGTTTGACATTCCGGCCCCTGCCAAGCTCAACTTGTTCTTGCACATTGTCGGCCGCCGAAATGATGGCTTCCACCTGTTGGAATCTGTGTTCATGCTGATTGATTGGTGCGACACCCTGCATTTCGAGCTGCGCGCAGGCGGTGCCATCAGCCGCGAAGACCTGACCACACCCCTGCCCGCCGACGACCTAATTGTGCGTGCAGCGCGCGCCTTGCAAGGCGCCAGCGGCAGCACTCAGGGGGCCCACATCAGCATTGCCAAATCTATTCCGGAGCAGGCCGGCCTGGGCGGCGGCTCGTCGGATGCAGCGACCACCCTGCTGGCGCTGAACCGTTTGTGGGGGCTCAAGCTGAGCTTGCTGCAGCTCCAGACCATCGGCCTGCAACTGGGGGCCGACGTGCCCTTTTTTTTAAGCGGCCATAACGCCTGGGTCAGCGGCGTGGGTGAACAGACGACGCCAATCACACTGGCGCCCGCCCGTTTTGTGGTGGTCAAACCCCTGGCTGGACTCCAAACCCAGAGAATTTTTTCACATCCGGACTTAAAAAGGGACACGAAAGCCACTACAATTTATGACTTCGCTGCAGACGCATATGGCTTTGGCCACAACGACTTGCAGCCTGTTGCGCAGGCGCTTTGCCCTGCTGTCACTGAGGCACTTAGCTGGTGTCGTGACCGTGGGCTAAACGCCAGAATGACAGGCTCAGGAAGTGCCGTGTTTGCACGAATCGCGGAAGATTTTGAAACAAGTAATCGTACCGGTTTCCAAATCAGACCATGCCGCAATCTGGCGGTTCATCCTCTTCAAGGATGGGCTGTCTAACAAGAGTTATCGGTTGATCATGTTTCATGATCAACCCGCGTAGGGGAGTCGCCAAGCTGGTTAAGGCACTGGATTTTGATTCCAGCATGCGAAGGTTCGAATCCTTCCTCCCCTGCCAAAATTTTTACACATGTCCACTTGAGACATGAAACAGCCACCGCGATTCATAAGTTGGGATCTCCATGCACGCCGAACAAACCCCTGATTTCATGGTTTTCACCGGCAACGCCAATCCCGTGCTGGCCAATGACATTGCGCATTACCTCCACATTGGCTTGGGTAATGCCGAAGTAGGCCGATTTTCTGACGGTGAAGTGACCGTCGAGATCAAACAAAACGTGCGTGCCCGCGACGTTTTTGTGGTGCAAAGCACCTGCGCCCCGACCAACGAAAACCTGATGGAACTGTTGATCATGGTGGACGCCCTCAAACGTGCTTCTGCCGAACGTATCAGCGCCGTGATTCCCTATTTTGGCTATGCCCGCCAGGACCGCCGTCCGCGCTCCAGCCGGGTGCCGATTTCGGCCAAGGTGGTGGCCAACATGCTGCAAGCCGTGGGTGTGGCCCGCGTTTTGACCATGGATTTACACGCCGACCAGATCCAGGGCTTCTTTGACATCCCCGTCGACAACATTTATGCATCACCCGTGTTACTCGGTGACCTGCGGCAAAAAAACTACGACGACCTGATCGTGGTGTCACCCGACGTGGGTGGCGTGGTGCGTGCCCGGGCGCTGGCCAAGCAGCTCAACTGCGATTTGGCCATCATCGACAAACGCCGCCCCAAGGCCAATGTCAGTGAAGTCATGCACGTGATCGGAGAAATTGACGGTCGCAACTGCGTCATCATGGACGACATGATCGACACCGCAGGCACCCTGGTCAAGGCTGCCGAAGTGCTGAAAGAGCGCGGCGCCAAAAAGGTCTATGCCTATTGCACCCACCCCATTTTTTCCGGGCCTGCCATCGAGCGCATCACCACCGGCGCGGCGCTTGATGAGGTGGTGGTCACCAACACCATTCCGCTGTCAGCCGCAGCCATGGCCTGCCCCAAGATTCGCCAACTCAGCGTGGCGCCGCTCATTGGCGAGACCATTCAGCGTATTGCCAAGGGCAAGTCGGTGATGAGCTTTTTTTCTGATCAGGAAAACCTTTTCTGATCAGATTTTCAGTCGCCGGTGCCGCCGTCAAAGGTGCCCGGTTTTTTTAATCAGGGTGCCGCTGGTCGCGGTGGGCCCTACCAGGAGTTATTATGAAATTTACCGCTTTTGAGCGTTCCAAGCAGGGCACGGGTGCGAGCCGCCGTCTCCGCATTACCGGTCGCACGCCGGCTATTGTTTATGGTGGCGCAACGCCCCCCCAAGTGATCGAAATTGATCACAACGCCCTGTGGCATGCGCTGAAAAAAGAAGCATTTCACTCCAGCGTTTTGACCATGGAAATTGGCGACACCAGCAGCCCGGTGCTGTTGCGCGACGTCCAGGTTCACCCGTTCAAGCAGCTTATCCTGCACGTTGACTTTCAGCGTGTTGATGCCTCCACCAAGCTGCACATGAAAGTGCCATTGCACTTCTTCGGTGACGAAAATTCCCCCGCTATCAAGACCGAAGGCTGCATTGCCAACCACGTGATCAGCGAAATTGACGTCCTGTGCCTGCCTGCGGACCTACCCGAATTCATCAAGGTGGACTTGAGCGGCCTGAAAAAAGGCTCGTCCCTGCACCTGGCTGAAATCGCCCTGCCAAAGGGCGTCTCGGTCGTCAAGCACGGCAGCGACAAAAACCCGGTGGTGGTTTCTGTGGTGGCTGTTGCCGGCGCCGAGCCAGTCGCTGCTGCCGAACCGGCTGCAGATGCAGCCGCAAAACCGGCTGCCAAGCCAGCCGCTAAATCTGCTGCCAAACCAGCCGAAAAAGCAACCAAGAAATAAGCGCCTGCGCGTTGATCAAAAGGGCTCACTTGGTGGGCCCTTTTTTTTCAGATAATGACGCCATGATCAGACTTTTTGTAGGCTTGGGAAACCCCGGACCAGAATACGAACAAACCCGCCACAACGCCGGTTTCTGGTGGCTGGACGCCTTGGCGCGTGAACTCAAAATCAATTTGACAGCGGACAAAAGTTACCACGGCCTGGTCGCACGTAGCAGCGTCAACGGCCAATCGGTCTGGCTGTTGGCACCACAAACCTTCATGAATGCAAGCGGCAAGTCGGTGGCGGCGCTGGCCAATTTTTTCAAGATACCAGCGCAAGAGATCCTGGTTGCCCATGACGATCTTGACATCGTTCCTGGCGAAGCCAAACTCAAACTGGGTGGTAGCCATGCAGGCCACAACGGCTTGCGTGACATTCACGCCCAATTGGGCACGGACCAGTACTGGCGGCTGCGCCTGGGCATCGGCCACCCCGGCAACAAGGCAGAGGTGCTGCACTGGGTGCTTAAAAAACCGTCGCTGGACCACCGTATCGCCATTGACCAGACCATTGACCGCACCCTCAAGGCCCTGCCCCAGTTTTTATTGGGTGACATGGAACAAGCCACGCGCCTGGTACACACCAGCAAACCACTGCGCCCCAGCAAGCCCAAACCAGCGCCAACGCCGGCATCGCCACCCGCACCAAGCGACACGTGATACCCTTGCGCCATGTACCACTTGGCCTGGTGCAAGGGGGAAATCAAAATGCAACATCTTGGCAAGCAAGTCCTATTCATGATCACCGGACTCACTGTGGCACTGGGCATTCAAGCCCAAACCATTTACCGCTGCGGCAATGTGTACAGCCAAACACCTTGCCCGGACGGTATTCCTCTCAATCTGAACGACAGGCGCGAACCGAATCAAAAGCAACAGACCGATGCGGCTGCTGATCAGGCTGCCAGGCTGGCGCGTGCCATGGAACACACACGCATTGCAGAAGAAAAACGCTTGCTGGCTGGTGAACGGACCAGCCTGCCCACAGCACCAGAGAAAGCTGTACCGAGCACCGGCAATTCCACTTACGGCACTGTTCTGACACCCAAGCGGGTACAGCCCAAGCACAAGAAACCTGAGGCCTTTATTGCAGAGGTGCCAGGTTCCGAAAAGTCAGCAGTGCAGAAAAAGAAATAAGAACCTTAACCCGGGAGCCGCTCAGGCCACGGGCGTTGGCGCGCTTTGCGCTTGCAAGCGCCGGTACTTTTGCCACAAGCGCTCGTTGTTCTCAACAAAATCCGGGTTGACCGGAATGCAATTCACCGGGCACACCTGCACACACTGCGGCTCATCAAAATGCCCCACACATTCAGTGCATTTGTTGGGGTCGATCTCATAGATGTCCGGCCCCATGTAAATGGCGTCATTGGGGCACTCGGGCTCGCACACATCACAGTTGATGCATTCGTCAGTGATCAACAGGGCCATAAGCGCAATCAGACAAAAGTGGACAAGCGCCAATTTTAAAAGTCTGGCTTATTCCGTGGTGTCAGCACTGTCTTGTTCGGTCGCTTTGACAATCATCACCGGCACGCCAGCGGCATGCAGTACTTCATTGGACACCGAACCCAGCAAGGCGCTGCGCAAGGCACTGGTACCACTTGCACCCATCACCACCAAATCACAGCCGTAGTTTTCCAGAATATCCACCAGCGTGTGCGCCGGATCTCCCGACGCCACTTCCGTCTCGTAAGCCAGGCCTGCGCCATCCAGCAACACCTGCGCGGCCTGCAAGGTGTTGGCCCCGGCCGCAGCGCTGACCTGCTCAATCACCAAAGGGTCATGCACCACCATCAATTCGTACAGGCTGGCAGGCTCCTGCACATTGGCCAGCACCACGCTGGTATCAAGGCCATCGGCCGCCATACGAATGACAAAACGCACTGCTTCCAGGGCCAGGGGGGAGCCATCAAAAGGCAAAAGGATCTTCATGTGTTCTCCAAAAATTCAAGGGGTTTTGCCGCTGAGGCTGCGTACTTTTTCCAGCAGTCGCTGATTGACACCGGGCGAGACGAATTTATCCACCTCCCCGCCCAGCGTGGCAATCTCACGCACAAAGGTGCTCGAAATAAACTGGTATTTGTCGCCAGGGGTCAGGAACACGGTTTCCACATCGGGCATCAGGCTGCGGTTCATACCCGCCAGCTGAAATTCGTAATCAAAATCGGTGACGGCACGCAGGCCGCGGACCATCGCCTTGGCACCACGTGTGACGACAAAGTCACGCATCAAACCGTCGAAACTTTCCACCTGCACCCCGGGGTAGACCTTAACCACTTCACGCGCCATGGCCATCCGCTCCTCCAGTGAAAACATGGCCTTTTTGTGGTGCCCTGCCGCCACCGCCACGATCACATGGTTGAACAACTGCGCGGCCCGGCGCACCACGTCTTCGTGGCCCAGGGTGATCGGATCAAAAGTGCCCGGATAAACGGCGATCAGATCATTGGCCATGGTAAATAATGGGGTTGAGTTGACATTGCTGCATTATCAACGCGCTGGCTCGGCAACTGGCTCAATGCGCTTGAGCAAATGCGCGTGCACCATGCCCGCCTTGAGATAGCGGTGCAGTTGTAAACCCAGCACCTGCAACTGGCTCTCAGACCAGCGTTTGGGGGCTTCCAGATACAGAAAACCAGCGGCCGCCAGCGCTGGCGCCGCCGCCTGCACAGCTACCTCGAACACATCCGAATCAAAGGGTGGGTCCATAAAGATAAGTTCCAGGCTCCCAGCGGGCGCATGGCGCAACGCCGCTACCGCGTCGCCCCGGACCACCTGAACCCCATCCGCTTTAAGTTGGGTTTGCACGCGCTTGAGTTGCGCCACCAGCGCGGCGTCCTGCTCGACCAGCAGCACCTGCGCGGCGCCGCGTGAGGCGGCCTCGAAACCCAACACACCGGTACCGGCAAAGGCATCGAGACAACGCCAGCCACTCAGGTCCTGCCCCAGCCAGTTAAAAAGGGTTTCACGTACCCGGTCCGGCGTGGGCCGCAAACCAGGCTTGTCAGCCACTGGCAGTTTGCTGCGCTTGTACTGGCCGCCAATGATGCGGACTTCATGGCTTTGCACGGCCCGCGGGCGGGGTGGTCGGGGCCTGGTCTTGGGGGATTCGTTCTTCATTGGCGTCATCTTAACTGCGGAGGGCACGCGTCTGACTCAGATCAGTCCCAAACCCTTGGCATGCAGCGCCGCTTCGGCACGGCTGTTGATCTTGAGCTTGCGATAGATGTTTTTCACGTGGTCACCCGCAGTGTGCCGGGAAATGTCCAGTTCATTGCCAATGTCAACAATACGCATGCCCTGCGCCAACAGCCCCAGTACCGCGCGCTCGCGCAACGTCAATTCAGCAGCCAAAATCGGCTCCGTCGGAGCCGGACGTTGAAAGTAGCGCAATAAACGTCGCGCTATGGCAGGCGACAAGGGAGGTTGACCGTCAAAAATCTTTTGCAATTGCTGCGCCAGCCATTCAGGCGCCTGGTCTTTTAACAAATAGCCTTGCGCCCCGGCTTGTAACGCCTTGAACAAATGCGCATCATCATCAAAAATGGTAGCCACCACGGTGGCGCAATCAGGTTGATGCCGCTGAATATGCCTGATGATGTCAAGGCCATCACCGTCGGGCAGACCCAGGTCGATCAGTGCGATTGCGAATCGTCGCGTGTCAAGCAGCTGCCGGGCCTCTGACACATTGCTGGCCATGGTGCAACACGCCCCAGGAAACGCGGCCTGGCAGGCGGCCTCCAGCATGGCCAAGGCTTCGGGCAGGTCATCCACCAGCAAAATATCGAGCATGGAATTCTTATGTCTCCACGGGCAGTTGAAGAATTGTTTGTGTGCCGCCGCTGCTGCGTGCCGTCAAACACAGAGCGCCATGCACTTCTTGCAAGCGATGCTTCATGCCCAGCAATCCGCGACCCTCGGTCCAACTTTCTGGTGTGGTCATGGGACCATCGTGGCTAATCTGGACCGTCAACACACCCGCCTGCACGGTAGGCCGAATCTCTATCTGCCGCGCCTGCCCGTGTTTGAACGCATTGGTAAGACTTTCACGCAGCGTGCGTTCCATGACGGCTTTTTGCCGCGCGGTGAGCACCACCTGGGCGCCCGGTGCCGGCGCGTGCCAAAGCAGCGCCACGCCGGCCGCCTCGCATCGCGCTGAGGCTTCGGCACGCCAATCTGCCAGGGCGTGCGCCAACAATACTGGCTGACTGTCGAGGGCTGCCAACGCCGTTCGCAGGTCCTGCATGGCGGCACGCGCCAAATCAACCAATTCAGGTGATTTTGCATGATGCATCAGCATCAACAGGCGGGCCCCCACATCGTCATGCATGTCGCGCGCAATACGCTGGCGCTCTTCCTGCGCACCAAGCTCTTGCGCCGCACGGGTGCTTTCAGCCAACCTCATCAGATGAACCAAAGCCTCCACATGATTCCGGTCACGCGGCGAAAACAGACGTGCACCTTGTGCCGGGTAGCGTAGCAAACGCGCCGAGATGCCCGCACAGGCAGGCACCAGTAGTGCCAAGCCCTCATCAGTCAATTGAGACACTCCGGATTCCGATGGCGACTGGGTGACTTGTTCCAGCGGTTGGTACACGCGCTGGAGCAGATCAGCCCATAATCGCTCACGCGTTTGGGTTTCAGTCTGAAACGCGATACGCACCACATCGGGCAGCAACTCATCAAGGCGCTGTTTAGGTCGCTTGCCAAACCTTTGCCAGAGCCACTGACGCAAGGGCAGATAAACCAGAACGCAGGCCCACAGAGAAACAGCCAAGGCCTGCGCACCCGACCATTGCAGGGCGCCAATGAACAATGCATCCAAACCGACCAACAGCAAAGCGCTTACCAGCCAAAACAGCAAGCGGTAAGCCCATACGTCCAGGTCAAACAAACGGTAATGACCAAGTCCAAGCGCAATACCAATGTAAATGAACAAGAAAAAACCAAAGGCGTAGCCTTGAGGCACCGGGGGTAGCCAGCCAAGACTGGCTGTGGTCACCATCAAAAGAATAAACAAACCACTGCCCAACAGCAAGGAAAGCATGAACCAGCGCAGCGCGGCTCGGTCCAAGGGTTCGCGCCGACTGCGCACCCACTGCACACCCGCCAATACCAAGGCCAGCAACATCTCGCTCATCACGGCAAATCGGTTACCCCAGTCCATGTCGGGAGCCCAGCGCAGGGTATCTGCAAGCCACCAGAGGTTGTAAAAGACAAACACACCCAAAAGCACACGCAGACTGACCAGCCTTTTCGGGGCACACAAAAAAATACCAAACAGTGCCGCACCAAACATGAAGGAGCCCCAGTGGTTCAACGCACTCAGGGCTTTGAACAAACTGCCATCCAGCGCCAGTTCACGGCTGCTGTAAACGGCGGCCGACATGGCAAAAACCGGAAAACTCAGGCCGGTGATGGCAAACAGACGCACACCCCATTCCTGCGGCCGTAACGCCCAGACCCAGGCTGCAATCAGAAAACCCACACTGGAGACCGCCAGCTGGAACCAAAAAAACAAGGGCAGGCTGTGCAGTGGTCGCTCGACCGGTCTGACGCGGGTGGTTTGCAAGGGCTCCGGATTTGAATCAGCGCGCCATCCCAGGGTGACTTCAGAAGAACGCAGCAGGCCCGCCAACTCGCCTTGTCGCGCGAAGAAAGCGTCCATTTCCGAATACCAATCAAACACGTCGGGCTCTTCAAGCAAATCCTTACCCGACAACGCCAGTTGAATCTGATCATCCGCCAGAAACACCAATCTGGCATTGACAGGAATAGCCCGGGACGGGCCATTGGCCTGCACCACCAGGATGCTGCCGTCTTCCTGAGCCCGCAATTGCAGGCCCAGCCACGGACTGTGCAGTGCCAGGCCAAGCGCCAACGCACCCATGAACAGACACAAAAGCAGTGCCAGCGACAAACGCCGTACGGGAAGGATCGGTAATGCAGCAATAAGCATGAGAAGAGCTTCCAAATGGACGTCAAGACAACACCGCTCCCCCGCGTTCACGGGATTGCCACTTCCAACGCTGTTGCTGACAATATTTTGGTCAGTATTTTTAACCGAAGGAGAGAACTTATGCAGGATGTGATCAACAAAATATTCAGGATGGGGATACCAGCGCTGGCTTCGGCAGCGCTCCTGTCTGCCTGTGGCGGCGGGGACACAGCCGTCGCACCCAGCATGCTGTCGGGCACGGCAGCCGTCGGGCTTCCTATTGTGGACGGAATCATCAACGTCAGTTGTGCAGCAGGCAGCAAGCTGACCACCACCACCAGCGCAACCGGCCTCTGGCAGGTCACAATGTCGGGGCAAACACTGCCGTGTGCAGTTCAAGTCAACGGCGGCAAACTCGGCTCGGCCACTGGCGCAGCACAGACGCAACCCTATCATTCCATTGCGGTGTCTTTTGGTACTGTCAATGTGACACCGCTCACTGATCTGGTAGTGGCCAACTTGGCGCAAAAAGATCCGCAAACTTGGTTCAGTGGTGCCAGTTTTACTGGTATCGATGCCGCCAAGGTCAACACTGCCCTCGATGCCGTCAACACTGCTTTGGGTCTGAAAAGCCAACTGGGCACCACGAATTCACTCACGACCGCTTTTCAGGCACAAAATGGCGATGCCATGGATGATGCGCTTGAAGCGTTTAATACTGCGGTAGCCGCCAACTACACTGCTTTGCTGGCTGCTTCCAGCAAAGGGACCTTTGTTGACTTTGGCAATTTTGGGGCCGCCTTTACCACCGCTTACGGCACCATCAGAGCAAATGTAGGGAATACTGGTAACACGGGTGGTACCAGCGGCGGCTCCACCACATGTGGTGCAAACGAAATAGCATCGATTTACAGCGGCAACGCTGGGCAATACACCAACGGGCAGCAAATGTGCTTTGCAGCGTCGCCTACAGCGCTCACGTTTGCGGGAAAAACCTTGAGCAATCCGGTCCAGAACACGGTGGTTCAAGCACCCTTTTCGACTTATAAATTCACCGACAGCAGCCTCAGCTACGAGGTGACTTTTAACAACGGCGTGTTGCATGAAATCAATGTGATGAACGGCCAGACTTTCGAAGGTCAGTTTGCACCTGCAAGCAGCACCACCGGTACGGGTACAGGCACTGGGGCAGGGAGTCTGACGGTAGAAACCACCGTCGCGGGCATCACCAGCTCCGTGGTGGTTGCCGGGGTTTCAAAACCGGCCAGCCAGGCGGATTTTTGTGGCGCCATGCAGAATGACAACAGTTTGACGGCACTGACTGCCAGCGGCGGCAGCTTGTCCATCACCAATTGCAGCTATTCCGGCAATGTGGGAACCATTACGGCCAATTTGGTCATCACCACCCCCATCAGCCTCTCGACTCCTTACGCTATCAAATACACCTACAACTAAAAGCTGTCTGTGTTGATAACGGCGCCCCATCAGGCGCCGTTTTTCTTGCCTTGACACATCACTACTGCACCCGCTACGCCCCTCCCAGCACCACAGTCACCATCTTTTGAGGCTGCAGCTTGCGCTGAAAAGCTGACCGGATGTCGGCCACGGTAATTTTTTGCACGCGCTGGGTCCAGGTGTCCAGGTAATTGAGCGGCAACTTGTTCCAGGCAATGTTGGCCACGTTGTCAAGCAGTTTGCGGTTGCTGTCCAGGCGCAGGGCAAAGCCGCCAATCAGGTTGTCCTTGGCAGCCTGAAGCTCGGCCTCGGTGGGGCCATCGGCCACAAAACGGGCCAAGACCTCGCGCGACACCTGCAAGGCCTGGTCCGCCTGGTCGGGTCGCGTTTGCAGGCCAATGGTGAAGGCGCCCGCATGCGCGCCGGGGGCAAAATAGCTGTAGACGCTGTAACTCAAACCCCTCTTTTCTCGTACCTCGTGGGTCAGGCGCGAGACAAAACCACCGCCGCCCAGAATGTAATTGCCCACCAACATGGCAAAAAAGTCAGGGTCTTTGCGTTTGTAGCCGGGCTGGCCCAGCAGCACATGGGCTTGTGCCGACTCAAACGCAATTCGCTGGTCGCTGGCCTGGGTCAAGGGCAACACTTCTGCCACCGCAGGCAGCGCCGGACAGGCTGACGCAGCGGCATTCCTGGGGACCGCAATCCGGGCCAGCAACTTGGTCACCACCGCGTCGGCTTGTGCACGTGTGAGAGCTCCCACCAGAGAAACGATGGCACGACAAGGCTGAATCGATTGACGGTAAAGCGCCGCCATGTGCGACACCTCGATACGCTTAACCGAAGCTTCTGTCGTGTCATAGCCGTAAGGGTGGTCACCAAACACGGTCTGGTCAAAGGCGCGCTGGGCCTGTGTGGCCGGACGGGTATTGGCCTCCTTGATCGCGGCGATCATGGATTCACGCTCACGCTGCCAGATGTCTGCCGGAAATGCCGGCTCGGTCAGTTGCCGTGCCGCCAGTTGCACCGCTTTGGCCAGCAGATCGGGGTAGGTTAGCGAGCGTAGCGCAAAACTCATGCGGTCGCTGCTGGCGTGGCCGCCAAAACTGGCCCCCAGGTCGGCCCAGGCCTCACCCAGCGCGTTTTCGTCCAGCGCCGCCTCGTCCCGAACCGGGTTGGCCAGCACCCCCATACCGCTCAAACTGGCCGTGACACTGGCCAGCCCGGCTTGCAGAGTCGGGTCGCGACGGCTGCCGGCATCAAAGTCAAGCTGCACATCGACCATGGGAATGGCATGGCTTTGTACCAGGAACACCTGGGCGCCACTGGGCTGGGTCCAGTGTTCAATGGCAATACCGGCCATGGCGACAGGCAGACACAAGAAACTAATCAAGGAGATAAAAGCCGCCTTGAAGTATATTTTTTTTAGCATGATGTTGGGCAAGGTCTGGAATGGTTTTAGTGTCTGCTGCCCGCCTGGGCGGTGCGTGGTTTGCTGTCTTTGTTCAGCGGTTGTGGCAACAACTGGGCCACGGTCAACTGATCGTCACCAAAGTATTTGCTTGCCACGGTCTTAACCTGCTGGGCCGTCACAGCGCGCAGGCGCTCAATCAAACGCTCATGAGCATCCAGCGGTTGGCCCTGTACCCAACTGGTGCCCAACTCGCGCGCTTGGTTAAAAACCGAATCAAGCTTGTACACCGCGCTGGCCACCCACTGGGTCTTGACACGGGCAAGCTCTGCCTCAGTCACACCCTCGACAGCAATACGCGCCACTTGCGCCCGCAACGCGGTCTCCACCTGCTCTGCCGTCTTACCCCGGGCAGGCACCCCCGACAACATGAACAGTTGCGGACCACGCCCCCACAAGCCGTTATCGGCGCCGGCGCTGTCGGCCACACGATCAGGCCCCTGCGTCAGGGCGCGCTCCAGACGGGCACCGCTGTAGCCATCCAGCACGGCGGCCAGCACGGTCAGCGCCAGCGCATCACTTTCATCCTGGCCCCCGGCAAACGATTGGAACGACGGCACCTTGAACGCCAGCGTCACCATGGCCTGCTCGGCTGGCGCTTTGAAGGCAATACGCTTGGGGCCGGTCTGGGCGGGCTCCAGGCGCGGTTTGCGCTCGGGCACCACCCGCGCGGGAATGTTGCCATAGTACTTTTCAGCCAGGCGGCGCACATCGGCCACGTCCACGTCACCCGCCACCACCACGGCGGCATTGGCCGGCACATACCAGCGCTGGTAATAAGCACGGGCATCCTCAGGTGTCAACGCATCCAGGTCACTCATCCAGCCAACAATCGGCCGGCGGTAGGGCGACGCCACAAACACAGCGGCGTTCAGGGCTTCATGCAGGAGCGCCCGCGGGTTGTCTTCGGTGCGCATGCGGCGCTCTTCCTTGACCACTTCGAGCTCTTTTCTAAATTCCTCGTCGGGCCACTGGTTGTTGGCAAAACGGTCGGCTTCCAGCGCCATCACATCAGCCAGCCGTGCCGACGGAATTTGCTGGTAGTAACCGGTGTAGTCCAGGCTGGTGAAGGCATTGTCGCGCCCGCCCAAAGCCGCCACGCGGCGCGAAAACTCACCCACTGGCACACTCGGTGTACCTTTGAACAACATGTGCTCCAGCACGTGGGCCACTCCCGAGCTGCCATCAACCTCGTCCATCGACCCGGCCCGCAGCCATAACATGTGTACGGCCGTGGGCGCGCGCCGGTCTGGTTTGACGATCAGGCTCATGCCGTTGGCCAGCGTGAACTGCTGCGCCTGGCTGGAGGACGACTCAGGCGCGGCTGGCGCCTGGGCGCTGGCCGTCGACAGCGTGGCCCAGAGCAAGCAGGTCGCGCCCAAACGGGTCAAGTTTCGGGGGTTCAAAGTAAGTGTCTTGTGTTTCATAGAATGCAGTGATACCACGAACCCAAAAAATGTTCAGTTTTTTCAGAAAAAAGCCCCCTGCCCCGCCGCCTGCCGTCGTGCCATCAACCCCACAGGCGCTGACCCAGCCTGCGCCCATCCAGCTGCCAGCTGCCCTGCCTGAGCCGCCGCTTGCCGCTTCCTCAGCGACGGTCACACCGGCACCGACGCCCGAGCGCAAGTCCTGGATCGACAAGCTCAAGGCGGGTTTGCGAAAAACCGGCACCAGCATTGCCACGGTGTTCACTGGCACCCAAATTGACGATGCACTGTATGAAGACCTGGAAACTGCCCTGCTGATGGCAGACACCGGGGTCAAGGCCACCGAACATCTGCTGCAAGACCTGAAACGCCGCGTCAAGGACAGCAAAGCCACACACCCGACAGCGGTCAAGGCGCTGCTGGTCGAGTCCCTCACCGAACTGCTGACACCACTGCAAAAATCGCTGGTCATCGGCCGCTTCAAACCCACCGTGATCATGGTGGCAGGGGTCAATGGTGCGGGCAAAACCACCTCCATCGGCAAACTCACGCGGCATCTTGCGGTGAACCATACCAGCGTGTTGCTGGCCGCTGCCGACACCTTTCGGGCGGCGGCGCGTGAGCAGTTGGGGGTGTGGGCCGACCGCACAGCGGTAGACATCATCAGCCAGGAAGGCGGCGACCCGGCCGCCGTGGCTTTTGATGCGGTCAGTGCCGGCAAGGCCCGCGGCCGTGATGTGGTGCTGGTCGACACCGCCGGGCGCCTGCCGACCCAGTTGCACCTGATGCAAGAGTTGGTCAAGATCAAACGCGTGATTCAAAAAGCCGGGCCGGCGCTGGACGACCCAGACGCCGGTACGGCAGAGGAACGCAACCTGGCCACACCACCCCATGAGGTGCTGCTGGTGATCGACGGCAACACCGGTCAAAATGCCCTGACACAGGTCAAAGCCTTTGACGACGCCCTGGGTCTGACCGGCCTGATCGTGACCAAGCTCGACGGCACCGCCAAAGGCGGCGTGCTGGCAGCCATTGCGCGCGAACGCCCCATCCCCGTTTATTTCATTGGTGTCGGCGAAAAACTGGAAGACCTGGAAACCTTCAATGCCCGCGAATTTGCCCAGGCGCTGCTGGCCTGACAAACCGTTCCACTCCCACTGACGCTCATCCGCATGACAACACTGCTGCCCCACATTCAGATCGAGACTGCCCCCAACCCCAGCGCCGCCGTGATCTGGTTGCATGGCCTGGGCGCCGACGGCCATGACTTTGCCGGCCTGGTGCCAGAACTGGACCTCTCTGGTTGCCCCGCCATCCGTTTCATTTTTCCGCATGCGCCAGCGATTCCCGTCACCGTCAATGGCGGCTATGTCATGCCGGCCTGGTACGACATTCTTGGCACCGATCTGGTCATTCGCCAGGACGCGGCGGGCATTCGTGCCTCCGGGCAAGCCATTGCGGCGCTGATTGAGCGGGAAATGGCACGCGGCATTCCGGCCAGCCGGATTGTGCTGGCGGGCTTCTCGCAAGGCTGTGCCATGGCGCTGCACACCGGCCTGCGCTTTCCCCAGACACTGGCCGGCATCATGGCCTTGTCCGGTTATCTGCCGCTGGCTGAGGACTTTGCCACAGAACGTGCTGAAGCCAACGCCCACACCCCCATCTTCATGGCGCACGGCAGCCAGGACCCGGTGGTCGTCCCGGCCCGCGGCGAAGCCAGTCGCGACCTGCTGACCCGTCTGGGTTATCCGGTACAGTGGCACAGCTACCCCATACCGCACAGCATTCACCCGCGTGAAGTCGCCGATATCAGCACTTTTTTAAGCCTGGTGCTGGCAGCCGCGGCAGCCCGCAGCTAGCCGAGCGGTAGATGATGACGTATGCTCTGCATACATGGCCTGAAAAATGTGACACCAGTACTTTTTTTACTCAAATGCGTTAGCGCCGCCAGCAACGATTAACCCAAGCTTTCAACAACTTTATGGCAACCGAAAAAACAAAAACCATCAAGGAATTTGTCTATGAATGGGAAGGCAAGGACCGCAATGGCAAACAGGTGCGTGGCGAAATGCGTGCCGGGGGTGAAAACCAGGTCAGAGCAGCCTTGCGCCGCCAAGGTGTCTTGCCGGTCAAAGTGAAGAAAAGGCGCACCAGCGCAGGCAAGGCGATCAAACCCAAAGACATGGCCATTTTTACGCGCCAGCTCGCCACCATGATGAAGGCCGGCGTGCCGCTGCTACAGGCATTTGACATTGTCGGCCGCGGCAACCCCAACCCAAGCGTGACCCGGCTGCTCAATGACATCCGCGGCGATGTGGAAACCGGCACCTCGCTGAGCACGGCCTTTCGCAAGTACCCGCTGTACTTTGACAACCTGTACTGCAACCTGGTCGAGGCCGGCGAAGCGGCGGGTATTCTGGACCAATTGCTGGACCGGCTGGCGGTTTACATGGAAAAAACAGAAGCCATGAAATCCAAAATCAAGTCCGCACTGATGTACCCGATTTCGGTGCTGGTGGTGGCTTTTGTGGTGACCGCCGTGATCATGATTTTTGTGGTGCCAGCGTTCAAGGAAGTGTTTTCCAACTTTGGCGCTGACCTGCCGGCCCCAACCTTGATGGTGATCGCCATGAGTGAGTTTTTTGTCGACTACTGGTGGCTGATTTTTGGCGGTATCGGCGGTGGTTTGTATTTTTTCATGCAAGCCTGGCAACGCAGCAAACCCATGCAACTTGTGATGGATCGCATCATGCTGAAACTGCCCATTTTTGGTGTCCTGGTTGACAAATCCTGCATCGCGCGATGGACCCGCACCCTGGCCACCATGTTTGCCGCCGGTGTGCCGCTGGTCGAGGCGCTCGACTCGGTGGGCGGCGCGGCGGGCAACTCGGTGTATGAAATGGCCACCATCAAGATCCAGCAAGAAGTCTCCACGGGCACGGCACTCACTGCGGCCATGACCAATGCCAAGCTGTTTCCGACCATGGTGCTGCAAATGTGCGCCATTGGTGAAGAATCGGGCTCCATCGACCACATGCTGGGCAAGGCAGCGGACTTTTATGAATCTGAAGTGGACGACATGGTGGCGGGTATTTCGAGCCTGATGGAACCCATCATCATTGTGATTCTGGGTGGCGTGATTGGTGGCATTGTGGTGGCCATGTACCTGCCCATTTTCAAACTCGGCCAGGTGGTCTGACGATGGGAACACACATGATGGATGCCAGCTTGCTGGGACTGCTGGGTTTACTCATCGGCAGTTTCCTCAACGTCGTTATTTACCGCCTGCCGGTTATGTTAGAGGCCCAGTGGAAAGCCGAATGTGCCGACCTGCAGGGCCAGAGTCAGCCTGAGAGCCCCCCCTTCAACCTGATGGCACCGCGTTCGCGCTGCCAGGCTTGCAGCCACCAGCTCGGCTGGTATGAAAACATCCCACTGCTGAGTTACCTGGTGCTGCGCGGCAAATGCCACCATTGCAAAGCCGCCATCAGCCTGCGCTATCCCGCGGTGGAACTGATCACGGGCCTTTTGTTTTTATGGTGTGGCTGGCAGTATGGCGCCAGCGCAACCGGTCTGGCCTGGTGCGGCTTTTGCGCTGTCCTGCTGGCGCTGACCCTGATTGACTGGGACACCACGCTGCTGCCCGACGACCTGACGCTGCCGCTGTTGTGGGCGGGCTTGATCGCAGCCGCACTGCAGCTGACACCGATTCAATTGACCGATGCCCTTTGGGGTGCCGTGGCTGGTTATTTGTCCCTGTGGCTGGTGTATTGGGCCTTCAAGCTGGCAACGGGCAAGGAAGGCATGGGTTATGGCGACTTCAAGCTCTTCGCGGCCTTGGGGGCCTGGTTTGGCTGGCAAGCACTGGTTCCCATCATTTTGATGGCCTCCGTGATCGGGGCAGTGGTTGGCGTCGGCCTGAAATTTTCCAAAAATCTGCGGGAAGGCGGTTATGTCCCATTTGGTCCCTTCTTGTCCATGGCCGGTCTGACGGCCATGGTGGCGGGCCCCACCGCCATGCTCAGGTTTGTCGGCTTGTAAACCGTGCCACGCGCGTTTTATGTCGGACTCACTGGCGGCATTGGCAGCGGCAAAAGCACCGTGGCCGCCCTGCTGGCCCAATGGGGTGCGGTCATCATGGACGCAGATGCCATTGCCCGTTCGCTGACCGCCCCCGGCGGCTTGGCCATCGCCGCCATTACCCGTCAATTTGGGCCTGACTTCATCACCGCAGAGGGCGCCATGGACCGCGACCACATGCGCGCCCTGGCCTACACTGACCCCCATGCCAAACAGCAACTTGAAGCCATCATCCACCCGCTGGTAGGACAGGAAACCTGGCGCCAGGCCGCGTCCGCCCAGGCAGCAGGCCAAGATTGCCTGGTGTTTGACGTGCCTTTGCTGGTGGAATCTGCCAGCTGGCGGCAAAAAGTTGACCATGTGCTGGTGATCGACTGTCTGCCTGCAACCCAAATCATGCGCGTGATGGCACGCAGCGGGCTGGAAAAAGCAGCGGTCGAAGCCATCATGGCCCACCAATGCAGCCGTCAACGGCGCGTGCGTGCGGCCGACAGCGTGATCTTCAACGATGGCCTGACCCATGGGGATTTAAGCCGGGAGGTGGCGGCACTGGCGCCGCGCTTGCGGCTATCATTACACCTAGCAAACTGACTGATTGAACTTTAGCGTGATCCTCTACGAATACCCATTGCAAGAACGCATTCGCACTTATTTGCGGCTGGAGCATCTCTTTATCCACTTGCAGCAGTTGTTGCAACGCGTGGATGCCATTGACCACCATTTTGCCCTGGCAACCTTGTTCGAAATCCTCGAAGTAAGCACCCGGGCTGACCTCAAATCCGATCTGCTCAAAGACCTCGACAAGCAGAAACACATGCTTGACAGTTACCGGGGCAACCCCGCCATTGCCGAATCTGTGCTCGATGAAGTCATTCACCAACTTGAGCAGTGTTTTGAGGCCCTGAACAACCAGTCTGGTAAGTCGGGCCAAAGTTTGACCGAAAACGATTGGCTCATGGGCATTCGCAGCCGGATTGTGATCCCCGGTGGCACTTGCGGGTTCGATTTACCCTCCTACCATGCCTGGCAACACAAGCCCAGCCAGGTTCGGCAAGCGCAGTTGCAAACATGGGCCCAAACCCTGGCCCCCTTGGCGGATACGGTTCATTTGTTGCTCAAGTTGCTACGTGATTCTGGCGCACCACAAAAAGTCATTGCCAACGGCGGGCAGTTCCAGCAGAGCCTGCCCCAAGGACGCACTTTTTTATTGCTGCGGCTGGCGCTGGATGAAACCATGGACCTGGTGCCTGAAATCAGTGGCAACCGGCTGATGGTGTCGGTCCGACTGATGCGCCAGGGCGAAGAAAATCGGTTGCAGGCGATCAACGAAGATGTCAGCTTTGAACTGGCCTTGTGTGCATGAGCGGCTCCACGCAAGAACCTAACATCCCTGTAAAGATCGTGACCTGCCCTGGCTGTGGCGGCGTCAGTGTCTATGCGGCTAGTAATCCCTATCGGCCATTTTGCAGCGAGCGCTGCAAGCAGATTGACCTGGGAGCCTGGGCCAGCGAGCAGTTTGCCATGCCTGCCGCGGCCCCGCCGGAAGATTTTGCGCCGGACTGAATTCCGGGGTCGCACTCTCTCAAACTCTCTCGATTTGATTCTTTTCGTTGGGCTCTTGAGGCTACGCCCTTCGCAGCTTGGCGGGCGCGCGCGGCGCGGTAACCGGCAGGGGCAGCCACCTCATACTGGGGTACCAGAAATCGGTGACTGCCCCCGCCGGTTACCACACCATGAAGTGGGTGCACAAAGGTGTTTGAAGACCAATTAAAACCCGACCCTTTTGAATTTTTCCAGACGCACACCAGCGCAGTGGCTGGCTTTGGCGGCTGACGATTTCTGGTACTCCAGTATGAGGAAGCCGCCAAAGCCAGTCGCTGTGCGGGTAGCACCAGCGAATCAGCAAATCCGAGAATCAAAAACTTGGCAAGTCAACATTCACCCAGCAATAGAACCCACTTTTTCCTGCTCCTCAGCCATCCACTGCAACACCGGCACCGTGCCGGGTAACACCGGGCTAACCGTTACCGGCAAACGCTCCCAGGTAAACGACTGGGCCTCGCGCATTTGCAGTTCACCGCACCAAGCCCAGACCTTGCAAAAATGCAGCCGCACCAACGCATGTGGGTAGTCCACCAGCTCCTGCCGCCAGGGTTCAATCTGGTCAATGTGAATGCCGAGCTCTTCCTGCAGTTCGCGTTGCAGCGCCTGCTGCAACGACTCGCCGGGCTCGAACTTGCCACCGGGAAACTCCCAGTATCCGGCGTAAACCTTGTCAGCGGGGCGCGACGTCAGTAAAAAATCACCGTCAGCCCGAATCAAGACCCCCACCGCCACATCGACCACGGCCCGGTCGGCACCACCAACCCGCGGCAGCGCGCCATCGGCTACCAGCACTGCGGCTGGCTGGTCAGTCCTGCTCATGCCACAACAGCGTGCTGGCCCGCGTAGTCCAGGGCAAACTGGTAAGCGACACGGCCGCTGCGGGAACCCCGCTCCAAGGCCCACACCAGGGCCTGGGCGCGCGCCGCCTCGATGGCCGGCACCGTGACGCCCATGGCGCCGAGCCACTGAGCCACGATGGTGAGGTACTCGTCCTGCGAAAACGGGTAAAAGCTCACCCACAGACCAAAACGCTCTGACAGCGATATTTTTTCTTCCACACCTTCGCCCGGATGCACCTCGCCATCGGCGGTGTGGGTGTAGCTGAGGTTTTCCTTCATGTATTCGGGCAGCAAATGGCGCCGGTTGCTGGTGGCGTAAATCAGCACATTGGCGGTGGTGGCGGCCACCGAGCCGTCCAGAATCGACTTGAGCGCCTTGTACCCGGACTCGCCTTCATCAAAGCTCAGGTCATCACAAAACACGATGAACTTGTAAGGCTCTTCAGACACCAGGTCAATGATGTCGGGCAGGTCGGTCAGGTCAGCCTTGTCGACCTCGATCAGGCGCAAGCCCTGAGCGGAAAATTCATTCAGGCAGGCGCGAATCAGCGACGACTTGCCGGTGCCGCGCGCGCCCGTCAGCAGCACGTTGTTGGCCCGCTGACCTGTGACAAACTGGTGCGTGTTGCGGTAAATTTTTTCCTTTTGCGGCTCGATTTCTTTCAGGTCGGTCAGGGCCATGGCGCCGACATGGCGCACCGGCTCCAGCGTGGCCCGGCCAGAACTGCGCTTGCGGTAACGAAAGGCGCTCGATGCCGTCCAGTCGGGCTGCGCCACGGCTTGCGGCAGCACCGCCTCAATGCGGGTGATGAGTTGCTCGGCACGCAGCAACAAATGCTCGAAACCGGCGTTCATGAACGGTAATCGGCATTGATCGACACATAGTCGTGACTCAGGTCACAGGTCCACACGGTGTCCACCGCGTCGCCCCGGGCCAAACCCACGCGCACCGTGATCTCGGCCTGTTTCATGACACGCTGGCCGTCTTCCTCGCGGTAGTCGGGGTTGCGCCCGCCCTTGCGCGCCACCAGCACCTCGTCCAGGTACAAATCAATGCCGGTCTGGTCCAGGTCGGCAATACCCGCATAACCCACGGCAGCCAGGATACGGCCAAGGTTGGGGTCGCTGGCAAAAAATGCGGTCTTGACCAGAGGCGAATGCGCAATCGCATAGGCCACCTGGCGGCACTCGGCCTGGGTCTTTCCGCCTTCGACCTGGATGGTGATGAATTTGGTGGCGCCTTCACCGTCACGCACAATGGCTTGCGCCAGTTGGCGCGCCACACCCAGCATGGCGGCCTTTAGCGCCTGGCCAGCGGGGCTGTCCAGCGAAGTGATCGGCACGTGCACTGCCTTGTTGGTGGCAATCACCACAAAGGAGTCGTTGGTCGAGGTGTCGCCGTCCACGGTAACCCGGTTGAACGAACCTTCGGCCAGTTCGGTGGCCAGTTGCGGCATCAGGTCCGGGCTGACACAGGCGTCGGTGGCCATAAAACCCAGCATGGTCGCCATGTTGGGGCGGATCATGCCGGCGCCTTTGCTGATGCCGGTGATGCTCACCTGCGTGCCGTCAATCACCATCTGCGCACCAAAGGCCTTGGGCACGGTGTCGGTGGTCATGATGGCCTCTGAAGCGCGCAACCAGTGGTCTGCGCTGGCATCTTGAATAGCGGCGTCCAGCCCGGCTTCGATGCGCTCAACGGGCAGGGTTTCCATGATGACACCGGTCGAAAACGGCAGCACCTGTTGTTTGACCAAACCCAACCGCCCGGCCAGCGCCTGACACGTGCTGGCCGCCCGCGCCAGGCCGTCTTCACCGGTGCCGGCATTGGCGTTGCCGGTATTGATCAGCAAGGCACGGATGCCCAGGCCAGTGGCCAGGTGTCCGCGGCACAACTGCACAGGTGCTGCGCAAAAACGGTTCTGCGTGAACACACCGGCCACCGAGGCGCCGTCGTCGATCAGCACCACGGTCAGGTCCTTGCGGTTGGCCTTGCGGATACCGGCTTCGGTGACTCCGATGCGCACACCGGCAATCGGAAACAGTTCAGCAGGGTTGGGGGGAGACAGGTGAACAGACATGGCGGATGCTTTCTCAGGCCAGCTTGCCGTGGCATTGCTTGTATTTCTTGCCGCTGCCACAGGGGCAAGGCTCGTTGCGGCCGACGCGCGGCACTTCCAGCGGCATCGTGGTTTCGTCCACCTTGATTTCCACCCCGCCGGTCTCGGTGGGCGCGGTATAGGTGACGTTGCTGATGCGCTCAGCGCGGTTTTCCAGCTCGACGGCAGCCGCTGCGGCCTCTTCGTTGGACTGGATACGCACCGTCATGAGGATTTTGGTGACTTCGTTCTTGACGGCATCGAGCATCTGGCCGAAGAGCTCGAAGGCTTCGCGCTTGTACTCCTGCTTGGGCTGCTTCTGGGCATAGCCGCGCAGGTGGATGCCCTGGCGCAGGTAGTCAAGCGAACTCAGGTGGTCGCGCCAATTGCTGTCGATGCTTTGCAGCAGCACCATGCGTTCGAACTGGGTGAAGTTTTCATTGCCCACCAGGGCCACTTTTTCGTCAAACACGGTGTTGGCATGGCTGCGCACGGTGTCCAGAATGTCGTGGTCGGTGATGGCGCTGGCGGCGTTCACCTGGTGTTGCAGCGGCAGGGTCATCTGCCACTCATCGGACAACACGCGTTCAAGTGCCGGCAAGTCCCACTGCTCTTCGACCGACTCGGCGGGCACATACTGGCGCACCACGTCTTCAAAACAACCCTCGCGCAGCGACTGGATTTGCGCCGACAGGTCGGTCGCATCCAGAATTTCGTTGCGCTGCTGGTAGATCACCTTGCGCTGGTCATTGGCCACGTCGTCGTATTCGAGCAATTGCTTGCGCATGTCGAAGTTGCGTGCTTCCACCTTACGCTGGGCGCTCTCAATGGAGCGCGTGACCATGCCTGCTTCGATGGCTTCGCCCTCGGGCATCTTGAGCTTGTCCATGATGGCCTTGACACGCTCGCCGGCAAAAATGCGCATCAGCGCGTCGTCCAGGCTCAGGTAAAAGCGTGACGAGCCCGGGTCGCCCTGGCGGCCTGAGCGGCCACGCAACTGGTTGTCGATGCGGCGCGATTCATGGCGCTCGGTGGCGATGATGCGCAGGCCGCCCAACGCCGTCACCTGTTCGTGGTCTTTGGCCCACTGGGCGTTCACGGTATCCAGCTGCTGCTGTTTCTGCGCCGCATCCAGCGATGCGTCGGTCTCAATCGCCTCAATGATTTTGCTGATGTTGCCGCCCAGCACGATGTCGGTCCCACGACCGGCCATGTTGGTGGCAATGGTGATCATCTTGGGGCGGCCGGCCTGCGCCACGATGTCGGCTTCGCGGGCGTGCTGCTTAGCGTTGAGCACCTGGTGCGGCAGCTTTTCCTTGTCCAGCAGCTCGGCAATAAGCTCGGAATTCTCGATCGAGGTGGTGCCCACCAGCACCGGCTGGCCGCGATCAAAACACTCACGGATGTCTGCAATAGCGGCGTCGTACTTTTCTTTGGTGGTCTTGTAGACGCGGTCCAGTTGATCGTTGCGGCGGCTGGGCCGATTGGGCGGCATGACCACCGTTTCCAGGCCATAAATTTCCTGGAACTCATAGGCCTCGGTGTCGGCAGTACCGGTCATGCCGGCCAGCTTGCCGTATAAGCGGAAGTAATTCTGGAACGTGATCGACGCCATGGTCTGGTTTTCCGGCTGGATCGCCACACCTTCCTTGGCTTCCACCGCCTGGTGCAGGCCTTCGCTCCAGCGCCGCCCGCTCATCAGGCGCCCGGTGAACTCGTCCACAATCACCACCTCGCCGGCCTGCACCACGTAATGCTGGTCGCGCAGGTACAGGTGGTTGGCACGCAGCGCGGCATACAAATGGTGCATCAGCGTGATGTTGGCCGGGTCGTACAGGCTGGCGCCTTCGACAATCAGACCCATCTCGAACAAAATGCGCTCGGCGTTTTCGTGGCCGCGCTCGGTCAGAAACACCTGACGGGTTTTTTCGTCGAGCGTGAAGTCGCCCACCTTGGTGATGCCCTCACCGGTGTGCGGGTCGGCTTCGCCCTCTTGTTGCGCCAACTGCGGCACGATGCGGTTGATGGCCACATACAAATCGGTCTGGTCTTCGGCCTGACCGCTGATGATGAGCGGGGTGCGCGCCTCGTCGATCAGGATCGAGTCCACCTCGTCGACGATGGCGTAGTTCAAGCCACGCTGAACCCGATCAGCCGCCTCATAGACCATGTTGTCGCGCAGGTAGTCAAAGCCATATTCGTTGTTGGTGCCGTACGTGATGTCGGACCGGTAGGCAGCCTGCTTTTCTTCGCGCGGCATGTTGGGCAGGTTGATGCCCACCGACAAACCCAAAAAGTTGTACAGCTTGCCCATCCACTGGGCATCACGGTTGGCCAGGTAGTCATTGACCGTCACCACGTGCACGCCCTTGCCGGTCAAGGCATTCAGGTACACGGGCAAGGTAGCTGTCAGGGTTTTGCCTTCGCCCGTGCCCATTTCAGAAATCTTGCCGTTGTGTAAGGACATGCCGCCGAGCAATTGCACGTCAAACGGACGCATTTTCATGACCCGTTTGGAGCCCTCACGCACCACGGCAAAAGCCTCGGGCAAGAGCGCATCGAGCGTTTCACCCTTGGCCAGCCGGTCCTTAAAGGCCTCGGTCTTGGCGCGCAGGTCGGCGTCAGAGAGCTTCTCCAGGTCGGCCTCCATCGCGTTGATTTTGCCCACGGTGTGGCGATACTTTTTGAGCAGGCGGTCATTGCGACTGCCGAAAATTTTGGTGAGAAAGTTGATGGCCATGAATACGGGGCGTGCAGCCTGACCGGTGGGGTCAAACTTGCGGCGCAATCCTTTTTTTTACAAACTGACTTGAAGGGGGGACAGCGCATTGAGCGTCAAAGGTCGTCAAACACTGTCGAACTGCCTTGATTTTACCCGCGCGCCGACCCGGCCCGCCGGGCGCTTCACGGTCTGACTGGAGAGCGG
Organism: Burkholderiales bacterium RIFOXYD12_FULL_59_19; assembly: GCA_001771065.1. Taxonomy (GTDB): domain Bacteria; phylum Pseudomonadota; class Gammaproteobacteria; order Burkholderiales; family Burkholderiaceae_C; genus Rhodoferax. Next base: position 32,209 of record MESQ01000004.1, on the reverse strand, counting down.
GTGCGCGCCCTGGACAAATTGCTGCCTGATGTGGCCTGCGCAAGCTGCGCCGCCTTGATCGGCTGGCGCGCCAGCAAAAATTTTTGCGGGTCTTGAAAAACGCCTTGCACCATCACCTCAAAATGCAAATGGGCACCGGTGGAACGTCCGGTACTGCCCACTTCGGCAATTTTTTGACCGCGCTTGATCAAATCGCCCTTTTTAACCAGCGTTTTTGACGCATGGGCGTAACGTGAAATCAGGTCGTCGCCATGCTCAATTTCAATCATGTTGCCATATTCCGGATGAAATTCCTGGGTAACCACCACACCACCTGCTGCGGCCAGAATCGGGGTGCCGGACTCAGCCCGGAAATCCAGCCCGGTATGCAGGGCCGTGCGCCCGGTGATGGGGTCAAGCCGCCAGCCAAATGCAGAACCCACCTCACCCTGCGTCACCGGTTTTTGGGTGGGTATCAACAGGCTTTGCATCTTGCGCTCAAACAGCCGCGACTCGATCACGGTAAACAAATCGGTACGCTGGTGCGTGAGCGACTCCAGGTCATCCAGGGTGGCTTGCAAGTCCGGCAGCGTCAGCGCCGGCCCTGACACCAGCACCCCGCCCAGGCCGTTGGCGGCCCTCAGCTCGGCCGGGTTGACCCCAGCCAGACCCGAGACACGCTCGCCCAGCGACTCCAACTGCATCATCTTGACCTGCATCTCACCCAACTTGCGCGCCATCACATCGAGGTTTTCACGCACAAAACGGTCGCGCTGCTCAAATTCGTCCTTGACCACCAGCCGGACCAGGCTACCGATGACGGGCCAGCCTTCGCGCGCGCCTTTCAGGAAAACCCAGTGGTACAGCCCCACCGCCAACAGCATCACCACAAAAGCCGACAGCACCAGCAGCAGCAGCAAACGCCGGCCACTCAGGTAAAGGGTACCTGATTTGGCCAACCAGGCATCCGTGATAATCATCTGCATTCGTCATCACCCCTAAAAAATGAACCGCCGCCAGCCCTCTGTGACCTTGCTGCAAGCCAGCCAGAATAATGCCAGCCTGGCAAAACTGATGGAACTGAACCGCGCCTCCAAAGCCCGCTTTGACGCCATTACTGCCCTGATTCCTGAAACGCTGCGGCCCAACGTAACCGCCGGCCCACTCAACGAGGGCGTCTGGTGCCTGTTGCTCAGCAACACCACCACCGCCGCCAAACTGCGCCAGTTGCTACCGGCTTTTGAGGCGCATTTGCGAGTCAAAAACCTTGAAGTCAAAAGTATCCGGCTCAAAGTCAGCGGCTTGAGTGGCTCCGCGCGTTATTGAGGGCCGTTTTTTGCCCTGAGGCGCATTCTGCCACGACGCTTTTTTCTCAGGGTCAACCCTTAGGGCTTTTTTGGTAAAGCGCTGTTATCGCGCTAGAGCAAAGTGCCACGTGCGGCGATCTGCCAGATCGCCTCGACGCGGTCACCGCGAATACACACCAGTTCATCGTAGAGATTAACGGTGGGGTCGCAATGCCCCGGCACCAGCATCAGCGCGTCACCCAGCGCCAGAGGTGAATCCGCCGGAATATCCAGCACACCATGGTCATCGGCGGCCTTCACGTATTTGAGTTCAGGGCGCTGCCAGACCGTGGGCATGCCTGAATCGATGCTGGAAGCCTTCAGGCCCGCATCGAGGACCGCCCGTGTGGGCTGGGTGCGACTCAGCACGGCGCTGCAAACGAACAGCGCATGCTCGAAGCGCACATCCTGAACCCCGAGCTGGTTGTCGCCATAGTCGCGGTCCATGAAGATGTAGGAGCCCGCCTGGATCTCATTGAAGACGCCGGAGTCTCGCTCAAGCAGGAAGGTGCCGGTGCCGGCACCGGTGATGCGTTCAACCTGCAGGCCAGCGGCCTCAATCAGCGAGCGGCTGAGCCGGGCGGCATCACACGCCTGTGCAATCGCCCGCTCCCGCTCCAACGGCGTGCGTTGGTGTTGCGCCGAACCGTGGTAACACTGCAGGCCGGCAAAACGCAGCGGCGCCTGGTCGGCAATCAGGCGCGCCAGGCGGGCTGCGGCCGCGCCGGGTGAGACACCACAGCGGTGGCCACCCACATCCACCTCTACATAGACATCGATGGACACGCCCTGATAACGCGCCACGTCGGCCAGCGCCAGCACCTGCAGCGGGTCATCCACCAGCACGCCCACACGCGCGCGCCGGGCCAGGTCGGCCAGGTGCAGCAACTTGGTCGTACCCACCACCTGGTTGGTGACCAACACTTCGTGGATGCCGGCATCGACAAACACCGCAGCTTCACTGACTTTTTGACAGCAAATGCCAATGGCACCCAACGCGATCTGGCGGCGCGCAATGTCAGGGCATTTATGGCTTTTGGCATGGGCGCGCAAGCGCACCGGATGGCCTTTGAGCGCGTCCATCATGCGCTGCAGATTACGCTCGAAGGCGTCAAGGTCCAGCACCAGCGCGGGCGTGTCAATGGCGCTGACCAGGTCAGCCGGGTGGGCGGCTTGCCAGGGCGCCATCAGACGCAGCGCCCGCCGTCCACTTCAATACACACACCGCTGATGAAGGCTGCTTCGTCGCTGGCCAGGTAGAGCACGGCATTGGCGACATCGAGCGCGGTGGAAAACCGACCCAGCGGGATCGTGGCGCGGAATTTGGCCATACGTTCATCGGTCAGGGGGCCACCAGCAAACTCGGCAGAGAGCCCGGTCTCGGGATTGAACACCGGGTTAATGCAGTTGACGCGGATGTTGTCGGGTCCAAGCTCGGCCGCCAGTGACTTGGAGGTGGTGATCACCGCGCCTTTGGAACCGTTGTACCAGGTCAGCCCGGGGCGCGGACGTACCCCCGCCGTGGACGCAATGTTGATGAAACTGCCGCCGCCCTGGGCGCGGAATACCGGCGTGGCATGGATGGTGGCCAGATACACGCTTTTGACGTTGACGGCATAGACCTTGTCGAACTCGTCCTCGGAAACCTCCAGGGCCGGCCGGTTGCGGTGCGTCCAGCCAGCATTGTTGACCATCACGTCGAGCCGGCCATAACGCTGGACCGCAGCCGCCACCAAGGCTTTGACCTGGTCCGAGTGGGTCACATCGGCAGCCACAAAAGAAGCCGTGCCACCCGCCTCGACGATCTCCTGGACCACACTTTCGCCTAAGTCGGCGTCGATGTCATTGACGACCACCTTCGCCCCTTCGGCGGCCAGCCGCACTGCAATACCTTTGCCAATGCCCTGCCCGGCGCCGGTGACGATAATGGATTTGTCCTGAACACGCATATGGAATGCCCCTTGAATGAGTTTAAAAATAACCGTGTTTTTTTTGCCAACGGTCAGCCATGTTTGATGGCCACCGTCTTGAGGGTGGTGAAGCCTTGCAGCGCCTCCAAGCCTTTTTCACGGCCATAACCTGAAGACTTGACGCCGCCAAAGGGAAGCTCGACACCGCCGCCGGCGCCATAGTTGTTGATGAAAACCTGGCCGCTGCGGATGCGCCGGGCCATACGGAACTGGCGCGCGCCGTCGGCCGTCCAGACCCCTGCCACCAGCCCGAAGGGGGTGGCGTTGGCCAGCGCCACGGCATGGTCTTCGTCACGGAAAGCCATGGCGCATAACACCGGGCCAAAGATTTCCTGCTGCGCCAGCCGGTGCTGCACCGGCACGTCGCGCAGCAAGGTAGGGGCCTGATAAAACCCGGTCTCGGGCGCTTCATCAACCACCCTGCCCTGCGCCACCATGCTGATGTTGTCGGCCTGGGCATCGCTTAAAAAATCCCAGACCCGTTGTTGCTGGCTTTGGCGAATCAGCGGCCCCAGGTCCAGGTCCATGCTGGCCGGGCCGGCCCGCAGTTGCTCAAAGGCCGCGCCCAGACGCTCCAGCAGCGGCTCGTAAATGGCATGGTCCACCAGCAGGCGTGACCCGGCCGAGCAGGTTTGCCCGGCGTTTTGCACGATGGCGTTGACGACTGCCGGCAAGGCCGCGTCAAGGTCTGCGTCGGCAAACACGATTTGCGGGCTCTTGCCACCCAGTTCCAACGTGACCGGGCAGTGCCGCTGCGCCGCCACCTGCTGGATCAGGGTGCCGACCGAGGGGCTGCCGGTAAAGCTGATGTGATCAATGCCGGGGTGGCGCGCCAGGGCATCACCCACCTCATGGCCGTAGCCCGTGACGATGTTGAGCGCCCCTGCCGGAAAACCCACCTCGGCGGCCATTTGCGCGACCCGGATCAGCGACAGACAGGCATCTTCGGCTGGTTTGACCACACACACATTGCCAGCCGCCAGTGCGCCGCCAATACTGCGGCCAAAAATCTGCATCGGGTAATTCCACGGGATGACGTGACCAGTGATGCCGTGTGCCTCACGCCAGGTCAGCACGCTGTAGCCGTCCAGGTAGGGAATGGTGTCGCCATGCAGCTTGTCGCAGGCACCGGCATAAAACTCGAAGTAACGCGCCAGCGCCACCGCGTCGGCTCGCGCCTGGCGCGTGGGTTTGCCGCAGTCACGCTGCTCCAGCGCGGTCAACGCGTCCACACCTTGGGCCACCCGTGCGGACAGGCGCATCAGCAAACGACCACGCTCCACTGCCGGAGTCTTGCTCCAGACCGTGTCAAAACACTGGCGCGCCGCACGCACGGCGTCGTCAATGTCTGTCGCGTTACTGCGCTGGATCTGCTCAAAAACCTGGCCGTCAGAGGGGTCCAGCATGGGAATGGTCAGACCGGAGGACGAGACCTGTGGCGCATTGCCAATAAAGTTGAATTGCATGGGCTTGACTCAGTTCGGATAGGGCGTGGCTTGCGGGTTCTAGACTTTTTTCTGCTCGTCTGCAGTGCCATTGAGCGTGTTCAGGCTGTTGATCAGATGCGGGATGAACTGCGGTGTGTAGCCCTGGTTGGTGGCCACCGTGTAGGTGTTGTGCACGGCGTCACCCAGGTAGGACACGGCCCTGGCCTCGCCGGTCATGCGGGCGTAATAACGCATGTCCTTGTGGGCGTTGCCGATCGAGAAACGGAACATCTGGTCGTTGCCCTCCAGCACATAGGGGCGCAGGCGCTGAAACGCCGTGCTGTTGGCGCCGCCGGAATCAATCACGTCACACAACACTTCCAGATTGACACCGGTCTTGCTGGCGCACGAAAACGCCTCGGCCAGAATGGCGGCGTTGCCCAGCACCACAAACTGGTGCAGCAACTTGGTCGTGTGCCCAGCCCCGACTGCGCCACAGTAGAAAATGTTTTTGGCGAACGCCTCAAAAATCGGGCGGACCCGTTCCAGCACGGCTGGGTCACCCCCCACAAGCAGGTTGAGCTGGCCCTCCTCGGCATGTTTGGGCGTGCCCGTCAAGGCCGCGTCCAGAAACAGGGCACCTTTGGCCGCGATGGCCGCCGCCAGATGGCGCGTGGAGTCGGGCTGGGAAGTAGAGCAATCCACCACCACTGAGCCCGGACGGATGCCTTCCAGCACGCCGTGCCGGCCCAACACCACTTCTTCAACTTCGGGTGAGCCGGTCACACAGATGATCAGGACATCGGCCATAGCCGCCACGTCAGCAGACGTGGTCAGACTGCGGGCGCCTGCTGCCAACAAGTCTGCACAACGCGTCGCCCCCTCTTCCGAGCGCACCAACAGCCCGACCGAGTGGCCCTTGGCCAGCACATGCCGTGCCATACCGCGGCCCATCATGCCCAGGCCGATGAAACCGATGTTGAGGGGGCTTGAAGCATCTTGCATAGTTTTCTCTTGTGGGTAATGGGGGGGTTGCGCTGACAGCGCGCTCATAGATAGGGCTTGAGCCAGCCCAGGCCGGCTGACGTGCCACCTGCCTGGGCGTTGGCGGGACGGTACTCGCACCCGATCCAACCACCGTAACCCAGCTCATCGAGCAGCGCAAACAGGTAGCTGTGATTGATTTCGCCCAGATCCGGCTCGTGGCGCTGGGGTACCCCGGCAATTTGCAAATGGCCGACCTTGCCGGTGGCCAGGTACTTGCGAATCTTCATGGCCAGGTCGCCCTCGACGATCTGGCAGTGGTACAGGTCCATCTGCACCTTGAGGTTGGCCTCACCCACGTCGGCCAGCACGGCGTGCGCCACGTCCTGGCGGTTCAGGTAAAAGCCGGGAATGTCGCGCGTGTTGATGGGTTCGATCAGCACGTCGATGCCCTGTGGCGCAGCCGCTTGCGCGGCCCAGCGCAGGTTGGCGATGTAAGTGGGGAACAGCGACTCATGCGTGGCGCCAGCAGGCAGCAAGCCGGCCATGACGTGCACGCGCGGGCAGTGCAGCGTGGCCGCGTAATCCAGCGCCTTGCTCATGCCGGCGCGAAACTCTTCCTCGCGACCCGGCAGGCAGGCCAGCCCGCGCTCACCTGCACCCCAGTCGCCCGGAGGGGCATTAAACAGCACCTGCTGCAGGTCATGGGCCTGGAGACGCGCGGCAATGTCTTCCTTGGCAAACGCATAGGGGAACAAGTATTCCACGGCCTTGAAGCCGTCTTTGGCGGCGGCTTCAAAACGGTCCAGAAACGCGTATTCCTGGTAGAGCATGGACAGATTGGCGGCAAATTTGGGCATAGGGGTCACCATCGGGCGCCGAAGGTCTGGCGCAGTTCGTTGATTTGTAAGTCGGTCAATGGCTCGGGCACGTTGGCGCTCAGGCACATCAGCCGGGCGGTTTCTTCAAGTTCTTCCAGGGTCGCCATGGCAGCGGCAGGCGAGTCGTGCCAGACGTTGGGGCCCAGGCGCGCCAGCATGACCGCACGGATCGGCTTGTCGGCTTCACCGTAACGGGTGATGGTGTGGGCTACCAGGTGCGCCGCCTGCGGGTCACCGGGACGGTGGTAGCGGATGATGGGCACATGGCCGACCTTCATCACAAAATAGGGCGTGAGGGCAGGCAACAACTCAACTGATTCGGGTGTTTGAGCACGCAGCGTCAATGCCACACAGTGGGTGCTGTGGGTGTGGATGATGCTACGCGTCTGGGCATCAAAGGCGCAGGCAGCCCGGTAAATCTGGCTGTGAAGCGCAATGGTTTTGCTGGCTTTGTCACCACTGAGCTGCTGGGCCTGGGCATTGAGCCGTGCCAGCCTTGCGGGCACCAGGTAACCCAGGCAGACGTCGGTGGGAGTAATCAGGAAGCCGCCGCCCTCCGATTCATCCAGGCGCACACTGATGTTGCCGGCGGTGGCATGCACGTAGCCGCGCTCGAACAGGCTGCGGCCGATGCGGCAGATTTCTTCACGGGCTTCTTGTTCGGTCATGGTCTGTGCTGCGCCTTGGGTTGAACCCGCGCAGCGGCAGTCTTTGGCGGCTTGCCTCTACTGGGGTACCAGAAATCGTCAGCCACCAAAGCCAGCCACTGCGCTCGCGCCATCTGTTTGGGCATCATTTCAAACAACCGAAAGATTTGCTGAAAAAGTCATCAGTACCAAAGTTGCCGGACTTCAGGGTCAGGTGCAGACCACCGTTGGGGGCTGCGTCACTTTGGGCATGGCACCAGGGCACACCGGGGTCAATTTGGGGGCCGATTTTCATCTGACTGATGCCCAGCGCCTGCACGCAGGCACCTGAGGTTTCACCACCGGCCACCACCAGTTGGCGCACGCCCAGGCCCACCAGTCCGCGAGCGATGGCGGCCAGGGTGTGTTCCACCAAATCGCCTGCTGCCTGCACACCGAGCTGGGCCTGAACGGCTTTGACTGCACTCGGTTCCGCTGACGAATAAATCAGCACCGGCCCCTGGGCCAACAGCTCTTTTGCCCAGGCCAGTGCTTGCGTCACGGTAGTTGTACTTCCCCCACTGGCGGCCAGCTGTAGCGGGTCGATGGCCAGTGCTGGACGACCTACCTCAATAAAGGCGGCCACCTGCCGATTGGTCGCCAGTGAACAACTGCCCGACACCACTGCCTGCAACCCGGTGGGTGGCGGCAAAGCGCTGGCGGTGTTGCTTGGCGCAATACCAAAATTGACCGGCAGACCGATGGCCACGCCGGAACCTGCGGTGACCAGCGACAGGCCTTTGAGCGCTGGCCCGAGGCGCATCAGGTCGTCGTTGGAAATAGCATCCACCACCGCCAGGCCGACACCGTCAGCACGCAACTGGTCGATGCGGGTGCGAATGGCGTCCGGCCCCTGTGCCACGACCTTGTAGTCGATCAAGCCGACCTTGCGGCGGCATTGGGCTTGTAACACACGCACCAGGTTGGCGTCCGTCATGGGTGTCAACGGGTGATTTTGCATGCCGCTCTCGTTGAGCAAGACGTCACCCACAAACAGATGCCCCTTGAACACGGTACGGCCATTGTCAGGAAAGGCTGGCGTGGCAATGCTGAAGTCGGCGCCCGGCTGGTCGGCCAGGGCGTCCATCAGGGCTTCTGTGACCGGGCCAATGTTGCCCTGTGCCGTGCTGTCAAAGGTCGAACAATATTTGAAGTAAATCTGCTGCGCACCCTGGTCCTGCAGCCAGCGTAATGCCGCCAGTGATTCCTGCACTGCATCAGCCACCGGCACGGTGCGCGATTTGAGTGCCACCACCACTGCATCAGCTTCTGCGTCGAGCGGCTGGCTTGGTACCCCCATGGCTTGCACCACACGCATGCCGGCACGCACCAGGTTGTTGGCCAGGTCAGTGGCGCCGGTGAAGTCGTCGGCAATACAACCTAAAACAATTTTTTTCATAACTTCTTGGGCAACTCAATGCCAGGAAATATCTTGATGACGGCACTGTCGTCTTCGCGCGCAAAACCCGAGGTAGACGCCTGCATGAACATCTGGTGCGCGGTGCTGGAGAGTGGTAACGGGAACTTGGTGGCGCGCGCCACATCCAGCACCAGCCCGAGATCCTTCACAAAAATGTCGACCGCCGACAAGGGTGTGTAGTCGCCGGCCAGCACATGCGCCATGCGGTTCTCGAACATCCAGCTGTTGCCCGCACTGTGGGTGATCACGTCGTACAGGGCGGCGGCATCCACCCCTTCACGCAAACCCAGGGCCATGGCCTCGGCCGCTGCCGCGATATGCACGCCGGCAAGCAACTGGTTGATGATCTTGACCTTGCTGCCCGCGCCGGCCTTGTCGCCCAGGCGGTAGACATTGCTGGCCATGGCATCGAGCAAGGGACCGACAGCCGCGTAGGCCTCGGGCGTGGCAGCGGTCATCATGGTCATCTGGCCACTAGCAGCCTTGGCGGCGCCGCCCGAAATGGGCGCATCGACATAAAGAATGCCGAGCTTGGCCAGGCGTGCCTCCAAGGCGATGGACCAGTTCGGGTCGACCGTGGAACACATCACAAACACACTGCCGGGCGGCATGGCGGCGGCGCAGCCCTGGTCGCCAAACAACACCGCCTCGGTCTGGGCAGCGTTGACCACCACCGACACAATCACCTTGCAGTGTGCTGCGAGTTCGGCGGGCGATCCACAGGCCACGCCACCCTGCGCAACAAAGGCTTGCGCCACCTCTGCACGCACATCAAACACATGGACCTTGCAGCCATGGCGGCGCAAGGAGCCCGCCATGCCGCTGCCCATGGCACCGAGGCCAATTAATCCGACATTAGTTTCCATTGATTTACTCCTGTTCCTTCCAATGAATCAAGACGATGCGGGCAAGCCATGCACCAGCGTGCTCGCCAGCTCATCCCCTGTTTGTTGCCAAAAGACCGGGTCGGCTTGCTCAATACGCACAATGGCGTTGTCCATGTGCGCGCCCGCAGCCTTGCGCGCGGCTTCAGTGTCTCCGGCCTTGATGGCTTGGTAAATGACGGCATGTTCATCGCGCACCTGACGGACAAAATCGTCACGTCGGGCTTCATTGGCGCGGGTCACGCGGGTAGCACCCTGTAAAAACTGACTCAGGTATTGCAGGGTGCCCAGCAGAAACGGGTTGCGTGCGGCCTCGGCAATGGCCAGGTGGTATTGCACGTCCTCAAGGACGCCGTCACCCCCGGCCAGCACGGCCTGGTCCAATTCGGCAATCGACTGGTGAATGTGTTTGATGTCGGCCTTGGTGCGGCGTTGTGCGGCCAACGCCGCTACCTCGGCTTCCAGCGCACGCCGAACTTCGACCATCTGGATCACGGCTTGCCGCGACGCCACCGATTTGGCGTCAAAGTTCAGCGGAGGAAAACCGACCTCCTTGACAAAGACACCGCTGCCCTGGCGTGACTCGACCAGGCCAAGCGACTTGAGCCTCGAGAGGGCCTCCCGCACCACGGTGCGGCTGACCGAGAACTGATCCACCAAGCTGGCTTCTGTGGGCAGCTTGTCACCAGCGACCAGGCGGCCCGCCCGAATCCTGGTCGCCATCACATCAGCCACCTGGTCCGACAGGTAGGCACCGGGAATCGCGGGTTTAAAGGGCGCTGGCATGGTCTGGCGTGTCAAGTGGCGTTAGCGGGCATAGGCCAGATCGCGCAGCGTGAGCGACAGCGCCGGCACGTAGGAGATGACCATCAGGCAGGCCAGCACCACCAGCACAAACGGGACCAGGTCCTTCACCATGCGGTCCAGCGAAATACGCGCCACCGTGCAAGCGGCAAACAGATTCACGCCAAATGGCGGGGTGATCATGCCCAGCGCCAAATTCACCACCATGATCAGGCCAAAGTGCACCGGATCAATACCAAAGTGCATCGCCACCGGCGCCAGAATCGGGGCCAACACAATGATAGCCGCGCCGGTCTCGATGAACATGCCAATAAAAAACAAGGCAGCATTGACGCCCAGCAGAAAGTAGGCAGGGGATTTAAGAACGTCCTGCAACCAGATGCCGATCGCCTCGGGTACACCCGCCCGCGTGATCAAAAATGCAAACAGTCCGGCATTGGCAATGATGAACATGATCACCGCCGATGACAACACCGATTTGCGCAAGATGGTGTACAGGTCGGGCAGCTTGATCTCGCGGTAGATCACCAAACCCACGATCAGAGCGTAGAACACCGCCACCGCAGAGGCCTCGGTCGGGGTGAAGACACCGCCATAGATACCCCCCAGAATAATCACTGGCATCAGCAGCGCCCAGCCGGCTTTCCAGGTGGCTTTGCCCACCGACAGGCGGCCATCACCATCACACTTGCCCCAGCCCTTGTACTTGCAATAGCCCCAGACAAACAGCATCAGCGCGCCGCTAATGAATAGGCCCGGACCAAAACCTGCGATGAACAGTTCGCCAATCGAGACTTCGGCGCTCACACCGTAGAGAATCAGCGGAATCGACGGGGGAATGACCACACCCAGCTCGGCACTGGTGGCCTGCAGCGAAGCGGCCCAGGTGTTAGGGTAGCCGTGCTTCATCAGCGCCGGGATCAAGATGGTGCCGATGGCAAAGGTGGTGGCCACCGAGGAGCCCGAGACCGAGGCAAAGATCATGCAGGTCAACACACAGGTCATGGGCAGGCCGCCCTGCACGCCACCCACAAGGCTCTTGGCAAAGTCGACCAGGCGGCGCGAAATGCCACCGGTTTCCATGATGTTGCCGGCCAAAATAAAGAAGGGAATCGCCGCCAGCGGGAACCGGTTGATGGCGTTGAACATCTCCTTGACCGAAATGAGCATATTGAGCTCGGCCACCTGGATGCCCAAAATAGCGGCCAAGCCAATCGAAACAGCCACCGACACGGTGAGTGCAAAGCACAGCACCATGGTAATTAGCATGACGGTGGTCATTGTGCGGTCTCCAGTTCAAGGCGCTGGGGATCCAGCAGATTTCCAATAATGCCGATGACACTGAAAACACCGCCCACCGGCATGGCCAGGTAAGCCCAGAACATCGTCAACTCCTCAAGCCCGGCCATGGTTTGCACCTTGCCGCGCTGGGCGTAGTCCCAACCCCACCAGATGATGATGAAGATCAGCGTGAGTGCCGCCAGGCAAACCACCCAGTCGAGAAAGCGGCGCAGGCGCGCCGGACTCCAGCGGTACAACACATCCACACTGACCATGGCACCCTGCCTGAATGCCATGGGCACACCCAGAAAGACCATCCAGATCAGGCTGAAGCGAATCAGCACTTCAGTCCACTCGGCCGGGGTTTCCAGCACAAAACGGGTGATGATCTGGAACATGCCCAGACTCGCAGCCGCCAGCAGCATGGCACAGGCCGTGACCAGGGCAATGCGGCTGGTCCAGTGCTCCAGCCGCAAAAATTTATCTCTCATCGCGTTCTCCGCCTGACATGGAAATCAAAAAGAGCGCCCGAAAGTGGATCACAGTCGGGCGCTCAAGTGCTCAAGAGTTGATTACTTGGTGTTGCGGATCTTGTCCATATTGGCTTTGCCAAACTGCTTCTCGAACTCGGCGTACACCGGTGCCAGGGTCGCGACAAATTTGGACTTATCCAGCGTCTCCACCACGTTCATGCCCTTGCCACGCAGGTAGGTCACACCCATGGCATCGTCGGCATCAACGCGGTCACGGTTGACCTTGACAGCCGTCTTGGCCGCTTCCAGAAATACTTTCTGATCAGCTGGCGTGAGCTTGTCAAAGCTTGCCTTGTTCATCAGGAAGATGGCGGGCGAATACACGTGACCGGTGAGTGACACGTGTTTTTGCACCTGGTCGAGCTTGGCCGCCATGATCACCGACAGCGGGTTCTCCTGGCCGTCAACGGTACCCTGCTGCAACGCGGTAAACACTTCAGCCATGGCCATTGGCGTGGTCACAATGCCCAGGCCTTTGTAGGCGGCCACGTGCACCGGGTTTTCCATGGTGCGCAGCTTCAGGCCTTTCAGGTCATCAGGCGTATTGACGGGGCGCTTGTTGTTGGTCACGTTGCGCATGCCGTTTTCACCCCACGCCAGTGCCTTGAAGCCTTTGGAGTCAAACTTGGTCAGCATTTCCTGGCCAATGGGGCCATCGAGCACCCGGCGAGCATGACCCTTGTCGCGAAACAGGAACGGAATGTCCAGAATCTTGGCTTCTGGCACAAAGTTCGGCACCGGGCCAGTGGAGGTGAAGGTCAGCTCCTGGGTACCCAATTGAACCGACTCGATGGACTCGCGCTCGCTGCCCAGCGACGCGTTGTAAAAGGTTTGAATCTTGTAACGGCCTGCAGTGCCTTTTTCAACTTCTTTGGCAAAGGTATCAATCGCCACACCCTGATGCGAATTCTGGGCGATGGCAATGTTGATCTTCATGTTGGTCTGGGCGGCAGCCGTGGTCACCAGACCCACAGCGAGGGAAAGGCCAATAAACAATTTGCTCAATTTCATGCGATGTCTCCTGAATGTAAAAAAATAAACGACCGAAAAGTTGTATGACAAATTTGATTGTCTCCTTGTTACTTACTTGATGGCATCAGTGTTTTCCCTAATGTATTCCCTGATAATTTCTTCAAAACTGCTGTCTGGCAACAGACCCAGACCGGCCGCGCGCCTGGCGTTGATACGTGCGGGCCAGGTCTTGACGATGTTGTGAATGGCGGCGTCGGGTGCCCAGTCGATCAGCGCCGCCACCGCAGGCCCGGCCACCTGCGCCAGCGCAGCCGCCATCTGGGCCGGCGTGGTGGTCAGAGCCGGCAAGGTCAGGGCCGTGCGCGGCCCCCAAACCTGCGCGCTGGCCTGCGCGGCACCGATCAGGCCGGCAATGGTGCGTACTGGCGACGACAAGGCGACCGGGGTGTCGGCCGGAACCGGGCAGATGGCGCGAACACCCGCCAACGGCTCGCGCAACATGCCGCTCAAAAAACTAGACGCCGCGCCATTGGGCTTGCCGGGGCGCACACTCACGGTCATCAGACGCACGCTGCGCCCCTGAATGAAAGCTTTGCGGCTGAAGTCCGCCATCAGTTGTTCACCAATGAATTTCTGGATGCCATAACTGCTTTGCGGTGTCGGCAGGGTGGTGTCCTCGATCACCGGCGGCAGCGGTACCCCGGGTGCGTCGCCAAACACCGCCAGCGAGCTGGCAAACACCACGATCGGTTGGGTCTTCAGGGCGCGACAGGCCTGCAGCAGGGACAGCGTGGCGGCAAAGTTGCTGCGCATGCCAAGATCAAAATCAGCTTCACATTCACCACTGACCGCTGCCGCCAAGTGAAAGACAACGGATGTCTGAGCCGTCACGACCGGCGTTGCCGCGTCTTGGGCCTCCAGCAGGGCATTCAGGTCGCCGATCAGGGCGCTCACACGAGAGTCGGCCAACAGATCAGTTGGTGGGGGCGCGCGGTCAACCAGCGTGATACGACCGATATCAACCGGCGCAGCCCCGGCCAGCGACAGCTTGCCCTGAGCCAGCAAGGCACGCGCCAGACGCACGCCCAAAAATCCGGCGCCGCCGGTAATCACGATCTGGCAGGTCCCGTCAAACGGGGAGGTTTGTTTCAACATGGTGTTTGCTCCAGGATAGGTTTTAGTTGCTGACATAAGTGGTTTTCACCGTGGTGAAGAACTCCTGCGCATAACGTCCCTGCTCGCGCGAGCCATGGCTGGAGCCCTTGCGGCCACCAAACGGCACGTGGTAATCAACCCCGGCGGTGGGCAGGTTCACCATCACCATGCCGGCCTGACTGTGACGCTTGAAATGCGTGGCGTATTTCAACGAGGTGGTGGCAATGCCGCTTGTGAGCCCATAGGGCGTGTTGTTGGCTTCTGCCAGCGCCTCGTCATAACCCTTGACCCGGATGATGCTGACCACCGGGCCGAACACTTCCTCACAGTTGATGCGCATGGCAGCCGTGGCGTCGGTCAACAGCGCCGGCGTCATGAAAAAACCATCGGTGCCCAGCGTTAATCGCTCACCACCAGCGACCAATAACGCGCCTTCGGCTTTGCCAATCTGGACATAAGCCAGGTCCTGCTCCAGCTGGGCAAGGGATGCCACCGGGCCAATATCGACGCCGGCAGCCAGCGCGTCCCCAATCTTGAGGCTGGCCATACGCTGTTGCATGGCGTCGAGAAACTTGGAATAAATGCCGTCAGTGACGATCAGCCGGCTGGCCGCGGTACAGCGCTGGCCAGTCGAGAAGAAAGCGCTTTGCACGCTGAGCTCCACCGCCTGAGCCAAGTCGGCATCGTCCAGGATCACTTGTGGGTTCTTGCCGCCCATCTCGAGCTGCACTTTCTTGAGATTCAGCGCGCATTGCTGGGCAATGCGTCCACCCACACCTTGCGAGCCAGTGAAGCTGATGGCGTTGATGCCGGGGTGATTCACGAGCGGATCGCCGATGACGCTGCCGCGGCCCATCACCAGGTTGAAGACACCCGCTGGAATACCGCTGCGGCTGATGATCTCGGCCAGCGCCCAGGCACAGCCGGGCACCAGGTCAGCCGGTTTGAGCACCACGCAGTTGCCATAGGCCAGCGCCGGGGCAGTCTTCCAGGCGGGGATGGCGATGGGGAAGTTCCAGGGCGTGATCAGGCCGACCACACCCACCGGTTCACGCGTGATCTCGACGCTGACGCCGGAGCGCACCGAGGGCAGGATTTCACCGCTCAGGCGCAGACACTCGCCAGCGAAAAATTTGAAAATATTGCCGGCGCGGGTTACCTCGCCAATGCCTTCGGGTTTGGTCTTGCCTTCTTCGCGCGCCAGCAGGGTGCCAAGTTCTTCGCGCCGGGCCAGGATTTCGGTGCCGATCTTGTCCAGCGCATCGGCTCTGGCCTGGACGTTCCCGGTGGACCAGGCAGGAAAGGCGGCCTGTGCGGCCTGGACGGCAGCGTCAAGCTGCGCGGCATCAGCCTGGGCGTAGTCACCGATCACGTCCGCCAGGTTGGACGGGTTGATGTTGGGTGCATACTTGGCCCCTGCGACCCATTGGCCATTGATCAGGTTGTCGTGTTTTTGAATGTGCATGGTCATGTGTTCTCGTTCTTGTGGATTTACTTGCCCCAGCGCAGCACCATCGGGTTCAGGCGCTGGGCAACCTCGATCAGGCCGGTGCGCACCGCCGGGTGCATGGCAGGCCAGGGGTGGCGCGGTGCCTCGCAGGCAATGACGCAGCCCTCTTTCATCAGGGCCTTGGCACTCAGGATGCCGCCCTGACGGTTCTCGAAATTGATCAGCGGCAACCATTGCTGGTACAACGCCATGGCGTCCTCGCGCCGGCCCGCGGTGTAGGCGTCCATGATCAGGCGGATGCCATCGGGGTAGGCGCCGCCGGTCATGGCACCGGTGGCACCCGCGTCCAGATCGGGCAGCAGGGTGATCGCTTCCTCGCCGTCCCACGGGCCCTCAACAGCGTCACCGCCAAGGCGGATCAATTCCCTCAACTTGGAGGCCGCAGCCGGGGTTTCGATCTTGAAATAGGCTACCTGTGCGATCTCTTTGGCCATACGAGCCAGAAAGGCAGCGGACAAAGGCGTGCCGCTGGCAGGCGCATCCTGAACCATGATGGGAATGTCAATGGCGTCTGACACACCCGCATAGAACTCATAAATTTTCTCCTCGGACACCCGGAACGTGGCGCCATGGTAGGGCGGCATCACCATCACCATGGCGGCGCCTTGCGCCTGCGCGCGCCGACTGCGCTGAGCGCACACCTGCGTGCTGAAATGGGAGGTGGTAACGATCACCGGTACCCGAGCGGCCACGTGTTCAAGGATCGTGCGGGTCAGCACTTCGCGCTCGTCGTCTGAGAGCAAAAATTGCTCGGAAAAATTAGCCAGGATACACAGGCCGTTGGAGCCGGCATCGATCATGAAATCGACACAACGCTTCTGGCTGACCAGGTCCAGCGCACCGTCCTCAAAGAAGGTGGTCGGGACGACCGGGAAAACGCCCTGGTAGCGGGCTGGGATGTTTGTTGTCATGCGGATCACCGTTTGAATGGCCGGGTCAATGTGAATGCTTGGGCACGTCGGCGCCGCGGCAGCCCACCAAAAAATCAAAATCGCAGCCTTCGTCGGCTTGTAACACCCGGTCGATGTAGAGCTGCTGGTAGCCGCTCTTGGGCGCCACCGGCGCGCTCGTCTGCTGCGCTTGCCGCGCCGCCAATCGCAGGGCGATCTCGGTATCACTCACTTCGAGTTCCAGCTTGCCAGCAAAACTGTCCAGCGCAATCCAGTCGCCGTCCTGCACAATGGCCAGGGGCCCACCAGCGGCCGCTTCTGGCGCCACATGTAACACCACCGTGCCGTAAGCGGTGCCGCTCATGCGGGCGTCTGAAATCCGCACCATGTCGGTGATGCCCTGCGCCAGCAGTTTGGGCGGCAAGCCCATGTTGCCGACTTCGGCCATGCCGGGGTAACCCTTGGGGCCGCAGTTCTTCATGACGAGCACGGAGTTGGCGTCGACCACCAGGTCCGGATCGACGATACGCGCCTTGTAGTGGTCAAAATCCTCAAACACCACAGCTTGGCCGCGGTGCTTCATCAGCGCCGGCGTGGCCGCAGAGGGTTTGAGCACGGCCCCACGCGGCGCCAGGTTACCGCGCAGAATACACAGGCTACCGTCCTTGACCAATGGGTTATCCAGCGAACGAATGACTTCGGCGTTGTGGATCGGGGCGTCCAGCACGTTATCCCAGATCGACTTGCCATTGACCGTCAGGGCGTTCTTGTGGGGCAGCAGACCGCCCTCGCCCATACGACGCAGCACGGCAGGCAGACCGCCCGCATAGTAAAAATCCTCCATCAAAAAGCGCCCCGAGGGCTGCAAATCAACCAGCGTGGGTGTGCCCCGACCAACCGTCGTCCAGTCATCGAGTTCCAGCGGCACGCCGATACGCCCGGCAATGGCCTTGAGGTGAATGGCGGCATTGGTGGAGCCACCCACGGCGGCGTTGACACGAATGGCGTTCTCAAAGGCCTCGCGGGTCAGGATTTTGGACAGTTTGAGATCTTCCCAAACCATGTCCACAATCCGCATGCCCGACATGTGCGCCAGCACGTAACGGCGTGCATCGACCGCCGGAATGGCGGCATTGTGCGGCAGCGAGGTGCCCAGTGCCTCGGCCATACACGCCATGGTGGAAGCCGTGCCCATGGTGTTGCAGGTGCCGGCCGAGCGCGACATGCCGGCTTCGGCCGACATGAATTCATTGAGCGAAATTTTGCCTGCCTTGACCGCTTCATGCAATTGCCAGACCACGGTGCCGGAACCGATGTCGCGGCCCTCGTGTTTGCCGTTCAACATGGGGCCGCCGGTGACCACAATGGTGGGAATGTCGCAACTGGCGGCGCCCATCAACAGCGCCGGGGTGGTCTTGTCGCAACCGACCAACAGCACCACCGCGTCCATCGGATTGCCGCGAATGGATTCCTCCACGTCCATGCTGGCCAGGTTGCGCGTCAACATGGCAGTTGGGCGCAGGTTGGACTCGCCGTTGGAGAACACCGGAAACTCGACCGGAAAGCCGCCGGCCTCGGAAATGCCGCGCTTCACATGCTCGGCAATCTTGCGAAAGTGCGCGTTGCAGGGCGTCAATTCAGACCAGGTGTTACAAATGCCAATGATCGGCTTGCCCTGGAACTCATGGTCAGGGATGCCCTGATTTTTCATCCAGCTGCGGTACATGAAGCCGTTTTTGTCGGCAGTACCAAACCAGGCAGCAGAACGCAGGGGTTTCTTGGGTGTTGGGGACATGGAACGTCTTTCAAGTCAGTGTGAATCACAAGTGGCCGCATCGTAGGCGCTTGATCCATACAAAACAAGTGAATATTTCTTATCTTTTGATATACTTTTTTATATCAGAATAGTCAGACTGGAGGCCCGCACATGGAAGACAGCCACGCCGCAAGGCGTCCCCGCCACCAACTCAAAACCCGCCAGATGGCCTTGTTGATGGCCATCGACGAATCGCGCAACCTGCACCAGGCCGCGCTGGCCACACACATGAGCCAGCCCGCCGCGTCGAAGATGCTCAAGGACATGGAGGAACTGTTTGGCGTGACCTTTTTTGA
The DNA here is from genome assembly GCA_001771065.1 of Burkholderiales bacterium RIFOXYD12_FULL_59_19. Lineage (GTDB taxonomy): Bacteria > Pseudomonadota > Gammaproteobacteria > Burkholderiales > Burkholderiaceae_C > Rhodoferax. The sequence goes on along the minus strand of MESQ01000004.1, from coordinate 13,375 downwards.
GCGACTGCCCAGAGGCATGCGGCCCACGATTTATGGCGAGACACTCATTCGCCATGTCCGGATGGCACTGGACAACCTGGCGCAAGGCCAGAGCGCCATTGCCGCGCTGCAAGCCGGCTTGTCCGGGCAGGTCAGAATGGGCGTGATCCTGACGCCGTCCATGACGCTGGTGCCACAAGCCATTGCCGCGACCAAGGCCGAGGCACCGCGCTTGAGCATCGGTGTCGAAGTTGGCACCAGTGACGTGCTGGTGGACGGGCTCAAACGAGGTCGGCTCGATTTTTTGATCGCGCGTATTCCGGCCCAGGAAGAAGACCTGAACCTGGTCTACGAAGACCTGTCCGAAGAAACCGAATGTGCGGTGGTGCGACTTGGCCACCCCCTGCTGGCACACACCGCGCTCACGCTGCAGGACCTCGGCAGCAGTGTCTGGATCCTGTCACCCCGGGGCAGCATCCTGCGCCACCAGTTTGACATGCTGTTCAGGCGCAACGGTCTTGCGGCACCGATCAATGTGATTGAAACCACCGCCATGTCGGTGATCAAGGCGCTGCTGCAACAGACCGACTTTTTGCACCTGATGCCCCTGGAAGTGGCCCGCTATTACGCGGCATCCGGCGAGCTGTCGATTTTGCCGATTGAACTGCCCTGCAACATGGACAGCTACGGCCTCATCATGCGCTCCGACCATGTGCTGACGCCGGGGGCCAGCCTGCTGCTTGGAGCTATCCGCAGGGTGCACATGATCGAGAAACCGGGTGTTAAAAACCTTACGGCTTAGCAGCCGCATCACCCATGAATTTCTGCAAACTCTCGGCAACCCATTTCTGGATCATGGTGCCCTGTTGTCACGCTTTGGTGAAGAGGCGCAAGCAGAAAAAGTGAACCGGGCACGGATGGAGGTGCTGTTCAGCGCTTGCACACCAGGCTTGGGCCGCACATCACCAGCGGCTTTGACATCACCCCGCATGCACGCACGGTGTGCTGCACAGCAACACGAGGTGCGGGGTGTTGGATGTCCAGTGTCCCCACCCCCTTCTGTATGCGCCTGCGCTGGGTGGGTTTTGCGGGATCAGGAGGCGCGATTGTCTGAGCGAAGCGAGTTCGAGCGACTCCCCCGCAAAACTCGCCCAGCGCAGGTTGCCCGCAGCGTAGCGGAGGGTCGCAGACAGCGGGGTCGCCTTTCTTTTGCTTACTTTTCTTTGGCGAAGCAAAGAAAAGTAAGTCGCCCGCCGGGGCGAGACCCGGCTTGCCACTGGGCACCGGCACGGGACATCCCGGATTGCGTTTCGCTTCATCCGGGCTACCCGGGTTCGGCTACGGTGCAAACCCACGCTGACGTTACGGACATGCGCCTGAAGCAAAATAGCGCAACCACAGGCAAACCACAGCCATGAAATACATTTCTAAATCAAGTACCGGCTCAAGAACCAGCGCGCTTGTGCTGGTAAGTGCCTTGTTGGTCGGCCAGGCCAGCGCCATGAGCCTGCGCGAGTTGCAGGCGCTGGAAATAACCGAGGAACAGGGCGAGAACTTCGCCAGCTACTACCTGGTCGGCGTGATGGAAGGCGCGCTGGAGGCGCAGCTACATGCTGCGCGCAACGGCGCCAAAGCCGTCATCTGCCTCAAAGGTCGCAGCCTTGAGCCCCACATGGCACGGCACTTGTTTGATGCCGAGCGCCAACGCAACGCGGGTGTCTATGAAGCCGACATGCCGGTGTCCCTGGTCATGACCAATGCACTGACACAGGTCTATCCATGTTGAGCCAAGTTGACCGCCTGATAACAGCCACCACAGCGCTGCTCGCGCTCCTGCTTGCCGCTTGTGCGGCGCAGGAAGCCGGCCCGGAGATCAGGCTCGGGCCGGATGCCCACCCGACCGACCTGACTTGCCCGCGCAGCAGCAACTGTGTCAACTCGCTGGGCAGCAGCGGCCTGCCCGCGCTGCGTTATGTCGGCAATGCCGCGCAGGGTATGGCCTTGCTGCGCGCCACCCTGGCCAGCCACCCGGAAGCGGCCATTGTGCGCAGCGACCCGGTCTGGCTGGAGGTGATCTTCACAACCCCGCTGGGGTTCAGGGACCAGGTCGATTTTGTGCTGGATGCCAAGCCTGGCCAGATCAATTTCCGCTCGCAATCCTTGCTGGGCCATTATGATTTTGGCAAGAACCGCGCGCGTATGACAGCATTCTCGGAGCGCTTTGGCCTAAGGTAAGACCGACAGACGATGACCACCAGCCGGGGCTACCGGTTGGCTGCTTGCAAGCGCCCCTCCCGTCCGCCCGACTGACCCCGCTGTGACGGTACGTTACCGCACAGACATGACTGAAGGCGCACAGCACACTCAAGCCTGCTTTCGCAATTCGATGGCTTGAAAGAAAACACCATGAAACACGGGGACTACAACGCAGCACCCGGTGTGCGGCGCACCACAGATCTGACCCTCATGTTAGGACGACATAGGGGAATGGTTTCGAGTGGCTGGTGGGGTCGGCTCTGCTGGTGCTTGGGCTTGCTGGTGTTTGTGTCCCAGCCCGTTTGGTCCATTGGCACGACGGCCGGAACCATGGTTACCAATGTGGCAACGGTCAACTACCTCGTCGGGCCCAGCCCGCCGATCACAGCAACCAGCAACACCGTGTCGTTCCGGGTGGATGAAATCATTCAGCCGGTTCTCACCTGGCAAGACGCCACGCCGATCGCGGTCACGACGCCGGGAAGTAATGCCGTGCTGACATTTTTGCTGACCAATGGGGGCAATGGTTCCGAAGCGTTTGGCTTGACCCGCACCAACGGTCCAGCACCGCTGCCTTCGGGCAACTACACGCCGCTGAACGGCAGCATCGGTTCAATTTACCTTGAGAGCGGCGCCTTGTCAGGCTTTCAAGGCAGCGGTCCGAATGCGGACCCGCTTTATGTGGCGGGTAGCAGCGACCCGACCCTGGCACCCAATACCAACATCACCATTTACGTGATCAGCAACACACCAAGTGTCGCCAACAACCTGCAGGGTGACGTGCTGCTGGGCGCCGCAGCGCTGACCGTCGGCGTGGCCGGTGCTTTGCCCGGCACTGCTCTTCCAGGTTTGGGCCAAGGCGGCGGTTTCGCCGTGGTGGGCAGCGCCCGCGCGCAAGCCGACGCGACCGGCAGCTACATCACCAGCGGCCTGGGCTTGGTCATGAACAAAACCGTGCTCAAGGTGCGCGATGCGCGCGGTACCGGCGTGGTGATGCCGGGCGCGGAGATCAGTTACCAGATTGTGGCGACGCTTTCCGGTGCAGGAACCGCATCCAATTTGGCGCTGATCGATCCGCTGCCAGCCCTGACCACCTATGTGCCGGGGAGCATGGTGGTCGACGGCCTGGTGCAAACCGATGCGGCAGATACCGACCCGGCGCAGTTTATAGCCGCCACCCAAACCGTGTCAGTTTCGCTGGGAAATGTTGCCGCGCCAGCGACTGTTGTCATTGTTTTTCGCGCAACGATCAATTGAGAGAAGGAGACTGCCATGCGTATTTCAAATTTTTTGTTAACCACCAGTCTACTCATGGGACTGAGCAGTCTTTCCATGGTCGCGCAGGCGGCGGACAACGCCATCAGCTTGACGAGTCGTGCCCAGCTTGAAGTTGAAGTTGTCGGCAAAGACGGAAAAAAGACCTTGCAACGCACGCCAGTCGAAAAAGCCGTGCCGGCCAGCGAGGTGATTTACACCACCACGTTCCAGAACCGCATCGACAAGCCGGTGGGCCATATCGTCATCAACAACCCGATTCCGAACAATTCCGAATACCAGGCCGACAGCGCGTTTGGCAAGGATTGCGAAATTCTGTTTTCAGTAGACGGCGGCAAGAGTTTTGCGGCCGTGGCGCAGCTGAAAGTCAAGGGGGACGATGGCAAAGAGCGAATGGCATTGCCAGGGGACTACACCCACATCCGCTGGATTTACCTGGGGCAGCTGATGGCTGGTCAATCTGGCGAAGTCGGGTTCCGCACCGCCATCAAGTAGGAATCCGACAAATGAATCTCTCGTTTTCAAGCAATTCCAGGCGTTTTTACATTCTTAAAGGAACATCAAAATGAAACAAAATCATTCAGGCAAGCCAAACATGCGCATCGCGCTGCTGGCCAGTGCCGCCCTGCTCGGACTGGTGTCACACAACGTGTGGGCGGTGGTCACGCCTTCTGGCACGGTGATCAGCAACATCGCCACCATGAACTACTCGGTGGGCGGCGTCGCACAAACACCGATTGGTTCCTCCCCGACCGGCAATACGTCGGGCGCGGGAACCGCAACCGCATTTGTGGTCGACAACAAAGTCAATCTCACGGTGGCAGAGAGCAACAGCACCGTAACCAGCGTCAGCCCGGGGGCGACCAACCAGGTGACCACATTCACCGTGACCAACACGGGCAATACGGCACAGGGCTATACCCTGGTCGGTGCCAACGCCATCGGCGCACCCACCGTATTTACCGTGGCGGACGACCTTGATGCCACCGTTTCGGCGGTCTTTGTCGATGCCAACGGCAACAGCACTTACGACGAGGCAACTGACACGTTAAGTGCCATTTCCAGTCTGGCACCAGGTGCTTCGGTCTCGGTATTTGTGCTGGCGACCATCCCGGCGGCTGCCACCAACGGACAGCAAGCCGTCGTCACCCTGAGCGCGACAACAAAGACGGCCGTTACCATGGCGGCCGTGGCAGAACCAGGGGGTGCCAATACTGCAAGCGTTGACATTGTGTTTGCCGACAGTGCCAATGCGCTCACCGACCCGCTCGCCGCCAACACGGCACGTGACGCCATCGGCATCGCGCAGGACGCCTACCGAGTCGTCTCCTCGGTCCTGAGCGTGACCAAAACGGGCACCGTGCTGTGCGATCCGCTCAACGGCATCACCACCCCGAAGAACATCCCTGGCGCCATCGTGCAGTACACAGTGCTTGTCAGCAATGCGGCCGGCACCGGGGCTTCGGCCACCTTGACCACAGTCACCGACACGCTGGCCGCAACCGTGACCCACGACCCTGGCTTGAGAGTACCGACCGATGCCGCCAGCTGTATTGCTGGCACCAGCAGCAGCGGTTTCAAGATCGTGTCGAGCGTGGTTGGCCGGACCTTGGGCGGCGCGGCCGGTGTCATGACCAACATCGCAGATGCAGACGGCGCGACCATTGTCGGCCAAGGGCTGACGGTCACCTTTGCCACCGCCCTGCCTGCCGGTGGCGGCTATACCGCGGGTGAACTCAAGTCTGGCGAATCGGCCACGATCACCTACAACGTCATCATCAACTAAAGGGTCCTGTGACGCCCGACCTTGCATCCCGACAGCTGTTACGCGCCATGACCTGCGCGCTGTCGGGGGCTTGGTTCGTGTTCGCCACGGCCTTGGGCGCCAGTGCAAGTGCGTTGGCTGCCACCCCGGCGAACACGGTGATCAGCAACACCGCGACCGCCAGCTATCACGTTGACGCCAACAATTTCAGCGCCACCAGCACGGCCAGCGTAGCCACCGCCGCGTGTATGGATGTTGGCCTCAAAATTGAACTGCTGCAATACGTGGCACCCGCCAGAGCAAGCCTGGCACCCCCTGGCACCAAGGATGAGTCGGTACAGCCGACCGGGTATGCGCCGCAGGGTGCACTGAGCGGACCATTTGTTGCCCTGGGCCCGCTGACCCTGCCCGGCCAGACAGCAGGGACGCTGCTCCCCGCCAGCGTGTTGCTCGCACCCCTTAACGATGCGGCGGGAAAGTCCGTTGGCACCTTTGCGCGCAACGAACCGGTCTTTGTCCGCGTGGTGAGTTACGACGCCAACCTCAATCCCGCCGTTGCCGATACCGTCGCCGTGCGTTTGAGCACCAGTGGCGGTGACAGCGAAGTGCTGCAACTGACCGAAACCGGGCCTGCCAGCGGCACATTTGTTGGCGCCATACCCTCGATTTTTGCCGCTATCGGAACACTGCCGACAGCCCATGACGGCAGCATCATGATCGCGTCGCACAACCAGTCGATCAGCGCGGCTTACCAACACACCGATTGCGGCTCTGGCGCCATGGTCGCCAATGCCAGCAGCGGCCTGATCGATCCTTATGGCTTTGTGTTCGATTCGGCAACCGGCGCACCGGTGAACGGCGCCAGCATCAGCAAGATCGACTTGCTCACCGGCCAATTGGCCACGGTCTTTTGCGACGATGCCGTCACCGTGCTGCCGCAACCCATCACCTCCGGCGCATCAACCATCTGCGACGCTGTGGTGGCGCCCGGTGGCTACCGCTTCCCGCTGGCACCGACAGGCAGCTACAAACTCATTGTCACACCGCCGCCTGGTTATGGCTTTGCCTCTTCGGTCGTGGCGGCCAAGCTGCCAGCCAGCATCGGCGTGCCTGCAGTGGCGTCGGTCATCCTGGGCGACCCGGGCCCGACACCTGGCGCTTCTTATGGTGGCGGCTTCTTTCTTTGGGGGCCCTCACTCAGGATAGACCTTCCGGTCGATGCCGTCGGCACGCTATTGACCCTGCAAAAAAGTGCCGACAAAAGCGTGGTGAGTATTGGCGACTTTGTGCCCTACACCCTGACCATCGTCAATCACAGTGCCACCCAAGCCGTCACAGGCGGCTTGATTGTGGACCGTCCAGCGCCCGGTTTTCGCTACCGTAGCGGTTCGGCACGGCTCAATGGTTTACCCATGGCCGACCCCTTGATTGCGCCTGATGCCAGCAGCTTGAGCTTCACACTCGACCTTGCTGCGGCCGCAACGGCCCAGCTGCGTTATGTGCTGGAAGTCACGGCGGCAGCACGCGCTGGCATGGCAGAAAACAGCGCGGTGGCCAGCGGCAGCTTGCGTTCCAACACGGCGCGTGCCAGCGTGCTGGTACGTGAAGAGCTGTTTCGCAACAAAGCCATCCTGATCGGTCGTGTGATCGACGGGGCGTGCATTGAGTCGGCAGACGTGCATGCCAAAGGCCTGGCCAATACACGTGTGGTGTTGCAGGACGGCAGCTATGTGCTGACCGACCAGGACGGCCGCTGGCACATCGACAACCTGCGCGCTGGAACCCATGTCGTGCAACTTGACCTGGATTCCTTGCCTGATGGCTACGAGGTGCTTGATTGCCACCCCAACAACCGTTTTGCTGGACGTGCGTATTCCCAATTCGTCAACCTGCGCGGCGGCAGTTTGTGGCGCGCCGACTTTCATGTGCAAAGAAAGCCCACCAGTTCTGCCGTGGCGTCAACACAAACCAGCGCCCCCAGCGCGGTCGCAAGCCAGCTCAAGAATGATCCGACACGCCTGATGGAAAGCCTGCCTTACAACGCGCTCTGGCTGGCAGCCGCCAAGCCCGGCGACGAATGGCTGCATCCGCAGGAGAGTTTCCATCCCAACCTGCCGGTGATAAAGGTGGCGGCAAAGCACGATCCCGCGCATACACTGGCCTTGCGCGTGAATGGCGAGGCGGTCAGCAGCTTGCTGTTCGAGGGTACACAAACCAGCCCCGAGCACCAGGTGGCACTGAGCCAGTGGAACGCCGTACCCGTGAATGAGGGTGCCAACCAGCTTGAACTGGTAATCAGCGATACGCAGGGCAAGGAGATCAGCCGCACGCTGCGCACCATCCATTACGCGGCCACGCCGGATCACCTTGAGTGGGTGCCGCAACAATCGCGTCTGGTGGCCGACGGCAAAACCCGGCCGGTGATTGCCGTACGTTTTCTCGACAAAAGTGGTGTACCGGTACGGCGTGGTATCAGCGGTGAGTTCCAGCTGAACGCGCCCTATCTTTCTTATGATCGCCACCAGGGCATCGAGCGCCAGCCCCTGACCGGACCAGCCACCAACAAGCCGCGCTTTGAGATCAAGGACAATGGTTTGGCACTGATCGAACTGGAGCCGACCACACAATCGGGTGAAGTGATGCTTGATTTTCAGTTCAGTGACCTGCGCAAACAGCAAGTGCGTGCTTGGCTGGAAGCCGGCCAGCGCGATTGGATTCTGGTTGGTTTTGCCGAAGGGACGGCAGGACACAAAACCTTGTCGGGCAATCTCCAGGCACTGCAGAATGCCGATATCGAAAACCAACTTTTCGATGGCAATCACTTGGCGTTCTACGCCAAGGGCAGCATCCGGGGCGACTACCTGCTAACCGTGGCCTACGACACGACCAAACAAACCGGCAACAATTTGCTCAAGCAGGCAATTGACCCAAGCCAGTACTACACCTTGTACGCCGATGCCAGCCAGACCAGGTTTGATGCCGCCTCGGCCAGCCGCCTCTACCTGAAAATCGAACGCAAGCAGTTCTACGCCATGTTTGGCGACTATGACACGGGCCTGACCGTCACCGAACTGTCGCGCTACAGCCGTACCCTGAACGGTGTCAAAAGCGAATACAAGGGCGAGCGTTTTGGCTACAACGCTTTCGCCAGCGTGACGTCACAGGCCTACGCCAAAGATGAGATTCCCGGCAACGGCACTTCCGGTGTCTACCGGCTCTCACGCGGCCATCTGATCATCAATTCCGACAAGATTCGGATCGAAACCCGCGACCGATTCCAATCTCAAATCATCGTCGCTACACGCTACCTGACGCGTTATCTGGATTACGACATCGACTACGACTTGGGCACGCTGACTTTGCGCGAGCCCGTTGACGTGCGGGATGGCAACTTCAACCCCATCACCATCGTGGTCGAGTATGAATCGGCCGATCCGGCCGATCAAGCGGCCACCTTCGGCGGACGCGCCAGTTTCAAACCGAACCAGCAATCGGAAATCGGCGCCACCCTGATCCACGAAGGCACGGTGGGCGCGACCGGCAATCTGCTCGGCGTGGATGCCAGTTACCAACTGGGTGCCAACACCAGGCTGCGCGCTGAACTGGCCGCCACCCAGCGCAATCTGGCCGGCCTTGATGCCCGTGGCAGCGCCTGGCTGGGTGAGGTGCAACACCATGAAGCGCAGTGGGATGCCAAAGCCTACGTGCGCGAACAGGCGAGCGGATTCGGCTTGGGCCAACAGGCGACCTCGGAAATCGGCACCCGCAAGATGGGCCTGGATGGTCGCAGGAAACTGTCTGACACCCAGCAACTGCAGGGTCAGGCCTACCAGTTGGAAAACCTGTCCACCGGTGTGCAAAACACGGTGATTGAGGCCCGTGTGGATCAGAAGCTGAGCGACGATCTCAGCGCCTACTACGGCGCACGCGCTTTGCAAGACACCAGTGTCGCAGGTACCACGCAAAGCCAGCAACTTCTGGTTGGCGCCGCCTACACCCTGCTGGAGAAAAAACTGGCGCTCCACGGTGCCGCTGAAATCGGCGCCGAAACGGCCGTCGGCGCCAGCATGCCAGACCGCCTGATTCTGGGGGCCGACTACACGGTGACGACAAAGACCCGATTGTTTGCTGAACAGGAATTTGCGCGTGGTGTGCAGCTGGCAGCCAATGCCACCCGGGTTGGCCTGCGCACCCAGGTCTGGACGGGCGGCGAAGTGGTGACCTCGGTCGGCAACACCAGCACCAACGATGCCGGGCGTTTGTATGGAAATATCGGTCTGGTACAACGCTGGCGCATCAACGCGCAATGGCAAACCGACTTCAGCCTGGATCGCAGTCAGACCTTGCGCAACACCGCCGTGCCCGCTGCGCCCGCCACCACCACGCCGTCCAGCTTTGCCGCCTATTTGCCGTTTGGGTCGCCGAGCGGCGACTACACCACAGCAACAGCAGGTCTGGCCTACCAAGATGCCGAGTGGAGCGCCAATGGGCGCCTCGAAATCCGCAATGCCAGCCTGGAGCAGCAAAGGAACTTACAGATCGGTTTCCAGCGTCAGCTCACAGGCGGGCGCGCCATGGCGGCCGGTCTGACCCTGCGACAGGCCACCAGTGCGACCGGAAGCACACGCGACGGCGATGTGCGCTGGTCGTATGCCTACCGCCCCAACAACAGCCGCTGGGTCTGGTTTGACCGTGCCGACTTCATCAGCCAGTCCAGCCAGTCACTGGCTGCGACGGTCAAGGGGGTCAAGCTGGTGAACAACCTGAACGCCAATTACCGGCCCAACCCCCGGACCCAGATTTCTTTGCAATATGGCGCGAAATACGTGATCGATGCCATCGACGGTATCGATTACAGGGGTTATACCGATCTGATCGGTGCGGAATTTCGCCGCGATCTGTCCAAGAATTGGGACATCGGGGTTTTCGGTTCGGTGCTGCGCTCGGTGAATGCCGGGGTGCGCAACTACAGCGTGGGCGCGTCGGTAGGCTACCAGTTGATGACCAATGTCTGGTTGGCGCTGGGTTACAACCTGCGCGGTCTGGATGACCGCGACTTCAACGGTGGCGGGTACAGCGCCGGCGGCCTGTTCCTGACCCTGCGCATGAAGTTCGATCAAGACACTTTTGGCTTGAACAAGCACAGCGAAAACCACCACTCCCTTGCCGGTGCACCATGATCATGCCAAAGTTTTTCCATGCTCTGCTGACGCTTGCCTTATTGGCGCAAGCCGATGCCACCCTGGCCGCAACGGTGCCCTTCATGGGTGTGGCCAGCAGCTTTGCGGTACTGGGCGGGGCCACGGTGACCAACACGGGTGCCACCACCCTCCATGGCGATCTGGGTGTTTCACCCGGCACCATCACCGGCGCAGGCATGACAGTGAGCGGAACAACCCATGCCGCCGACACCACTGCGGCCAATGCCCAGACTGCCGCCACTGCGGCCTACAACGATTTGGCGGCGCAAGCGTGTGATGTCGGCCCCGTGGGTGCGACCGATCTGGCGGGGGCCGTCCTGGCGCCAGGCGTCTATTGTTATGCGTCGACTTTGGCGATATCGACGGGGGGCATCCTCACCCTGGATGCCAGTGGTAACGCCAATGCGGTTTGGGTCTTCAAGATAGGCAGCACACTGACAACCGTCTCCGGGGCGTCCGTGGTGCTTGCCAATGGCGCGCAACAAAGCAATGTCTTTTGGCAGGTTGGCAGTTCTGCGACGCTGGGCACCACCACGGCCTTCAAAGGCACCATCATCGCGCTCACCAGCATCACCCTGGCCACCGGTGCCAGCGTGTCCGGGCGCGTTCTGGCACGTAATGGCACGGCGACGCTGGATACCAACACCGTCACGGCGCCCCAGCCTGGTCTCACCCTGGTCAAATCGGTACTCGTCCATTCCGACCCATTCAATGTTGGCAGCAACCCCAAGGCCATCCCTGGCGCGCTGATGACTTACACCGTCGCCGTGGTGAACAGCGGTACCGGACCGGTGGACAGTGGCACAACAGTGATCACCGACCCGATTCCGGACAATGCGGCGCTGTTTGTCAGCGACATCAACGGCGCCGGGTCCGGCCCGGTACTGTTCACCCAAGGCACCACGTCCAGCACCTTGAGCTACACCTTCACCGCGCTGAACAACAGTGGCGATGATGTTGATTTCTCCAACAACGGCGGTGCCACCTGGACCTATGTTCCCACGCCCGGCGTGGACGGTTGTGACCCATTGGTGACCCATTTGCGCATCAACCCCAAGGGTCAATTTGTTGGCACAGCGGCAGCGCCCAATCCGGGGTTCTCGCTGAATTACCGGGTGTGTGTGGATTAAGGCTATATTGGCTGATTCAGACAGGGCCAGGAGGGAGATCGCTCGAAAATGAGTCCGGGGCCTTCAACCGATCAAGGCTTCCCTACCGCGCAACAAACCCGCTGCGACATACAAGTCATCAACCGTGTCAATATCGGTCACGCAACCGACATCTTCCGTAGCTAACGCCATCGCTGCATACGCGCGAACGACGGACATTGCGCCCCGGTCGCCTTTCAAGCCAAGGAGGTCGTGACGACACCCCAAAGAAAAACCAACGGGATGACCACGCCGCCCCCGGTAAACTGGCACCACCACGTCTTGCCCTGTTAGCGCAGTCGCAATCGCCCGCAAGGTGTCACTTTGTATGAGTGGCAAATCCGCCGGCAGAATCAGCCAGCCATCGGCTTGCGATGTTTTCTGCACTGCCGCTGTGATCGAGTCGCCCATGCCGCAATGGTCACCCTCTTCAAGATGCCATGGCAGGCCACTGCCCCGCACAGCATCCAAGGTGTGCTGTAGAACCGTCTTTCCCGCCAACTGGGCCTGCAATTTGTGGGTGGTGCCGCCCGACGCCGTAAAACGCGCCCCACGCCCCGAGGCCAGAACAATGACGGTGGGCAAATTCACGGTAGTACCCAGCTGCCCGGAGCGGCTGTCGCGGTGAAAGCGGCGACCGCGTTTTTCGCCTGCACGATCTCGGCCACGATGGAGACCGCAATCTCGGCTGGCGTTTTTGCGCCCAGTGCCAGCCCCACCGGGCCATGGAGGCGGCCCAGCGCCTCGGCGCTCACATCGAAGTGTTCGGCCAAGCGCCGCTTGCGTGCCTCCTGGTTGCGCCGCGAGCCCAGGGCGCCGACATAAAAAGCATCGGACTGCAGCGCTTCAAGCAACGCCATGTCGTCGAGTTTGGGGTCATGCGTCAGGGCCACGATGGCCGTGTGGGTATCCGGCACCAGTTCGCGAACGACGTCGTCGGGCATGCCGTCCATCCGCCGCACCCCTTGCATGCCCGCCATCAGGACAGCGGCATATTCCTCCCGCGGGTCGCATACCAGCACGTCAAAATCGAGCATGACGCCGATCTGCGCCACCGCCTGCGACAACTGGCCGGCGCCAATCAGCAGCAGCCGCCACTTCGGGCCAAACACGGTGGTCAGCGTGCTGCCGTCAAACTGCATGGCATGGCCACGCGGCACAGGCATGAGCCGCACCGCGCCGGTCGCCAGAGTCAGCGTGCGTGCCACCAGCTGGTGGGCTGCCGTGTAGGCCAGCAATTGCTCGACCCAGGTGGTGTCGAGCAAAGGCTCCTGCACCAGCCGCAAACTGCCACCGCAGGGCAGACCGAAACGAGCGGCTTCCTCCTGAGTGACACCATAGGCAATCATGGCGGGCTTCTCCAACGCGAGAGCAACGCCATCGACTTGCCTGAAACGCGCCTTGGTACGGGCAATCAAATCGTCTTCGACGCAACCACCAGACACCGAGCCACTGACCACACCGTCGTCGCGCACGGCCAACAGGGACCCCGGTGGCCGTGGCGCGCTGCCCCAGGTCTGCACCACCGTCACCAACGTGACGGCACGACCGGCACGGCGCCAGTTCAGGGCATCCGCCAACACGCTGAGATCAAGGCTTTCCATTCAGACCCCTCAAAAATATCAAACCCGGCCGCCATTGGCGTCGGGTCCAACGCCCTGCGCCAGCCACGCTTCTGCCAACCGGACCCAGTAGGTTCCGCCCAGTGGAATCAAGTCGTCGTTGAAGTCGTAGCTCGGGTTGTGCAGCAT
>MESQ01000003.1 GCA_001771065.1 Burkholderiales bacterium RIFOXYD12_FULL_59_19 | reverse complement strand
AAGGGCGGGCAGTGGAGCGCCGCCGAAGAAGAAGCCTTCAAAGCGCCAATCCGCAGCCAGTACGAAACCCAGGGCCACCCTTATTTCGCCACCGCGCGCCTGTGGGACGACGGCATCATCGACCCGGCCGACACCCGCCGGGTGCTGGCGCTGGGCCTGAGCGCCACGCGCAACGCTCCCATCGAAGACACGCGCTTCGGTCTGTTCCGGATGTGAGCGAGGGCAACATGACGTCCATCTCTGTTTCCACTGCGGGCCACTGTGCCACAGTCACCCTGAACCGCCCCGAGGTGCGCAACGCCTTCAACGACGAGGTGATTGCCGAACTGACCCAGGCCTTTACTGAACTGGGCCAGGACGCACAGGTGCGCGCCATCGTGCTGGCCGCAGAAGGCACGGCCTTTTGCGCCGGCGCCGACCTGAACTGGATGCGGCGCATGGCCGACTACACCGATGCCGAAAACCTGGCGGATGCGGCGCAGTTGGCCGAGATGCTGCGCGTTATTTACACCTGCCCCAAACCCACCGTGGCGCGTATCCAGGGCGATGTGGTCGCCGGCGGCATGGGCCTGGTGGCAACCTGCGACATGGCGGTGAGCGTGGACACCGCCCACTTTTGCCTCAGTGAGGTCAAGCTGGGTCTGTACCCGGCCACCATCAGCCCCTATGTGATCCGCGCCATGGGCGCCCGTGCCGCACACCGCTACTTTTTGACTGCCGAGCGTTTTGACGCCGCCGAGGCGCTGCGCATTGGCTTTGTCCATGCCGTGGTACCCGCCGAGCAGCTAGACGAACAGGTGGCGCAGATGACCAAGGCACTGGTGAATGCCAGCCCCAACGCGGTCAAGGAATGCAAAACCCTGCTGCAGGACGTGGCGGGCAAGGACATCGATGCCACCCTGATTGCCCACACCGTGAACGGCATCGCCAGCATCCGCGCCAGCAGCCAGGGCAAGGAAGGTGTGCAGTCCTTCCTGCAAAAGCGCAAGCCCAACTGGTTGATCAGTTGATGCAAACTGGCAGAGCCTAAAGTTATGAACCGTCGTGAACTTTTGCGCTACGCAGGCGGCACTTGCCTTGCTTTGGATGCTTTTGCGGGAGCGCAGCAAATGCCCGGCTTGGATCAACTGGCGCAACTGGGTGGGCGGCGGTATGGCTTTGCCGTTCATCCGAGTTACGCAGACAAGGCTCCAGTGGCAGGTCTTTTGCGTCAGCACGCGGGTGTCATCACGGCAGAAAACGCCATGAAGTGGCGGCATATTCAAACTGTATTTGGCGGGCGAGACTACACCGATGCCGACAAAGTAGTGGCTTTGGCTGTCAGCCTGAAGGCAGATTTTCGCGGCCACACGCTGGCATGGCACCAATCAACACCCGCATATTTGTCGGTTGTTTCTCCGGCGCAGTTCATCCGGGCGCAAACCGACCACTTGCAAACGCTGGTCGCGCGCTACCGGGGTCGTATCCACACCTGGGATGTGCTCAATGAGGCCATCGAGCCAGACTTGAATCAGAGTGACGGCCTGCGTGAATCGGTTTTGTCCAAACAGTGGGGCTCAGCACGTTATCCAGCGCTGTTTGAGCTGGCTCGGGCGGCGGACCCCAAGGCCAAACTGGCCTACAACGACTTTGGGTTGGAACAAGACGAGCCCTGGTGCGAGCGCCGACGCCGGGCGGTGTTGCGCTTGCTTGAAACCTGGGTCAAGCGGGCGGTGCCCGTGGATGTGATGGGTCTACAGGCGCACCTGGACTTGTCACGCCGTTTTTCGGCAGCCAAACTATTGGCGTTTTTTGACGAACTGCAGGCACTGGGCTTGACGATTCAGGTCACAGAACTTGATGTTCGCGACAGCACAACGACCGGGAGCCTGGTCGAGCGCGATACCGCCGTGGCTGCGTTGTACAAAGACTTTATCGATGCTTGCATCAGCCACCCGGCAGTAGAAATGATGGTGATGTGGAACGTTACCGATGCCGACACCTGGATCAACCGCTGGGGCCAGGGGCAGCGTCGCTCAGACGGACAGCCGATGCGCCCCACCTTGTTTGATGATCAGGGGCAGCCCAAACGCGCCTTCGAAGCAGTAGCCGCCAGTCTGCGGCAAACCAAAGTCAAATTTGACAAGAAAGCTGGACGAAATGTTTAACAAAATTCTTATCGCCAATCGGGGTGAAATTGCCTGCCGCGTGGCTGCTACAGCGCGCCGTATGGGACTCAAAACGGTGGCCGTGTATTCGGATGCCGATGCCAGCGCCAAACACGTCGCCGCCTGCGACGAATCGGTTCACCTGGGCGGCAGTGCACCCAAAGACAGCTACCTGCGCTGGAAAAAAGTCATCGAAGCCGCCCAGGCCACGGGCGCCCAGGCGGTGCACCCAGGTTATGGTTTTCTCAGCGAAAACCAAGACTTTGCCAAGACTTGCGTGGCCGCCGGTCTGGTGTTCATCGGCCCGCCCGCCTCCGCGATTGCAGCCATGGGCCTCAAAGCCGAATCCAAACAACTGATGGAACGCGCCGGTGTGCCGCTGGTACCCGGTTACCACGGCTCGGACCAGGACCCGGCACTGCTGCAACTCAAGGCCGACGAAATTGGCTACCCCGTGCTCATCAAGGCCAGCGCCGGCGGCGGCGGCAAGGGCATGCGCGCGGTGGAGCGGTCACAAGACTTTGCCGATGCCCTCACCAGTTGCAAGCGCGAGGCCATCAACAGCTTTGGCAGCGACGCAGTGCTGGTCGAGAAATATGTGCAGCGTCCGCGCCACATCGAAATCCAGGTCTTTGGTGACAGTTTTGGCAACTACGTTTACCTGTTCGAGCGCGACTGCTCGGTGCAGCGCCGCCACCAGAAGGTGCTTGAAGAAGCGCCGGCGCCGGGCATGACGCCCGAATTACGTGCGCGCATGGGTGAAGCGGCCGTGGCCGCAGCCCGCGCGGTGAACTACGTCGGCGCCGGCACGGTGGAGTTCATCGTCGAGCAGAATGACGATGGCCGCATGGATTTTTTCTTCATGGAAATGAACACCCGCCTGCAGGTCGAGCACCCGGTGACCGAAGCCATTACCGGCCTGGACCTGGTGGAATGGCAATTGCGCGTGGCCAGTGGCGAAGCGCTGCCGTGTAGCCAAGACCAGTTGAAGATCACCGGCCATGCCATCGAGGCACGTATTTGCGCCGAAAACCCCGACAACAACTTCCTGCCTGCCACCGGCAGGCTCGACGTGTACCGCAAGCCACTCTGCAGCAGTTTTGCCATCAGCCCGCTGCGTTTTGACGACGGTGTGCGCCAGGGTGACAGCATCAGCCCGTTTTACGACTCCATGGTGGCCAAGGTCATTGTGCATGGCGACACCCGTGCCCAGGCGCTGGCGCGGCTCGATGACGCACTGGCACAAACCCACATCATTGGCCTGACCACCAATGTGCAGTTTTTGCGCCATGTGCTGCAGTCGCCCTCGTTTGCGCAGGCCAATCTGGACACCGGTTTGATTCCTCGTGAGGCAGGGGTGCTGTTCAACCAGGAGCACGTGGGCCTGGCGTTGGCGGCGGCTGCAGATGTGGTGCAAACCCTGTTGGATGAGCGCGCCGCCGAGGGCAACGACCCCTTCAGCAAGACCGACGGCTGGCGCAGCCATGGCGTCTTCACGCGGCGCTTTGCGTTTGAATTTGCTGGTGAGCAGGTGCAGGCCGGACTGACGTATCTGCACGATGGTGCGCTGTTTTTGTCCGTGGGAGAGACCACTGGCGTGCTGGAATTTGCCGCCACACCAGCGGGCATTGACCTGAGTTTTGCGGGCCAGCGGGCGCTGGTAACGGTCTATCGCCAGGGCGAGCTGGCGCACATCCACACGGCGCAAGGTGCAACAAGAATCATTGCCGTTGACCTGTTGCTGCACGCCGGCGAAGCGCCCGCCGAGGTCGGTCGCCTGACGGCGCCTATGCCGGGCAAGGTGGTGTCGTTTGCCGTCAAGGCCGGTGACAGGGTCCAGCGCGGCCAGGCGCTGGCGGTGATGGACGCCATGAAAATGGAGCACACCATTGCCGCACCCATCGACGGCGTCGTCGAAGAACTGCTCTATGCCCCCGGTGACCAGGTGGTGGAAGGCGCTGAACTGCTCAAATTGGTGGTCATTGAGGCTTGATTAATCGCGCCACAATAGCGCCAAAACTGCGCCATAATCGCGCCAAAGACACCTGAAACAGCGCCAATACTGCCATGTCATCAAGCTCAGACCTGCTGAACAGCATTCAGTCATCCGGCAACGGATTGACCTTGGCTGAACTTCTGGTCGCGCACCCCGGTCTGGCCCGGCGCACGGCACAACGCCTGATCGCCGGGTTGATCGACCGTGGCCAAGTCATCGCCAGAGGTGAAGCCAGAGCGCGTCGCTATTTTGGCGTTGTCACCTCGGTCAGCGATGGTTTTCCCCGGCATATTCCCCTGTCTGCTGACAGCCAGGACATCCTGGCCTATATCGACCAGCCTGCGCAAGCCCGTAAACCGGTGGGCTACCAGCGTGATTTTCTGGATGCCTACCTGCCCAACACCACCTGGTATCTGTCAGCGGCGATGCGTCGTCAATTGCACAGAATGGGCAAAACTGCCGACATCGATCAACCGGCAGGCACTTACAGCCGCGCCATTCTGAACCGGCTGCTGATCGACTTGTCATGGGCATCGAGTCATTTGGAGGGCAACACCTACACCCGGCTCGACACGCGTGAACTCATCGAGCACGGCAAGGCCGCGCGTGGCAAATCCGCCATCGAAACGCAGATGATCCTTAACCACAAGACGGCGATTGAATTGCTGGTTGAAAACATCGACAGCGCCGAACTCAACCGCTACACCTTGATGAACCTGCACAGTGCCCTGGCGGAAAACTTGCTGCCCAACCCGGCGGATGAAGGCCGGGTTCGCCAGCACGCCGTCGATATTGGCAAAAGTGTCTATCGACCCCTGTCAAAGCCGCAGCAAATTGAAGACGCACTGAGCGCACTGCTGGCCAAGGCCAATCAGATTCACGATCCGTTCGAGCAATCATTCTTCATGATGGTGCACTTGCCCTATCTCCAGCCCTTTGCCGACATCAACAAGCGCACCTCCCGGCTGGCCGCAAACCTGCCCCTGTTCCGCGCCAATTTGTGCCCGCTGACTTTTATGGACGTACCCGAGCAGGCCTACAGCCGCGCCACGCTTGGCGTGTTTGAGATGACGCGCGTCGAGCTGCTGCGCGACCTTTATGTCTGGGCCTACGAACGCTCCACGCAGGAATATCTGGCCATCAAACAAGACCTGGCAGAGCCCGACCCCCTGCGCCTGGCCTGGCGCGACTTCATTAAACAAACCATCCGTGAAGTCATCTTGCAGCCGCAAGTTGATCCACTGGCCAGCATTGCGCAATCCGTGGCCCTGCGTATTCCCAAGCAAGAACAAGCTGAAGTGCGCGCACTGATCGTCGAAGAACTCAGGCGGCTGCACGAGGGGGTGCTGGCGCGCTACGGTCTGCGACCCTCTGAGCTGCTGGCGTGGCAAGAGTTACATCGGCCAATGCGCACCAGTTGAAATTTTTAGTATCTTTCTGCCCCATGTCTGTCTTGAACATCACCTTCTGCTGCACCAACACCGACCCGGAACCCTGGTTGGCTGGCCTGCGTGTCGCCTTGCCTCAGGCCAAAATTGAACTCTGGCAAACCGGCGCAAGCCCTGCCGACTACGCCGTGGTGTGGGCGCCGCCGCAACAGTTTTTTGACGAGCAGCCGCAGCTCAAGGCCGTGTTTGCCATCGGCGCCGGTGTCGATGCCTTGCTGAAACTGCGCCTGCCCGCCAGCGCCAGCTTCGTGCGCCTGGACGATGCCGGCATGGCGGTGCAAATGGCCGAGTACGTGTGCCATGCGGTGATTCGCCACTTTCGGGAACTTGATGTTTATGCCGCCGACATCAGTCAGGGCCGCTGGACTGCGCACCCGCCGCGCAACCGCGCTGACTTTCCCGTCGGTGTCATGGGCATGGGCGTGCTGGGGCAGCGCGTGGCACAAGCCCTGACGCACTTTGAGTTTCCGGTGAATGGCTGGAGCCGAACGGCCAAGGCCATTGAGGGCATTCGCGGCTTTCATGGCGACGAACAGCGCGATGACTTTCTGGCGGCCAGCCGCATTCTGGTCAACCTGCTGCCGCTCACCGTCGACACCCAGGGCATCATGAACCGCAACACCTTGAGCCGATTGCAGCCCGGCGGCTACGTCATCAACGTGGCGCGCGGTGCGCACCTGGTTGACGAGGATTTGCTGGCGCTGCTTGACAGCGGCCATCTGGCCGGTGCCACGCTGGACGTGTTTCGCACTGAGCCCTTGCCGCTCGATCATCCATTTTGGCGGCACCCCAACATCACGATCACGCCGCACACCTCGGCGCGCACCTTGCGCGAGACCAGCATTGCGCAGATTGCTGGCAAACTCTTGGCTTTGCAGCGGGGTGAATTGGTGGCTGGGCTGGTGGATGTGGGGCGCGGGTATTGAGTGGGGTTTGATGTCAGGTTCGCAGCGTTGGACATTCAGGCGCACTGTCCGAAGTACTATAGTGCAGGCGAAGCAATTGTTTACACAACTGACCCTGCAGCTGAGTTGACGTGAAAATCGGCGTGCTGGCATTTCTGGAACTGTTATGAACCTTGACGTTGAACGAAAGTCGTTGGAAACCCATATTTCATGCGGGTTTCGGGAACTTTTTTGTTCCGGTGTTAGGGCGACAAACGCCATGGTAGGGAGACACGCCCGTGTCCCCGTATATCAAGTCATGCGGAGTAGAGCGAGGACAACGCCATGATGGAGTTCGAGTGGGATACGCCGAAGGCTGAAGCCAATATCCAAAAGCATGGCGTCTCTTTCGACGAAGCGGCTTCGGTGTTCCTCGATCAACTCGCAGTGTCCGGTCATGACCCCGACCATTCTGTGGGCGAGTCTCGCTACATTACATTCGGGATGTCGAGCCTTGGGCGATTGCTTTCGGTCTCGCACACCTATCGGCCCGGTGGCATTCGCATCATCAGTGCACGGCGTGTTGCACGCATTGAAAGGAAGCTCTATGAAGAAGGTTGAAGACGAGATGCGCTCAGAGTACAAGCGCACTGATTTTGTTAAATTGGAACGTGGCAAGTTCTTCAAGGAAGTAGCTAAAGGCACTTCGGTCGCACTTATTGACCCTAAACTTGCCAAGGCGTTTCCAACATCTGAGGCGGTCAATCAGGCTCTTCGCGGCTTGCTCGCTCTTGCCGATGAAACTGCGCGTATAACAGGTCGCTCAAAACTGACGGCACGAAAGCGGGCTGCTGTTGAGCTTCGACGTTAGGCCGCATACAATCCACACTACGCCACCCCACCGTCAAGGAACATCCAGTGCCAGCCGCCAAGCGATCTGCAAAGACGACGCCGGAAGCCGATGTCGGCAAGTCTCCGTCCTCGCTGATTGACCAGCGGATCGCGGAGCTGTCGGACTGGCGAGGTGAACTTCTCGCCAAGCTTAGAACCTCTATCAGAGGCGCCGATCCCAACGTCACCGAAGAGTGGAAGTGGAACAACCCCGTCTGGTCCTGTAGCGGGATTATCTGCACCGGAGAAACCTACAAGAAGGCGGTGAAGCTCACGTTCGCCAAGGGAGCGTCGCTCCCCGATCCATCAAAGCTATTCAATTCAAGCCTTGATGGCAATGTCAGGAGAGCTATCGACTTCCCGCAAGGCGCAGTGGTTAACACTGGCGCACTCATGGCTCTCGTTCGAGCCGCCGCCGCCTTAAACAAGGCTTCCGCCAGCGGCCTGCCAAAACATGCGGCCTAACGCTCCAGCGGACTGCCGTTGGGCGTCTAGAGTTCTTGGCACATGAGTTACACCTCCACTTCCGTCCTTCAGCGTTCAGCCACTGTTGCCCAGGTCAGGGAGATCATCGATCTACTTGGCTACAAGCAAGCGAGCGATGGCCTGAAAGTACCGAATCGAGTTGCGGGGTATTTTTGGTACGACGAAACAGACTACCGATCCTGGTCGGGGGTTGAGCTAGACATCTACAAAACTCCCAAAGGCCCAGTAAAGATAACGCGGCGGTCAACACGGACGCCTGCCAGCGGCGCTTCACTTGCTGTCATGCGCCGGTTACCTCAGCGTTAAACAGCGTCCTATGGTTACTCAAGATCACATCGATGAAGTGGAAAGGCAAGTAAGCGCCAGTCTGCGACGCACGGGCGTCAACTTCATGTTCGTGTGGTTGCTCGTAATCGGGATCGTTTGGACTGCAGACTAATACCGGCAGCAGTGGTTGCTCGTGGTGGCTTCTGTCCTTTTGACTCTTCTCTTCTTCGTCGTATGCCTGCCGAATATCGGGAAAGTCGTCGCACTAAACAAGATGTACGGGGGCGTGCTTGCTCCTTTACGCAAGCAGGTCGTCTTAGCTGACATTGGCGCAGTTGTCGTTCTCTACCCTATTGCGGCGCTCTGGTGGCAACTCCCACTGGCGACGCTCGCGACGGTTTTCGCGTTTCTCATTGCGTTTATCAATAGTCGCGCCGGGGGTGACGATGTTTAACTGGTCGGCCCAGAGGCGATGGCCTACGGCCGCGCCTGGCCTCCAACGTGTGTGCCGTGCATGGCACGAATCCAGTCGGGTGCAAGTCCCGATACCAGGCCTATGTAGAGCCGAAGGTTAGCCAAAGGGCAAGTGCGTCGCCGCGAGGCGGGGTGCGGAGGAAGCCCAAGGCGAAATCGCGGGACGATGAACAAAAACCGGATATGAGGCGTGATGCATTCGGGACCAGCGGGCACGTGACCGTCAAGTCCTCTATCTACAACGTGGGTGGCGACACCGACAAGAGTGCATTTTGTAAATCCGGCGTCTATGCGAGGAAGGATTCGTGTCTTACCACGGGAGATCTGCCCTGTGTCGCTGGAGCGAATGCGAAAGCGACTGAGAACCGGGAAACTGGTTTTGACCGCAGGGCAGAAGTCAGCAGAAGGCATAGTAGGTGCGGCCCGCACCGAAGGCCTGAACCTTGAACGATGAAGGAGCTGGGTGTGAAGAGAGAGGGGACAGCATCTGACAAGCACAACGCGGCCTTGGCTGCGGTGCCACCGCCGTTGCCCCAGATGGCGACACTGGTGGATGAACCCATCGCTGGAAAACCCCAGAGCACCTCATCATCGGAAATCTCAACCCTGATGAGCGAGGTTCTGCACAAAGAGAACCTCAAGCAAGCCTTGGAACGGGTCAAGCGCAACAAAGGCGCGCCGGGCATTGACGGCATGACCGTCGACGAACTCGGTGCCCACCTCAAAGCGAACTGGCCCGGCATCCGCGCGCAACTGGTGGCAGGCACTTACCAGCCCAAGCCGGTACGGCGCGTGGAAATCCCAAAGCCAGACGGAAGAAAACGCCTGCTGGGTATCCCGACGGTGACGGACCGATTCATCCAGCAAGCGCTGGCACAAATCGTCCAACGCCAATGGGAGCCACATTTCCACCCCAACAGCTACGGCTTTCGGCCCGGACGCAACGCCCACCAAGCGATGCGTCACGCCCAGGCCACGATTCGACAAGGATACGGCTGGGTGGTGGACATCGATCTGGAGGCGTTCTTCGACCGCGTCAACCACGACCGCCTGATGGTTCGCGTGCGCCAGCACGTGACTGGCACCGATGTGCTCAAACTCATCAACCGCTTTCTCAAAGGCGGGGTGCAAGTCAATGGGCAAAAGCAGGCGACCACACAAGGGGTGCCGCAGGGCGGCCCCTTGTCACCGGTGCTGGCCAACGTGGTGCTGGACGAACTGGACTGGGCGCTGGAACGCCAAGGCCACCGCTTCGCCCGCTATGCCGATGACTGCAATATCTTCGTCAAAAGCAAACGCGCGGGCGAACGGCTCATGCAAAACGTAACGCGCTATCTGCGCGATTCACTGCGGCTCACAGTGAACGCCAACAAAAGCGCTGTAGACAGACCCGCAAACCGCAAGTTTCTGGGCTTTACCGTCAGCAAACGGGGGGCGAGGATCAAGGTGGCCGACAAGGCCATCGACAAACTCAAAGACACCATCCGCGAGCTGACCCGTCGCACACGTGGTCGCCGTTTGGTTGACATCGTGCAAGAGTTAAAGACTGCCCTGACCGGGTGGAAAGCTTACTTTGGAATAGCCGAAGTGCTGAGCCCTCTGCGCGAGATCGACAAATGGGTGCGACGGCGGTTACGATGCTACGCATGGAAACAATGGGGCAGCGCGGGTTACCGCGAGTTAAGGAAACGCGGGGTCAGTGTGCGCGAGGCTTGGAACACAAGCAAAAGCGCGCATGGGCCATGGCGCCTGAGCAAAACGCCAGCGCTGAATTTGGCGCTGCCTGCAAAACTGTTTCGTCAAATGGGGCTGCCCGAACTGGCAAGGGCCAGGGCAGCATGAGATCAACGAAGTTTCAAGGAACCGCCGGATACGTGACCCGTATGTCCGGTGGTGTGGGAGGGAGGTGCCGTGAGGCTTCTTCCTATCCCGATTAAATTTCACCGCGTGGGTGTCGTAGTGGTGTTGGTTTGCGATTGCAATGCCATGTTTTCGTATATACAATAACCTCATGCGCTTATCCTACGATCCTTCCAAACGTGAAAAGGCGTTGGCAGATCGCGGATTGGATTTTGAAGATGCGGTTGTCGTGTTTGATGGCTTGACAGTCGAGGTTGAAGATACGCGCAAGGACTATGGTGGTTGTCGGCTATACCCCGCGTGGCACGGTGCGTCACATTTTTAGTATGCGAAAGGCAAATGATCGTGAACAAACACGCCTCGCCCCGTACTTTGGGCTCTGATCTGGCGCGTGTAGATGCGCATGTTGTAAAGCCTGTGGAATACAAAGAGCTGCCGGAACTCACCGATGACATGCTTAGCCGTGCTATGGTTAAAAAAGGTGGCCGCCCCAAGTCTTCAAGTCCCAGGCAACTTATTTCCTTGCGTTTACCGGTAGATGTTATTTCCAAGTGGCGAGCCAGTGGCCCTGGCTGGCAAACTCGCATGGCAGAACGTCTTGCTCGGGCTCATGTAGTGCGGGCAGGTAGTGAAATTTAACAATTTGCTCGTCACGGACACGCAGCCAAAGGTTGCCGCTTTGCGGCTCGGGCTGTGCGCCGGACAGCGCGAACGTTAGCGCAAACGAGCATCATGAGTTTTCCCACTTCAGAAGACGTTCCAATCTCGGTTGTGCCGTACTCTGCCGCCTGGCCGGGGCTGTTCGCTGCGGAAGCTCGGGTGCTTCGGGCCGCGCTGCAACCCTGGCTCGTTGGCGAAGTCGAGCATATCGGTAGCACGGCAGTTGTAGGTCTGTCAGCCAAGCCGGTTATCGACATCATGGCGCCAGTCCGAGACTTGGAGTCCTCAAGGCAGGCAATAGCAGCCGCCCAGTCGGTGGGCTATTGCTACTTCCCGTACAAGCCCGACGAAATGCACTGGTTTTGCAAGCCGTCGCCTGCAGTCCGTACTCATCACCTGCATCTCATTCCTTGGCGCAGTCAGCTCTGGCAGGAGCGTCTTGCGTTTCGGGATGCCTTGCGCAGGAGCTCCTCGTTGGCGCAGCAATACGAGAGCCTGAAGTTGCAGCTCGCGGCCCGCTATCCCCTTGACCGAGAGGCGTACACGGAGGCCAAGGCCCCGTTCATTGCGTCAGTGCTTAGCGCATGGCGCGAAGGTCTTCCAAGTGCGGCCTAACGGAAGTAAGGTTAGATCGTGCGAAGCCACGATCTGAACCGTTTGTTGGACGAGCCCGGACCAGGCCAAAGCCGTCAGTTTCTTCCACTCTGAAAATATCTTTTTCCATCGCACCGGCTGCAATGGTCTTGGGGGGAGCAAGCCCGACAGAGCCGATGCATCAAGCCACCATGGCAATGGCTGTGCTGCCCAAACAGGGCATCTTGACGGAGCCAAATCAGCCGTTTTGTGCTGTTTTTGACCGAGCGCAGCCACAGCACCCGGTGGGCACTGATGCGCTGGATTTGTCGTTCAGCTTAGATGCTGGCAACGCCCTCCTGGTTGGGGCACGCTGGTGGCGCCATCACTGGCAAGATACGTCGGCGCACGATGGTCATGGCAGCGTGAGGCCGATCACCTCCACTGAAGGTCTTGCAGCCTGAATTGCTCAAGAAGCGTGATGGTCGAATGGATGCATTCATCAC
>MESQ01000002.1 GCA_001771065.1 Burkholderiales bacterium RIFOXYD12_FULL_59_19 | reverse complement strand
AGGTAGGCCAGGGTGACCACAATGTAGGATTCGAAGCTGCGAAAAGTGCGGCTGGAAATCAGGTTGGCCGCTTGCGACAACTCTTCAGCAGAAATCTGACCACACACGGCCGAACCCAGCATGACGATGATGATCTGGCTCACCAGCGCGGGCCAAATCCGCGCCAGCGCCGGTGGCAGCACCACCCTGGAAAAAATTTGCCAGGGGGTCAGCGCCAGACTCATGGCCGCCTCAAGCTGCCCCCTGGGCGTGGCCTGCAAGCCGGCACGCACAATTTCACAGGCATACGCCCCCAGGTTCAACACCATGGCCAGCACACAGGCCAGCTCGACCGACAGACGCACCCCGATGGAGGGCAAGCCGAAAAATATAAAAAACAACTGGATGATGAACGGCGTGTTACGCACCAGCTCCACATACAGGCCGACCACCCGCTTCAAGACCATGCCGCCATGCAACCGGGCCCAGGCGCAGGCGGTGCCCAACATGGCCCCCAGCACCGCGGAAGCCGCGGTCAGCACCATGGTCAGACCGAGCCCGCGCATCAGCATGGGCCACTGGGCCAATACCACGGCAAAGTTGAATTCGATCATGGTCAATAGCGCTGGCGCTGGTGCAACAGGCTTAATCTGGCAAAACGCCGGTGCCGCGGCCCAGGAATTTCTGCGAATACTGCTCCAGCGTGCCATCTGCCTTGGCCACGCGCAGAATGTCATTCACCTTGGACAACAAAGCGCTTTCACCCTTGCGCACACCAATGAAGTTGGGCGAGTCTTTCAGCAGCAGCTTGTATTCGGCCTGCACCTGGGGGTTTTTCTGAACGGCTGCCGCTGCCACGGCCGCACCCGTGGCCAGCAACTGGGTTTGCTGCGAAATAAAAGCCGCCACCGTGGTGGCATCGTCTTCAAAACGCATGATTTTCAGGGTGGGCGGTGCCACTTGCTGCAACACGTCGTCCTGGATGGTGCCACGCGTGACGGCAATGGTCTTGCCCGCGAGGTCGCCAAAGCTCTTGATGTTCAGTGCCTTGGGGCCAAAAACAGCCTGAAAAAACGGCGCATAGGCCACCGTGAAGTCGATCACCTTCTCACGCTCGGCATTTTTGCCCAGCGCCGAGACGATCAGGTCGATCTTTTTGGTTTGTAAATAGGGAATGCGGTTGGGGGTGCTCACGGGCACAAACTCGGCTTTCACACCCAGCTTGTCGGCAATCAACTGGGCCGTGGCCACGTCGACACCGGTGAGCTTGAAGTCAGGACCCATATAACCATAGGGCGGGAAATCCGAGGCCACCCCCAGGGCGATCGACTTCTTGGCCATGACCGCAGTAAGTGAATCATCCGCGGCGTGCGCAGGCACAGCGAACATCAGGACGGCGCTGGCCATCAGAGCAGCCAAGTTGGAGAACGCATTGAACTTCATGAGGTTTCCTGTCATAAATGAATTGAACACAGAACCTGTTTTGCAAGATGTGTGCCACCTGTTGTACCTGGCATTGCACTTGCAAACAGCGTCAGAAACACATGAAAAATATGTTTCTATTAAACTATTCATGAAAAATATGTTTCTCATCGGTGCACGTTAAGCCCCATTTTGGGGACGCTGGCACCAAAACTTCACACCCGCCATGACACCAAGCAACGTATTACACGACCTGATCCAGCGCCACTACGCGGCGCTCTCTGCGGCCGACCGCAAATTGGCCGACGTGCTGCTGGCGCATCAAAAAAATGCCCTCACCTACAGCGCCACGGAACTGTCCAGCCAAGCCGGCGTCTCCAAAGCCAGCGCGGCGCGGTTTTTCAGGCGGCTGGGGTTTACCGACTTTCAAGCCTTTCGGCAGCACCTGCGCGACGGCGCACCGCAGCCCTCACCGCTGTACCACATGGCGCATCAGGACACACCGGGTGGCCCGTTGCGGCAGCACATCGCCCAGGATACCCAGCGGCTTGCGGCCCTGGCTGACGACGTGACAGAACCCGGTGTGCAAGTGGCCGTCAAGCTGCTGACCGGCGCACGGCGGGTCTGGGTGGTGGGTTATCGCAACGGCTACATGGCTGCGTTTTATGCGCGCGCCTTGCTGTCACAGGTGCGCACCGAGGTTTATCTGCTCAACGAAGGATCTGGAGAAGACGCCGAGCTGCTGGCCGAAATCCAGCCACGCGACGTGCTGCTGGCCATGGATTTCCGCCGCCGTACCCACCGGCTGTCACAGGTGGTGGGCATCGCCTGTGAGGCAGGCGCCACGCTGGTACTGCTGACCGACGCGCGGGTGTCGGCGCTGGCGGCTCGGGCCCAGGCGGTATTCATCTGCCCACCCCAAAACGAAGCCATTTTTGATTCGTACGTGAGCGCCATCAGTCTGATCAATTTTCTGGCAACGGCAGCACTGGCGCAGGCCCCAAAAAAAGCCCGCGTCCGCATGGCCCGTATTGAACAGGCCCATGCGCAACTGGCCGACCTGGAATCTCAATAGTAAGACAAAGACACCATGAACCCATTACCCAAAACGCCCTTCACATTTTTCATCAATCCGCAGTACCAGGCGACACAAGCCTATGACCCGAAGCGACAGGCCCTGCTGAGCGCCACCGCCCTGGCACAAGCCCAGGCGGTCATCACCAGCTGGGCGGGCTACCGCGTCACGCCCCTGCACACCTTGCCGGAACTGGCCGCTGCGGCCGGGCTGGCGGCCATCCATTACAAGGACGAAGGCTCGCGCTTTGGTTTGGGTAGTTTCAAGGCGCTGGGTGGCGCCTATGCGGTGGCCCGCTTGTTGTGCCGTGTGCTGGGCCAGCGTCTGGGCCGCAGCATCAGCCCGGCCGAATTGCTGGACGATGCGGCGCTGCGCAACGCCTGCACCGACATCACGGTGACCTGCGCCACCGACGGCAACCATGGCCGCTCCGTGGCCTGGGGCGCGCAGATGATGGGCTGCCGCTGCGTCATCTACATCCACGCCACCGTCAGCGACGGTCGCAAACAGGCGATTGAGCGTTATGGTGCGCAGGTGCTGCGCACCGCCGGCAATTACGACGACTCGGTGCAGCAGGCCGACCACGAGGCCCGGGCCAAGGGCTGGTTCGTCATTTCCGACACCTCCTATCCCGGCTACATGGACATTCCACGCGACGTGATGCAGGGCTACCAGCTCATGGTGCATGAGGCCGTGAGCGCCCTGGCGCAATGGCCCACACATGTCTTTGTGCAGGCCGGGGTGGGCGGCTTTGCAGCGGCGGTGTGTGCCTATTTCTGGGAACGCAGTGCCGCCCAAAGGCCGGTGATCGTGGTGGTGGAGCCCGAGCGCGCCGATTGCCTGTTGCAAAGTGCGCGCGCCGGTGCGGTGGTTGCCGTCAAGGGTGAGCTTGACACGCTGATGGCGGGGCTGGCCTGTGGTGAAGTGTCCTTGCTGGCCTGGGAGGTCCTGGCCACCGGTGCCAATGTCTTTTGCACCATTACCGACCAGGCGGCGGTTGATGCCATGCGCCGGCTGGCCAGTCCAGTCGGCGGTGACCCGGCCATCGTGGCGGGTGAGTCCGCCGTGGCGGGCCTGGCAGCGGCCTTGCTGCTGGCGCAAGACCCGGGCGCCAGCGCTGCGGTCGGCCTGGGGCCAGGCAGCCGGGTGCTGCTGTTTGGCAGCGAAGGTGACACCGACCCCGCGCTCTACCAGCAGCTGGTGGGCCGTAGCGCGGCCCAGGTGCTGCACGATGGGGTTGCGCGATGAGCCCCGCTGCCAACTTGCACATCCGGGGGCAGCGTCTGCTGGACAGTCTGCAGGCGTTGGGGCAGATCGGCGCCCTGCCCGGCGGCGGTGTGAACCGGCTGGCACTGACCGACGCCGACCGCCAGGGCCGCGACTGGACCGTGGCTCGCATGCGGGCGCTGGGACTGCGGGTCGAAGTGGACGCCATTGGCAATCTCTTTGGCCACCTGGACGGCGCTGTGGATGGCCCACCAGTCATGATGGGCTCTCACATCGACACGGTGCGCACCGGCGGCCTGTACGACGGCAATTACGGCGTGCTGGCAGGACTGGAAGTGGTGGCCACGCTGCGTGACGCGGCCAGGCAAACCCGCCGCCCGCTGACGGTGGCGGTGTTCACCAACGAAGAAGGGGCGCGCTTCCAGCCCGACATGATGGGCAGTCTGGTGTATGCGGGCGGCCTGCCCTTGCCAGACGCATTGGCCACCTGCGACACCGACGGTGTGAGCGTGCAAACCGAGCTGCAGCGCATCGGCTACCTGGGCACGGTGCCTGTCAACGCGCCCTGGGTCGACAGCTACGTCGAACTGCACATTGAACAGGGGCCGGTGCTGGCGCAGCAAGGGCTGCAGATTGGCGTGGTCGAAGGGGTGCAGGGCATCTCGTGGACCGAGTTCACCGTCAGCGGCCAGTCCAACCACGCCGGCACCACACCCATGGCCCTGCGCCATGATGCCGCGCTGGTGGCCGCCCAGGTGGCGGTGTTTGTGCGCGAACTGGCGCAGCGACTGGGCGGCCACCAACTGGCCACAGTGGGGGCGCTGCGGCTCAAGCCCAATCTGGTGAATGTGATTGCCCAGCAAGCCGTGTTCACCGTTGACCTGCGCAATACCGACCGTTTGGACCTGGCGCAGGCCGAAGCCGAGCTCCATGCATTTGCGGCGCACGCCGCGCAAACCGAGGGCGTGGGCCTCACGTCCCGGTCGCTGGCCCGGTTTGACCCGGTGGCATTTGACCGCCGCGTGGTGGCTGTGGTGGAACGCCAGGCCCAGGCGCTGGGTTGCAGCCACCAGCGTATGCCCAGCGGCGCGGGTCACGACGCGCAAATGTTGGCACGTGTCTGCCCCAGCGCCATGATCTTTGTACCCAGCGTCGGTGGCTTGAGCCACAACGTGCGCGAACACACCGAACCCGACGACCTGGTGCGCGGCGCTCAGCTGCTGCTTCAGGTGGTGCTGGAACTTGCCAACCGAACGTCAGAGGAATAACTTATGTCTCGTTATGTCAATGTGGCCATGGGCCAATTGGGCCCGATCCAGCGCAACGACAGCCGCCCCCAGGTGGTGGCGCGCCTGTGTGAGCTGATGCGCCAGGCCCATGCACTGGGCGCGCACCTGATCGTTTACCCCGAGCTGGCACTCACCACCTTTTTCCCGCGCTGGTACATCGAGGACGAACATGATCTCAACCAGTTTTACGAGCGTGACATGCCCAACCTGGCCACCGAACCCCTGTTCAGCCTGGCGCGCTCCCTGGGTGTCGGTTTTTACCTGGGCTACGCCGAACTGGCGCAAGAAGCCGGTTGCCAGATGCGCTACAACACGTCGATTCTGGTGGACCGTGCGGGCCAGATTGTTGGCAAATACCGCAAGGTGCATTTGCCCGGTCACCGGGACCATGAGCCCTGGCGGCGTTTTCAGCATCTTGAAAAGCGCTATTTCTCGCCCGGACCCGGCTTTGGTGTAACGCGGGCTTTCGGCGGCGTCGTGGGTATGGCGCTGTGTAATGACCGGCGCTGGCCCGAAACCTACCGCGTGATGGGCTTGCAGGGGGTGGAACTGGTGCTGATTGGCTACAACACCCCAGTGCACAACGCGCCGGCCCCCGAGCACGATGACCTGTCACTGTTTCACAACCAACTCTCACTGCAGGCCGGCGCCTACCAAAACGGCACCTGGGTGGTGGGCGTGGCCAAAGCGGGCCTGGAAGAAGGCGTGGACAGCATCGGCGGCAGTTGCATCGTTGCACCATCGGGGGAGGTCATGGCCCGCTGTCACACCAAGGGGGACGAGATGGCCATTGCCCGCATTGACCTGGACTTTTGCGCCGTCTACCAGCGCACCACGTTCAACTTCGACCTGCACCGCCAGCCCCAGGCCTACGGCATGATCGTGCAACGCAAGGGGCAGACCCTGGCCGCTGATGGCACACCGCTGGGCGAGTAGTCTGACCCGCAAGCTTTTCCAAGCGGCCAGGCAAGACAGCCTCAGACCGTGGCCACTTCCATGTCGGCGCGCGCAGCACTCAAGGCAGCGGCCTTGGGCGCAGCGCCCATGGCCAGACCTTCGGCACGAACAATACGCACGTCAGTCACACCAAAGAAACCAAACACCACCTTGAGGTAACTCTCCTGGTGCTCCGTGGCCTGACCGCCTTCGCTGGTCGAATACGCACCACCACGGGTGGACGCCACAATCACGGTTTTGCCGGTGGCCAAGCCCACCGGGCCAGTCTCAACGTATTTGAAAGTGCGACCGGGTTGTGCCAGGCGATCAATCCAGGCCTTGAGTTGGGTCGGGATGGAAAAGTTGTAAAACGGTGCACCAATCACAATCACGTCAGCGGCCAGAAACTGGCTGACCAGCTGCTCGGACACGGCGTTCTCGGCGCGCTGGGCTTCGGTGGGCTCGGGCTGGGCGATGCCCTTGACGGCGATGGCGTCGGCACCAAAATGGTTGGGGGCATTCAACGCCAGATCAAGGTACTCGACCGTGGTGTCGGGACGGCTCTTGCGCCATTCAGCGACAATTTCAGCGCTGAGTTGGCGCGAAACGGAATGGGTGCCCAGAATGCTGGAGTCAACGTGCAGTAATTTCATGGTCAATGTTCTCTTGGATTGAAAGTGCCAACGCAGGGTGTATTGGCGATGGAATTATTCTATTTACGATCCGATCACGTGATAAGTCACGTCAATTGAGATACATCGTTCCAAAAACAGAACAATTAATCGACATGACACCCGAATAGCGTCGCTTGCCCCTGACCACTTAGTTTGTTGGGGTCAGAGCACGTCGCTACGCGAGTGGTCTGACCCGCAAAGTCTTAGACCTGTTGGGGTCAGAGCACGTCGCTACGGGAGTGGTCTGACCCGCAAAGTCTTAGACCTGTGCCAGCGCGGTCTGCAGCATGTCAATAAAAACCCGGGTTTTGACCGGCATCAGCTTGCGCTCCGGAAACACCGCCCAGGCGATGTGGCTGGGCAGGCACCAGAGCGGCAGCACCCGTCGCAAAGCCCCCCGGCGTACCTCAGGTGCGGCAAAGTAGTCTGGCACGGCAGCAATGCCGGCACCGGCACACGCCAGTTTGATCAACAACTCCGGGGCATTGGCGCTGGCCCGACCCGGCGGTATGCCCTGCCAACGCTGCTCCCCCTGCGCCAGCGTCCAGGTCGCGACCTCACCATTGGCCAGCAGCATCCTGATCGCTGCATGCCGGGCCAGATCATCGGGGTCAAGCGGTTCCCCATGCTCGGCCAGGTAGTTGGGAGATGCATACAAACCAAAAGAAAAAGCGGCCAGGCGCCGCGCTGCCAGCGATGCATCGTCGGGCAGCGTGCCCATGCGCAGAACCACATCAAAACCTTCGCCCAGCAAGTCCACCCGCCGCGGCGACAAATCCAGCTCCAGCTGGATCGCCGGATACAGCGCAATAAACGCGGCCAGGGTATCGGCCAACACCAGGTTGGCAAAGTCACTGGGCATGGACACCCGCAGCCGCCCGCTGGGTGTGGCCTGGCGACGCTCGCTTAAAGCCGTCACGGCTTCCACCTCAGACACCACCTGTCGCGCGTGCTCCAGCAGCTGCAAACCAAACTCGGTTAATGACTGGCGCCGGGTGGTCCGCAGCAACAGGCGCTCGCCCAATCGGTGTTCCAGTGCGGCCAGCCGCCGCGACACGGTCGATTTGGGTAAACCCATACGCTCGGCAGCACGGCTGAAGCTGCCAGAGTCGGCCACACTGGCAAAAATGAGCAGGTCGTTGGGGTCAATGCTTGGGCTTGATTGTTCCATCATGGAATTAATCATACCCATTCAAAGGGATTCTCAAAGTCATTGTTGTTGAATAAACTACGCCCATTGCCATTAACCCAGATCAAGAAAGGACTCCGCATGAACACACGACTTGTCCAGCAGACCGTATCACAGACACGCAGCATTGAACGCCTGGTTGAAGGCCGAGCCACCTCGGACGGCGCGGGCGTCAAACTGACCCGCGTGCTGACGCAAAACCTGCAGCAGCGGCTTGATCCTTTCCTGATGCTCGACGCCTTTGGCAGCGACCAGCCTGACGACTACATTGCCGGCTTCCCTGACCATCCGCACCGCGGTTTCGAGACCGTGACCTACATGATTGCCGGACGCATGTTGCACAAAGACAGCGCCGGCCACGAAGGTCTGCTGGAAAACGGCGGTGTGCAATGGATGACCGCTGGCAAGGGCGTGATCCATTCCGAAATTCCGCAGCAGGAAAAAGGTGTGATGGAAGGTTTTCAGCTCTGGCTGAACCTGCCCAAACGCGACAAGATGAACACGCCCTGGTACCGCGATTTCAAGGCCGATGATCTGCCCAAATTTACCACGCCAGAAGGCGTGGCCGTGACCGTGATTGCGGGTGCAAGCCATGGCATCAGCGGTGCCGTGACACGCGACACCACACAACCCAACTACCTGGACCTGCACCTGAGCGCAGGCAGCCACTTTGCCCAGCCACTGCCTGCGAGTCACAACGCTTTTGTTTACGTGTACCGCGGTCAAGTCAGCATTGCCGGGGAAACCGTGCCGGTGCAACGCATGGCGATTCTGGCCAATGGCGCCCAGGCCGATGGTGTGGTGATCGAAGCCAGCGAGGATGCCAAGGTGTTGCTGATTTCAGGCCAACCTCTGAAAGAGCCTATTGTTCAGTACGGCCCCTTTGTCATGAACTCACAGGATGAAATCTACCAGGCCTTGAGCGATTTCCGCGACGGCAGGTTGGGTGAACTTTAACTGAGCCACTCAGTCCCCCCAGCTTTCGCCCATCACCTGTGCCTGCTGCAGCACCAGGTCGACCGCAGCGTCCTGCAGGCCTGGCGGGTACTTGTATTTGCGCAGGATGCGTTTCACCAGGAGCCGCAGCTTGGCGCGCACGCTTTCGCGCTCTGACCAGTCCACAGTCAGGCTCTGGCGCAGGTTTTCGGTTAGTTCGTGCGCGATCTTCTTAAGCGTTTCATCTGTCAGCTCGCGCACCGCCGATTCGTTGCTGGCCAGCGCGTCGTAAAACTTGACCTCGTCTTCACTCAGGCCCAATTGTTCACCCCGGTTGGCGGCTTCCCGGAACTTGCGGGCCATTTCCACCAGCTCTTCCATGACCTGGGCGGTTTCGATAGATCGGTTCTGGTAGCGGGTGATGACGTTGCTCAGCATCTCAGAGAACTTTTTGTCCTGCACCACGTTGCTGGCAAAACGGCTTTTGATTTCGCCCTCCAGCAGCCGCTCCAGCAGCTCCA
This sequence comes from Burkholderiales bacterium RIFOXYD12_FULL_59_19, assembly GCA_001771065.1. Lineage (GTDB taxonomy): Bacteria > Pseudomonadota > Gammaproteobacteria > Burkholderiales > Burkholderiaceae_C > Rhodoferax. The sequence goes on along the minus strand of MESQ01000002.1, from coordinate 10,098 downwards.
CCGCCAGGTTCTTCTCGGGCAGGTTTTTCACCTGGGTCAGAAAGGCCTCGTCGAGCAGGCCAATGTTGGGCTTGTCCAGACCGACCGCATCAAAGATGTCGACCACACTTTCAGACACCACGGCCGAGTTGATGATCTGGCGTATGGCCAGCTCGCGTTGCTCGTCGGTGCGCTTCTTGCCGCTGAGCTCCTTTTTGGTCAGGATGACCTTGACCCCCTGCATGAAGGCCACTTCTTCGCGCACGGCCCGGGCTTCGTCCAGGGTGCAGCACAGGGTGAAGGCCTTGCTCATGGCCAGTGCCGTGTCGGCAAAGCGCTTTTTGCCGTCGCGCAGGCCTTTGGCGGCATCGCCCGACTTGAGTCCCAGCACATGGTTGGCGGCACCGGCCAGGGTCTTGTGGCCACCGGTCAGGAAATTTTGATAATCAAAGCCGTGCAGCATGGCGCGCAGCACATCCAGTTTTTCCATCAGCACGCTGTAGGCTTCATGCGCGTCCACGGTGGGCCGGCCCCGGCCCTTGGATTGGGTGTATTCCTTCATCGCGGCTTTGAGCTCGTTGCCGATGCCGATGTAGTCCACCACCAGGCCGCCCTGCTTATCCTTGAACACGCGATTGACACGGGCAATGGCCTGCATCAGGTTATGGCCCTTCATGGGCTTGTCCACGTACAGGGTGTGCACACAGGGCGCATCAAAGCCGGTGAGCCACATGTCGCGCACGATCACCATCTGCAGCGCATCAAACGGGTCCTTGAAGCGTTTTTCCAGCCGTTTCTTGACCTGGGCGCTGTAAATGTGCGGGCGCAGCAGCGCCTTGTCGCTGGCCGAGCCGGTCATCACGATCTTGATGGCGCCCTTTTCGGTATCGGTGTCATGCCAGTCGGGGCGCAGCCTGACGATTTCGTTGTACAGGTGCACGCAGATGTCGCGGCTCATGGCGACCACCATGGCCTTGCCGGTCTGGGCTTTATTGCGCTCCTCAAAGTGGCTGACCAGGTCGGCAGCGACACTGGCCACGCGGGGTTCAGCGCCGACAATCTTTTCCAGTGCTGCCCAGCGGCTCTTGAGTTTGGACTGGGCACTTTCCTCTTCGTCTTCGGCGAGTTCATCAACCTCGTCGTCGAGCAGCGCCAGGTCTTCTTCTTTGAGCTTGAGTTTGGCCAAGCGCGACTCATAATAAATGGCCACGGTGGCGCCATCTTCCTTGGCCTGCTGCATGTCGTAGACATGGATGTAGTCGCCAAAGACAGCACGGGTGTCGTGGTCGGTGCTGCTGACCGGCGTGCCAGTGAAAGCAACAAAGGTGGCATTGGGCAGCGCGTCACGCAGGTGCTGGGCATAACCGGCCTGGTAGTGCGCCGTGGGGTAGTCCGGCACGGCAAACTCGGCCTTGTTGGCCGGTACCAGGCCATCGCCGGTTATCAGCGGTGAACTGGCAGGAGCAGGCGCGCCAGCGCGGGGCTTGAAGGTTTTCAGCTTGGCCTCGAAGCCGTATTGCGTGCGGTGCGCCTCGTCGGCAATCACCACAATGTTGTGCCGGTCGGACAGCACCGGGAACATGTCTTCGTCCTCGCCCGGCATGAACTTCTGGATGGTGGCAAACACGATGCCGCCCGACGGCCGGTTAGCCAGCTTGGCACGCAAGTCTTGCCGGGTGCTCACCTGCACCGGCTGCTCGCGCAACAGGTCTTGTGCCAGGCTGAACACGCCGAACAGCTGGCCGTCCAGGTCATTGCGGTCGGTGATGACCACGATGGTCGGGTTTTCCATGGCGGGTTCTTGCATGACCCGTGCGGCAAAACAGGTCATGGTGATGCTCTTACCGCTGCCCTGGGTGTGCCAGACCACGCCGCCTTTTTGTGAGCCACCGGGGCGTGATGCGGCCACCACCTTGTCAATCGCCAGGCGCACGGCATGAAACTGGTGGTAGCCGGCAATCTTCTTGACCAGGCCACCATCGTCTTCAAATAGCACAAAGTAGCGCAGGTAGTCCAGCAAATAGGAGGGCGCCAGCACACCGCGCACCAGTGTTTGCAGCTCGTTGAACTCGCCCAGCGGGTCCAGCGTGATGCCGTCAATGGTGCGCCAGGCCATGAAGCGTTCGGCATTGGCGCTCAAGCTGCCCAGCAGCGCCTCGGTGCCGTCCGAGATGACCAACACCTCGTTGGTCTGGAACACGTCCGGAATTTGCTCCTTGTAAGTCTGGATCTGGTCAAACGCCTTCCAGACATCGGCATGCTGGTCGGCGGGGTTTTTCAGCTCAATTAGCACCAGCGGCAGGCCGTTGACAAACAGGATGATGTCGGGGCGGCGGGTGTGGTGCGGGCCCTTGATGGAAAACTGGTTGACCGCCAGCCACTCGTTCTGCTGTGGGCTGGCCCAGTCGATCAGGCGCACAAAGTCGCCCCGGGTTTGGCCATCCTTCTGGTACTGCACCGGCACGCCGGTGACCAGCAGGCGATGAAAGTGCTGGTTGGCCGACAGCAGCGCCGGAAGCCCCAAGTCCAGCACCTGTTTCATGGCGTCTTCCCGCGCGGCGCTGGGCACCTTGGGGTTGAGACGGCGCATGGCCTCGCGCAGCCGAAAGGTCAGAATCACCTGGCCGTAATGGGCGCGCTCCGGCTTGGGTCCGTCATGGGCAATGTCGGGGCCGTAGGCGTGGCTGTAGCCAACGTCGGCCAGCCAGCCTAGGGTTTCCTGTTCGAGTTGGTCTTCAGTCATGGAGTGCCTTGGGCATGGCCCTGCAAAACTGCGTTCAGGGCCAGATTGACGTAATAGTTGCCGCGCCCGATCTTTTGCTTTTGCACAAACCCGCCTTCTGTCAGCGCGTCCAGGTATTTGGTGGCCGTGATGCGCGACACGTTCAAGTCCCGCTGCACAAACTCGATCTTGGTGTAGGGGTGCATGAACAGGTTATTGATCAAATCCTGGCTGTAAAACTTGTAGCCTGAGCGAATGCGCTGCTTGTAGTCGAACAGCGCAGTCTTGATGGCCTGCACTGTCGTGATGGTTTGCCCGGCGGTTTGCTCCACCGCCTCCAGCAGATACAGCACCCAGTCTTCCCAGGTGTCGTCCTCACGCACGGTTTGCAGCAGGCGGTAGTAATCCGGTTTGTGACGCACGATGTGCTTGCTGAGGTACAGCACCGGAATGTCGAGCAAGCCTTCCTTCACCAGATACAGCACATTCACAATGCGCCCGGTACGGCCATTGCCATCGTAGAACGGATGGATGCTTTCAAACTGGTGGTGGATCAATGCCATCTTGATCAGCGGATCGACATCCAGCAAGTCAGCGTCGTTGATGAAACGCTCCAGGCTCCGCATGAGCTCGATGATCTCCGCCGGGTCCTGCGGCGGGGTGTAGATGGTTTGCCCACCGCCGTCTTTGAGCGCCGTGCCTGGCAGTTTGCGAAAACCTGCGTTGTTGCGCTCGAGCTCGCCCTGAATCTGGATGATGTGGTTGCAGGTGAGCAAACCGCTGGTGCGCACCAACTCAAACCCGACCCGCAAGGCCTGGCGGTAGCGCAGCACTTCTTTGGCCGCGGGGCTGGCAAAGGCTTCGGGCAGCACATCGTCCTTGAACAACTCGTCATGCGTGGTGACGATGTTCTCAATCTCTGAACTGTCCTTGGCCTCTTGCAGGGCCAGCGTATTGATCAAAATGCCCTGGTTGGGAATGGACGCTGCAATGCCCTTCAACTCTGCCAGCTTGCGGCTGCTGCTGGCCAATTTCTTGAGAATGGCAGCCGTCTCAAACCGAGCGGGGTTGAGTTGTTCAAGCGGAGTGAGGACGGGCATGGGTAGGCCGTGACGTGTAAAACTATTCAAGATTTCTTTACATGATAGTCGTTACTTGTATAGAAAATTGAATTTTTTATACATATCAAACGTGATCTGGTGCCTCAAGCCGCCCGGACCTCGGTCAGCAGATCGGGGTGGCGGTCGAGCACCTTGAGCAGCTTGACCAGTGCCAGTGGCGGCTTGGTCTTGCCGTTCTCGTAGCGCGAGAACGCGTTGACACCCCCGCCAAAAATCTCAGCCGCCTCGCGCTGGTCCAGGGCCAGCTTCTTGCGCACACTCACGATGAAGCCGGGGTCAACAATCGAGGCGTTGACCTGCTTCTGGAAGGCTCCCATCACTGCGCTGTAACGGTCACCCTGTTGCCTGTCCAAAATCACTTCGGCACAAGCCGGGCAAAAATCACCGGTGATGTCGGGAATCACGGTGCTTTCACCCTTGTAGGTGTAGGGCAGGTCACGAGTGTCGTGAATTAGTTCAGCCGCACCGCAAACTGGGCATTTCATAGTTATAGCTCCTTAAAAGACACGATGAGAACGTCATCGATCACGGTTAATTTCAAATACACATCAGCGCCGGTGGCTGTTTGGGTGTTATAGACATCTTGCCAAATCCGGTGATCGGCATGGGTTGTCATGCTCTTTTTGAAGTTGGCCGTGGTCAACGACAAAACGACGGCACACATGCCGTCCAGGTCATGGACACCAAGCTCCAGCGCGCCTTGATACGCCACGCCGGTGGCTCGCACCTTATCTGCCTGCACCAGCGCCTTGATGGTCGTCAGTTTGCAATGGGGCGTGCTTTTTTCCATAGTTGGAATATTAACCTAGTTGGTTTAATTTGGCAAGTTGGTTAGTCTTGCCTGTAATGACGACTTGGCAAGCGGCTGATCATTCAGTTAAACTACCGTTCAAGTGGATTGGGGGTTCCTGGTCGGCGTTATAGCCTCGGTGGGTTCATCGGGGCTTTTCGCTTTTTGTGGTGAATACAACATCTGGCGACAGTTAATTTTCATTTTCACTTAGAATCCGCTCAGCTCATCTACCACGTGTAGAAGGAGTATCAGGAGCCCTTACACAGTGATGTGTCGGGGCTTCAGTCTTTTTGGGTGGCCCAGTACGCATCGCGTTCCTTGGTGAATTTGCGGATTGTGTGGCCTCTAAGGCAGTACGCAGTCTTCAGCAGGTAATACCGCGGGCCATCTTGTGTATCGCGTTTGGCCAGCACCACAGCGAAGTCGTGAAGTTCAGCCCAGATGACCACATGCGTCTCCGTGCCACGCTTGTTTTCCCACCAGGAAAACGCGACAGACTCAACATTTTCGATGCACCAGGCCACCCAGCGCACACGGGCGCAGCGGTCCAGATCAGGAAGATGGTCACCACAATGCACCCAGCACCATCGACCGCATGTGGTCGTTTTCCAGATGGCAGGACTCGTCGCAGTAGATATGGATATGTTCGGTCATGGCAGCGTTTCATCCAGTTTGTCCACGGATTCCGGCAGGCGCAATTGGCCCGAGATCAGGCGAGGGAGCAGGGTGTCGCGTAGGGCGGCTAGGGTTTGGGCTTGCTGGCTGTTACTGAAAATCTGTTTCCGAATCACACCAACGATGTCATCGAATGCACCCAGAATTTCTGCTCTGGGAAAGGGCACCGTCAATCGATAAACGTTACCTCGGTTCAATCCTGGCACGGCTGCATCGGTGTTCATCCCGGTCAGACCGAGTGTCTGCAACAGGTAAAAGCAGTAAGTCATCGGGATCGTCGTGCGAACGAAAAACACAGTGTCGATAGCAAAGAACGGTTGATCTTCCCAATACAAACTACCGACCGTACCCTTACGACCGATGATGATCGATGGGCCAATGGCAAGACTCTCGTTGTGGCAACCCGTAACGCCGCCAGAACCGTACACTGGAATTTCACCCGGTATACGGTCAGTCGACTTCAAGGCTTTGCCGTAAGCCAGCTCCATGAACTCGTCAAGCCGAGCCAACCGCCATCCCCTCGGCACCAAGCCCAGCGCCGATTCCTCGAAGCTGTCGGGAAACAGCGCCGCCGTGGCCTCGTCCATGCCCTCAGAGACACGGCCTTCCATCTTGGCGCGCACCGGGTCGAAATCGACAAACCACGACTTGAACAGCGCCTGGGCGATGGCTTCTTGGGTGGTGTTGGTTTCGCGCAGGAGGGTGATGCGGTCGTCGAGGGTGCCAAGCATCAAGGCAATCTCACGCTGCGTTTTCAGCGGCGGTAAAAGAATGGGTACGGCCGAAAGAATGCCAGTGTTCAGATTCGGCATGGTGGCACCCACGGCATGACGAATCAACCAATCTTTGATGTCCGGCAGACGCAGGCAATGTGAGATGAATTTGGCATTGGCAATGGACTCATCGCCCAACCTAACTTTCAAACACCCCGTACCGCAAAACCAGCCGACTTCATGCTGACGAATCAACGCATTCTTGGTCACGTCGCCACGACGACTGAAAACGATGTCACCCATTTGCAACTTGTGCTGCGACAAGCGATCAACATCGGCTTGATCAATTCTGGCAATGCCATCTACAACTATCCCGCCGTCGCCAATGTTGGTTGGCATAACAACCGGAATGCCAACTACCTTGTAATCGGATGTGTGCAGTTGGCTGCCAAAAGGACCAGTTTGAATGGCGCCGCCTTGGGATGAACAGATTTGACCAAGGGTGGTTTCTTGCCACTCAGCACTCATACCCCACCCCCCGGCACGACTTCATCCGGCGTATCCCACATCTCCCGATACGCATGGACGTACCCAGCCGTTGCCACCGGGTCAATGTCATAGTAATACCGGCACAGCCGCTTGAAGGCCAGCAGCATGTCCGGGTCGCAGCAAAAGCCGAGCATGTGGTCGAGTTGATGTTCGATGCGGTGGGTGTCGCGCTCACAGTTTCGAATGATGTCGTCCACTTCAGCGTTGGCGAGTGGCACGGCTTGGCGAAACAGGGCCACCATTTCCCCGGCCAGTTGGTGCAGGTTGCTGGTCATGGTGTGGTTCCGTCGTTCAACTTTTGCGCGACCACCCAATGCCCAGAACTGCGACCACCTTCCCGCCTCAATAAACCCGCCGCTTGCAAACGCCGCAAGTGGTAATTCACACCGTCTTCGGTCATGTCCAGCACACGCGCCATTTCCGGGATGGTGGTTTGCGGGTGGTCGCGCAGGTGTTCCAGTAGTACGCCAGCCCTTCCTGTAGCGCTTCCTGTAGTTGTACTTGTAGTCGTAGTCGTTCCTGTAGTCTTTTCGACAGTTTCTTGGTCGTTTAGGCTATTAAACGAAGGTCGAGCAAAGCTGGCAATAAACAAGCCCGCCACTTGTCGAAACTCTACGCTGGAGGCGTTTTCCAATATCAAGGGCATGCCACGGCCCCAGCCTTCGACCATTTCGATGCGGCGAAACAAGTCGGCAATCAGCGGGTTGCGGCGGCGCGAGACGTTGCCTTTGCGCATCTCGGCCAGCGTCAGTCCGCCAAACAAACCGCCGGGGTTGCGGATTTCCACCCGATTTTTGAAGATGGCCACTTGCACGTAGTCCGGGTCACGCCAGTCACGGTGGCAAAAGGCGTTGATGATGGCTTCGCGCAGCGCATCCATCGAGATCTCGGGCACGTCCACACGGTACAAGCCTTCGAGCCGCATGCCGATGTGGATGTTTTTGAGGATGTACTTTTGCGCCTCTTCAATCAGCTCCAGAATGTCGCCATCAAAGTCGTGCCGGTCGATGATGGTGACGGTGTCAGTAGTGCCAAACACGGCGCAGCGCAACTGGATCGGATATTTGGCAAAAAACAGCCGCGCGGCGTTGCAAAGCTCACCTTTTTGCAGCAGTTCAAGCTTGGTCAGCGCGTGCTGCAGCCTTATTTCATCGTCATCGCCCAGCGCGTCCCACTGCAGGCCAGCACGTTTGGCAAAGCTCTTGATCTTTTTGATTTCCAGCTCGGGCCAGGGCTTGTCCAGCGCGCGGGTGTCCCAGCGCAGGGCGTTCTGGTTTTTGTCCACGATGATGGTTTCCAGCTCTGCCGCGCTGAGCTGGCGGTCTTCGTCGGCCACGCGCATGTAGGCGCGGCCGTGGGCGAAGTAGGGCGCGTTTTGGCCGTCAAAGCGGATGTGGATGCAGGACTTGCCCGCGACCGTTTGCGTGGTGACTTGCGGGTAAATCTTTGGTTCGATGTGGGCAGCAATGGCTTGTGACAGGTCGCGCAGGGTTTTGTCAGTCACGTCCAGGCCCGTCGGCTTGCCGCTGGAGGCGACGCCAAACCACAATTCGCCTGCGCCATGCTTATTCAGGATGACAGCTATCGATATCATGCCTTCCTTGAGTTCGGCCAGGCTTTTTTTCAGCTCGATCGTCTCGGATTCGCGCAAGACTTCAGAACTCATACCCCAGCCCTCCCAGCTTGGAACGAATCAGCTGATCCAGCTCCGCCCCCTTGGCCATCTGCTCGCCCAGCTTTTCGGTGAGCTGCTGCATCTTGGTGGCAAAGTCTTCGTCCTTGTCTTCGACCTCTTCGGCACCGACGTAGCGGCCGGGCGTGAGCACATAGCCGTGCTGGGCAATTTCGGCCAAGATGACGCTGCGACAGAAGCCGGGGATGTCCTGGTACGCATCAGCACCGGCTTCACCGCGCCAGGCGGCAACGGTGCTGCCGATGCGCTCAATCACTTCGTCGGTCAGCTCAGATTGCACCCGGCTGATCATGGTGGCTTGTTTGCGGGCGTCGATGAACAGCACCTGGCCTTTGCGGTGGGTCTTTTGCTTGACCAGAAACCACAGGCAGGCCGGGATTTGGGTGTTGAAGAACAACTGACCGGGCAGCGCCACCATCACTTCCACCACATCGGCCTCGACCATGGCGGCGCGGATGTCGCCCTCGCTGTTCTGGCTGCTGCTCATGGAGCCGTTGGCCAGCACGATGCCCGCGCGCCCCGTGGGTTTGAGGTGGTGCAGCATGTGCTGCAGCCAGGCGTAGTTGGCGTTGCCTTGCGGCGGGTCGCCATAGACCCAGCGCGGATCACCGGTCAGGCTGCCGTGCCACCAGTCGCTGATGTTGAACGGCGGGTTGGCCAGGATGAAGTCGGCGCGCAAATCGGGGTGCTGGTTGCGGGTGAAGGTGTCACCGGGTTCACGGCCCAGGTTGAAGTCGATGCCGCGAATGGCCAGGTTCATGGCGGCCAGACGCCAGGTGGTGGGGTTGGCCTCCTGGCCGTAGATGGACACGTCGCCAATCTTGCCGCCGTGGGCTTCGATGAATTTCTCGGACTGCACAAACATGCCGCCCGACCCACAACAGGGGTCATACACCTGGCCGCTGTGCGGGCTCAGGATGGCGACCAGGGTTTTGACGATGCTGGCCGGGGTGTAAAACTGCCCGCCGCGCTTGCCTTCGGCGCTGGCGAACATGCCCAGAAAGTATTCGTACACCTGGCCCAGCACGTCACGCGCGGTGCTGGGGTTGTTGCCAAAGCCGATGGTGGACACCAGGTCAACCAGTTCACCCAGCTTGCCATCGGGCAACTGGGCGCGGGCGTAGCGTTTGTCCAGAATGCCCTTGAGCTTGGGGTTCTCCAGCTCGATCAGGGTCAGGGCTTCGTCGATGCGCTTGCCGATGTCGGGCTGTTTGGCGGCAGAACGCAGGGCCTCCCAACGCGCCGGTTCGGGCACCCAGAAGGCGTTGACCTCTTTGTAATAGTCGCGGTCTTCCAGCTCGGCCTCGATGTCGCCGGGGCCGGCCTCATGGTAGAAATACTCGTCTGCCGGGTTGGTCAGGCGGGTGACCAGCTCGGCACGCCGGGCGGCGAAAGTGTCGGAGATGTATTTGACGAAGATGAGGCCGAGCACCAGGTGCTTGTATTCGGCGGCGTCCATGTTGGCGCGCAGCTTGTCGGCGGTGGCCCAGAGGGTCTTTTTGATGTCGTCGAGCATGTCGGTGCGTCTTCCCTTGAGCTTGGTTGTTTTGCTTGTGCTCGGACTATAGCGAGTCTGGGGGCGACGGTGTCCGGTGTCCGGTGTATTCGTAGACGGCGCGCCAATGCGCCCGTTGCCTCCTCAAAAACACTGTTAAATTGTCGGTAGGTTGTGATACGACTGAGACCCAAAGGGACAACAAAAAACCCGCTGCGCTGGGGAGCGTGCGGATTCTGAGGGGATTTGATACTGTCTGAAGCGCTGTTTTGGTGCCCGGGGCCGGAATCGAACCGGCACTCCTTTCGGAGGGGGATTTTGAGTCCCCTGCGTCTACCAATTTCACCACCCGGGCAAC
>MESQ01000001.1 GCA_001771065.1 Burkholderiales bacterium RIFOXYD12_FULL_59_19 | reverse complement strand
CTGCGCGCGCTGCGCCGTGACCGGATTGGCTTTATTTTTCAGGCGCCCTACCTGATCCCGTTCCTGGATGTGACCGACAACGTGGCGCTGCTACCCATGCTGGCGGGTCAGGCCAATCCGCAGGCCCGAGCCCGCGCACTGGAACTGCTCACCGCGCTCGATGTGCAACACCGCGCCCGCGCCGAGCCTTCGCAACTCTCGGGCGGCGAACAGCAGCGGGTGTCAATTGCCCGGGCACTGGCGAACCGCCCGCCAGTGATATTGGCGGACGAACCGACCGCACCGCTGGACAGCGAGCGCGCCCTGGGCGTGATACGCATCCTGAACCAGATGGCAGTGCAGGCCCACACGGCGATCATCGTGGTGACACACGACGAAAAAATCATCCCCACCTTCAAGCGGATTTACCACATCAGGGACGGACAAACCGTGGAAGAAGCCGGGGAAGGCCGCTCGCTGGATTAGCGGGTCGAATTACTCGAACGACGGTGTCTCGGGTTTGGCCACCGGTTTACCCGCTGCCGCCCAGGCGTCAAAACCACCGGAGATGGAACGCACGTTCAGGTAACCCATGTCGTGCAGCGCAGCCGCGGCCAGGGCGGCGCGGCCACTGGTTTTGCAGTACAGCAGGATGTTGAGGTCACGCGCCTGCAGCGCCGGGTTGGCGCTGAATTTAAATTCAAGCATGCCACGCGAAATATGCACGGCACCCGCCAGATGACCAGCGGCAAATTCATCGGCTTCGCGCACATCCACCAGTACATCGGCGTCACGGATGGCTTGTTCGGCGTCAGCCACCTGGATTTCTTGGACGCGGGCTTTGGCGGCAGCAACGAGGTCATGAGCAGTTTTCATCAGACATTTTCCATTCTGGGGTTAAGAGGCTGCGAATAATATCCGTAGTTGCTTAACAATAAATTTATATGGGGTTTCTGCAACACCCGTAGCAAGCACGGTGTCAGCGAATCCCCCGCTCGACTTGTCCAAGCATCTCTTTGGTCACCAAGGTGATACCCGAGTCGGTGACCCGAAAGCGTTTTTTGTCTTGCACCGGGTCCATGCCAATCACGGTGCCTTCAGGCAGCACGCAATTTTTGTCGATGATGCATTTCTTCAAAACACAGTGGCGACCAACCTGAACGTTGGGCAAGATCATCGAATCTTCAATGTTGGCGTAACTGTGCACATACACCCCAGAAAACAACATGGACCGACGCACGGTCGCACCGCTGACGATGCAGCCGCCGGAGACCATCGAATCCACCGCCTTGCCACGGCGGGTATCGTCGTCAAAGACAAATTTGGCTGGCGGGGTTTGCGGTTGCCAGGTCCAGATGGGCCAGTTTTCCGAATACAGATTGAGGTCGGGTGTGACTTGCACCAGGTCCATATTGGCCGCCCAGTAGGCATCCAGCGTGCCCACATCACGCCAATACGCGGGCTTGTCAGGCTCGCTGACACAACTCTCGGCAAAATTCTGGGCAAAGGTGCGGTAGCGCCTGACGCATTGCGGAATGACGTCTTTGCCAAAATCATGGCTCGACTTGGGGTCGTCGGCATCACGCAGCAGTTGTTCGATCAGGAAGTTGGTATTGAAGACATAAATCCCCATGCTGGCCAGCGCCTTGTCAGGGTCGCCGGGCATGGCTTGCGGCTGGGCCGGCTTTTCCGTGAATTCAAGCACCCGGCCTGCCTCGTTCACCGACATCACACCAAAACTGCTGGCTTCAGCCAGCGGCACCTCAATACAGGCCACGGTCAGGTCGGCCTGACGCGCCACGTGGGCGGCCAGCACCCGGCCATAGTCCATGCGGTAGATGTGGTCACCCGACAAAATCAGCACATACTCTGGCCTGGCATGGCGGATTTCACGCAGGTTCTGAAACACCGCGTCGGCGGTGCCCTGGTACCAGTGCACTTCGTCGGACTGCTGTTGCGCCGGCATAATCTCGATGAATTCGTTAAGACGTCCGTCCAAAAAACTCCAGCCCAACTGCAAATGCCGAATCAGGCTTTGCGCCTTGTACTGCGTGGCTACGCCGACCCGGCGCACGCCTGAGTTGACGCAATTGGACAAGGTGAAGTCAATAATGCGGAACTTGCCGCCAAAAGGCACCGCCGGTTTGGCGCGAAAGTCGGTTAGTTCATGCAAGCGACTACCGCGCCCCCCAGCCAGAATCAGGGCAAAGGTGTTGCGCGTCAGCTGGCTGACAAAACGCGGGTCCTGCGATCTACGCTCACCCGCTCCCATTTCTTGATCGCTTGCCATAAATACACTCCCATGCAGTAATCGACACTCGAATTCAGCAATGTCAGGCCGCAGCCACACCAAAGTTCTCGGGCATCTGGATGGCCACCACCTCACCGCGCGCGGTAGCCACACCGCCAGCGTAGACGGTGGACTCGATCACCACCTTGCGGCCCTTGATTTCTTTCACGCGGCCGCGAATTTCCAGCGTTTCGTTAATGGGCGTCGGCTTGAGGTAATCGACGTGCAGTGAACCGGTGACAAACCGAAACGCCGGCAGCGTGTCCATGGCCCGCCCTTCCTGCCGGTACATGGCCGCAGCGGCGGTGCCGGTGCTGTGGCAGTCAATCAGCGATGCCAGCAGTCCGCCATAAGTGAAGCCTGGCACTGCGGTGTGATAGGGCTCCGGAGCGAAGCGGGTCACGGTCTCGTCACCGTCCCAAAAGGTCTTGATGCGGTGACCCTGATCATTTTTTGCGCCACAGCCATAACAGTGCGACAGGTTTTCTGGGTAGTAGTCTTGAAAGGCTTTCATGAGGGGTTTTCCAGTCTATTCGTCCATGCTTATCTTTGATGCATATTACGCCCGATTTGCCAAGCCTGGAGGCTGACGTACATCAATTTTCACACCCTTAATGGCCAACTTGCAGTCGGGCGTGGATGCGCCGCGTGGTGCGCCAGACTGCCCACAACACCACCGGTACCAGGGCCCCTGCGGCCATTTCAGGGTTGATCGGCAGACCAGCGGCCTTGAGCGCCTTACCGCCGTACAGCAGCAAGCTGATCACGTAATAGGAAATAGCGGCAATTGACAGGCCTTCCACTGTGCTTTGCAGGCGCAATTGCAGCTCCTGGCCGCGGGTCAGCTTCTCCAGCAACTGCTGGTTTTGCACCTCGGTGGCAATGTCGACCCGGGTGCGCAACAAGTCGCTGGCGCGTGCCACCCGCTCCGACAAAGAGGCTAACCGTTGCCCGGTAGCCGCCACGGTGGCCATGGCCGGCGACAAGCGGCGCTGCATGAATTCGCCAAGGGTCTGGGTGCCCGGGATGGCTTTTTCGCGCAACTCCCTGATGCGCTGATTGACCAGCGCGTAATAGGCCTGGGTGGCTGCAAAGCGGTAACTGTTGGCAGCCGTGGCGCGCTCCACACCCGCAGCCAATGACACCAGGGTGTCAAGCAAGGCCTGGTCAGAGGCTGACTTGTTTTCCAGCTGGGCGGTGATGCGCACCAGTTCGCTTTCAGCCTGTGCCAGCATCGGCCCGAGGGCTTTGGCCACCGGCAGGCCGCGCAGCGCCATGAGGCGGTAAGTTTCAAGCTCAAGCAGGCGCGCCGCAATACGACCGGCGCGGGTCTGGCTCGTGCCCTCAGGTGCAATCACCAGCATGCGCTCAAAACCATCGGGTTGCAGGCGAAACTGCGTCAGCGCCCAGGAATGGCCCATCGGGTGCGCGTAGCCCTGGCTGTTGGCCGGCTCGGCGCCCTGCCCCGCCACACTGGCGGCGTTGCTGCCGAGCAAAGAGGCCACCACCGTGCTTCCGCCAAGCCAGCGCACCGCTTGCGCCATCAGGGCGGTGGCGTCATTGAGCGAGGCATGGAGCATGGCCAGCTGCACGGCGGCCACCGTGCGACCCGGAATTTGCGCCAACCACTGCGGCGGAACCGCCAGGCTGTTAAGCAATTCAGGTTCAGAGGCACCCAGCAAGGCATTCGCCGGCAAAGCCTGAACCACGGAATAGCGGGTAAATTCGCTGTGGCGCTCCCACTTGACGGTCAAACCGTCCAGGCGCAGGCGCAAGAAATTGTCCTGCAAGCGCTCGGGGGTCAAGTCCGCCTGGCCAGGCAATCGGTTCAGATGGGCGCATTCGGCCTCCCGGCTCACCCCCTCGTTGAGAACGGCCACATAGATGATCAGCGCCGGCAGGCGAATGCGCGCAGAGGGCCGGGCGTGCACCTCGTTGTGCAAGGCCGCGCGCTGTGGGTCGTCCGGCGGCAAACAATGAGGCGTTTGGGGAGCGGAGTCAGTTGGTGCGGCGATTTGCATACGAGTCACTTTACGGGTTTTTGAAGGTCGGGCGCATCACAGGCTGCTGACAAAGGCCGCCACGTCCGGGCGCAAACGCGCAGGCTTGCGTTTGATGACCGTGCCCACATTGATGCAGCACACCGCCTGTTCACCCTCTGTCAAGGCAAACAGCTGGCGCAGGGCAGCAGAATGCATGGCCTGGCCACTGGTCAGGCTGCTGCCAAAACCCATGCTGTGTGCACACAGCAAGAAGTTTTGAATCGCGGCCCCCACCGACACCATACGCTCCAGCGGCGCAATGTCGGGCTCACAGGGCCCCAGCCGGGCAATGGCCAGCGCCAGAAATGGGGCCCGAAAGGCTTTCTCGCGGGCCTGCTCGATTTGCTCGGGTGTGGCGCTCGCATCACGCTCGGCCAAGGCCAGACCAAAGGCATCGGCCAGCACCGCACGCCTGGACGATGGCACCAGCACAAAGCGCCACGGCATCACCATGCCATGGTCCGGCGCGCTAGCGGCGGCGAGAAACATATCGTTCACCTGCGCATCACTGGGCCCAGGTGCCGCCAGACGCTTGGGCAAAATGTTTTGCCGGGAAGTGATCAGGGTGAGGGCAAACGCCGCCAGATCGTTGTCGGTGGAACGGGTTAAATCAGTCATGGTGCCATGTTACCCGCCCGCAAAGCCGACGCGGGTGCGATTCAAAGTGTTGGGCTGGCGGTGGCTGATTCCGGGGCGTTGACAAGCGGCTTACACGCACGGCATGGCGACCGGGCCATGCGCCTGCGGTTGTGGAGCGAAATCACGCGCGAAGCTGCTAAAAAGTACGCAGAAGGCTTTCTGCGCGCGCTTGACCCCGGTGAAGCGTTTTTCTAGCTGTCGGACCAGGTGTCGTGCATGAATTTACCGCAGCCAATAGCTGCCACGGCCAATTGCTGCCGAATGTGGGTTTCGAAGCGGCGCGACTTTCAAAAGCCAATGCTCGACAACTTACACAGTGCATGCGAAGTATTTTGCTGACTGCGGCCAACGCGGCTTGAGCGCACCGGCTGAATGGCGGGTGCAGCCATTAAACTTAAGCGATTCCATTCCACTCGTAGCCACATGACTTATTGCGTCGCCATCAAACTTAACGCCGGACTGGTTTTTTTGTCCGATTCCCGCACCAATGCGGGCCTGGACCAGATCAGCACCTTTCGCAAGATGATCGTGTATGAAAAACCGGATGACCGCTTCATGGTGTTGTTGTCGGCCGGCAACCTGAGCATTTCGCAGTCGGTGCGTGAGATTTTGCAGGTTGAAAAACTCAAGGACCACGACGAGGACGAAGGCATCACGATCTGGAACGCCAAAAGCATGTTTGACGCGGCACGTGTGCTCGGTTCGGCCATCCGCCATGTCTATGAGCGCGACGCCGCAGCACTCAAACTGGCGGGTGTCGACTTCAATGTGTCGCTGATTTTTGGTGGTCAGATCAAGGGTGAAGGCATGCGCCTGTTCCAGGTCTATTCGGCCGGCAACTTCATCGAAGCCACACCCGAGACGCCGTATTTTCAGGTGGGTGAATCGAAATACGGCAAACCCGTGCTGGACCGCGTCATCACCCCGCAAACACCACTGGACGAAGCTGCCAAGTGCGCCCTGGTGTCGATGGACTCCACCCTCAAATCCAATTTATCGGTGGGCCTGCCACTGGACATGGTGGTCTATGAAGCCAACCGGTTCCAGACCGACAAGGTGGTGTGTATTGACGAGCACAACCCCTACTTCAAGATGATGCACAACAGCTGGGGCGCCAAACTGCGCGAAGTTTTTGACAGCATCGAAGACCCAATGTGGAACGGTGAGCAAACCACGGTACCGCTGATGCAGCCCGCGCTGCGCAACCAGGTTCTGAAAAAGATCAGCTCCCCACAGGAAAAGTTGATTTGATGCCCTTGCGGGACGGACCAAGATTTGCAGAGCAAATTTGCCCTGTCTTCAACTGATCAGAATGCGCCCAACCACCCCCATCGTTTTCTCCCACGCCAACAGCTTCGGCGCCGCGACTTACGGCGTGCTGTTTGAGGCCCTGAAGGCGCGTAACGTCGAAGTTGCTGCGATTGACAAGTTCGGCCACGACCCGTGTTACCCCGTCAGCAACAATTGGCCACACCTGGTGCAGCAGTTGATCGACTTTACCCAGCTGCAGGTTGACAAGGTCGGTGCACCCGTTTTTTTGGTCGGTCACTCGCTGGGCGGTTTTCTGAGCGTGATGGCAGCAAGCCAGGCCCACCCACTGGTGCGTGGTGTACTCTTGCTCGACTCACCCCTGGTGGGCGGCTGGCGCGCGCAGGCGCTGGGTCTGGCAAAACACACCCGATGGGTGGGCTCGGTGTCACCAGGCAAGTTCAGCCGCAAACGGCGCCAGCATTGGCCCGACTTTGAGGCCGCCCTGGCGCATTTCAAAAACAAAAAGGCCTTTGCCAAATGGCACCCGCAAGTACTTGAAGACTACATCGCCCATGGCACACACGACGAGACCATCAATGGCCACAGCCAACGCGTCTTGAGCTTTGACCGCGACGTCGAAACTGCCATCTACAACACCCTGCCCAGCAACCTCGAAGCACTGATCAGGCAGCACCCGGTCAAATGCCCGGTGGCGTTCATTGGCGGCACGCGCTCGGCCGAAATACGTCAGGTCGGGCTGGGCCTGACCCGGCGCGTCACACACGGACGCCTCCTGATGCTCGACGGCAGCCACCTGTTCCCCATGGAAAAACCGCTGGTGACGGCGGCAGCAATCGAAGCGGCTTTACTGAATCTGCAAAGCCTGAGCTGAGATGTTCATCCCGAGCGCGAAGCCGCACTGGATTGCGGATCTGGCCCCACTGTAGGATCGTTGTAGGGTCGTTGCACTACAAGACGAAAACTTCAAGCGGCCCAGGTCACAGTGCCGGTCCAGGCGGTGGCGAGCACCACGATGCCGAACACAATGCGGTAGTAGGCAAAACCGACAAAGCTGTGCGTTGAAATAAAACGCAACAGCCAGCGAATACACAGCCAGGCGCTCAAGAACGACATCACCAGCCCAACGCCAAACACCGGGGCGTCGGCCAATGACAGCAGGGCACGGTCCTTGTAGAGGCTGTAGGCGCCGGCACCAATCAGCGTGGGAATGGCCAGGTAAAAGGAAAAATCGGTGGCGGCCTTGCGGCTCAAGCCCAGCAACATACCGCCGATGATGGTGGCGCCGCTGCGGCTCATGCCCGGGATCATGGCCGTGCACTGCGCCAGACCTACCTTGAGCGCGTCCATGGCGGTCATCGACTCAACATCATGAATACGCGTGGCCGACGGCTTGTTTTGCTGGCGCCGCTCGGCCCAAATAATGATAAAACCGCCAATGATGAACATGCTGGCCACCACCACCGGCGTGAACAGATGCGCCTTGATGGCTTTGCCGTACAGCAAGCCCAAAATCACCGCCGGGAAAAACGCGATCAGCACATTGAGGGCAAAACGCTGCGCCTGTTTCTCGGTGGGCAGCGCCAGCACGGTGTCGCGTATCTTTTGCCAGTACACCAGAATCACGGCAAAAATGGCGCCGGTCTGGATGGCGATGTCGAACACCTTGGCTTTGTCGTCGTCAAAACCCAGCAGGGCCCCGGCCAAAATCAGATGCCCGGTGCTCGAAATCGGCAAAAACTCGGTCAGCCCTTCCACCACGCCCATGATGGCGGCTTTGATCAGCAAAACTATATCCACGCAAGCTCCTCAACAAGGCGCAGATTATCGCCGCCAGCCAGCCCCCCAAGGCAAGCATTTCGCCCTATTTGATCAAGGCCTGCACCGCCTTGAACTGCGGCACCTCGGCGCTGCGCAGCCACTCAAACGCGACCATTTCAGTGGTCACCAGCTCGGCGCCGGCACCGGCCAGGCGATCAAAGGCGGCGTCGCGGTTACGCTCGGTGCGCGAGCTGCAAGCATCGGTGACCACCCACACCTCAAATTCGTCTTCGAGCAAATGCAGCGCGGTCTGCATCAGGCACACATGGGCCTCGCAGCCGGCAATCACAATGCTGCTGCGCTCGGTGGGTGTGTTGGACGGTTTTTGCAAGTGCTTGGGCAAGCTGCGTGCATTGCCAGTCGGCGCTTTCACCGGCGGGCGCAGCCACTCGCCCAGACCTTCTTCCACCCCGCTGAACTGCATCTTGGCCAACGTGCGCTGGCACAGAGCACGCAGTTCGGGAGGGTTTTCTCCGAGCTTGGACGGGTTTTGTTCGGTGCCCCACACCGGCACCTGCATCAATTGGGCCACTTGGGCCAGTCGCATGGCGTTGGCCAGCACCAGCGGCGCTTCAAAAATGGCGGGCATCAGGCGGGTCTGGTAATCAACCAACACCAATTGGGAGAGTTCGGATTCAAGCAGCATGGTGGGCTTTCAAAAATTTAAAACAGGCATGTCCGGATTAAACCGCAGCTTTGAAGACATGGATTGTGGGGCGGCGAATGTGTGTAAACTACGCCGATGCGAATTCCCACCCTTTTGTCATCCCTGCTGCTTGCCGCCAGCGTGCACGCTGCGCCGGCTGACACACCTGATGACATGGGGCGGTTTCTGAATGACAAGGGCCTGCTGTCCCAAATCGACCAGGTACGCCAAAACGTCACCAACAAGGCCTCCGACCTGGTGGTCAACGCGCTGGGTTTTTTGGGTGCGCCCTACCGAATGGGCGGCAACAGTGTGGAAACCGGTTTCGACTGCAGTGGTTTTGTCAAGGCCATGTACGAACAAACCGTGGGCCTGATCCTGCCGCGCAAGGCAGAACAGCAAGCCGCAGCCACCCAGCTCATTGACCGGGCTGAATTACAACCCGGCGACCTGGTGTTCTTCAACACCCTGCGTCGCGCTTTCAGCCATGTGGGCATCTACATTGGCGACGGCAAATTTATCCATTCACCCAAGCCCGGCGCCCAGGTGCGAGTGGAAAACATGGGGGTGTCTTATTGGAGCCATCGTTTTGATGGCGCGCGCCGGGTAGCACCCGCGCCGACGCTCACCAACGCAACCACGACCGAACCCGCATTGCACTGAAGCCAGGGACTGGCCCGGCGGCGATCAGGGACGTTTTTCCCTAACGTCGGTGACGTCAGTCACATCGGTCACCTCGGCATCAATCACATCCATGGAAGCCTTGCTGCGATTGCTGCCGGGTGCCGCAGAGCCGTAAGCCTTTTGCCACAAACCGGAACGGTGCATTTTGAATGTCCAGGGTTGCACTGGCTTGCCAGTCAGTTTGGCCCACAAGGCCCGCAGCAGCCACAGCACCAGCACCAGCCCTGCCGCAAACAACAGGCTTGCCAAAAAAATCAGGGCCGCCAGCAGCAAGCCCAGACGCAACACCAAGCTGCTCAATTGTCCTAAAAAATTATTCACCCATCAGTTCCTTCTACGCCATCCAGGCCGTGATCATCGCATCAAAGTGCCGACAAGGCCCCCAACACGCGCCGAGATACCGCATATGGCGGCAGGCCTTGCAACATGCGCCGGCCATAACTGGTGCTCAGTAGCCGCTTGTCATAACAGATCACCCTGGCCTGATCGGTCTCGGAGCGGATGGCTCGACCTGTCCACTGCAGCAGCTTGATGCCGGTGGCCGGTACCACCAGTTCAGAGAACGGGTCACGTCCATCGCGTTTGAGCCATTCGGCACGCGCTTCTTCGACCGGGTCAGACGGCGGACTGAACGGCAGCTTGGCAATAAACACCGTTTCGCATAACAGGCCCGGCAAATCCAAGCCCTCGCCAAATGACTGCAAGCCAAAAATCACCGAAGCAAAGCCGGATTCGACCCGTGCCTGATGGATACCCAGCAAGCGCCCGCGCGCCATTTGCCCCTGTACCAGCACAGTGTCTTGCAGGTTGGCGTCCAGCGCGCCCACGGCCGCCTGCATTTGCACGCGTGAGGTAAACAGCACCAGGGCGCCATGCGGCACCGCGCGCAAATCAGCCAACAAGGCAGCCACCATCTGGGTGGTGTACAGGTCAACCTGCTTTGGGTCGGCGGCGGTATCGGCCACGATCAACTGGCCCTGCGTGCGGTAATCAAACGGGCTGTCAACGGCCAACGTGCTCACCTGCGGCAAACCAGCCAGACCGGTCTCGCCCAAAAAATAGTCAAAACTGCCGCAGCTGGTCAGCGACGCCGAGGTGACCACAGCACCGCGCACGTGCTGCCACAGGTGGCGGCGCAGCAGATCACCAGGCACGATCGGGCAGGCATGCGCGCTCAAAAAAACCAAACCCGAGCTGGTATCGGACTTGAACCATTTGGCCAACGGTGGTTCGTCGCTGTTGAGCCATTGCGCACTGGTGGCCACCGCGCTGTTGAGCTTGGGCGCCATCTGGCCCAGCCTGGCGTATTGCACCGAGCAATGTGTTGCCTGTGCCGGGTCTTCCTTGGCGCGCGACTTGAGTTCGGCACCCAAGGCCTCGAGCGCGTCGGACAAAGCCACGGCATGGTCGTGGATGAGTTTGAAAGGTTCCAGCAGGGCTTCGGGTACCACACCGTCCTTGAAACGGTGCACCACGTCATAACCGGCGGATACACCGCGCAGCAAGTCCATGGCCATGCGGTTGGCTTCGAGCAGCGCGGTTTTGAGCTGTTGCGCCAGCGTGGTGACATCCTGCACCAGCACAAATCCCATCTTGTCGGCCACATCGATCAGGATTTTTGGCAGTTTGTCGAGCCAGCGCAGACCACTCAGGTCCATGGCGCTGGAAAACTGGTCCAGCGCAACCGCCGGCAAGTGGTGCCCTTCGTCAAACACCAGCAGACAGTTGTCCAGGTCGGGCAGCGCCTTCATGCCCAGCGAGGCCAATACCAGGTCATGGTTGGCCACAATCACCTGCGCCTGCGCCAGTTGCATGCGGGCCTGGTAATAGCTGCAGCTTGAGAAACGCGGGCAGTGGCGCGCCGTGCAGGTGTGGCGCTCGGCGGCCACCGTCGACCAGTCACTGGGCTCGGGTTGTTCGGCCAGGCTGTCGCGGTCACCGTCCCAGCGGCCTGCAGCCAGCGCTGCAGCCAGGCTGTCGTACAAGGCAACGCGCCGCTCGATCGGGTCTGTCCACACGACGCCACGCCTGGGCTGGGCGGCAGTGGGTTGGGCTGCGGCCTCGTCGTCGGCGTCAAACAGCTCCGTAGCCTCCGCACCGCCTGTGCCAACCAGGCGCTCCAATTTGAGTTTACACACGTAGCGCCCACGGCCTTTGGCCAGGGCATAAACAAAAGGGGTGTCCAGCACTGCGGCAAGCGCCGGCAGGTCTTTGGTCATGAGCTGTTCTTGCAACGCGACGGTAGCGGTAGACACCACCACCCGCGTTTTTCGCGCCAGCGCCAGTGCCACCGTGGTCGACAAATACGCCGCCGACTTGCCCACCCCGGTGCCCGCCTGGATCACGGTCACCGCACTGTGCGGCTCGGGCTGGTCGCCCAGGGTTACGTCATGCAAGCTGCTGGCAATTCGTTGCGCCATTTCGTGTTGCCCGGTGCGCACGCGAAAGCCCGGCGTGGCCACCACCACCTGGTCAAAGGCTGCCAGGGCGACAGCGGCCAAGTCAGCAGGTAAATCAGTGGTTTGTGCCGTCATTGACAGGAAGTTGCCGGGTGGAAGGTTGCATGCGGCAATTATCACCCCGGGGTCAAGGTCACTCTTTGCCTTCATGCATGTACGTTCACAAAAGCCTTTTTCAAAATAAGCGCAGTGACAGCAAAAAACTTTCGCTTTGAAAGGCCATGAAATTCGAGTCCTTGAACGGGTTTCTTGGACGATAGACAGATGGGTTAGCGAAGTACAAGTCCGCATCCACAATCGGTCATGATTCGTTCCACGAAAGAGGCATCCAGGGCTTCAAGGCGATTCACAAAAACGTCATATGGCTGATCGACACTTGACGAATGTCAGCTATCCAACTCATTGATGTCTCCAAGATATGGGGAAAAACCACCGCCCTGGAAAACATCAATTTGCAGATTGAGGAAGGTACGTTCTGTGTGTTGCTGGGTCCATCGGGCTGTGGCAAATCCACGACCTTGCGCATCATTGCCGGACTGGAAGCAGGCAGCACCGGCCAAGTGTGGATTGGCGGGCGCAACGTCACTGACTTGCCACCAGCACAGCGCGGCATTGCAATGGTGTTTCAAAACTACGCCCTATTCCCGCACCTGAGCGTGGCCGACAACATCACCTTCGGCTTGTCGGTGCGCAAGACCCCGGCACCCGAAGCCTCCCGTCGTCTGGCGCAAACTGCAGAGTTGCTAGGTCTGACCAAATTGCTGGATCGTCGGCCGAGCCAACTCTCTGGCGGTCAGCAGCAGCGCGTCGCGCTGGGGCGAGCGCTGGTGGCCCAAGCCCAGGTGTGCCTGATGGATGAGCCGCTATCCAACCTTGATGCACAACTGCGCCAGGACATGCGCCGCGAATTGCGCGACATACAGCGTCAGTTGGGATTGACGGTGGTATACGTCACCCACGACCAGACCGAGGCGATGAGCATGGCCGATCAGGTGGTACTGCTCAACAGCGGGCAGGTTGAACAGGTAGGTACACCACGCGACCTGTATTTGCAACCCGGTACCCGGTTTGCGGCTCGCTTCATTGGTACACCGCCGATGAATCTGCTTGCCCTCGAAGAGGGGTACATCGCCGGGAGCGACATTGCCATTGACACGTCCGCTGCCATGATGGGTATACGCCCGGAGGCCATTCACCTGCACCCTGACGGGCTTCCCGCCGTGGTGCAGAGCCTGGAATACCTGGGTGCGGATCTGGTGCTGCATTGCCGCATAGGCAGCCAAAGCCTGCTGGCGCGCCTGCACGGACAGCACCAAGCCGCCGTCGGTGATCAGGTTCGCCTGCACTGGGCGGCTCAGGACAGCCATGGCTTTGACGCCCGTGGCCAACGCATTCCATTAACCCTCCACCATTCACCACAACCCAAGGACGCTTCCCATGAAACGCAAGACTTTTCTACAGTTGACCACTCTTAAGACCATAGCTGCCTGCGCCCTTTTAACGGGGGCTGCTGGACAACTGCTGGCACAAACACCCGTCGAGGTGCAGTTTTTCTATCCGGTCGCCGTCGGTGGCCCGATTGCCAAGACCATCGACGGTTTTGCGGCCGACTTCATGAAAGCCAACCCACAGATCAAGGTCACGCCAATCTACGCAGGTAGTTACCAGGAGAGCATCGTCAAGGCGCTGACCGCACATAAATCGGGCACTCCGCCCGTGACTTCGGTACTGCTATCGACCGACATGTTCACCCTGATTGACGAGGATGCCGTGGTGCCGTTTGACAACTTTGTCAAAACCGCGCAAGACCAGACCTGGCTGAAGGGCTTTTACCCTGCCTTCATGCAAAACAGCCAGACCGGCGGCAAGACCTGGGGCATTCCATTCCAGCGCTCGACCGTGGTGATGTACTGGAACAAGGATTTATTCAAGGCCGCTGGACTGGACCCGAACAAGGCCCCTGCCAACTGGGCCGAGTTGAAAAATGCCGCCACCAAACTCACGCAAAAAGATGCGTCCGGCAAGGTCAGCACCTGGGGTGTGCAGATTCCGTCCAGCGGATTCCCGTACTGGTTGTTCCAGACCCTGAGCACCACCAACGGTGCCGTCCTGGCCAACGAGGCCGGTACCGCCGTCCGGTTTGACGACCCCAAGGTGGTCGAGGCCCTGCAGTACTGGGTAGACCTGGGAAAATCAGGCATTCATCCCCCGGGCGTGGTGGAGTGGGGCACCACGCCGAAAGATTTTTTTGAGCGTAAAGCCGCCATCATCTTCACCACCACCGGCAACCTGACCAACATCAAGGCGAACGCCAAATTTGACTTCGGCGTGGGCATGATTCCGGCCAACGCGCGCCGAGGCTCACCTACCGGCGGTGGCAATTTCTACATCTTCAAGAAATCGACGCCAGCGCAGCAACAGGCCGCGTTCGAGTTCATCCGCTGGGTTACCCAGCCCGAACGCGCTGCGCAATGGAGCATCGACACCGGCTACGTGGCTGTCTCACAGGCAGCATATGACACACCTGTGCTCAAACAATATGGCCTCAGCTTCCCGGCGGCCCTGGTGGCACGTGACCAACTACCGGTTGCGGTGGCGGAGTTGTCAACCCACGACAACCAGCGCGTCACCAAAGCTCTCAACGACGGGTTGCAGGCCGCGCTCACCGGGAGCAAGACGACTGCCCAGGCCATGAAGGATGCCCAAGCCGAGGCCGACCGCATCCTGCGTGCCTACAAGTAACAGCCGCTTGGGTGTCAGCTTGCCACCGCCAATGGAGCACCGCCAGCACGTCATCCACATCTGGTTGATGTTGCTGCCAGCGCTGTTGTTGCTGCTGGCGTTCACCCACTGGCCGGTGGTCTCCACACTGTTCGACAGCTTCCACTCCACTCCGAAAGGTGTGCGAGCCAGCGTCTGGGTGGGACTTGATAACTACCGGGTCATGCTGGACGACCCGGTGTTCCGCAAGGCGCTGGCCAACAACTTGTGGTTTGCCGGGGTGACCATCCCGCTGTCCATCGGTCTGGCGCTGGTGATGGCCCTGTGGGTCAACGAACGCATGGCTGGACGTGCCCTGCTGCGCATGGCCTACTTCACTCCCACCGTGCTGCCAATGATTGCAGTGGCCAACATCTGGTTGTTTTTTTACACACCGCAATATGGCTTGCTGGAGCAGGTCAGCGGTGCTATGGGCCTGCCGGCACAAAACTGGCTGGGCAATCCAACGACTGCCTTGGGTGCAGTGACCCTGGTGGCGGTCTGGAAAGAGGCGGGGTTCTTCATGATTTTTTACCTTGCCGCGTTACAGGGCATGAACCCGAGCCTGCGCGAGGCCGCCGCCATTGAAGGTGCGTCACGCTGGACATTTTTCAGGCGTGTGCAATGGCCGCTGCTGATGCCAACCACCGTCTTCGTCCTGGTTAACGCGTTCATCAACGGCTTTCGCATGGTGGACCACCTGTTTGTGATGACCCGCGGTGGGCCGGACAATGCCTCCACCCTGCTGCTGTACTACTTGTACGAGGTGGGCTTCAGTTTTTGGGATACCGCCTACGCATCGGCCATCACGGTGGTGCTGGTCGCGATATTGGCTGGTGTGGCCCTGCTGCAGTTTTTTGTACTGGACCGCCGGGTGCATTACCAATGAGTCACACCACGCAACAGCGCCTGGCCTTCAACGAGCCCGGCTGGCTGGACACGCTGGCGGCCTGGTTGTTGGGCTTGTTGTGGCTGCTGCCGCTGGTCTATGCAGTCTGGACGGCGTTTCATCCGGCTGAGTTCTCCACCCGCTTTGAGCTGAGCGCACCCTTGACGCTGAACAACTTCCGTCGCGCCTGGGAGGCAGCGCCATTTGCCCGCTATTTCTTCAACACCACCGTGCTCACCGGCATGATTCTGGTGACGCAACTGGTGATCTCGACCCTGGCAGCCTATGCGTTTGCCCGCTTCAGATTCCGGGGGCGCAATCTGGCTTTTGCGTTGGTGCTGGTGCAATTGGTGGTGATGCCTGACCTGCTGGTGGTTGCCAATTACAAAACGATGGCACAACTGGGCCTGGTCGACTCGCTGCTGGCCATTGGCCTGCCCTACTTTGCGTCGGCGTTTGCGATCTTTCTGCTGCGCCAGACTTTCATGAGCATCCCCAAAGAGCTTGATGATGCTGCCCGCGTTGAGGGCGCGGGTGCCCTGCAAATACTGTGGCGTGTGTACGTACCGCTGGCGCGGCCTGTTTACATCGCTTTTGCACTGGTATCGGTGAGCTTTCACTGGAACAACTTTTTGTGGCCGCTGATCGTCACCAACAGCGTCAACGCCCGCCCGCTCACTGTGGGGCTGCAGGTTTTTTCTGCGGTGGATCAGGGCATTGACTGGTCAATCATCACCGCTGCCACGCTGCTCAGCGCGGCACCGCTGTTGATCGCATTTTTGTTGTTTCAACGTCAGTTCGTTCAAAGCTTCATGCGCGCAGGCATCAAATGAAAATAATTACCTGGAACACCCAATGGTGTCGTGGTCTCGACGGCCAAGTCAGTGTGGAACGCATCGTCAGGCAGGCGCGCCACATGGCCAACTTTGACGTACTGTGCCTACAGGAAATCGCCAGTGGTTTTGAGGCTATGCCCGGCCAGCCGGGTGATCAACCGGCACAACTGCAAGCGCTGCTGCCAGATCATCTGGTGTTCTTTGGCGCGGCCGTAGACGAATTTGACCCAGCAGGTAAACGCCAGCGTTTTGGCAATCTGATCGCCACCCGGCTGCCCGTTGTCCGGGTAGAACACCACCCCTTGCCTTGGCCCGCCGACCCGGATGTGCCCAGTATGCCGCGCATGTGCAGTGTGGTCACAGTACAGGCTCCAGGTCTGGGGGCTATCAGGGTGATGACCACACATCTGGCCTATGACTCCGGGCAGCAGCGCATGGCGCAAGTCCAGTCGCTACGCGACCTACATCGAGAGGCCTGTGCCCTGGCCATTTCACCGCCCGCCGCTGGTGAAAGCGACTCACCGTTTCGCAACCGGGATCACACACCACATGCAATCCTGTGCGGTGACTTCAACTTTGGCCCCGGTACACCGGAATACACCAAGCTTCAAGAGCCATTTCGGTCAGATGAGAATATAAAAATTCTGTTCAAGGCCAACGATCCCAAAGGTTTTGGCTTGCAAGACGCCTGGCCACTTGTACATGGTCAAACTCCTCATGAACCCACATTTAGGGTGTATGACCGCACCTATGGACCCGAACCCACTACGTGCGACTTCATGTTTGTAAGTCAGTCACTGGCAAATCGTGTCGTTCGCCTTTCAGTCGAAGTTGACACAAAAGCCTCAGATCATCAACCGCTATTGCTTGAATTGGACTGAAAGTAGCCGGGTATGAAGTGAGCCCGGAATTTGCAACTGAATCGTCACCGGAGACGAAGTACCTGTAAAAAAGTAAGGACTTAGCCCATTTCTGCGCTAAGTCCTTGATTTTATTGGTCGGTGTGAAAGGATTCGAACCTTCGACCCCTTGCACCCCATGCAAGTGCGCTACCAGGCTGCGCCACACACCGAAGCCTCAAATTATAACCACGGTGTAGGTCGATTTGGACCGCAGATTTAGAAATCCAGCGCCAAAAGCCCACGGATTTCATGCAATTCCTGCCGTACCTGCTGCCAGGAACCAAAGTCAGCTTGGCCAGCGGCCGGTGACACGGCATTGTTTTGCGCAGATGGTCGTGGCTCGGGTTCCAAGAAATCGAATGTTGGCTCCAGCAACAAGCCCTCATGCAACAACGCATCAGGTTGCTCCTGCACCAGTTCCTGCAATTTGTTACGCGCACCACTGATGGTAAAACCCTGGTCGTAGAGTAGCTCGCGAATACGCCGGATCATCAGTACTTCGTGGTGCTGGTAATAGCGTCGGTTACCGCGGCGCTTCATCGGCCGCAGTTGCGTGAATTCCTGCTCCCAATACCTGAGCACATGCGGCTTGACACCGCACAAATCGCCCACTTCACCAATCGTGAAGTAGCGTTTTGCGGGAATGGGGGGGAGGGAATTCTCCATGTGTGTCAACCAGGTAAGCTGTCAGCCTGCAAGCGTACCCCAAGTCCGCTGCGCCTGTAAAGACGTCTTACCCTGATGTGCACGGAAAATTGTTAAATATCCGAAGTTGCCGACAATGACCCGTTTTGAATCTGCTCCTTGAGCTTTTGGCTGGCATGGAACGTGACCACCCGACGCGCGGCAATGGGAATGGCCTCGCCGGTGCGTGGATTGCGCCCGGGGCGTGATGACTTGGTGCGAATCTGAAAGTTGCCAAAGCCCGTGATCTTGACGTCATCACCCTCGACCAAGCTGTTGGAGACCAGGTCAAAAAATGCATCAACCATGTCCTTGGACTCGCGCTTGTTCAGGCCGATCTGTTCAAACAGCAGTTCGGCAAGTTGCGCCTTGGTCAGGGCCGGAGTTTCCAGTGATTCAACCGTGATGTCCATTGATGACTCGTTTTGTAGCTAAGGGGGAGGTAACCGGCTTAAACACGCTGACGCGCGGCAACTTTTTCGCTCAAGGTGGCTACCACAGCAGCCACAGCCTCTTCGATTTGCTGTTCGGACAGCGTAGCATCTTGCGCGTTGAGCGTCAAACGAATCGCCATGCTTTTCTCTGGTGCCACGTTTTGCGTATCCGCCGGCTGGGGCTTGGGCCGGTAAATGTCGAACAGCACCGCGTCACGCAGGATGCCGCCGCAGGGTGCGGCCCAAATGGCCTGCATCAGGGCGCCGTGGCTGACCGACTCGGCCACCAGCACCGCAATGTCACGTTCAACGGCCTGGAAGCGCGGCACCGCCTCAAAGCGCGGTACCTGGCGACCCAGCGCGGCGTCCAGATCAACTTCGAACATGACAGGCGCCTGCACCAGGTCGTGGGACTGACGCCATTTGGGATGTAATTCACCGACAAAACCGACCACCGCACCACCACACAGCACACGCGCGCAGCGCCCGGGGTGCATGGCCGGATGCTCGGCAGGCTCAAAACTCAAGCGGATGGGTGCGAACAGGGCTTCAAGGTCGCCTTTGATGTCAAAAAAGTCGACCGGACGCTCTTTGCAACCCCACTCAGGCGCGTCGACCGGGCCCATGGCCACACCGGCGACACGCATGGGCTGATCGAACCCCTGCACCGTGGTGTCAGAACTCTCCACCGAAGTGTCACGCAAAAACACGCGGCCCAGCTCAAAGACGCGCACACGTTGCGCCTTGCGATCCTGGTTGAACTTGAGCACCTGCAACAAGGAGCCCAACAGGCTGGAGCGCATCACGCTCATCTGGCTGGCAATTGGGTTGAGCAGCTTGATGGGATTGGCATTGCCCGCCAGCTCATGTTCCCAACGCGCTTCGACAAAACTAAAGTTGATGGTTTCCTGGTAGCCCAGAGCGGCGAGCGCGCGGCGCACCGCAAACGGGCTGCGTTGGTTCTCAGAACGGAGCTTGGCTGTGATGGGCGCCTGCGGCGGCGTTTGTGGCAAGTTATGAAAGCCGATCATGCGGGCGACTTCCTCGATCAGGTCTTCTTCGATTTGCAGGTCGAAGCGGTAGGAAGGCGGGGTGACTTCAATGACACCGTCACCCTCGGTCACGGGCAGGCCCAGGCCGGTAAGCACCTTGACGCATTGCGCCTGGGTGAGCGGCATGCCGAGCACCTTGACGGCACGCGCCACACGCAAGGCCACTTTGACGGGCTGGGGCATGGCGACCTGCTGGTCGTCCACAGGACCACACACCGTGTCTGACGTGCCGCAGATGGCCTGCACCAACTGGGTGATGCGCTCGATGTGTTCGACGGTCAATTCGGGGTCGACACCGCGCTCAAAGCGGTGGCCGGCATCAGTGGAAAAGTTGAAGCGGCGCGAGCGCCCGGCAATGGCTTTGGGCCACCAGAAGGCGGCTTCGACATAGATGTTGGTGGTGTCATCCGACACGGCGGTGGCATCGCCGCCCATGATACCGGCCAAGGATTCGACCTGGACCGCATCGGCAATCACCCCCACCTGTGCATCAACCGTGACGGTGTTGCCGTTGAGCAGCTTGAGCGACTCGCCCGCCCTGCCCCAGCGCACGTCAAGGCCACCGTGGATTTTGTCAAGGTCAAAAATGTGCGACGGCCGACCGAGTTCAAACATCACGTAGTTGGAGATGTCGACCAGGGCGGTCACACTGCGCTGGCCGCAACGCGCCAGGCGGTCCACCATCCAGGCAGGCGTGGTGGCCTTGGGGTTGACACTGCGAATGATACGACCGGAAAAACGACCGCACAAATCGGGTGCACTGACCTTGACCGGCAAGACCTCAGTGAGGGCGCAGTGGGCCTTGGAGAAATCTGGCGTTTTCAGGGGCGCACCGGTGAGCGCGGACACCTCGCGCGCGACGCCATAGACGCTCAGGCAATGCGCCAGGTTGGGCGTGAGTTTGAGCGTGAACAGGGTGTCGTCGAGCAGCAGATGGTCGCGAATGTTTTGCCCCACCACCGCGTCAGCGGCCAGCTCCAATAAGCCACCGTGGTCTTCCGAGAGCTTGAGTTCGCGGGCCGAGCACAGCATGCCAAAACTTTCCACACCACGCAGCTTGCCGACCTTGATCAAAAACGGCTTGCCATCTTCACCGGGCGGCAACTCGGCCCCCACCATGGCGCAAGGCACCTTGATACCAACCCGCGCGTTGGGCGCCCCACACACAATGGTGAGCAGTTCGGCCTGGCCCACGTCGACCTGGCAAACGCGCAGGCGGTCGGCATTGGGGTGCTGCACCGCTTCCTTGATTTCGCCGACCACGACGTGGCTGAACGGTGGCGCCACGGATTTAAGTTCTTCCACCTCAAGACCAGCCATGGTCAGGGTTTCAGCGAGTTCAGCCGTGCTTAGAGCGGGGTTACAGAATTCACGCAACCAGGATTCAGGAAATTGCATAGTTTTTATCGATTAATTCTTTGGGGACATGCCGATGCAGTTCAACGAAACTGCGACAGAAAGCGAATGTCACCGTCAAAAAATAGACGCAGGTCGTTGACGCCGTAGCGCAGCATGGTAAGCCGGTCAGGGCCCATACCGAAGGCAAAACCGATGTAACGCTCGGGGTCCAGGCCCATGTTGCGGATCACGTTGGGGTGGACCTGGCCAGAGCCTGCCACCTCGAGCCAGCGCCCGGCCAGTGGGCCGCTGGGGAACTGGATGTCGACTTCGGCGCTGGGCTCGGTGAACGGGAAAAAGCTGGGCCTAAAGCGCAGCACCAGATCAGGGTTTTCAAAGAAGGTGCGGCAAAAATCGGTAAAGACGTACTTCAGGTCCTTGAAGCTGATGGCATCGCCCACCCACAGGCCTTCACACTGGTGGAACATGGGCGAATGGGTGGCATCGCTGTCGACCCGGTAGGTGCGCCCGGGCGCGATGACACGAATCTCGGGCATGTCGCCACTGTAGAGCGTGCCATCCACTGCGCTGCCATGGGCCAGGCGGTGCTTCTTGACGTGCTGCACCGCGTGCCGGATCTGCATCGGGCTGGTATGGGTGCGCAGTAAATTGGGTGCCGTCTCGCTGCCGCCTTCGACATAGAAGGTGTCGTGCATGGAGCGCGCAGGATGGTCTTCGGGGGTGTTGAGCGCGGTGAAGTTGAACCAGTCGGACTCAATCTCGGGGCCTTGCGCCACTTCAAAACCCATGGAGCCAAAAATGGCCTCGATGCGTTCCAGCGTGAGCGACACCGGGTGCAGGCCACCGGTGCCACGCTGGCGGCCGGGCAGGCTCACGTCGAGCGCTTCAGCCTGCAGTTGCGCCAGCAATTCGCGGTCGGCCAGCGCCTGACGACGTGCGTTGAGCGCGGCTTCGATGCCTTGTTTGGCCTGGTTGATGGCGGCGCCTTGCAATTTCTTTTCGTCGACCGGCAAGGCGGCCAGGCCCTTCATCAGCTCGGTAATGCGGCCAGCTTTGCCCAGGTACAGGGCCTTGCTATTTTCAAGTTCAGCGGGGGTATGGGCCAACTCAAAAGCGGCACGGGCTTGTTCAACAACAGCGGTCAAGTCGTTCATAAATACTCAGAAAAGCTCTGATCCAAGGAAAAAGGGCTAGCGCCTTTTCAAGCTCTAGCCCTCATCATATTATTGCAAGAAGCTATAAATTAAATAGCAACCAACGCAACTCAAGCAGCCAGTTTGGCCTTGACTTGTTCCACGATACCAGCAAAAGCGGCCATGTCATGGATCGCAATATCAGACAGAACCTTGCGGTCGATCTCGATACAAGCTTTCTTCAGACCGTTGGCAAATTGGCTGTAGGTCATGCCACACTGACGCGCAGCGGCATTGATACGGGCAATCCACAACTGACGGAAGACACGTTTTTTGGTACGACGGTCACGGTAGGCATATTGCCCAGCCTTCATGACCGCTTCTTTGGCGATACGGAAGACATTACCACGACGACCGCGGAAACCTTTTGCAAGGGCTAGAACTTTTTTGTGGCGGGCGCGAGCCGTTACACCACGTTTGACGCGAGGCATGTGAGTACTCCTTGTTCGTCGTTAATTAAATACCACGGCCTGGAAGCATCTGTGCCATGTGACCCATATTGGTCTCATGAACAGCAGTTGCACCACGCAGATGGCGTTTATTTTTAGTGGTCTTCTTGGTCAGAATGTGACGTTTGAAAGCTTGACCGCGTTTAACGGTGCCACCTGGACGGACGCGGAAGCGTTTCTTCGCCGCGCTCTTGGTCTTCATTTTGGGCATTTACTGCTCCTATTACATTGTGCTCGTGAGGCGTCTGCAATCAATTTGCAGCCTTGATGGCCCCGAGCCACTTTTAGTGGCGAGTTAAAAACCTTCCACTTTTAGTGGCGAGTTAAAAACCCACCACTTTTAGTGGTGAGAATAAACCCTCCACTTTTTGGCAGTGGGCATGAACCCACCACCTTTCGTGGCAAACACCTTGCGGGTGTTTGCCCCAATCTTTTACGCGCCGACAGCAACCTCAGTCACGACCGGCTTGGCCACAGCCACTTTCTTGCGGCCCGGTGCAATCATCATGATCATCTGGCGGCCTTCAAGCTTAGGAAACTGCTCGACCAAAATCAAATCGCCGAGCTCATCACGAATGCGGTTCAGCAAGGCCATGCCGAGTTCCTGGTGGGTGATCTCGCGACCGCGAAAACGCAAGGTAATCTTGCACTTGTCGCCTTCAGCAAGAAAACGCCGGATATTGCGCATCTTGATGTTGTAGTCGCCATCATCGGTACCGGGGCGGAACTTGATTTCCTTGATTTCGATCACGGTCTGCTTGGCTTTGGCTTCTGCAGCTTTCTTTTGTTCCTGGTACTTGAACTTGCCGTAATCCATCAAACGACACACCGGCGGATTGGCTGTTGCGGCAATCTCTACCAGGTCCACGTCCAACTCACCCGCCATACGCAGTGCGTCATTGATATTGACAACACCCAGGGGTTCGTTTTCTACACCAGAGAGGCGAACCTCTGGGGCCATGATTTCCCGATTCAATCGGTGTTTGCGTTCTTCGCGGTGACGGCGATCACGAAATTCGGTAGCGATGACTTAATCCTTCACAAAAACTGCCACATCCATCGTGGCTAAAACTGGGCAATACAAACCCATGAACAATTCAAAAATCAAAGCAATGATTTATGCGCGACGTCAGCCGAGATTCTTTCAACAAACTCGGCAACCGACATCACGCCAAGGTCTTGTCCACCTCGGGCTCGCACTGCAACAGCACCGGAAGCCATCTCTTTGTCGCCAATCACGATCAGATACGGCACCTTCTGCATTGAATGCTCCCGTATTTTATACGTGATTTTTTCATTGCGAAGATCTGCCTCGACCCTAAAGCCTTGATTCAGCAGCGTTTTGACGACATCCCGGGCATATTCGGCCTGTGCATCGGTGATGTTGAGCACCTTGACCTGCACCGGCGCGAGCCAGGTTGGCAAGGCACCGGCGGTTTCCTCGATCAAAATCCCGATAAAACGCTCCAGGCTGCCAACAATGGCCCGGTGCAGCATGACCGGGCGATGGCGGGCGCTGTCTTCGCCCACGTAATCAGCATCAAGCCGTTCGGGCATGGAAAAGTCAACCTGAATGGTGCCGCACTGCCAATGCCGACCAATGGCGTCTTTCAGGGTGTACTCGACCTTGGGTCCGTAAAAAGCACCCTCGCCCGGCGACAATTCAAACTCGCACCCCGAGGCGCGCAGGCTCTCGATGAGCGCGTGCTCAGCTTTGTCCCAGATCTCGTCGGAACCAATGCGCTGATCGGGCCGAGTGGCAATTTTGTAGATGATGTTCTTGAAACCAAAGTCGGCATAGACCTTTTGCAGCAGCGTGGTGTAGGCCACACATTCGGTCAGGATCTGATCTTCGGTGCAGAAAATGTGACCGTCGTCCTGGGTAAAGCCGCGCACCCGCATGATGCCGTGTAAACCGCCAGTGGCTTCGTTGCGGTGGCATTGGCCGAACTCGCCGTAGCGCAGCGGCAGGTCACGGTAGCTTTTCAGGCCCTGCTTGAAGATCAGGATGTGACCCGGGCAGTTCATGGGTTTCAAGGCGTAGTCGCGCTTTTCGGACTCGGTGATGAACATGTTGTCACGGTACTTGTCCCAGTGACCGGTTTTTTCCCACAGACCCTTGTCCAGCAGCTGTGGCCCTTTGACCTCCTGGTAGCCATTGTCACGGTAGACCTGGCGCATGTACTGCTCGACTGCCTGCCAAATGGCCCAGCCCTTGGGGTGCCAGAACACCATACCCGGGGCGTGGTCGTCAACATGGAACAGGTCGAGCTCCCGACCGAGCTTGCGGTGGTCGCGCTTTTCTGCTTCTTCGAGCATCGTCAGATGCTGCTGCAAATCTTCTTTGGTGGCCCAGGCCGTGCCATAGATACGCTGCAGCATTTCATTACGATGGTCGCCGCGCCAGTAGGCACCCGCGACCTTCATGAGCTTGAAATGCTTGAGTTTGCCGGTGCTGGGCACGTGCGGGCCGCGGCACAGGTCTTCAAAAGCGCCTTCACGGTACAGGCTGACGTCTTCACCGGCAGGGATGCTGGCAATGATTTCTGCCTTGTAATGCTCGCCCAGGCCCTTGAAATAAGCCACTGCCTCGTCACGCGGCAGAACCCGGCGCAACACCGGTTCATCTTTGGCTGCCAGCGCGGCCATGCGCTTTTCAATGACGGCGAGGTCTTCAAGCGTGAACGGGCGCTCGAACGAGAAGTCGTAGAAAAAGCCGTTTTCAATCACCGGGCCGATGGTGACCTGCGCGCTGGGGAAAATTTCCTTGACCGCATAGGCCAACAGGTGGGCCGTAGAATGCCGAATAACTTCCAGACCGTCTGCATCCTTGGCGGTGATGATGGCCAGGCTGCTGTCCTTGTCGATCACAAAGCTGGTGTCAACCACCTGCCCATTCACCTTGCCGGCCAGCGCTGCCTTGGCCAGACCGGTACCGATGGACGCGGCCACCTCAGCCACTGTGACTGCGGCATCGTAGTTGCGTTGAGAACCATCGGGAAGCGTGACTTGAACCATGTTGAATCCTGAAAAATCGGCGGAGAAAACGAAAAAGCGCGGGTTATTGCCGCGCATTTGCTGTATTTTTTTAGCTGCTGACACAAACAGCTTGCGGACTGGTTAAGGTCTTATTCGTTGCTGAATATTAGCCATATTGCGCACCGAGTTTAACTTACCCGAACTTCGACAGATTTCATGGGATGCTTCAATTGGGTGACGGGGTGAAATGCAGGAGGCATCGACGTACGGCAAGGCGACTGGGTCATGCGCGTGCGGTTTTGGGTCGAAATCACGCGCGGGGATACGGTGCCGTATGCCAATGCTGTCTGCGCGCGCCTTTCGACCCAAAGCCCGGTCACATGCCCCAATCACCCTGCCTCACCGTGGTCTTGCTTTTGTTATTTTCTTCACTTTGCAAGTTTCAGAGATGGCCGCAAAACGGCTTTGCGGCATCGGGGATGGCTCATGGCAGGTCTGTTGCTTTCGGGCGAGAAGCCGCGTCATTGCTTTTTTTGCATGCATTTCCAACCAGCCTTGAGGCGTGGTGATTGGGTCATGTGACCGGGCTTTGGAGTGAAAGGCGCGCGCAGAAGGCGTTCTGATAACAATGAGGCAACTTCGCGCGTGATTTCGCTCCAAAACCGCATGCGCATGACCCAGTCGCCGCGCCGTGCGTGTAAGCCGCCTGTTAACGCCAGGAATTCAACCCATTTCAGCGCACCACTGTGAACAACAACCCGGCCCCATAAGTCAAGTCCATAACAAAAGGCTGGTCGCCCCCTTTGCAGGGAACGCCAGCCTTAGACCTCCTCAGGCCCGGTATATTAATGGAACTGTTCTTCTTCGGTGGAGCCGGTCAGCGCCGTCACATTGGACTTGCCGCCCTGGATCACGGTGGTCACTTCGTCAAAGTAACCGGTGCCGACCTCCTGTTGGTGCGAGACAAAAGTGTAGCCGCGGTCTCGCGCTGCAAATTCTGGCTCTTGCACTTTTTCCACATAGGCGGTCATGCCGCGTGCCACGTAGTCTTGCGCCAAGTCGAACATGTTGTACCACATGGAGTGGATGCCGGCCAAGGTGATGAACTGGTACTTGTAACCCATGGCACCGAGTTCTTTCTGGAACTTGGCAATGGTGGCATCGTCCAGGTTTTTCTTCCAGTTGAACGAAGGTGAGCAGTTGTAGGCCAGCAGCTTGCCCGGGTGCTTGGCACGCACAGCCTCGGCAAATTTGCGAGCGAACTCGAGGTCGGGGGTGCCGGTTTCGCACCACACCAGGTCGGCGTAGTCGGCATAGGCCACAGCGCGGCTGATAGCCTGGTCCAGACCCTTGGTGGTCTTGTAAAAGCCTTCGGCGGTGCGCTCACCGGTCAGGAAAGGTTTGTCGTTGGCATCGTAGTCGCTGGTCAGCAGGTCGGCTGCTTCGGCGTCGGTACGGGCAATCACCAGGGTCGGCACACCACAAACGTCAGCGGCCATGCGTGCAGCAATCAGCTTCTGGCAGGCTTCGGTGGTTGGCACCAGCACCTTGCCACCCATGTGGCCGCATTTCTTGACCGAAGCCAGCTGGTCTTCCCAGTGCACGCCAGCGGCACCAGAACGGATCATGTTTTTCATCAACTCGAACGCATTGAGCACACCACCGAAACCGGCTTCCGCGTCGGCCACGATCGGGGCAAACATGTCGGTGTAGCCCTTGTCTCCTGCGTCAATGCCTTTGGAGTGCTGAATTTCGTCAGCACGGCGAAACGAATTGTTGATACGCTCGACCATCGTCGGCACCGAATCGACCGCGTACAGCGACTGATCAGGGTACATCGACATTGATGTATTGCCATCGGCAGCCACTTGCCAGCCCGACAGGTAGATGGCCTTGACGCCAGCCTTGACCTGTTGCATGGCTTGACCACCGGTGAGTGCACCCAGGCAGTTGACGTAATCTTCGCTGTGCAGCATATCCCACAGCTTTTCAGCGCCGCGACGCGCCAAGGTGTGCTCAATCGGGAAAGAGCCACGCAAACGCACCACCTCGGCTGCGCTGTAGCCGCGCTTGATGCCTTTCCAGCGCGGGTTGGTCGCCCAGTCTTTTTCAAGGGCGGCAATTTGTTGTTCGCGGCTCAATTGTTCAGTGAGGGTTTGTGGCATGGTGTCACTCCTAAGTTGATGAAAATGAAGGGCATCTGCTGCGTTACGCTGTTGATGCCATGGTGTTTATTCTATGTCTTATAGAAGACACCAAGAATATCTTATGTCTTATAGAAGACTTTTATTTAATCAAACAAAATCAATAACTTAGGTTTTATATTTCTCAATACGAAACGTTACTCTCTGAATTTTCTGTTTTTTTAGACAATTATTATCATCTTCATTGCACATTACGAAATCAAAATTTCGCAATGCAAAATCAATAGAGATCAGCGTAGCGTTTGAGTTCCCAGTCGCTCACCGATTGGCTGAAGCTGCTCCACTCCTGTCGCTTGATGACCAGGAATTGCTGGCAGAAGTCCGGCCCGACAGCCTCCATCAGCACCGAATCTGCCGCCAGCGCATCAAGCGCTGCGCCAAGGTCGCGCGGCAGGCGCGCGGGCATGGTCTGGCCACTGGCAAAGCGTTCGTACAGGTCTTCGGCACAGGGCTCGGGTGCCGTCATGCCGCTATCAATACCGTCGAGCCCGGCGGCCAGGGTGGCGGCGATGGCGGCGTAGACGTTGCACGACGGGTCGGGCAGGCGCCATTCGATACGCCCGGCGACGCTGCGCACCAGGCAGGTGCGGTTGTTGTCGCCATAGGCTTTCCACACAGGCGACCAGGTGGTACCCGAAGCACTGTCGCTGCAAGCCAGCCGCTTATAGCTGTTAACGGTGGGGGCGCACAGCGCGCTCAGGGCGTCGGCGTGCTGCAGCAAGCCGGCCACAAAACTGTAGGCCGTGGGGCTGAGTTGCAGGGCGTCGCAGTTGTCCTGGAACACGGCCCGGCCCTGCGCATCAGTGATGCTCATGTGGAAGTGCAGCCCGCTGCCCGGCATGGCGGCAAAAGGTTTGGGCATACAACTGAAAACACAGCCATGCTTTTGCGCCACCACGTGTGCCGCCATCTTGAACAGCATGAAGTGGTCTGCGGCGTCCAGCGCCGAATGAAAGCGGTAATTGATTTCGTACTGACCCCGGGCATCCTCGTGGTCCATCTGTTGCAGCCGGAAGCCCAATTGGGTGAGGGTCTGGCGCATGTCGTCAAGAAACGCGTGGTTGCGGTGGATGGCTTTCAGATCGTAAGAGGGTTTGTCCAGGCCATCCTGCGCGTCGGCGCCCTGCCAGTGCCCATTTTGGTCCTGGCGCAAAAGGAAAAACTCGGGCTCGATACCCACCCACAGGGTCCAGCCGCGCGCTTTCAGGCGACCGAGCTGGTGCTGCAGCAGCTGGCGCGAGCAAGTAGCCAGGGGCTCGCCGCCAGCATAACCGTCGCACACGGCATGGGCCACGCCTGGCAACCACGGCAAAGCCCGCAGGGTCTCCAGTTGTACGCGGCCGTAATACTCACTGCGCGCGCCAAAGCGCCCCAGGCCCGTGCCCCAGATGCTGGGTCCGGCAAAACCGGCGCCGTTTTCTACCCATTCCTTCAGGTCGTCAAGCGGCACCAGCTTGCCTTTGGCAACACCATGCAGGTCGCAAAACTGGGTCAGGATACTGTGAATGCCTTGCGAGGACAGGTCGTTGATGGTGGCTTGAATGGTGTCGGTTAGGGGCATGGTGGGGTGGCTCAGGGTTGCAGGGGTTCAGACCGGACTGTCGATGCGGATCCAGGTGGTCTTGGTCTCGGTGTACTTGTCAAACGCGTGCAGCGACTTGTCGCGCCCTACCCCACTTTGTTTGTAGCCGCCAAACGGCACGGTGATGTCGTCTTCGTCATACTGGTTCACATGGACCGTGCCGGCACGCAGCGCGCGCGCCACGCCGTGGGCCTTGTTGATGTCACGCGTCCAGACTGCCGCCTGCAGACCGTAAATACTCTGGTTGGCCTGGCGCACCACTTCAGCCGTATCGGTGAAGGACAGCACCGAGAGCACCGGCCCAAAAATCTCCTCGCGGGCAATGGTCATGTCACTGGTCACACCGGCAAAAATAGTGGGCTGAACGTAGCAACCACCGGTGTCAACCAGCGCCTGCTCACCGCCTGCCAGCAGGGCCGCACCCTCTTGTTTACCCAGTTCGATGTAGCGCAGCACCGAGTTCATTTGGGTCTGGTCGACGATGGCGCCCATCACGGTGTCAGGCGCCAACGGATTGGCGGGCATGTAGCCGGGCACGAGCGCCAGCGCTTTTTCCAGAAATTGGTCGCGAATGCCGGCCTCGACAAAAAGCCTGGACGGCGCGTTGCAG
Source organism: Burkholderiales bacterium RIFOXYD12_FULL_59_19 (assembly GCA_001771065.1). GTDB lineage: Bacteria > Pseudomonadota > Gammaproteobacteria > Burkholderiales > Burkholderiaceae_C > Rhodoferax. The sequence continues at coordinate 61,357 of MESQ01000001.1, read as the reverse complement.
CTTTCGCCCTGGTTGAAAAAGATGCTGCCCACGGCGGCTTCCACTGCCTTATCCAGGTCCGGGCAATCAGCAAAGACGATATTGGGCGACTTGCCGCCAAGCTCGGTCCAGGCGCGTTTGAGGTTGCTTTGCCCGGCCATCACATGAATCTGCTTGCCCACGCGGGTGGAACCGGTAAAGGCAATACAGTCGACGTCCATGTGTAATGCCAGCGGCGAGCCGGCCTCAGTGCCATAGCCCGGCACCACGTTGAACACCCCGGGTGGAATACCCGCTTCAAGCGCCAGTTCGGCCAAACGAAGCGCCGTCAGGGGGGACTTTTCGCTGGGCTTGAGCACCACGGAATTACCGGCGGCCAGCGCCGGGGCGATCTTCCAGGCGGCCATGATCATGGGGTAGTTCCAGGGCACGATGACACCCACCACGCCCATGGGCTCGCGTTGGATCAGCGCCAGTGCGGTGCTGGCGGTGGGCGCAATTTCATCGTAAATTTTGTCGACCGCCTCGCCGTACCAGCGGATGCAATTGGCCGCACTGTTGACATCAACGCCACGGGCGTATTTGATGGGTTTGCCCATGTCGAGCGTTTCCATCAGGGCGAGTTCGTCGGCGTGGGCCAGCAACTGGTCGGCAAATTTGATCATGATGCGCTTGCGCGCCGCCGGGGCCATGCCGCACCAGCGCTTGTCGTCAAAAGCGGCCCGTCCCGCTGCCACTGCAGCATCCACATCGGCCAGTCCGCAGCGCGCCACGGTGGTGAGCAGGCGACCGTCAACAGGCGAAATGCAGTCAAAGGTCTGGCCGTCGTGCGCGTGCACGCGCGACCCGTTGATCAGGGCCCGGCCGTCATAAATGTACGTTGTCATGTCAATCACCTCGAAAGTAAAGACGCTTGCCCGCCGCAGGCAAGGCAGCAAAAAGTGTTACCGGGCCTGCAGTGCAGCCAGTTCGGCCCGTGTGGCCGCCGCAATTTCGCGCTCACGGCGGCGCGTCTGGCGCGCCACCCAAACGCTGTAACCCACCACCACCAGGGTAACCGACACGATCAGCAGCGTGGCCGCCGCATAAATGGTCGGGTTGATGCCGCGCCGGGCATAACCGAAGATGACCTGCGGCAGCGTGTTGACACCGGGGCCTGACAAAAATTCGGCAATCACCACATCGTCGAACGAGAGTGTGAAGGCCAGCAAATAAGCGGCAAAAATGGCCTGCAGAATATTGGGCATGGTGATCAAAAAGAACACCTGAAAGGGCTTGGCACCAAGGTCCATGGCGGCTTCTTCGATGGCGCGGTCCATCTCCAGCAAACGCGACTGGATCACCACCATGCCGTAGGCCATGCCCAGCAGGGTATGCCCCAGCACAATCGTCAGCATGCCGCGTTGCGGCCAGCCAAAGGCGTTTTGCACGCCGACCATGAGCAGCAGCAGGGACAGGCCGATCACCACCTCGGGCATCACCAGCGGGGCGTTGACCATGCCCGAAAACAGCGTACGCCCGGAAAAACGGCGGTAGCGCACCAGCACAAAGGCGGCAAAAGTGGCCAGTACGGCCGATGCCACACCCGCGAAGGTGGCCACCTGGATGGAGAGCCAGAAACCGTCGACGATCTTGGTGTCACGCGTGAGCGCCTCGTACCAGCGCAGCGAAAAGCCGGTGAACACCGCGTCCTGGCGCGTGCTGTTAAAGGAAAACACGACCATGAAAAACAGCGGCAGGTACAAAAACAGGTAGGTCAAACCTATCCACAGCTTGCCGAAATGACGACTCAGAAAATATTTCATGGGCTGGCCTCAGGCTTTGGCATCGGGTGCATCACCCGTGTAGTGGTAATAAATCGCCAGCGGTACCACGATCAGACCAATCATCACCACCGCCAGCGCCGTGGCGCGTGGCCAGTTGTTGCTGCTGAACATTTCGTCCCAGACCACACGGCCGATCATGATGTTCTCGGGGCCACCGAGCAGTGACGGGATCACGAACTCGCCCACCGACGGAATGAACACCAGCATGAAGCCGGCGATGATGCCCACTTTGGACAGCGGCACGGTAACCAGCCAGAACGCCTTGAACGGTGAGGCGCCCAGATCGTGGGCAGCCTCTAGCAGGCGAAAGTCCATCTTGACCAAATTGGCATAGAGCGGCAGCACCATGAAAGGCAAGTACACATAGGTCATGCCCACCAGCATCGAAACGTCGGTGTAAAGCATCTGCAAGGGTTCCTGAATCAAACCCAAAGCCATCAGTACCTGATTGATCACCCCCTGATCAGCCAGAATACCTTTCCAGGCATAAACCCGCAACAAAAAGGAAGTCCAGAACGGCAGCATCACCATCATCAGCAAGGCCGGGCGCACACTGGGTTTGGCGCGGGCAATGAAATACGAAAACGGGTAACCAATGACCAGGCACAACAACGCCGTACACAAGGCGTACCAGAGTGAGCGCACATAGGCTTCGATGTAGATGGTCTGAAACAGGGCGCCACCCTCACCGCTGCGAAAGATGGACCAGTAGTTTTCGTATTTGAGCTTGAGCAAGCCGGTGCTGGAGTCCCAGATCGGCTTGAACGGTGAAATGTCGTTGCCCATGTCGACAAAGCTGATGTACAGCAGAATCAAAAACGGGAACAGAAAAAACAGGATCAGCCAGACAAAAGGCACGCTGATGACAAAGCGTTTGCCGGGCATCGTCAACCTTGTGATGGCCATGGCGGCTCCTTAGTCGCGCAGCACAATGCCGGCACCATCGCTCCACCAGAAAAACACGTCGTCTTCCCAGGTGATGTTGCTGAGGTCGTGGCGCGATGTGTTGGCTTCGGTGATCTTGACCCGGGTACCGTCCGAGGCCTGAACGATAAACGAGTTGTAGGAACCAAAGTAGGCGATCTCCTTGACTTTGCCAGAGAACAGGTTGTGCGCAAAATCGGGTCGCTCTTTGCTGATTTCAATTTTCTCAGGACGCACCGCGATCGACACCGGCATGTGTAATGCGCCGCTGACGCCATGACCCACAAAAATCTCGCCAATGGCCGTCTGTACAGCGCAACGGTCAGGCTGGTCAACGCTGAGCTTGCCGTCGAACAGGTTCACGTTGCCGATGAAGTCGGCCACAAAACGGTTGGCCGGGTGCTCATAGACCTCTTCGGGCGAGCCCACCTGCAGCACCCTGCCCTTGCTCATGACCGCAATACGGCCCGCCATGGTCATGGCTTCTTCCTGGTCATGGGTCACCATGACACAGGTCACGCCCACTTTTTCGATGATGTTGACGAGTTCAAACTGAGTTTGCTCACGCAATTTTTTGTCGAGTGCGCCAAGCGGCTCGTCGAGCAGCAGCACCTTGGGCTTCTTGGCCAGGCTGCGCGCCAACGCCACCCGCTGCTGCTGGCCACCCGACAATTGGTGTGGCTTGCGCTTGGCGTAAGGCGTCAGTTGCACCAGGTCGAGCATCTCGCCAACACGTTGCTTGATGTCGCTCTTGGGCAAGCCCTCGCGCTTGAGGCCAAAGGCAATGTTCTCCCAGATGTCCAGATGCGGAAACAAGGCATAGGACTGGAACATCATGTTGAACGGGCGCTCGTACGGCGCCAGCTTGGCCACATCCTGGCCGCCAAGCAGGATACGCCCGGAAGTCGGCGTCTCGAAACCTGCCAGCATGCGCAGCAAGGTGGATTTGCCGCAACCCGAGCTGCCCAGCAAGGCAAAGATTTCGCCCTTGCTGATCGACAGATTGACCTCATCGACTGCCAGCGATTCGTCGAAACGCTTGACCAACTTTTCGGTCACAAGATAGTCATTTTTGGTACCTGCATCAGCCATGGTCAACCCTTTGGTTCAGCACATCACACCCCTCACAAAAAAGGGCTGTTCATACCCAACGTACAAACAGCCCTTTGGCTTCATCACGACAAGGCTTTACTTGCCTTTTTTGAAGCTGTTGTAGGCATTGGCCATGGCTTCACGCGCTTCGTTGGTAAAGCTGCTGGGCGGAATCATCTTGGCAAAATAATCGGCCTCGACAAAGATCGTCTTGTTGCTGGCAATTTCCGGCTTGATGAGTGGTATGCCAGCCTTGTTGGCCGTGGGGTAGTTCATTTCATTGCTCATGAGCGCGGCGTTCTCGGCACGCAGATAGAAGTCAATGAAGGCATGCGCATTGTTGGGGTGCTTGGCATCCTTGGTGATGGCAATGGTGTCAAAAAAGATCAGCGCGCCGGTGCTGGGCAGCATGGACTCGATCTCGTCCTTGGACTTGTTCTCTTTGGCACGCGCCGCGGCAATGTTCATGTCACCCGACCAGCCAATGGCCACACAGGCTTTGCCGCCGGCAACGTCGTCGATCATGGTCGAGCTGAAAATACGAACGTCCTTGCGCACCTTGGCCAGCATGTCGGTGGCCAGCTTGTAGTCGGCCGGATCGTTGGAGTAGGCGTCCTTGCCAATGTAGTGCAGGGCCACGGGAATGATCTCGGTGGGTGAATCCAGGTAGGCAATACCGCAGGATTTAAGCTTGGACGTGTATTCGGGTTTGAACACCAGGTCCCAGGCGTTTTCCGGCATCGGCATTTTGCCAAGGGCCTTGGCCACTTTGGTCTTGTTGATGCCGACCGTGGTAAAGCCCCAGGCCCAGGGCACCAGGTGTTTGTTGTCAGGGTCGGTCTTGGCTGCCAACGTGGCCATGATGGGGGCGTCAAGGTTGCTCAGATTAGGAATCTTGGACTTATCCAGGGGCTGCAGCAGGCCGCCTTCAATTTGCGGCTTGGCAAACACCGAGCCCGGCACCACGATGTCATAACCCGAATTACCTGCCACCAGCTTGGCGTGCAGGGCCTCGTTGGTCTCGAAGGTGTCGTAGTTCACCTTGATCCCTGTTTCTTTCTCGAACGTGGCGATCATGCCCTCTGGCACGTAGTCGGCCCAGTTGTAGATGTTGAGCACTTTTTCTTCGGTGTTGACAGGCGCGGGAGCGGGAGCGGGCGCACTCACCACCGGGGCGGGCGCTGCCACGGGTGCCGGTGGCTCCTCTTTTTTACCACAGCCCGCCAGCACAATGGCAGAGAGCGCAAACGACCAAAGGTATTTTTTCATCATGGAAACACTCCGGGTAAAAGAAAATGGTAGAAAGGGACGCGAGTTTAAGTCTAGCAAAAACCAGACCAGACAATTAGGACATCGGACACTTAAATCAACCCTTTTTGGGTCAATTCCTGGTGCGTCAGGTCCAGGGCCTGTCGAATCAGACGCATCATCTCATCAATGTCGGCATGGGTCATGGTCAGCGGTGGTGCAATGATCATGCGGTCACCCACCGCGCGCATGACCAGGCCATTTTGGAAACAATGGCGCCGGCATATCATGCCGACCGATAACTCTTCGGCAAAATGCTCCCGGCTTGCCTTGTTTTTGACCAGCACCAGGCCCGCGGTCAAACCGCAGGTTTCGGCCACTCCCACCAGCGGGTGGGTCGCAATGACCTCGAAACACTTGGCCAGGTAGGGGCCAGTGTCGTCCCTGACACGTTGCGGCAGTTGTTCGCTTTCCATGATGTCGAGGTTGGCCAGCGCCACGGCACAGGCGACCGGGTGACCGCTGTAGGTGTAGCCATGGTTGAATTCACCGCCTTTTTCAATCAGCACCTGGGCCACGCGGTTGCCCACCATGACGCCGCCCAGCGGAATGTAGCCGCTGGTGACGGCCTTGGCAAAGGTCACCAGGTCGGGCTTGTAGCCAAATTTTTCATAGGCAAACCAGTGCCCAAGGCGGCCAAAGGCACAAATCACCTCGTCGCTGATCAACAAAATGTCGTATTTGTCAACGATGCGCTGAATCTCGGGCCAGTATGTGGCGGGCGGGATGATGACACCGCCGGCGCCCTGGACGGGTTCGGCAATGAAGGCGGCCACCTTGTCGGCACCCAGCGCCAGAATTTCTTCTTCCAGCCAGCCCGCGGCGCGCAAGCCAAACGCATCGGCACTTTCGCCCGGCAAACCGTTTTCGAAAAAATACGGCTGCTCAATGTGCGTGATATTGGGAATGGGCAGATCGCCCTGCGCGTGCATGCCACTCATGCCGCCCAGCGAGGCCCCGGCCATGGTGCTGCCGTGGTAGGCATTCACCCGGCTGATGATGACCTTGCGCTGCGGTTGCCCCAGCAGGTCCCAATAACGGCGCACCATACGCACGTTGGAGTCGTTGCTTTCGGAACCGCTGCTCGAATAAAACACATGCTCAAAAGTGCGATCGCCGACCTTGGGCGCCAGCGCCGCCAGGCGGGCTGCCAGCTTGACGGCGGGCACGTTGGTGGTCTGGAAAAAGCTGTTGTAGAACGGCAGCGTCATCATCTGGTCATAAGCGGCTTGCGCCAACGCCTGGCGGCCATAACCGACATTGACACACCACAGGCCGCTCATGGCATCAAGCAGTTTTTTGCCTTCGGAATCCCAGACGTAAATGCCTTCGGATTTGACAATCACGCGCGCGCCACGGGTAGCCAGGTCGCCATGGTCAGTGAACGGGTGAATGAAATGCGCGCTGTCCAGGGCCTGCAAGGCCTGGGTGTCATATCGCTCAGCACGACGCACCAACGCGGGTGGGGCAATCAGAGTCGAAGGGTTCATGTTGGGCTCCTCAAAAAAATCAAACGTGACAACGTCGGTAACCAAATCAAACACAGCGGGTCAAACATGCAGCAGCAAATGCTCGCGTTCCCAGGGCGAAATCACTTTCATGAACTCGTCGAATTCAAGTTCCTTGATTTCCGAGTACACGGTGATGAATTCCTTGCCCAGCACCTCGTGCAGATCAGACTCGCGGCGCAACCAATCCAGCGCCTCGCCCAGGCTGCGCGGCAGCGCGTAAGGTGACAGGTAGGCGTCGCCCTTCATTTCGGCCTTGGGCTTGATCTTGTTCTTGAGCCCCAGGTAACCACAGGCCATGGTCATGGCCAGCGCGACGTAAGGATTGGCGTCGGCGCCAATCACGCGGTTTTCAACCCGGCGCGCCTCGGGCGATGAAATGGGCGAACGAATACCGACGGTGCGGTTGTCGTAGCCCCATTCGATGTTGATGGGTGCGGCGGTGTTGCGCGACAGGCGCCGGTAGCTGTTGACATAGGGTGCCACCAGCACCATGGCCGCCGGAATATAGCGTTGCAGGCCGCCGATGTAATACATGAAGGCATCGGACGGCGTGCCGTCAGGGTTGCTGAAGATGTTTTTGCCAGTGGTCACATCCAGAATACTCTGGTGCACATGCATGGCGCTGCCCGGCTCGCCGGCAATGGGCTTGGCCATGAAGGTGGCGTACATATCATGGCGCAGCGCCGATTCACGCACGGTGCGCTTGAAAAGAAACACCTCGTCGGCCAGGCCCATCGGCTCGGCATGAAAAAAGTTGATTTCCATCTGGCCCGCGCCGATTTCATGAATCAGGGTGTCGACGTTGAGCTCCATCTTGTCGCTGAAGTCGTAGATCTCTTCGAACAGCGGGTCAAACTCGTTGACCGCGTCGATGCTGTAGGCCTGGCGCGAGGTCTCGCAACGGCCACTGCGGCCAATCGGCGGACGCAGCAGCGTGTTGGGGTCGGTGTTGCGGGCGGTCAGGTAAAACTCCAGCTCGGGGGCCACGATGGGTTTGAGGCCCTCGGCGGCAAACAGGTCACACACCCGGCGCAACACGCTACGCGGTGCAAAGGGCACCAGGTTGCCCTTGTGGTCAAAACAGTCGTGGATGACCTGGGCGGTGGGGTCGGTGGCCCACGGCACGATGCGCACAGTGCTGGGGTCCGGGCGCAGCTGCATGTCCTTGTCGGTGGGGTCGATGACGTCGTAATAGGGGCCGCTCTCGGGGAACTCACCCGTCACCCCCATGGCCACGACCGACTGCGGTAGGCGCATGCCGCGGTCTTCGGTGAACTTGACGCGCGGCAAAATCTTGCCACGGGCGACACCGGTCAGGTCGGGCACCAGGCACTCCACCTCGGTCACGCGGCGCTCGTTGAGCCATTGCTCCAGATCGTTGAAATTCATTGACTTCTTGGCATTCATGGTTTGCTCCAGGGTGTAACGTGTCAGCTATTTTGCACGTTGCATCAAAAACAATTGTGTGCGCGAAATTGGTTCACAATCAGAGCCATTTAAACCTTCCACATGGTGCCACTTTTGCTCCCTTATGCTTTCGGAACTGTTGCTGACTGAGATTACCCGCCTGAACCAGCCCTCCAGGTTGCCGCTGCACCGCCAACTGTACGAGGCGCTGCGGCGTGCCATTCTGGACGGCAAGGTGTCCGCCGGCGAACGCCTGCCCTCCAGCCGCGACCTGACGCAAGACCTGCAGCTGTCACGCAATACCGTGGTCGCCGCCATCAACCAGTTGACGGTAGAGGGCTACCTGGTCAGCCACATTGGCAGCGGCACCTTTGTCAGCGACAACGTGCCCCGGCTGCCCGCGCACCCGCACCGGGGTGCGCCCAGCGGACAAGCCACCTTGTCGGCGCGCGGCCTGTCCTTGAGCGGCAACTTTTGCGCCACCGACCTCGAGATCCAGCCGTTCACGCCGGGCATTGCCGACTTCAGCGCTTTCCCGGTGGGCTTATGGCAACGCCTGCAAAACAAGCACTGGCGCATGACCTACCCCGACATGCTTGACTACAGCAGTTCGGGCGGTTATGCCCCCCTGCGCCGTGCCGTGGCCGACTACCTGCGGGTGTTTCGAAGCGTACCGCTGGAACTGGAGCAGGTCATCATCACCAGCGGCACCCAGGAGTCACTGGTGCTGTGTGCCCAATTGCTGGCCAATCAGGGCGACCCGGTCTGGCTCGAAGACCCTGCCTACTGGGGTGCCGTCAAGGCCTTCATGGCCACCGGATTGGCGCTGCATGCGGTACCGGTGGACGACCAGGGCATAGCGCCCCAGGCGGTTGATAACGCTGTGCCACCGCGCCTGATCTACGTGACACCTTCGCACCAATACCCCACCGGTGCGGTCATGTCATTGCCGCGGCGCCACCAGATTTTGTCGCTGGCGCGCCAGCACCAGGCCTGGGTCCTGGAGGACGATTACGACAGCGAATTCCGCTTCAGCGGCCCGCCGATTTCATCTCTGGCCGGCCTCGACACCGACCAGCGCGTGATCTACCTGGGCTCGTTTTCCAAGGTGCTCTACCCGGGGCTCAAGCTGGGCTACATGGTGGTTCCCAAAGGACTGGCCGCCGCCTTCAAGCGCGCCCACTACGACCTGAATCGCCCCGGCCAGATGCCGGTGCAGGCCGCCCTGGCCGAGTTCATCGACATGGGGCATTTCGCCAGCGCCTTGCGCCGTGCACGCCAAAGTTACGCCCAGCGGCGCGCCAGCCTGCTGGCCGCGCTGCAGCCCTGCCTGGGACCACGTGCCCAGATCACCGGCGCCGAGCAGGGCCTGCACCTGTGCCTGCGCCTGCCCGACACGCTTGATGACACGGCGCTGGCGCAGCAGCTTGGCAAACTCGGGCTGACGGTGCGCCCCCTGTCAGGCTATTGCCTCAAGCAGACCCGTCTGCGCGGCCTGATCATTGGCTACGGCTACGCGCCGCTGACTGAGATCGAGCACTTTGGGCCGGTGCTGGCCCGCACCATCACAAACGCCCTGTCACGCAGCGGCGCTTCGGCATGAACACAAACATGACCGCGGTGAGCGCCCCCGTCTTCAAACCCGGCTTCATGGTCTTGCACGGCAACCGCCTGGAAGACCTGCGCGACCTGCTCAGTGAATTCCTGCGCGCCCAACCCTTGCCGCCACTGACGCCCGAGGTCATTTTGGTGCAAAGCAACGGCATGAAGCACTGGCTGGAGATGGCGCTGGCCGACGACAGCGCCCTGGGCATTTGCGCCGCGACCCGGCTGGAATTACCCAGCGGCTACCTGTGGCAGGTCTATCGCAGCGTGCTGGGCGCGGATGCTGTGCCACCGCACATGCCCTTTGACAAGAGCCATCTGGTCTGGCGCCTGGTGCGCCTGTTGCCCGTGCTGGCTGGTGGCAATCCTGTTTACGCGCCACTGCAGCGCTACCTGGCATTGGATGCCGACGGCCGCAAGCTGTACCAATTGGCGCTGCAGGTGGCCGATGTTTTTGATGCCTACCAAAGCTACCGCGCCGACTGGCTGGCGGATTGGGCGGCTGGACGCGACGTGCTGCGCGGCCACGATGGCCAACCCGGCGTGTTGGCAGACGCCCACGCCTGGCAAGCCCAGTTATGGCGCGACATTCGGGCCGATGTCGGGCCCGCGCTGGCCGATGCCTCGCGCGCCAGCGTGCATGCCCGCTTCATGGCCGCCCTCCAGGCGCAGCTGGCGCAAAGCCAGACCACAGGCCAGCGCCCGGCGGGCTTGCCGCCGCGCCTGGTGGTGTTTGGCATCTCATCCCTGCCGATGCAAACCGTCGAGGCACTGGCGCAGTTGGGCCAATTTTGCCAGGTGCTGATGCTGGTGCAAAACCCATGTCAGTATTACTGGGGTGACCTTGTTGCCGGCCATGACCCCTTACGCGCCCAGCTGCGCCACCGCCAGGCCGCCCGGCCAATGGCCAGCGACAGCCATCCGCTGCTGGCTTCGTGGGGCAAACAGGGGCGCGACTACCTGCATTTGCTGGATGACTTTGACAACGTGACGCAGTACCGCCAGCGCATGCACCGGGTCGATGTGTTTGTGGACCCCGCCGCCGGGTTGGACACACCGACGCTGTTGAACCAGTTGCAGTCGGGCATCCTGAACCTTGAGCCAGCCCACAACGCGCTTGACGCCAAACGCGAGGTGCCGCCGGACGACAACAGCATCAGCTTCGTCACCTGCCATGGCGCGCAGCGCGAAGTCGAGGTGTTACATGACCGGCTGCTGGCCTGGTTCGACGCCGACCCGGCTTTGATGCCGCGTGATGTGATGGTGATGGTGCCTGACATGGCAGCCTTTGCACCCCACATTCAGGCGGTCTTTGGCCGCTTTGCAGCAGGACAAGTACGGCATATTCCGTATTCGGTGGCGGACACCACACCGCGCCAGTCGCCGCTGGTGCAGGCGCTGGAGCAACTGCTGTCACTCCCCAACGCCAGGGTGTCGCTGGCCGACTGGCTGGGTCTGTTTGAAGTGGCTGCGGTGCGCCAACGTTTTGGTCTGGATGAGGCCGACGTGGCGCAACTACACGACTGGTTGGCCATGGCCGGGGTGCGCTGGGGTCTGGACGCCCACCACCGCATGGCCTGGGGTGTGCCGGCGGGGGTGCCTGGCCTGGACCAGAACAGCTGGGCTTTTGGCCTGCGGCGCCTGCTGCTGGGTTACGCCGTGGGTGCCGGTGCACCCTGGGGTAACACCTTGCCGCAGGCGGCCCTGAACGGGCTCGATGCCAGCGTGATCAGCGCCCTGCTCGACTGGGTGGAGGCCGTCAACCAGACCCTGCAGGAACTGTCTGGCAGCCAAACGCCCGCCCAATGGGGCTTGACTCTGGCCGGCGTCGTCGCGCGCTTTTTTGCTGCCGCTGATGACCTTGATGAGCGGCTCATCCAGCGTTGCCTGGCGCCACTGGAGGTGTGGCTGCAAGCTTGCGAGGCGGCGCAGTTGGAGACCCCACTACCGCTGGACGTGGTGCGCGAGCATTGGCTGTCGCAGATTGAAGAAAGCAGTTTGCAGCAGCGCTTTTTTGGCGGCGGTGTGCAGTTTGGCACCCTGATGCCAATGCGCTCGATCCCGTTCAAGGTGATTTGCCTGCTGGGCATGAACGACGGCGACTACCCGCGGCAAAAAGCCGCACGCGACTTTGACCTGATGGACTTGAGCTGGCGCGCGGGTGACCGTTCGCGCCGCGAGGACGACCGCTACCTGTTTCTGGAGGCGCTGTTGTCGGCACGGCAAAAGCTCTACATCAGCTGGCAAGGCCACCGTGCCACCGACAACAGTGAACAACCGCCCTCGGTGCTGGTGGCGCAACTGCTGGACTACCTGCAGATGGGCTGGCAGGGAGCGCCCCAGCCCCAGCAGCAACCGTTGCAAGCGTTCTCTGAAGCCTATTTCTTGCAGGATTCGCCTTTTGAGAGTTACGCCAACGACTGGGCGCGGGTGCATGACCAGCAGGTACCCCAAACGCCAGGCGCCTGCCACCCTGCCCTGGCCGCACCCAGCGCCTTGACGCTGACCGACCTGCGACAACTGCTGCGCCAACCGGTCGAGGTGTTCTTCAAGTCGCGCCTGCGGGTTCGGCTTGACACGGTCGATGAGCTGGAACAAACCGAAGAACCCTTCGCACTGAATGGCCTGGAACAGTACCAGGCGGGCCAAAAGCTGCTTGATGCCTTCGATCTGCCCCAGGCCCTTGAAAAACTGAGGCTCTCGGGCCAGCTGCCGATGGCCGCCTTTGGCCAGCGCCTTGCCACTGAATTGCAGGCTAAAACGCAAGTGGTGCTGAACCGGCAGGACGAATGGAGACTGCGCTACCCAGACCCACTGCCAGCGCAATCGATTGACCTGCAGGTGGAGGGCATCACCGTCAAGGGCACGCTGGAGGGGCTTTACCACGGGGAAGGCGGCTGGCTGCAGCTGGACCAGCGCGTTGGCGCCGTGCTGGAGGGCGAAAAAGAGGCACGCACGGCACGCGTGCATGTGGTGGTCGGCTTGTGGGTGCAGCATCTGGCGGCCTGCGCCAGCGCCATGCCGCTGACCAGCGTGCAACTGGGGCTGGACGGCCAGGTGGTCTTTGCCCCCCTGCCCCAGGCCGAGGCCGTGCGCATGGTGCAAGGGCTGGTCACGGCCTACCTGGCGGCGTGGGAGCGCCCGCTGCCGGTGGCCTGCAAATCCGCCTGGGCCTACCTGCAAGCCCAGGCGCAGGTCGCCCGGCTGGCTGTGACCGACCCCGACAAAGAGCCCAAAGACCCGCATGAGGTGGCCCAGGCCGTCTTTGAAGGCACGCGCCGCGCCGGTGAACGCGCCGAATCGGCCTACCTGGCGCGGGCTTTTGAGAGTTATGACGAGATCGAGGCCGAGTTGCCGGCCTGGGCCGAGCGCCTGTACGGCGACATGGCCCGGCACATTCAACTGACCCCCAGCGAGGGCGGGAACACATGAACGAGATCAAAAAACTCGACCCGCTGACCCTGCCTTTGAGCGGCCTGCAGGTGATCGAGGCCTCGGCCGGCACCGGCAAGACCTGGACGCTGGCAGCGCTGTATGTGCGCCTGGTGCTGGGGCATGCGCCCGACGGCAGCAACACCGACCGGGGCTTGTACCCGCCGCAAATCCTGGTCATGACCTTCACCGATGCCGCCACCGCCGAGCTACGCGGGCGCATCCGCGCACGCCTGTCACAGGCGGCGCGCTACTTTCATCACGGCGAGCAGCCTGACTTTGAGGTCGATGATTTCCTACGCGCGTTGCGCGCTGAGATCGATTCCGGGCAATGGCCGGCCTGCGCCGATCGGCTGGACCTGGCCGCCCAATGGATGGACGAAGCCGCCATCTTTACCATCCACGGCTGGAGCAGCCGGATGCTCAAGACCCACGCCTTCGACAGCGCCAGCCTGTTCCAGCAAAGCCGGGTAGAAGACAGCGCGCGGCTCAAGCTGACTGCGGTGCAAGACTATTGGCGCAAGTGGTTTTACCCGTTGACTGCTGAGCAGTTGGGTGCGCTGCAGGCTGTGGGCAGTAACCCGCAGGACTTGCTTGAGCAACTGGGACAAATCTGGGCCATGGAAGACAAGGCGCCTCGTGCAGCCACCGCGCCGGGGCAGACGCCCGATGTGATCATCCAGGCCTGGGAGCTCCGGCAACACCAGCAGCACGCGCTGGCGTCCAACGCACGGCTCGCATGGACGCCTGAACTGGTGGTGCGGGTGACCGAAGCCGCCGCACGCAAGGCCATAAAGGGTTACCGCGCCGACTGGCTGGCGGGCTGGCTTGAGCAAATGTCGGCCTGGCAGCAGGGCGACAGCATCAAATTGGAGACGCTGCAACGTTTTGCCACGTCACGCCTGCTGGAAAAGGGCTGGGCTGAGGCGGCACAACACAGCGCTTTTGCCCACATCGAAGCCCTCAGCGAGCATCTTGCTGCCGAACCCGAAGTGGCCGAACTGCTGCTGGCCCACGCCGCCTCTGAGGTAGGCGCGGCCTACCACCAGGCAAAAGCCCGCTTGGCACAGTTCGATTTTTCCGACCTGCTGCAGCACCTGTACCACGCGCTGCATGCCCCCGATGGCCGCCTGGCCGACGCCATTCGCCAACAGTTTCCGGTGGCGCTGGTCGACGAGTTTCAGGACACCGACCCCTGGCAGTATGGCGCGCTGTCCAAAATCTATGGCGCCGCGCCCGGCACGCCTCACGACACCGGCCTGATCATGATTGGCGACCCCAAGCAGGCCATTTACAGCTTTCGCGGCGCCGACCTGGCCACCTACCTGGGCGCCCGCGAGCAAGCCCAGGCGATTCACACCCTGTCGGGCAACTTCCGCTCAACGTCAGCGCTGGTGGCGGCCGTGAACCATGTGTTTGACCACGCGGCCAAACCTTTTGGCGACGTGCCTTATGAGATGGTGACCGCCTGCAATGACAAGGTGCTGCCGCTGCAAGTGGCAGGCCAGGCCCAACCGGCCATGACCGTCTGGCACCTGCAGAACGCCAGAATGCCGCGCAAGCCCGTGCTGTTGCGTCAACTGGCCGAGGTCTTTGCCACCCAAATGGTGGGCTTGCTCAATGCGGGTGCCGCCCGACCCGGCGCCATGGCGGTGCTGGTGAAGAACTGGGTGGAGGCGCGCGCCATTCGCACCGCCCTCTCAAACCGTGGTGTGCGCAGCGTGTACCTGTCGGAGCGCGACAGTGTGTTTGCCACCGCACAGGCCACCGACCTGTGGCGCATTTTGCGGGCCGTGGCCCAGCCGCGTGACGCCCAATACATCCGGGCCGCGCTGGCAACCGCGCTATGGGGACTGCCCTGGCACGAGCTTGAAAACCTATTCCAAGATGAAGTCGCCTGGGACGAATTGAGCGAACGTTTTCATGGCTGGCAAAAAATCTGGCAGCGCCAGGGCTTTTTGCCGATGCTGCACCATCTGCTGCATGCGCAGTCCATTCCGGCACGGCTGCTCAACCAGGGCGACGCTGCCAGCACGCAGGGCGAGCGCCAGCTGACCAACCTGCTGCATCTGGGCGATTTGCTGCAAAGCGCCAGTCTGGGTTTGCAGGGCGAAGGCGCGCTGCTGCGTTACCTTGAAGACCAGTTGCGCGACCCGCAAGCCAGTGGCGACACGGCGCAATTGCGCCTTGAGAGTGATGCCGATCTGGTGCAGGTCATCACCCTGCACAAGGCCAAGGGGCTGCAATACCCGCTGGTGTTCCTGCCTTTTGTGGCCAACTACCGGCCTGCTGACAGCGGCCAGGACGATGGCTTGCGGCTGGCCGAAGACATCCGCCTGCTGTATGTGGCGCTGACCCGCGCCGAGCAAGCGGTGTGGCTGGGCATCACCCCGACCCGGGGCGACATGGACGGCAAGAGCCCCAAAGTCAAAAGTGCGGTGTCGGCGCTGCTGGGCCGCCAGACCAGCGACGACCTGGCGCAGTGCCTCAGGGCGTGGGCGTCCGAACATATCGTGGTGCAATACGCACCCGCGCCCGACGACAGCGCGTACACGCCGCAGGCAGCCGCCAAAATCTGGAAACCGGCGCTCACACCCCGGCGCCAGTTGCGCAGCCGCTGGTGGAGCGCGAGCTTCAGCGCGCTCACGCGTGATGTAGAAACCGCCAACCCGGCGCCAACCCCCGGGTCCGCGCTGGACGAACGCCTGGGCGATGCCCAAATCGACAGCACCCTGCCCCAAGCCACCGATCTGCCAGTCCAGCCCGACTTGCTGTCCCCGCCGTTCAATGCCTTCCCTGCCGGCAGCCACTACGGCACCCTGCTGCATGACCTGCTGGAATGGCAGGCGCAACAGGGCTGGCCGGCCGCGCAAAACAACCCGTCGGCAGCTGTGGCCGCCGACTGGCACAAGCTGCTGACCCGCAAGGCGCAAGCACTAAAACTGGATGAGACCGAGTGCGATTTACTGGGCGCCTGGGTGCCCGCCATCGTCCGCACGCCCTTGTCTGTGTCGGTCTCATCCAAGCTGGTGTTGGCCAGCTTGACGCCCGACCAACACTGGGCCGAGATGGCCTTCAGCCTGAAGGTCAGCGCCCTGGACAGCGCCCGGCTTGACCACCTGATCGCTGCACATGTGCTGGTCGGCCAACCGCGCCAAGCCATGCAGCCGCGGCAACTGGAGGGCATGCTCACCGGCTTCATGGACTTGGTGCTGGAGTTTGACGACCGCTATTACGTGCTCGATTACAAGTCCAACAAGCTGCCGGGCTACGAGCCGGCGCAACTGCAGCAGGCCATGCTGGCGCACCGCTATGACGTGCAGTACAGCCTGTACCTGCTGGCACTGCACCGGCTGCTGAAATCTCGCCTGGCAGACTACGACTATGACCGGCATGTGGGCGGCGCGCTGTACCTGTTTCTGCGCGGCATTGACCAATCCGGCGCCGGGCTGTACCAGGACCGGCCACCCAAGGCCCTGATTGAAGCACTTGACGCGGCGTTTTCTGCGAGCTCCGCGCGTGCTGACCCTTGGGAGGCAGCCTCATGAGCGCCTCACTGAATGAAACCGACACCCTGGCACTGACCGGACTGGACCGGGCGCTGGTGGCATTTTTGCAAGAAGTGCAACCCAGCGCCAACCCGCTGCACGGCGAACTGGCGGCCCGGGTCAGCCAGCAGTTCGGCCTGGGCCATGCCTGCCTGGACCTGAGCACGCTGGCGCCTGAATTGCGCCAGAGCGCGGCCAGCCTGCCCTGGATTAACGGCCCCAACAGCCCGCTGGTGCTGGACGGTGCGCGCCTGTACCTGCGCCGCAACTGGAGCGCCGAGCAAAACATCCGCGCCTCGATTGCGGCCCGTCTTGCGCAGCCCTGCCCTGTGCCCGCAAACCTGAGCGAAACACTGTCGCAGCTGTTCGATACAGGTGCGCAAACCACCGCCCCGGATTGGCAAAAGGTGGCCTGTGCCCTGGCCGCGCGCAAACGCTTCACACTCATCACCGGCGGCCCCGGCACCGGCAAAACCACCACCGTGGTGCGCCTGCTGGCTCTGCTGCAGTCCGACCCGGCACGCCAAACCACGCCCTTGCGCATCGCGCTGGCGGCCCCCACCGGCAAGGCGGCAGCCCGGCTGGGCGAATCGATCGCATCGGCGGTGCAAAAACTGCCCACCCAGTTGCAGCAACACATCCCGACCCAGGCCGTCACCTTGCACAAACTGCTGCAAGTGCGCAGCAACCTGGCGCAAGACGCCGTGCCGGAGTTGGCCGTGGACCTGGTGGTGGTGGACGAAGCCTCGATGATCGACCTCGACATGATGGCCCGCCTGCTGGCCGCCGTGCCCTTGAGCGCCAGCCTGATCCTGCTGGGCGACAAAGACCAACTGGCCTCGGTCGAAGCCGGCGCCGTGATGGGCCAACTGTGTGCCGGTGCCGACCAGGGCAATTACACTCCTGACACGCTGGCCTGGCTGGCGCAAACCACCGGCGCCGGCTTGCGCGCCTGGGCTGGTGACGGCTCGGCCCTGGCACAACAAACCGTCATGCTGCGCCTGAGCCACCGCTTTGCCGACGACAGTGGCATCGGCCAATGGGCGCGCGCCGTGAATGCGGGCGACAGCGCCGGAGTCGCCAGACTGTGGAGCCAAGCGCCTGACTGGCGCCGTGATGCGCCAGCCAGCGTCACCCGGCTGCAACCTGGCCAGGCGCATGACCCACGCTTGAAGGCGCTGGTGCAGCAGAGCTGGCAAGCGTGGCTGCAACAACTTGAAAACTTCAAATCCAGCGTTTGCAACGACGCGCAGGCGCTGGCCGCACTCAAGGCGTTTGCCAGCTTTCAGGTGCTGTGCGCGGTGCGTGACGGCCCCTGGGGTGTGGACTACCTGAACCAGCGCATTGCCGCCAGCCTGGGGTTGCCTGGCGAGGGGTGGTACGCCGGTCGCCCGGTGATGGTGACGCGCAATGACTACAACCTCAAATTGATGAATGGCGACGTTGGCCTGTGCCTGAATCATGCCAGGGGGCTGCGCGTGGCGTTCCCCGACGGTCAAGGCGGCATGCGCTGGGTCTTGCCAGCCAGGCTGGACGCGGTGGAAACGGTTTTTGCCATGACCGTGCACAAATCGCAAGGTTCCGAATTTGACCATGTCGCCCTGGTTTTGCCGGACAGGCCGGTGGCGGTGCTGACGCGCGAGCTGCTTTACACCGGCATGACGCGGGCCAAAACGCGACTGACGCTGGTGGTACCGCAGGCACAGGTGCTGTGGCACGCGGTGGCGGCCCGAGTGCTGCGCAGCGGTGGGCTGACTGATCTGTGAACCGCATGAAGCCAACGACGCTATGCCTCACACCGGAAATTTCTGGGGGACTCTCAGCTTTTGGTGTCTTTTGACGACCATTATGGGAAGTTCCCAATTATGAGAAGTTCAATTCGCATGTGCAGGTCGATGACCGGTATATTTGCAATCGACCTGCCCGTGCAATTCACATAATCACAGCGTCTTAAGGAACTTCAATAGCGAGTCAGTAGCCCGAAAACGCCCTGCGGTGGTTTTGGGATCCTGTAGTTTCGCCAGCGCCTGTTCCTTCATGGCGAGGTTAGCCTCCACGTAATGGTGGGTGGTTGTCGGGCTCTCGTGACCCAGCCAGAGGGCGATTCCCTCAATGGGCTCGCCAGACTGCAGCAAGTGCATCGCTGTTGTATGGCGCCTATGTCTCCAGCGACATAGGCGCCACTATCTACCCAACCGGACTATGTCTTGCAATTTGGTGACGCGTGCCATCATGATTGGGCATCAGATACTGGGCTGGGCAAATTCACGTCCATTGCCCGACATAGTCCGCTGCCTACAGGCTGTTGAGAAAGGCCAATGGTAAAAGGGGACGCTACCCTTTTATCAGGAGGTAAAAGGGGACGCTACCCTTTTATCAGGTTGAGTGGCGCATGAACGGCTTGGATGCAAAAATGGACAAGCTGTCCTGGATGATGGGTATTCTGATTGCGCTGGCCGTTGTCAACTTTACAAGGCAGTTTTTAAATTAAAGGGTAGCGTCCCCTTTTCCAGGGTAGCGTCCCCTTTTTCGGTGCTAGTTTTTCTGCAAGCGTTGGCGTAGCGCTTCGTACAGACAGACACCGCTGGCCACCGACACGTTCAGGCTTTCCACGGCGCCGTGCATCGGGATGCTGATGAGTTCGTCGCAGGTTTTGGCGGTGAGCTGGCGCATGCCGTCGCCCTCGGCGCCCAGCACCAGCGCAACCGGGCCTGTTAGGTCAGCCTGGTAAAGCGTTTTGGGGGCAATATCGCTGGTGCCAATGATCCAGATGTTGCGTTCCTTGAGCTCGCCCAGGGTGCGCGCCAGGTTGGTCACCATGAAGTACGGCACGGTTTCTGCCGCGCCGCTGGCTACTTTGGCCACGGTGGCGTTGATGCCGGCCGCGTGGTCTTTGGGCGCAATGACGGCATGTACGCCAGCGCCATCGGCCACGCGCAGGCAGGCACCCAGGTTGTGCGGGTCGGTGACGCCGTCGAGCACCAATATGAGCGGCTGCACACGCTCAGCTACTGGCAGTTCCTGCTGGCTTGCTTCGAGTTGCTCCAGCAATTCGTCCAGCGAGGTTACTTGGGTTAGCTCATGCACCCGCGCCGCCACGCCCTGGTGCCCGTGGCTACCGCAGAGCTTGGCCAGGCGCATGCTGTCGGCCTCTAACAAGCGCACACCGGCTTCTTTGACTTTGTCGACAAATTGGCGCATGCGGGCGTCACGGCGGGTCGGGTCGACGTAAATTTCGACGATGGATTTGGGCGCGGTTTTCAGGCGTACACCCACGGCATGAAAGCCGAACAGAACTTTGGAAATAGACATGCCCGCAATTATCGCGGCTTCGTGCCAGCCGTTGGTATTTGTAGGGCGGACTTGCACCCACCAGGTCGTTTGTAGGGCAGACTTCAGTCCGCCAGGTCGACTGAAGTCGACCCTACAAAACCCCACCCCCCACAAACCCCCTACTTAAATTTGGCAGCCACCTCTGCCACGCGCTGGCCGAAAAGACGGGCGGTTTCAAGGTCGCCGGTGTTCATTTCTGCGCCGCCGGCATCGCCGGGGGTTTGCGCCATGGGGCCGGCGCTGGAGGCCAGGTAGTTGACGTCGCTGCGCAGCGCCGCTTTGGTGTTGTTGTAGTGCAGGCCGGTGCCGACCCAGATGCCACCATGCTGCATGGCCAGCGTCATGAAGTAGTGCAGCGTGGAGTGTTTGTCGCCGTTGATGTTGGAACTGGCGGTAAAGCCGCCAAAGATTTTGTCTTTCCAGGCTTGGCTGAACCAGGCTTTGCTGGAGGCGTCGGCGAATTTTTTAAATTGCCAGCTCACGCTGCCCATGTAGGTGGGGCTGCCCATGATGATGGCGTCGGCCTCGTCCAGGGTGGCCCAGCCTGCGTCAGTCAGGTTGCCGTCGGCATCTATCGCTACCAGCTGGGCGTTGGCGCCATCAGCCACCGATTGCGCCATGCGCAGGGTGTGGCCATAACCTGAATGAAAAACAACTGCAACTTTTGCCATGATGAAAGTCCTTTTGAAAATAAAAAAAAGTATCTGTGAGTGGTATTTTGTAGGGCGGACTGAAGTCGACAAAGCGCCCGTTCAGGCATTCAAATCAAACACCAGCACCTCGGCGTCTTGCGCGTCGGCAAGCACCACCTCGGGTTCGTCGGCCAGCATGGCGGCGTCGCCGGTGCGCAGGGCCACACCGTTCACGCTCAGGGCGCCGCGCACCAGGTGCACATAAGATTTGCGACCAGCGGCCAGTGCAAGGGTGGCAGTTTGCCCGGCGTCGAACAGGCCGGCATACAAGCGGGCGTCGGCGTTGAGGGTGACCGAACCCTGTGCGCCGTCGTTTGATGCCACCAGGCACAGGCGGCCCTGTTTGGCAGCGTCGGGAAAGGTGGTTTGTTGGTAGCTGGGTGCGACGCCCAACACATTGGGTTCGATCCAGATTTGCAAAAAATGCGTGGTCTCGTCAGGCGCAAAGTTGAATTCGCTGTGCTGCACACCGGTGCCGGCGCTCATGCGCTGCACGTCGCCGGGCGGAATCGATTTGACGTTGCCCATGCTGTCTTTGTGAGCCAGTGCGCCCTGCAAGACGTAGCTCACAATTTCCATGTCGCGGTGGCTGTGGGTGCCAAAGCCTTTGCCGGGGGCCACGCGGTCTTCGTTGATGACGCGCAGGTTGCCCCAGCCCATGTGCGCCGGGTCGTAATAACCGGCAAACGAAAAACTATGAAACGACTTGAGCCAGCCGTGGTCTGCATGGCCGCGCTCTTGGGAAGGTCTGAGTGTGAGCATCACGTATCTCCTTATGTAAGCTCAACTGTAGTTGTAAAACCAGGTAAAAAAGAACAAGCGTTTTGATGGCATCATTCAATCCGTTTGAATTAAAGCTAGCACACCATGCAAATTGCCCGCAATGTTTTGACCCCTGAGGCCCTGGCCATGTTGCAAACCATTGCCAGCACCGGCAGTTTTGCCGCCGCCGCGCGAGTGCTTGGCATGGTGCCCAGCGCCCTCACCTACCGCGTGCGCCAGCTTGAAGACGCGCTGGACGTGCTGCTGTTTGACCGCAGTTCGCGCCGCGCCTTGCCCACGGTGGCGGGCCAGGAGTTGCTGCGAGAGAGCGAGCGTTTGCTGGAAGACCTGGAGGCGGTGGCCAACCGCGTGAAACGTGTGGCCACGGGCTGGGAGCCGCAACTGACGCTGGCAGTGGACAGCATCATTGCCAAGGCCACGGTGATGGAGTTGGTGGACAGTTTTTTTGCCATGAACCCGCCCACCCGCATCCGCCTGCGCGACGAAACCCTGTCGGGCACGCTCGAGGCCCTGACCAGCGGTGAGGCCGATCTGGCGTTGGGCGTGCCCGACCTGGTGCAAAACACGGCGATTCATGCCAAGCCGCTGGGGGATGTGCGTTTTGTGTATGCCGTGGCGCCGCACCATCCGTTGGCCAAGGCCGCTGAGCCGCTGTCCGATGAGGTGATGCGGGCGCACCGTGCCGTGGCCGTGGCCGACACCATTAGCCGCGGCCGGGGCGTGACGATTGGCTTGCTGGGCGGGCAGGATGTGTTTACCGTGGCCACCATGCAGGACAAACTGGACGCCCAATTGCGCGGCCTGGGCTGTGGGTCTTTGCCCGACTGTATGGCTGGCCCGTTCATTGACACCGGCCGATTGGTGGTGAAAAAAACCGAGCGTGCACCCAGGGTGGTGCGTGTTAACTATGCCTGGCGCGCCGCCAGCAACGCGACCGGGCGCGCTTTGCAATGGTGGCTGACGCAACTGGAGTGCACCAACACCCGCACCGCCTTGCTGGAGCGCCACCGTGGCCTGTAGTGCGGGTTTCAGGTATTTGTGGCCCCCACAAACCCCAACCCCAAAAAAAAAGCACATCGCCTGACTGGTAAAGTCGGTCACATTCACAAAGACATATAAATTGTTACCAACTGGAGAAAAATATGACAACAACGCAGCGCGCACCCCGACATTTTGCCGTGATTGGCGCCGGTATGGCTGGTATTGCCTGCGCCCGCACGCTGGTGCAGGCCGGCCACCAGGTGACCGTTTTTGAGAAGAGTCGCAGCACCAGCGGGCGCATGGCGACCCGCAGCAGCGCTTTTGGCTCGTTTGACCACGGCGCCCAGTATTTCACCGCGCGCGACCCACGTTTTTTGCAAGCCCTAGAGACCACACCCACGCTGTGCAAGCGCTGGAGCGCCAACAGCGTGCAGGTGCTCGACGAGCTGGGCCATGTGGCCGGCCCCGGCCTGTCCAACCACGACGCCCACTGGGTCGCGGTGCCGGGCATGAAGTCGCTGGTGAACGGCTGGGCCGCGCCGCTGGAGGCAGGCGGCCACATCGAGCTACAAACGCGCGTGAACCGCATTGAAGCCGATGCGCTGTTGGCCAAAAAATGGCAATTACGCACCGAAGGGCTCGACGGCACGCAGCATGTGTTTTCTGGTTTTGATGGCGTGTTGTTGGCCATACCCAGTGCCCAGGCGCAGAGCCTGTTGCAGACCTCCGAGCAGGAAAAGCCCTGGGTCAAGCAGCTGGACCAGGTCAAGGTGGCGCCCTGCTGGACGCTGATGCTGGCTTTTCCGCAAGCCATGCAGCCCGGCCTGTCGGCTCTGGGGCCGCAGTGGAACGCGGCGCGCAGCACGCACCACCGCATTGCCTGGCTGGCGCGCGAGTCGAGCAAACCCAAGCGTGAACCCATTGAGCGCTGGACCATCCAGGCCAGCCCTGCCTGGTCGCAAGAGCACATCCACGACGACGCGTCACGTGCCGAGGCCAAGCTGCTGAAGGCTTTTTCCGAGGTAACGGGCATCCGCGCCGAGCCGGCCCACGTCGACAGCCAGCGCTGGCTTTATGCCAAAACCGTCCAACCTCTGGGCAAAAGCCACCTGTGGGACGCCAAAAAAGGCCTGGGCGTGTGCGGCGACTGGTGCTTGGGGCACCGGGTGGAAGACGCGTTTGTGTCGGGGCTGGAACTGGCACTGGCGGTGGTTTAGCCGACCAGCCATGCACCCTGTAGGGCGGACTTCAGTCCGCCATGACCCCACAAAAAAATGTACATCGGCCGCTTCGCCCCCTCGCCCACCGGCCCGTTACACGCGGGCTCACTGGTGGCGGCGCTGGCCAGCTGGCTTGATGCGCGGGCCCACAGCGGCAAGTGGTTGGTGCGCATTGAAGACGTGGACAGCACACGCTGTCTGCCCGGCATGGATCAGATCATCTTGCAGCAGTTGGCCGCGCTCGGCCTGCACAGTGACCAGCCGCCGGTCTACCAGTCGCAGCGCGCGCCGCTTTACCAGCAGGCGCTTGACCAACTGGTGGTCAGCGGCCACGCCTACCCCTGCGCCTGTTCGCGCCGTGACATTGCGCTGGCGCTGCAGCACAGTGGCCAGGTCAAGGCGCGCCACGACGCGCTGATTTACCCCGGCACCTGCCGCCATGGCTTGAATGGCAAGTTAGCCCGCGCCTGGCGTTTGAATACCCAGGCGCAGCCCCCATTTCATTGGCAAGACCGCCGACTGGGCGACCAGTGGCAGGATGTGGCACTTGACGTGGGTGATTTCATCCTGAAGCGTGCCGACGGCTGTTTTGCCTACCAGTTGGCGGTGGTGGTAGACGACGCCGCCCAAGGCATCACCGACGTGGTGCGCGGCCAGGACCTGACCGACAACACCGCCCGCCAGATTCTGCTGCAACGCGCCCTGCTCTTGCCCACCCCGCGTTACCTGCACACCCCGCTGGTACTGGGGCCCAATGGCGAAAAACTCAGCAAACAAAACGGCGCCCAGGCGCTGGACAGCCAGCAACCGCTGGCGGCGCTGAACCACGCTGCTGCGGTGCTGGGCCTGGCCGAGCAGCACGCGCTTGCTGATGCCCTGCCCAACTGGGTGGTTCAGTGGCTGTGTCTCTACAATCTGCCCCCGTGAACGACACCCAAAATACCCCCCCCAAAGCGCCCGAACAGGTTCGCCCGCCGCGCATTCGCCCGCAGTCGCTTGCCGACGTGGCTTTCCCCAAAACCATCAAGAGTTTTGTCCGTCGCGCTGGCCGAACCACCAGTGGTCAGACCAAGGCTTTTGATGAACTGGGACCCAAATTTTTACTGCCTTACCAGCCCATGCCGCTTGATTTTGCTGCGGCTTTTGCCGACGCGGCGGCTGCTGGTGAGCCTGAAAACAGCAACCGGCCCACGGTGCTGGAGATCGGGTTTGGCATGGGCGAGGCCACGGCCCACATTGCCGCGCTGCTGCCGGGCACCAATTTTTTGTGCTGCGAGGTGCATGAGCCCGGCGTGGGCGCGCTGCTCAAGCGCATTGGCGAGCAAGATCTGCACAACATCCGCATTTGCGCGCATGACGCGGTCGAGGTAATTGACCACATGCTGCCGCTGCACAGTCTGGCCGGTGTGCACATTTTTTTCCCCGACCCCTGGCACAAAAAAAGGCACAACAAGCGCCGCCTGATTCAGGCGCCCCTGATCACCAAGCTGGCGGCGCGCCTGCAGGTGGGTGGTTACCTGCACTGCGCCACCGACTGGCAACCCTACGCCGAGCAGATTCTGGAGGTCTTGAGCGCCGAGCCGCTGCTGAAAAACACCGCTACGGCCGAGTACCCGGCCATGCTGGGTTATGCCCCCAAGCCGCATTACCGGCCGCTGACCAAGTTCGAGAACCGCGGCCTCAAGCTGGGCCATGGCGTGTGGGACCTGGTGTTTGAACGCATTTAAACCGCCCACGCGCCAGGGTATCGGCCCGAGCTGTGTGGGTTTGCCCGCCGGGCCCTGGCCAACCCTGCTTGACTTTTTGGCCACGCGCTTTCCCAATGTGTCGCCCCAGGTCTGGCTGGCACGTATGGCACGCGGTGACGTGATCAACGCACTTGGCCAGGCCGTGTTGCCCGAGCACGCCAGCCAGCCGCCCTACCCCGCGCACCAGCGCCTGTACTACTACCGTGAGGTGCCCAACGAGCCGCGCATTCCGTTTGACGAGGTGGTGCTGTACCAGGACGAGCACCTGTTGGTGGTCGACAAGCCGCATTTTTTGCCAGTGGTGCCTTCGGGTGGCTACCTCACCGAGACTGTGCTGGTACGTCTGAAGAACAAGCTGGGCCTGGATGACCTGGTGCCGATTCACCGCATTGACCGCGACACTGCCGGGCTGGTGCTGTTTGCCAAACAAAGGGCCAGCCGCGCCGCCTACTGTGCGCTGTTTAGCCAGCACCAAGTGCGCAAAACCTACCAGGCGATCGCGCCCTGGCGGCCGGGCCTGAGTTGGCCAACGGTGCGCTCAAGCCGCATTGAGGAGGCGGGCCACTTTATGCTGCAACACGAGGTGCCGGGTGTGCCCAACGCCATCACGCACCTGGACGTGCTGGAGGTGCGGGGCGACTTGGCGCGTTACCAGCTTAAGCCGGTTACCGGCCAGCGCCACCAGTTGCGGGTGCACATGCTGGCCCTGGGTTTGCCAATTTTGAACGACGGCCTCTACCCCACCCTGACCCCCGAAGGCCAGCTGGACCATGCGCACCCGCTGCAACTGTTGGCGCACCAACTTGAATTTACCGACCCGGTCAGCGGCGAGCCCAGGCAGTTTGAGAGTGCACGGAAGTTGGTTTTTTTGTAGGGTCGACTGAAGTCGACCCTACAAACCCCTAAAAATTCAATAGCAGGAGCAGTTTGAGCTGCCGGTCAAAGGCGGACCAGAAGGCGGGTTCGGGTTCAAAGTCTAGTGGCACGGCCAGCGCGGTGGGCTCCCTGGCCCATAACTTGACCGCGTCTTTTTCGGTGCAGAGCACGGTGTAAACCCCGTCGGCGTTGCCAGTCCATTGACTGACATCATGGTGGTCAGGCAGCGCCACCGTGGCTGCCAACGACAGGCCCTGGGCGCGCAACATGGCAAAAAAGGCCTCGGGTTGGGCAATGGCCGCCAGCGCCAGTAGCGGTTTACCATGCCCTGGTTCGGCCAGTTCGGTCAACGCAACCCGGCTGCCGTCACTGCGCAGGGTATGACTGGCCAAACTGCGCTTGGCCCTGAACCCGGCAAAAGCGGGCTGCTGGCCGGTGTGCAGCAGCAGGTCAAGCGGGCGCGGCCAGGGTTCGCGCAGGGGACCGGCGGGCAGCAGAAAACCATTGCCCATGCCCCGGTCATCAAATACGCCAATTTCCAGGTCGCGCTGCAGGTTCAGGTGTTGCAAACCATCGTCACAGACCAAAACCTGTGTCTGCGGGTAACTGGCCAGCAGCGCACGGGCCGCCTGCACCCGCCGTGCCGCCACAAACACCGGGGCCCCGGTGCGACGCCGGATCAAGGCGGGTTCGTCACCCACATCCGTCACCGCACTTTTCGGTAGCACCTCCAGGCAGGCCTGGCTGCGCCGCCCATAACCGCGTGAGATCACACCCACGCGCACGCCGCGCGCCTGCAAATGCTGCACCACAGCCATCACCACCGGGGTTTTGCCGGCGCCACCCGCCACCACATTACCGACCACCAGCACCGGCACCGGCAGGCGTTCTGAGCTGAGCCAGCCCCGGCGATAGAAAGTTTTGCGCAGCCGCACCAGCAGACCATACAGCACCGACAGCGGCCACAGCAAATAGGCCAGCCAGCCACGTTGCAGCCAGGCGCGGGTCAGGCCGTGGCCCGGCAATGGCACTGGCTCAGCCATGTGTCAGGGCGTGCCGCCCGGCTCAGGTGAGGACAGGGTGGCAAACGTGATCTGGGTCAGCCCGGCCCGGCGCGCGGCTTCCATCACACTGATCACTGCCTGGTGCCTGGCGTTGGCGTCGGCCTGGATGATGAGCACAGACTCCGGGCCGGCCTGGGCCGCCGTCTGCAAGGCGCGCGCCAGGTCGGTCACGCTGCGCCCGTTGACCCACAGCTTGTTCACACTGTACTGGCCGTCAGCGCTGACCGACACCAGCACCTCGCGGGCGCGATCACGCTGGGCGTCAACGTCGGCCACCGGCAGTTTGAGCTGCATTTCGGTGTACTTGCTGTAGGTGGTGGTCAGCATCAAAAAAATCAGGATAACGAGCAGCACGTCAATGAACGGGATCAGGTTGATCTCAGGCTCTTCCTTGGTGCGGACACGGAAATTCATCATGCGCGGGCCTACTTGCGCAAGGTGTAAAGATGGCGTGCCAGCCGCTCGGCGGAAAGCTCCAGCGTGAGCAGGTACTCATCGACACGGGCGCGAAAGTAGCGCCAGAAAATCAGCGACGGGATGGCCACAATCAGCCCGAACGCGGTGTTGTACAGCGCCACAGAAATACCATGCGCCAGTTGCGCCGGGTTACCCCCCATGCTGGCGTTTACGGGTTGTGAGCCAAAAATCTCGATCATGCCCACCACGGTGCCAAACAGCCCCATCAGCGGCGCCACCGACGCAATGGTGGCCAGCGCGCTCAGGTAGCGCTCAAGCCGGTGCGCCACCTGGCGGCCGGTGGCCTCCATGCTGGCGCGCAATTCGTCTTCGGAACAGTGGGGGTTGCCATTGAGCGCACGCAAACCGGCGGCCAGCACCTCGCCCAAGGCCGAGTTTTTTTCAAGCTTGCTCACCACCTCGGGGCCGGGCGCCGTCTGGCGCGTGACCATCAGCACCTCGTCAAGCAGCGTGGGCGGCGCTACTTTGAGGGTTTGCAGACTCATGAAGCGCTCAATGATCAGCGCCATGGCCAGCACCGAGCAGGCCACCAAAGGCCAGATCGGCCAACCTGCGGCTTGTAGGATGGAAAACAAATTGAAACTCCGCTGAAGAAAAAAGCTGCGTGATTATGGCGCAGGGCAGCGCGGATGGCGCATTTCAACCCGCCGTGCCCCCCTGCAGGGCGGACTTCAGTCTGCCAGGTCGACTGAAGTCGACCCTACAAACGACCCTACAGCCGCCATAACCCCCTGTAGAGGCGATTTAATAATCAAGAACGCTTTGCAAACAATCCAGCACTTCTTGCACAAGCACATCCGGCACGCTTTCGACAAAAGTGGCCTGGCGCGATGTCCAATCCAGTGATTTGATCTGGTGGGCATGCACCTGGCCGCCGGTGCGCAGTCCCTGGCCCATCAAGGACACCAGAAAACCGGCGCTGCGAGCCACCTCAGCGGCACCGCCGGAAATCGGGCACACCATGGCCAGCTTGAACCGTGCATTAAATTCGCGTGGTGAGACCACCAGACAAAAATGATTGCCCTTCATCTCGCGCCCACTTGCGGGGTCAAAGGCCAAATGCAAAATGTCGCCGCGATCCGGCGTCACAGTTCACCCCCAACCGCTTCAAGTTCGTCCCAGCCATCAGCGCGGCACAGGCCGGCTGGTGTTTCGTCCAAAAGTTCTCGCAGTGATTTACGGGGACGCTGGGGCCTGATCTTGAGTTCATCCCCCACAATTTCAATCGCCATGCGCGAACCCGCATTCAAATGGTTTTGTTCGACGTAAGAAAGTGGCACGGTCATGATGTAGGACCCACCTGAGCGCCTGAGTGATGCATTCAACATAAAAGCTCCTATGTTTTATCTGAGTATAACAATTACAGACAAAACACGGTCTGTGGCGCGCTATCATTGACCCATGGACACACGACTACTTGAATTATTGGTTTGCCCCGTCACCAAGGGCCCGCTCACCTACAAGCACGACACCCAGGAGCTGGTGTCGCGCAGCGCCCGGCTGGCTTACCCGGTGCGTGACGGCATTCCGGTGCTGCTGGAAAACGAGGCCCGGGTGCTGACCGACGCCGAGATCGATGAGGGGCGTCAGCCTTGACTTTCACTGTCCTGATTCCGGCCCGGCTGGCGTCCACGCGTCTGCCCAACAAGCCGCTGGCCGACATTGCCGGTGTGCCCATGGTGGTGCGTGTGGCGCAGCAGGCGCAACGCTCGGCAGCCCAACGCGTGGTGGTGGCGGGCGACAGTTTTGCAATTGTGGCCGCTTGCCAGGCGCACGGTATTGAGGCCGTGCTCACCCGCACCGACCACCCGTCAGGCAGCGACCGGCTGGCCGAAGCCTGTGATTTGCTGGGCCTGCCCGATGACGCCATTGTGGTCAATGTGCAGGGTGACGAGCCGCTGATGGACCCGCAACTGGTGACCGACGTGGCCCACTTGCTCATTCGGCGCCCGCAGGCAGCCATGAGCACGGCGGCCCACACGCTGACCAGTGTGGCCGAATTTCACAACCCCAACGTGGTCAAGGTGGTGCTGGATGCACAGCATCTGGCGCTGTATTTCAGCCGCGCGCCAATTGCCTACCCGCGCGACACGCCCGACCAATTGCCAAACCCCGCACCGCTGCGCCACATCGGCATTTATGCCTACCGGGCCAGTTTTTTGCGTCTTTTCCCCACGCTGGCCCAGGCACCGCTGGAGCGTACCGAGTCTTTGGAGCAATTGCGCGCCTTGTGGCACGGGCACCGGATTGCGGTGCACGTCACCGAACATGCGCCAGGCCCTGGTGTGGACACCCCCGCCGACCTGGAGCGGGTAAGGCGGTTAGTTGGAGCGTGATTTATGAATTTGTAGGACAACATGTAAGTCTTATAAAAGCTCTCGCGTGCTATTCTCAACATGTTGTATTGCATCCATTTTCAATAAGAACCCGAGGACAAGTATGAAACTCATTTTGTTGGGCGCACCCGGCGCTGGTAAAGGTACCCAAGCCACGTTCATATGCCAACAGTACGGCATTCCGCAAATTTCTACCGGCGACATGTTGCGTGCTGCCGTCAAGGCGGGCACACCGCTGGGCGTGCAGGCTAAACAGGTCATGGATGCGGGTGGTCTGGTCAGTGACGACCTGATCATCAACTTGGTGAAAGAGCGTATTGCCCAGCCTGATTGCGCCAACGGTTTTCTGTTTGACGGTTTTCCGCGCACCATACCGCAGGCAGATGCCATGAAGGCCGCCGGTGTCAAACTGGACTACGTGCTTGAAATCGACGTGCCTTTTGAGGCCATCATCGAGCGCATGAGCGGCCGCCGTTCGCACCCGGCATCGGGTCGTACCTACCACGTCACGTTTAATCCGCCCAAAGTGGCCGGGCTGGATGATGTGACCGGTGAGCCGCTGGTGCAGCGCGCAGACGACCAGGAAGAAACCGTCAAAAAGCGCCTGGAGGTCTACAGCGCGCAAACCCGTCCGCTGGTGGATTACTACTCTGACTGGGCCAAGGCCGACCCGGTCGCAGCGCCCAAATACCGCGCCATCAGCGGCACCGGCAGCGTCGAAGACATCACCGCACGCGCATTGGCCGCGTTGGCCGACTAAGGTTTTTGTAGGGCGGGTTTTAACCCGCCATGGTGTTTGTAGTTACCGCACATCAACTCCAGCATCAAGGCCACCCGGGCCTTGACTGGGGAGAGCCCCTGGCTGTCGGCAAACGCGCTGCCCGCCACCGGCAACACGCGTCCTTCGCCACAGCGGCTGGCACGCAACACCCGCACCCCGGCCTGCTCGGCACGTTGGAGTGCGGCGGCCAGGTCCAGGTGCAGCGTGCCATTGCCGGTGCCCGCCACCACCAGCCCTTGTAACGCTGGCACGCCGGGCAGAGGCTGCAGCAGTGCGTCCACCACGGCAGCACTGCCGCCAGCGTAGTTCATGACAATTTCCACCCTTGGCCAAGTCGTGATGGCGGCCATTTTTTCGATGGCGATGACTTCTTGATGGGGCTGCGTGAGCGGCCAGGGTTTCACCAGCCGCAAGCCACCTTCTTCGACATAAGCCAGCGGACCGGCATCGCCCGAACTGAAGGCGTCAGGGCGGTACACATGCACTTTTTGCACCGCCAAAGCGCTGTGGACCACGCCGGCGCACACCGCTATCACACCACAAGCGCCAGCTGTGCGTGCCAGCACCACGGCATCAAGCAGATTTTGCGGGCCGTCGGGGCTCAGGGCTGACGCTGGCCGCATGGCACAGGTCAGCACCACGGGTTTGCGCAATTGCAGCGCTACCGGCAGTACGGCATGCAGAAAAAATGCGGTTTCTTCAAGCGTGTCGGTGCCGTGGGTGATGACCACACCAGAGACCTCGTGTTGCGCCAGATGGTGTTGCGCGCGCAGCGCCAGCGCAGTCCAGATGGCAAAGCGCATGTCTTTGCTGTCGATTTGTGCCACCTGCTCGGACACCAGGGCATGGCCGTCAAGCACGCCGGCCATGCCCGGCACACGCGCCAGCAAATCAGCCACGCCGACCTGCGCGGCGCTGTAACCAATGTTGTCGGCCGCATCAACGGCGGTACCGGCAATGGTGCCACCGGTACCCAATACCACGATTTTCTTCATGTTTTTTTCAATTAGCACTTGCAGTCTTTCAAAAACTGGTTAAAAATACAGTTACTGGATAAGAAACCAGTACTTGTGTCACCAACACCTTGGAGCCGTCATGCTAATCAGACCCAAATTGACTGATCGTCAGCAACAGATCCTCGATCTTATCCAACGCGCCGTCGCCCGCACCGGTGCCCCGCCCACCCGCGCGGAAATTGCCACAGAACTCGGCTTCAAGTCTGCCAATGCGGCCGAGGAGCATTTGCAGGCGCTGGCCCGCAAGGGCGCCATCGAGCTGGTCAGCGGCACCTCACGCGGCATCCGCCTCAAAAGCGACACCCTGCTGGCCATCAACGCCTCACGCGGCAAGTCCCTGGTGCAGTCGGTGGCAGACTTTGCCGGCCAACTCACACTGCCCCTGATTGGTCGGGTGGCGGCCGGCTCGCCTATTTTGGCGCAAGAACACATCGACAAAACCTATTACCTCGAAGACAGCCTGTTCCAGCGCAAGCCAGATTACCTGCTCAAGGTACGCGGCATGTCCATGCGAGATGCCGGCATCATGGACGGTGACCTGCTGGCAGTGCAAAGTACCCGCGAAGCCAAAAATGGCCAAATCGTGGTGGCCAGGCTCGGTGATGAGGTCACCGTCAAGCGTTTCATGCGCCACAACAACCTCATTGAACTCCACCCCGAAAACCCTGACTACCAAACCATTGTGGTGGAACCGGGCGAAGCCTTTGAAATTGAAGGTCTGGCAGTTGGCCTCATCCGCAACACCATGCTGATGTAACGCCTGTCAACCTGAGACCCCGCACGCTGTATCACCCACCCAGAGCACGCCACCATGAACATTGCCTACCTGACACCCCCCACCTTGCCCGGTCTGCTTCACTTTCGGGCGCCTACCAGCCCCCGCGTCTGTTCACGGGCCAGTGCCAGCATGCCGCGCCCCTTGCGTGTGCTGCGTGTGCTGGAGGCGGGTCAGGCACCGTCGCAGGTCGGTCGCATGGTGATTTCCGGTCGCATGGCCGACGTCTGCGCCGAGCTGGACCGCCTGGCCGCCTTTGAACGGACGCACTAGCGGGCAGTGCACGGCCATAACGTTGGCATTTAAATTGTTTTTACGTCCATTTTTTTGGCCGTGTGTCGCGCAGCAGCGCCACACGCCAAGGCACAATCCGTGTCATGAATATTGTGATACTGGACGATTACCAAGACGCGGTGCGTAAACTGGCCTGTTCGGCCAAACTGGAGTCTTTCCAAGCCAAGGTGTATACCAACACCGTCAAAGGCCTCGGTCAACTGTCGGTACGGCTCAAAGACGCTGACGTGATTGTGCTCAACCGGGAGCGTACCCAACTCTCTGGGGCGCTGATTGCCAAACTGCCCCGGCTCAAGCTTGTGGCCCAAACCGGCCGTATTGGCAGCCACATTGATGTGAATGCCTGCACCGAGCACGGCGTTGCCGTGGCCGAAGGCACCGGCTCGCCGGTGGCCCCCGCCGAGCTGACCTGGGCGCTGATCATGGCCGCGACGCGCCGACTGCCCCAGTACATCGGCAACCTCAAGCATGGGGCCTGGCAACAGTCCGGGCTCAAGTCCAGCAGCATGCCGCCCAACTTTGGTTTGGGTACGGTACTTAAGGGGCGCACGCTAGGCATTTGGGGCTTTGGCCGCATTGGTCAGTTGGTGGCCGGTTACGGCAAGGCCTTTGGCATGCGGGTGGTGGTGTGGGGCCGCGCACCCAGCCTGGAGCAGGCACTGCAACTGGGCTATGAAGTGGCCGCAAACCGGGAAGAGTTCTTTGAACAGTCTGATGTGCTGACACTGCATTTGCGTCTGAACGACGACACCCAGGGCATGATCCGGCTAGAAGACCTGTCACGCATGAAGCCCAGCGCCTTGCTGGTCAACACGTCACGGGCTGAGCTGATTGAACCCGATGCCCTGATCAGCGCCCTCAATCGCGGCCGACCCGGCCTGGGCGCGGTGGATGTGTATGAAAGCGAGCCCATTTTGCAGGGTCACGCGTTGCTGCGTCTGGAAAACTGCATTTGCACACCGCACATTGGTTATGTCGAGCAAGACAGCTACGAAATGTATTTCAGTGCGGCGTTTGACAATGTCGTCAACTTCATCAAGGGCCGGCCCACCAACATTGTCAACCCGGGTGCTTTGCAGATGCGGCGTTAAGGAGTGCTTGCTGAGTCACTTAAAGGACAACCCATGAACGAACCCATGCTTACCATTGAGGAGCGCTCTGCCATCAATGCCGGGCGCTGGTTTTCAGGCCTTTCCCCTTCCCTTCGACACGATATTTTGCGATGTGCCTACGTCCGACGTTATCAGGATGGCGACTTGATTGCCGCCCGTGGCGACCTGGCCCAGGAGTGGATCGCCTGCGCCCATGGGGCGGCCCGGGTCAGCTCAACCTCGATTTCTGGCAAACAGATCACGCTGACCTATGTGGAGCCCGGTGTCTGGTTTGGCGATGTGGCCATGTTCGACGGCGACCGCCGTACCCACGACGTTTATGCCCATGGCAACAGTACTTTTTTGTGTGTGGCGCGCGCCGATTTCAAGAAAATTCTGGCCGAACACGCAGAGCTGTACGAAGCCTTGTTGCGCCTGCATGCCCGGCGTATCCGGCAACTGTACGGGCTGGTGGAAGACCTCAACACGCTGCCCCTACGCGCCCGGCTGGCCAAGCAGATATTGCACCTGGTGCGCAGTTATGGCGTGCCGTCGCTGAGCAATGGCGCAGAAATGCGGATTGGCTTGCAATTGGCGCAGGAAGAACTGGCTCAGTTGCTGGGCGCGTCACGGCAGCGTGTCAACCAGGAACTGAAAACCATGGAGCGCGAAGAAGCCATTCGTATCGAACCCGCCGGTCTGGTGGTGCGCGACCGCGAAGCCCTGATGCGCATCGCGGCGTCAAACCCCTAAGCACGTTGGCGTTTGTAGAGCGGACTTGCACCCGCCATGTCTTTGTAGGGTCGACTTCAGTCCGCCATGGTCGACTGAAGTCGACCCTACAACACAACAAACTACGCCCATAACCATGTCCCAGCTTACCCCCACGCCTTTTGATACGGATGCATTGGCGCTGTGGCTGCAAGCCCATCTGCCTGGCTTTGCCGGCCCGCTGACGTTGGAAACCTTTCAGGGCGGGCAGTCCAACCCCACGTTCAAGCTCATCACGCCGTCACAAATTTATGTGATGCGCAGCAAGCCCGGCCCGGCTGCCAAATTGTTGCCCTCGGCCCATGCCATCGAACGCGAATTTGCCGTCATGTCGGGTCTGGCGGGATCAAAGGTACCGGTGCCGCGCATGTTGTGCCTGTGTGAAGACGAGTCGGTCATTGGTCGGGCGTTTTACATCATGGCATTCATGGACGGGCGCATTTTTTGGGACCAGTCGCTGCCCGGCATGACCCCTGCCGAGCGCACCGCGATCTACCTTGAGATGAACCGGGTGCTGGCGGCACTGCACACGGTGGATTACGCGCAATGTGGTTTGGCCCATTACGGCAAACCCGGTAATTATTTTGAGCGCCAGATCGGTCGCTGGAGCCGGCAGTACCTGGCCTCCATCACCCAACCCATTGCGCAGATGGACCTGCTCATGGACTGGCTGCCCAAAAACATTCCGGCCATGGCGCTTGATGCCTCCATGGTCAGTGTCGTGCATGGCGACTACCGGCTCGACAACCTGATGTTTCACCCCACCGAGCCGCGCATCATTGCGGTGCTCGACTGGGAGCTGTCCACGCTGGGCCATCCGCTGGCCGATTTCAGCTACCACTGCATGGCCTGGCACATTCCCCCCGGCGCGTTCCGTGGCATTGGCGGGCTGGATCTGCCCAGCCTGGGCATTCCGTCCGAGCTTGACTACATTCGCCGTTATTGCGAGCAAACGCAACTGACCAGCCCTGAGCGGCTGGCGCAGGACTGGAACTTTTACCTGGCCTACAACCTGTTTCGTATGGCGGCCATTTTGCAGGGCATCGGCAAGCGGGTAGAGGACGGCACCGCTGCCAGCGCCCTGGCCGTCAGCACCGCTGCCGGTGCCCGCCCACTGGCAGAACTGGCCTGGCAATTTGCCCAGCGCACCATGACATGAGAATGAATGGCACCCCCTGTAAGGCAGACTTCAGTCCGCCTGGTCGACTGAAGTCGACCCTACAAATCAAAATCTCCCGCCATGTTTGTTTTGTAAGAACCATTAGCCCTTTTTTGAAAGCGTTCCATGGACTTTGACTATTCGCCTAAAACCAAAGCGCTGCAAGCCAGGCTGCTGCAGTTCATGGCCGACCACATTTACCCCGCCGAAGGCGCGCACCACGCCGAGGTGGATGCCAACACGGCCCTGGGCAAGCGCTGGACACCTTTACAGACCATCGAACAGCTCAAGCTCAAGGCTCAGGCACAGGGTTTGTGGAATCTGTTTTTACCGGTAGACAGCGCTCAAGCGGCCGGCTTTGACGGTGCCGGTCTGACCAATCAGGAATACGCGCCGCTGGCAGAAATCATGGGCCGCGTGCCATGGGCCAGCGAAGTCTTCAATTGCTCGGCGCCTGACACTGGCAACATGGAAACCATTGCGCGGTATGGTTCTGCTGAGCACAAAACCCAGTGGCTCAAACCGCTGCTGGCGGGTAATATCCGTTCGGCCTT
The DNA here is from genome assembly GCA_001771065.1 of Burkholderiales bacterium RIFOXYD12_FULL_59_19. Classification (GTDB taxonomy): domain Bacteria; phylum Pseudomonadota; class Gammaproteobacteria; order Burkholderiales; family Burkholderiaceae_C; genus Rhodoferax. The sequence continues at coordinate 24,774 of MESQ01000001.1, read as the reverse complement.
TGCCATGACCGAGCCTGCCGTGGCCTCCAGCGATGCCACCAACATCGAAACCAGCATGACGCGCGACGGTGACCATTACCTGGTCAATGGCCGCAAGTGGTGGATCAGCGGCGCCGGGGACCCGCGTTGCACCATCTACATCGTGATGGGCAAGACCGACCCGTTGGCCGCCCGCCACGCCCAGCAAAGCATGATCCTGGTGCCGGCCGACACGCCCGGTGTGCAGGTGCTGCGCCCGCTCGACGTCATGGGTTACGACGATGCACCGCACGGTCACATGGAGATAGCGTTTACCAATGTGCGGGTGCCGGTGGCCAACATCTTGTTGGGTGAAGGCCGTGGTTTTGAGATTGCCCAGGGCCGCCTTGGGCCGGGGCGCATTCACCACTGCATGCGACTGATCGGCCTGGCAGAACGGGCCCTGGAACTGATGTGCCAGCGCAGCGCCAGCCGGATCGCCTTTGGCAAAACAGTGGCGACCCAAACGGTCACGCAGGAACGTATTGCCGAGGCCCGCTGCAAGATCGACATGGCGCGCCTGCTCACGCTCAAAGCCGCCTGGATGATGGACGTGGGCGGCAATAAATTGGCCAAAAACGAGATTGCCATGATCAAGGTGGTGGCGCCCAACATGGCCTGTGAGGTGATTGACTGGGCCATGCAGGCGTTTGGCGGCGCGGGCATGTGCGACGACTTTCCGCTGGCCTACGCCTATACCTGTGCCCGTACCCTGCGTTTTGCCGACGGCCCGGATGAAGTGCACCGCAACGCCATTGCCAAACACGAGCTGCGCAAATACGCCGCGTAATTTGGTTCTTTGCCTTTAATGCAAATGCCGTGGTTTGCGCCCGCCGTGGCCCATGCTGCTGTTGCCCCCCCCCGTGCCGCGCGGGGGTTTGCCCAGTTGCAGTGAATTGACCAGGTCGTTAAAACGCTGACTAAACAGCTGGTCCACCGCCGCCACCACGCCGCCCAGTTCGGCGCCATCAAAATGGCGCTCCATCAGGCTGATGACGTCTTGTACCAGCAGGTCGCGCTGTACCTGCATGATGGCCGCGGGGTCTGGCCCGACGAACAGCATGATAAAGTCATCACGCGACTCGGCGTCTGACACTTCGTCTTCGTCCTCGTCTTCAAACTCGGTGTCGTAAAAGGTGACCTCAATGGCGGCGCCGGTGATGGCGACGTCATTGAGGTTCATGCACATTTCGTCCAGGACCTGGCGAAAGTCGTCGTCACCTTCAATGGTCCAGCACATTTGCAGCACATGGTCCTGGGCATCAAACCTGATGCCCGGCTCGTCTTCATAAAAACTGCCAGCGGCGTCGGTCAAGGAACGGGCACCAGCATATTTCCAGATGGGTTTGAGGGCATCTTGCACATGTTCAAACGTCACATCACCACGCAGGCTTACCTGGCCATGCACGTGGATTTCAAAGGGTGTGTTGTAGCGGCTCATGGGTCAAGTGTACGAGACAATATTTGGCCCTAGCAAGCTTCAAAACGCCATATTCACACCAAAACTGACCAGTCCATATTTACGATTGAATTTGGACGCCGTGACCGAGTTGTAAATAAAGGGAATTTCACCGACAAACTGGTTGCTCATGGCCTGTCCGCGCACAAACAGCGCCACATGGGGGGTGATACGGCGAAACAGGTCTGCCACCACGATATGGTTGTTTTGGTACGAGGTACCGCCCCGGCTGGTGATCAGGTTATCCACATTGCCACGGTTCAGGTGCTGGAACTGGTAACCAGCCCGCATGGCCCAGTCGCCGCTTTGCCAGAGCCAACTACCGCCCAGTTGCAGGTAACTGGTGTCGTAACTGAATTCTGGCAACACACTTTGGCTGGTTTTAAATTCACCAATGACGGTGCCCGTGGCACTGCATGGGGCTGCAAGCTGCCCCACGGTCTCTGTCTGGGTAAACGTCAGGATGTAGTTGCAACCGTTGGATGAGGTGTAAGTAGCCGACAAATTTCCCGTGGAGACCGACCCTCGGCCCACGCCAACAAAACCGGATACCGTGTTTTTTCTATTGAAGCGCCAGCTGGCAATGGCATCCAGTTGGGTTTGCGTGTCTTCGACTTCGTCAATGCTGATGGTATTGACGGTGCGACCACCCACTTGGGTTGGGGTGTTTTTTTTCAGGGAAGGCGACCGATTACCCCAAGCGGACAGGCGCAGTGCACCGTGCAAGCGACTTGACTGGTCGCCAAACACGCGGTATTGGCCCGCAAGCTGCCAACTGTCCAGCGACTCTTCGTCGGTACGGTAGGTGATCTTGCGCCGCCAAAAACCGCCCTCCACAAAAAGTTTGGGATTCAAGGCATAGCTCAAGCGTACATGTTGCCCCAGGTAATCGCCGACATTGGTTCCAGCAAAAAGAGGATCATCGCCACGGATTTTCAGAACATCAAGCGTATCGTTCACGGCATCCACACTGAGCTCGGCTCTAAATTCACCGGCAAAGTGCAACTGATCGGCTGACAGCAGGGCATCCAGCGGTGCAGACCAGACACTCAACGGCAGCAGAAACAGCAGACCACCGATACATTTGAAGGATGGCCACTTCAGCCGTTCAATCCTCATTGGATAACCCCTAATCAATTTGTTTTTCATAAAAAAAAAGGAAACACGCAAGCGTGTTCCCTTTTCGGAGACGTTTGGTTTGTCCAGCGTTACAGCGCCGACCCAGTCACAGTCACCCGGAAGCTGGCCCCTTGACCTGACACCGAAGCCACATCAGGAATTGACACAGAGCGCAAGCCAGCCTCAACAACCGCATTTTGAGCAGTCGTTTGAATGGCCAAGGGTGCGCCGCTCAAGGCCGCGACCACGTTGAATGTACCTGTCAACAGGCTCAGATTTCCAAAACCGGGTTGGCTTGACAGAGAGCTCAGGGCACTTGTCCAGTTCACGCTCATGACACCACCCGTGCTGGTCAAGACATTGCTTGCAGCGTTGAGCAGTGTTGCCTGAGACACCACACCGGCCGTATTCATGCCCCACACATACAACTTGGCAGTTGACGGCACTGTGACAGAGATCACACCACCGTTATTGGTCAAGGTGGCGCTGTCGATCACCAGTTTTAGTTGACGGGTTCCAGGTGCTTCCTCCGTGATGTCAAAACCGACTGCAGCAGCCGACAAGGCTGGTGTACCTGATACAGCCAGAGTCATGGCTGCGCTGGTCAGCGGACCTGAGACGGTTACAGGGAAGAATCCGTCTACGGAGGTCGTCCCCACCAACACGCCATTCAATTGAGGTGCCGTCAGCACAATAACGTTAGGCACGGGTGGCAAGACGGGCGCTGTCACTGGCTCAATCACCACTGTTGGAACTTCAACAATAACAGCAGTGATCTGGGTATTGACGAGCGTGGAGGCCGAAGTGGCGTCACCACTTTCCAAGGCGTTGGTGACGGTGGATGCCAACGCCACGATATCGGCTACCGAATTGCTTGTGGTGGCTTCTGCAGCATTGGTCGTCAGCAAACCACTGACCAGCGCCGTGGTGCTGGAGGCCGTGGTGTCCGTTTGTGCGCTAAGCGACACAGGAACCACACCAGCCACCGGGGCCGCGACCAAGGTGACTGCCGACGTTGACGCCACCACTTGGGTGACGGTGGCAACGTTAGTGGCTGCGGCGGCGGCCACACTGGCCGGTGCAAGGGAGGCAACACCCACCACAGTGGCAGCCGCCGTTGTATTGGTTTGTACAGCCGTCACGGTCTTGCTGATGGCATCCGTCACCAGCGTCGTAACAGAAGTCGCACCCGCCGTGGTGGTGTTGGTCAAATCAACATTGACCGACGAGCTGGCGACTGCTGAGGCTACCCCAGACACTGCCGAGCTGAACAAGGCGGCCGTTTGAGCGGCTGATACTGGCAAGCCGGTGGCTGCTGCAGCCACGTTATTGGCTGCTTGAACCAGCAGCGTTTGCACAGCGGTGGTGGTTTGGGTCAGGGCCGGGTTGGTCGCTGCAACAGCGACCGGGTCAGTGGTGAGCAGGTTGGTGGTGCCCAGATTGAGTTTGGTGGCAATGTTGGCGGACGCCTCAGCAGGTGTGGGCTTGCCACCAGCGGGGGCTGCGTCAATGGTAGCCTGCACCAACGTGGTCAGTGGCGTAATTTGGGTGGCACCCGGTGGGGCTTTCAGCTCGCCGACAAACGCAGCACCGGTGGTAATGTCAGTACCGCCGAGGGCACATGTCATGTGGCTACCCGAGCCGGCAGGGAAAGAAAAATTACCCTGCGCATCGGTGGTGGTCCTGGTGGTGTCAGTTGCATTACAAACCAGGTCGTCATTGCTGTCCAGAATCACGGTGGCACCGCTGACGTAACCGTCAACCACTTTGCCACTGGTACCAGCGGGCAGCGAACTGGAATCACCGCATCCTGACAGCGCAATGGCGATGGCAGTTAAAGAAAAACCGACCAAGCCGGTTTTAGAAAATATGCGTTTAGACATGTGCACCCCTAGATAAATTAAAAGAAGCTGCAATTTATCACACTTGCCGCCTCTTAATTGTGTCAAACTTTTATTTGTCGTGAGCGAACGACGTCTTAGCCCATATGCAGGCCACCATTGACCGAAAACTCCGCGCCGGTGGCGTAACCGCCTTCATCTGACGCCAGCCAGGCGATGATCGACGCGATCTCTGAGGGTTCACCCAGGCGTTTGACCGGCACGGTGGCAATGATCTTGTCGAGCACTTCCTGGCGAATGGCCTTGACCATGTCGGTGCCGATGTAGCCGGGGCTCACGGTGTTAACAGTCACGCCTTTGGTGGCCATTTCTTGTGCCAGCGCCATGCTGAAGCCGTGCATGCCGGCTTTGGCTGCCGAGTAGTTGGTTTGACCCGCCTGGCCCTTGACCCCGTTGACACTGCTGATGTTGATGATGCGGCCCCAACCATTTTCGACCATGTCGCCGACCACTTGTTTGGTCACGTTGAACATGGAGTTGAGGTTGGTCTCAATGACGGCGTCCCAGTCTTCGCGTGTCATTTTGACGAACATGCGGTCACGGGTGATGCCGGCGTTGTTGATCAGCACATCAATGCTGCCGTGTTCGGCTTTGGCCTTGGTGAAGGCGTCTACGGTGGAGTTCCAGTCACCCACATTACCCGCAGAGGCATAAAACGTGAAACCCAGCGCGGCTTGTTCGGCCAGCCACTTGGCGTAATCACGGGTTGGGCCGCAGCCTGCAATGACCTTGAAGCCTTCTTTGCTCAGGCGCTGGCAGATGGCGGTTCCGATGCCACCCATACCACCGGTGACGTACGCTACTTTTTGACTCATGAAACTACTCCTCTTGGTGAAATTGAAAACTGAATTGCCGTTGATTGTCTTTGATTTGCCCTTGTCGACTTCAGTCGACCTGGCGGACTGAAGTCCGCCCTACAAAAACCACGGCAGGTCGAAACTCGCCCTACAAATATCTGGTCGAATTAGATCAAATAATCAGCGTTCCAGGCAGAGGGAAACCCCCATACCGCCACCAATACACAGTGCTGCCATGCCTTTTTTGGCATCGCGGCGCTGCATTTCGTGCAACAAGGTGACCAGAATACGGCAACCGGACGCGCCAATGGGGTGGCCCAGGGCAATGGCGCCGCCGTTGACGTTGACTTTGCTGATGTCAACCGCAAGTTCCTGGTTGACGGCGCAGGCCTGGGCGGCAAAAGCCTCATTTAATTCGAACAGGTCAACGTCGGCCACGCTCCAGCCGGCACGGGCCAGCGCCTTGCGCGAGGCCGAGACCGGGCCCATGCCCATGACGGCAGGGTCCAGGCCGGTGGTGCCAAAGCTTTTGATGGTGGCCATGGGTTTGAGGCCCAGGGCGGCCGCTTTGCTGGCTTTCATGACCATGACGGCGGCAGCGCCGTCGTTGATGCCGGAGGCATTGCCAGCGGTGACCGTGCCGGCCTTGTCGAAGGCCGGGCGCAGACCCGCCAGGCTTTCGGCATTGGTTTTCTTGTTGATGAATTCGTCGGCGTCAAACACCAGCGGGTCGCCCTTTTTCTGGGGGATGATGACGGGGACGATTTCGTCCTTGAATTTGCCAGCAGCCTGGGCCGCCGCCGCCTTTTCCTGGCTGGCCAGGGCCAGGGTGTCTTGCATTTCGCGGGTGACGCCTTGCGCTTTGGCGACGTTTTCGGCGGTGATGCCCATGTGGTATTTGTTGTAGACGTCCCACAGGCCGTCGTTGATCATGGTGTCGACCATTTTCCAGTCGCCCATGCGCTGGCCGTCACGGCTGCCCATGAGGACGTGAGGCGATGCGCTCATGTTTTCCTGGCCACCGGCGATGACGATCTCGCTGTCGCCAAAGGCGATGGATTGGGCGGCCAGCATGACGGCCTTGAGGCCGGAGCCGCAGACGGCGTTGATGGTGAGGGCCGGGGTTTCCTGGGCAATGCCGGCTTTGATCAGGGTCTGGCGGGCCGGGTTCTGGCCTGCACCTGCGGCCAGCACCTGACCCATGATGACTTCACCAATCTGGTCGGCTTTGACGCCGGTTTGTTCGAGCAGGGCCTTGATGACGATGGCGCCCAGGTCGGGGGCCTCAACTTTGGCCAACGAACCACCAAATTTACCAACTGCGGTACGGGCTGCTGCGACGATGACGATATCTTCCATGGGTTTTCCTCTGTGAATGGATTTAAAAAAAGAAAAGAATCAAGCCTTGGCTTGTACGTAACGACCGGGTGCGGGTTCGATTGCCTTGTATTTACCTTTGCCGTAGCTCTTGGGCGCGGCAATTTCTTTGCCCGCCTGGGCGGCCAGCCAGTTGGACCAGTCGGTCCACCAGCTGCCCTTGTGCTCGGCAGCGCCCTCTAGCCATTGGTCGACGGACTTTGGCAGCTTGCCGTCTTCACGGATCCAGTGGCTGCGTTTGCCCTTGGCCGGCGGGTTGATGACACCTGCAATGTGGCCAGAGGCGCCCATGACAAAGCGCTTTTTACCTCCCAGGTACTGGGTAGAGGCGTAAGCACCGCCGATCGGCACGATGTGGTCTTCGCGCGAGCCGTAGATGTAGACCGGCATGTCAACCAGGTTGAGGTCGACTTTTTCGCCGCAGACCGTGGCCGCGCCAGGTTTGGTGAGGTTGTTTTCGAGGTAGGTGTTGCGCAGGTACCAGGCGTAAAACGGACCCGGCAGGTTGGTGGAGTCGCTGTTCCAGTAGAGCAGGTCGAACGGCGGCGGGGTTTCGCCCTTGAGGTAATTGCCCACCACATAATTCCAGACCAGGTCGTTGGGGCGCAAAAAGCTGAAGGTCATGGCCAGGTCTTTGCCCTTCATGAGGCCACCCTTGCCCATTTCCTTTTCGCGGTATTTGACAAAACCTTCGTCAATAAAGATGTCGAGCACACCGGTGTCGGCAAAGTCGAGCATCGAGGTGAGGAAGGTGGCGCTGGCCACCGGTTTTTCGCCGCGCGCTGCCAGCACCGCCAGGGCACTGCCCATCATGGTGCCACCGACGCAAAAGCCCAAGGTGTTGATGGTTTTGGCGCCCGTGATGTCCTGTGTGACCTTGATGGCCTTGATGATCGCTTTTTCGATGTAGTTGTCCCAGCTGGTCTTGGCCAGTGAGGCATCGGGGTTGCGCCAGCTCACCACAAAGGTGCGGTGACCTTGCGCCACGGCGTAGCGGATCAGTGAATTTTCTGGCTGCAGGTCAAGAATGTAAAACTTGTTGATGGACGGAGGGAACAGCAGGAATGGTTTCTCAAAGACCGTGTCGGTCAGCGGTTTGTATTCGATGAGCTGGAACAGCTCGTTCTCAAAGACCACGGCACCTTCGGTGGTGGCGACGTTTTTACCGACTTCAAAAATGCTTTCATCGGTCATCGAGACATGGCCTTGCTGCATGTCGTGCAGCAGGTTCTGGATGCCTTTGGCGATGCTCTGGCCCTGGGTATCAATGGCTTTCTTTTGCGCTTCTGCGTTGAGGGCCATGAAATTGCTGGGGGCCGAGGCAGCGGTGATCTGCTCCACGGCAAAGCGGATGCGGGCGCGGGTTTTGGCGTCGGTTTCTACCGCCTCAGACAGCTGGGCGAGGGTCTTGGCGTTGAGCAGGTAAGAAGCTGCATTGAATGCAGCGGTGGGATTGGCCGCCCAGGCCGGGTCGGCAAAGCGCCGGTCGGCGAACTGATGTTTACCCTGGGCGCTGTTGCTCCACAACTCGGCAGCGTCTGCCAGAAACTGCTGTTGCAGTTGTTGTAGTTTTTCGGCCGAGAACTTGATCTTGGGCGCTTTGGCGGTGGGTGCCATCAGTTTGGGACTGGCAACGCCTAGGTCCATGTTGCGAAACGACTCAAAGGTTTTGCCCAAGCTTTCGGCCAAGGATTGCTGTAGATTTTGTGCCGATTGCAGCCAAAGTTCTTGAGCGTTGTCGTTCATGCGTATCCTTATCTGAAGTAGTCAAAAAATAATTTCGATAGTATCTTAGGCCAAGGCCTTCGAAACCCTGACATCACCTGATTTTCATCCAAAAAATACCGTCTTCCCTATGTACATCGTTGCAATTGCCTGGCTTTATGTGGCCATTCTCATGGCCGTGGCTGAAGCTACCCATAGCAGCGGCACGCTGTTGGGAGGCATCATCACCTTTGTTTTGTACGGTGTGCTGCCGCTGGCCCTGATGCTGTACGTGATGGGAACGCCAGCACGCAGGCGTGCCATCAAGGCGCAGGAGAACGCCGAACGGCAGGCTGCGCAGGCCGCTTTAGCGCTCAAGCCAGATGCTGGCGCAGAAGCGGCCGGTGACGCGGTCACGCCGGTAGGAAAAGAAGCGTGAGGCATTGCCCACCGTGCACCAGGGCGCACTGCTGTTGTTGCCATAAATTTGTTGGATGCCCAGGGTACGCAGCCGCAAGCGCGCCAGAGCGGCCAGGTCAGCCAGCCATTTGCCCGGTGTCAGGGGTTTAAAACATTCGGTCGCCTGTGAATCGCTTGTGGTGAAAGCGGCGCGCACCTCATCACCCACCTCAAAGACCTGCGGGCCAATACACGGCCCCAGCCAGGCGAGGATGTTATTGGTCTGCATCGCATTGGCCTGCATGTGCTTGACCGTTGCCTCAAGAATGCCCATGTCGCCCTGCCCGGCCAGCCCGCGCCAGCCCGCATGGGCTGCAGCCACCCGGTGGCCATCGGCGGTGGTGAACAGTACCGGCAGGCAGTCGGCCACCATCACGGTGCAGGCCAGGCCCGGCTGGTCGGTCAGACAGGCGTCGGCCACGGTACCGTCCGGGGTGGTGGCATCCAGTGGCACCACCTGGGTGCTGTGGACCTGGTTCAAAAATACCGGGTGTGCGCCGATGGCCTGCTGAAAAATCACCCGGTTGGCCGCCACGTGGACAAGGTCATCACCCACATGGTCACCCAGGTTCAGACTGTCATAAGGCGCATCAGATACCCCGCCCGAGCGCGTGGTGTACACCGCCCGCACACCAGCGGGCGCCGGCCAGTCAGGTAGAAGAAAACCCTGTAGGCCCTGTAGGGCGGACTTCAGTCCGCCAGGTCGACTGAAGTCGACCCTACAACCGTCATGGTCGACTGAAGTCGACCCTACAGTCGACCCCACAACGGGGACATCATCAAACGGCGGCATGGATCTTGTCGTAGGCGGCCAGCAGTTTGTGGTGCATCTCGCAGCCGTCCAGCGCCAGGCCGGGGGCACCCAGGCCCATGAAGCGGTCTTCCTGCATGATGAGCGCGTGGGCTTGTGCCAGCGGGCCGGCACCATAGAGCAGCGCCAGGGTGTCCAGGTAAGGGCCGCTGTCGCCAATATCGGCAAAATTGATGAGGTTCTGGATGCAGGCGTACACGCGCTTGCGCTGCGGGTTGACCTGGTCGAAGTTCAGAATCCATTCGCAGCCTTCGAGCGTGGCGGCTTCGTCGCCCACGGCCAGCGCCAGCAGGGTTTTGAGTTCACCCAGGCGCAGGTCGCTCCAGAACGAGCCGGCATCGGCTGCCAGGCCAATCAGGCCTGCCACCGGGCGGTGGTCGGCCAGGTTGGATTCGTTCAGGGTTTCCAGCAGGTCGGCACATTCTTCGTCGTCGAGGTCGGGCAGGTTCAACACAGCTTCGCGGAAAGGGTTGGCGATGCTGTTGTTCTCGAACTCCAGGTCGTCAACGGGATAGATCTCGGACAAGCCCGGCACCAGAATGCGACAGGCGTAAACGCCGAGCTGCGCGAAGTCGGCCATGTAGACCTCGTGGCCGTCGTGGTGCAGGCGCGCCAGGCTCCAGGCGTAGTCTTCGGCCGTGGTGCTGCTGAAGTTCCAGTCGACAAACTCAAAGTCAGGCACGTCACCCAGAAATTTCCAGTGGATGACGCCGCTGGAGTCGACAAAATGGATCTCGATGTTGGTGGAACTGGCTGCCTCTTCCAGGTCAAAGCCGGGGGCCGGAAAGCCCGACAAGGCATCAAGCGCGCGCCCCTGCAGCAGTTCGGTGAGCGCACGTTCCAGCGCCACTTCAAAACGCGGGTGCGCGCCAAAGCTGGCAAAACAGCCCTGGTCGAGCGGGTTCAGCAGCGTGACATTCATCACCGGGTACTGGCCGCCCAGCGATGCGTCCTTGACCAGAATGCCAAAACCGGCCTCGCGCAGCGCGGCAATGCCACGCGCAATACGCGGGTAGCGGGCAATGACGACCTCGGGCACGTCGGGCAGGCACAGGCCCTGGCTGATGATGCGGGCCTTGATGGCACGCTCGAAAATCTCGGACAGCGCTTGGGTGCGCGCCTCCATCTGGGTGTTGCCGGCCGACATGCCGTTGCTGACGTACAGGTTGCCGATCAGGTTGACCGGGAAATAAACGGTCTTGCCGTCGCTTTGGCGCACGTATGGCAGGGCGCAGATGCCGCGCTCGGATGCGCCCGAGTTGAAATCGACCAGGTTGCTGGCGTCGATGTTGCTTTGCGGGTTGTACAGCGTGTGTAATTCGGGCGTGAGCAATTCGGCAGGCCAGGACTCATCTTCAGGCACATCAAACCAGCGCTCTTGCGGGAAATGCACATGGGCGCGCGTGGTGACGTCGGGGCCGAGGTAAAAATGGGTCCAGAAATAATGGGTCGACAGGCGCTCAACAAACTCGCCCAGGGCGCTGGCCAGGCAGGCCAGGCGGCTGGCGCCCTTGCCGTTGGCAAACAGCAGCGGGCAGTCGCGGTCGCGGATATGGACCGACCAGATGCCGTCAACCGGGTTAAGCCAGCTGCGTTCTTCAATGTGGAAACCCAGGGCTTGCAGCTTGCCTTGCAGGATGCTGATGGTGGTTTCAAGGGCGGCATCTTTGCCAGGAATAAAAGTGGTGTGGTTCATATCCCCAGCATACCTCATGCTTCATTGGTATTTGCTCAGCATTTGGGGGTGTTGTAGGGGTGTTGTAGGGGTGTTGTAGGGTCGACTTCAGTCGACCTGGCGGACTGAAGTCCGCCCAAGACCATGGCGCGTGCAGGTCCGCATCACAGGGTTCAAGGTCGGTTTGCGGTATCTGGCAGATTCGGCCGGATTGAAAACGCTAGACTCGCAAGTTGGCAAATTAAACCACCCCCAGCGGAGATTTTTATGATTCTTGAACTCGCCGACTTTTCGATCCAACCCGGCCAGAACGTCGCCTTTGAAGAGGCCATCCAACGTGGCCTGAAAACCGTCATTGCCCATGCAGAAGGATTTGAGGGTTTCAAGGTGAACCACTGCATTGAAAACCCGCAACGCTATATTTTGCAAATTTTCTGGACCACGCTGGAAAACCACACCGTGGGGTTCAGGGGTTCCCCGGCGTTTGCTGAGTGGCGTGCCATCGTTGGGCCATTTTTTGCCACCCCCCCGGTGGTGGAACACTTCGAGCTGGTCGCCAAGTCGGCTTGATGCATCTTTAAGGGCCACCATGAACACTGTCTTCTCCCCCGCGCCCAGCGTGACCGTGCCGGTGGTTGGTACCAGCGCACAGTTTCCGGTACACCGCATCTACTGCGTCGGTCGCAATTACGTTGATCACGCCCAGGAGATGGGCCACAGCGGGCGCGAGCCGCCCTTTTTCTTCATGAAGCCGGCCGATGCGGTGCTGCTGGCGGCTCCCGGCAGTCTCACGCCGCTGCCCTACCCCAGCCTGACCAAGAACCTGCACCATGAAATTGAACTGGTGGTGGCGATTGGTACCGGCGGCAAAAACATACCGGTGGAACAGGCTGAAAACCATATTTTTGGCTATGCCGTGGGTCTGGACATGACCCGGCGCGACCTGCAAAACGAGATGAAGGCCCAGGGCCGCCCGTGGTGTATTGGCAAGGGCTTTGACTACTCGGCCCCGATTGGCCCGATCACCCCCAAAGAGGCGGCGGGCGACATCACCCACGCCGCCATCAGCCTGCAGGTCAACCAGGCTATTCGCCAAAACAGCACGGTGGAACAGCTGATCTGGACCATTGCCGAGACCATTTGCCAGCTCTCCGCCGCCTGGGAACTGCAGCCCGGCGACCTGATCTACACCGGCACTCCGGCCGGCGTGGGCGCTGTGGTGCCGGGCGACACGCTCAAAGGCAGCATCAGCGGCCTGACAGACATTGAATTGAAGGTGGTTTAAGTTCATGCACCGCCCCCCGATCAAACACTGCAAAAACTGTGGCACGGCTGTGGTGTATCGGCTGCCGGACGATGGCGACACCAAACACCGTGCGGTGTGCCCGACCTGCCAGACCGTGCACTACGAAAACCCGCTCAACGTGGTGGGCACCATTCCGATCCTGGGCGACAAGGTGCTGCTGTGCAAGCGCAACATCGAGCCGCGCTGGGGTAAGTGGACGCTGCCTGCGGGGTTCATGGAGCTCAATGAGACCGTGAGCGAAGGTGCGGCGCGCGAAACCCTGGAAGAGTCTGGCGCGCAGTTTGAGATGGGCGAGTTTTTCTCGATGGTGAACATTCCGCGCGTTGGGCAGGTCCACCTGTTTTATCGCGCCCAGTTGCTCAGTGACCAGTTTAACCCGGGCTTTGAAACGCTGGAGGCGCGTTTGTTTGCCGAGCATGAAATTCCCTGGGACGAGATCGCCTTCCGGACCGTGGGCGAAACCCTGAAACGTTTTTTTACCGACCGCCGCCAGGGCCGCTACGCCATTCATGTCTTTGACATTGTTTAAGCGGCGCTGAGGCCACACGCCATGCTGCCCTGCTATGTGCTGCTTGACCTGGAAACCACCGGGGGCAACCCGGTGCATGACCGCATCACCGAAATTGCCGCCGTGCGGGTGGAGCAAGGGGTGGAGGTGTCGCGCTGGAGCACCCTGGTGAATCCGGGGGTGTCTGTCTCAAACTTCATTGAGCAACTCACCGGTATCAGCAACAGCATGGTGGCCAGTGCCCCGCGTTTTTCCGAGGTGGCCCATGAACTGCTGGCCCTGCTTGACGGTGCGGTGCTGGTGGCCCACAACGTGCGTTTTGACCACGGTTTTCTGCTCAATGAATTGCATCGGATCGACGTGGCGTTGCGCGTCAAAACCCTGTGCACGGTGCGCTTGTCGCGGCTGTTGTACCCGCAGTTCAAGGGCCACTGTCTGGATGCCATCATGCAGCGCCACGGCCTGACCAGCACCGCCCGGCACCGCGCCATGGGCGATGTGGAGGTGATGCAAAGCTGGCTTAACCTGGCACAAACCGAGCTGGGTGCTGACCATGTGGCAGGCCATGCGCAAAGTTTGTTACAAGGCAGCGCGGCGCTGCCACCGCAGCTCGATACCAACGTCGCGGACATTCCCGACACACCCGGGGTTTACCTTTTTTACGGCGACAGCCCACTGCCGCTGTACGTCGGTAAAAGCGTCAAACTACGCAGCCGGGTGATGTCGCACTTTCAGGCGGCCAGCCGCAACGCCCGCGAGATGCGTATTGCGCATGAAATCAGGCGCCTTGAATGGATCGAGACCGCCGGTGAACTCGGTGCCCTGTTGCTGGAATCACGGCTGATCAAGGCGCACCAACCCGTTCACAATCGCCAGTTGCGCCGCGATGGCGAGCTGTGCGCCTGGCGGCTTGAGCCCAACCCCAACAGCCGGCCGCTGTTGACGCTGGTGCGTGGCAGCGCGCTGGCGCCGGAACAACTTGGCGCGCTGTACGGCCCCTACCGTTCCAAAAACCAGGCCCAAAGCCAATTGCGCGAGCTCGCCCAAACGCAGGGTTTGTGCCTGCAGGCACTGGGGCTGGAGTCGGGCAAGGGCCGCTGTTTTGCCCACCAGATTGGCCAGTGCAAGGGTGTGTGTTGTGGCGAAGAGGCACCCGAGCGCCACCACCTGCGCCTGCAAATGGCGCTGGTTGGCAACAAACTGCAGGTCTGGCCTTTTGCCGGCAAAGTGGGTTTGCGCGAACACAACCCGCACACCGGGCGCACCGACATCCACCTGTTTGACCAATGGTGTCACCTGACCACGGTGCACTCTGACGAGGACCTGCACGAGGCATTACACAGCCGAACAGAGCCGCTGGCCTTTAACCTGGACAGCTACCGCCTGGCCCTCAAGCACCTGCTGGTGCCGGGCCAGGGCCAGCTCAAGCTGCTGAAATTTCCCGCATCGCCATTCACTGAGACAACACCATGAATCCACTGCATAAAACCGCCCTGTCCATGCTGGACCTGGTCTCCCTGCGTGAAGGCGGCACGGTGGCACAGGCGCTGGCCACGGCTTTACGCACCGCGCAACATGCCGAGGCGCTGGGCTTTACCCGGTACTGGGTGGCCGAACACCACAACATGGCCAGTATTGCCAGTTCGGCCACGGCCGTGTTGGTAGGCTACCTTGCCGGGGGCACGCAGCACATTCGGGTGGGCTCGGGCGGCATCATGCTGCCCAACCATGCGCCACTGGTGGTGGCCGAAGCCTTTGGCACGCTTGCCGAGTTGTATCCCAACCGCATTGATCTTGGCTTGGGCCGGGCACCGGGTACCGACCGGCTCACCATGCAGGCCCTGCGCCGCGACCGGGTCGAGACCGAGCAGGACTTTCCGCGCGATGTCACTGAGCTGCAGCATCTGCTGGGACCGGTGCAGCCTGGCCAGCGCATCGTTGCCATGCCGGGCGCCGGGACCGAGGTGCCGATCTGGCTGCTGGGTTCCAGCCTGTTTTCGGCCCAACTGGCGGCAGAACGTGGCCTGCCCTACGCCTTTGCCTCGCACTTTGCCCCCCGCATGATGCTGGCGGCCATTGATCTGTACCGGCGCTTGTTCAAGCCGTCCAAGGTTTTGAGCCAGCCGTACGTGGTGATCGGCGTGCCCTTGATCGCGGCCCCCAGCGATGACGAGGCCGAATTTCTGGCCAGCAGCACCTACCAGCGTGTGCTCGGCATCCTGACCGGCGACCGCAGGCCGCTGCAACCGCCAGTCAAGCACTTCATGCAACAGCTGCACCCCCAGGAGCGCGCTGCCATCAACGACTTTTTGGGTGCGGCGGTCATCGGTGGCCCGGACAAGGTGCGTGCCGGGCTGACGGCCCTGGCGCAGCAGACGCAGGCCGATGAGTTCATGCTGGTGTGCGATATTTTTGACCCGGCGCTGCGCCTGCAATCGCTGGACATTGCCGCGCAGGCACTGGTATTTTGACCCCTACAAAGTTCCAATCTGGCTATACTGTGTTTTTCAACAGTATTCAAACAAGACCAAAACGCCATGTCTGCCGCCCTGCAATGGATCGTCAACGCCACACCCCCGCCGGGTGATGCGTCACCTCAATCGTTTGGGCATCCGTTTGACATCGGGCAGCTCCCGGGCAGCGTCGCCCAGGCCATCTGGCGCGGTTCTGAGGTGGCTCAGGCCGGCCAGTCTGTGGTGTCAAGCGGCTGGACGGCGCTGGATGCCCAGCTGCCCGGTGGTGGCTGGCCCTGCAATGCCCTGACCGAACTCCTGCAACCCCAGCCCGCCCTGTGCGAGTGGCGCTTGCTGTCACCTGCGTTGGCGAGGCTGGCCGCTGGCGGCGGCCACATCCTGCTGGTGGGCCCACCCAAACGCCCGCACGCACCTGGGCTGGTCAAACTCGGTATCACAGAAAAAAACATTGTCTGGATCGCTGCCGACACCCCGGCCGAGCGGCTCTGGTCCACCGAACAGCTGGTCAAGGCCAACCCACGAGGTGGCGCCATTCTGGCCTGGCTGCCCCAGGCCCGTGCGGAGCAATTGCGCCGCTTGCAGGTGCACGCCCAATCCTGTGATTGCCCGGTCTTTCTGTTCCGGCCAGAAACGGCCCAACTGGACGCTTCACCCGCACCACTGCGGGTTTTGACCACCCTCGGGCCAGACTGGAACCTGCACGTTCACCTGCTCAAGCGCAAGGGCGCCTTGCTGGACGGCCCCATCGTGCTGTCCGCCCTGCCAGGCACACTTGCCAGTGTGTTGACACCTCGGCTGATGCACCCCAACCAGTTGCTTGCAAGCCAGCCGTACCTGGCCCGATACCAGACACGGGCCATGAACCCTGTAGGGCGTTGTAGGGCGGACTTGCACCCGCCTGGTCGACTGAAGTCCGCCCAAATTCAGGTTGATTGAAATCGCCCCGACAGCAAGCCCAAACGCTGTGTTCATGGCAAAAACAGAGGTCGAAAAATGTCCATGCATTGGGCTGCACTATTGACCAACGCCGCCTGCAACAGCTCGCCGCGCATTGACCCCCAGGGCGTGGCCGTTTGGGCGCTTCAGTTCACCCCCCGGGTGGCACAGAAGGAGCACACGGTATGGCTGGAGGTGACGCAAAGCATGCGTTTGTTCGGGGGTGAAGAACCACTGCACCAGCATGTAGCAGCCGGTGCCGCCGAGCTGGGCATCAGGGCGTTGGCCTGGGCACCGACCAGCCTGGCAGCCCTGGCTTGCGCACGAATGGGCATCCGTGACGGCTTTGCCATGCCGTTGGCGCAGGTGCTCGATCCCTTGCCCATTGAATCCATGGATGCAGTCAACGCCCATCAGGCAACGCTGGCGCGCCTGGGCTGCAAAACGCTGGCCGATGTTCGCAAACTGCCCCGCGGCGGCATCAGCCGGCGCTTTGACAGCCAGTTGCTGCTGGCGCTGGACCAGGCCTATGGACTGCGCCCCGAGGGCTACCCCTGGGTCAAGGTTCCGGAGACTTTCTCGGCCAAGCTGGAGTTGCCCGGCCGTGTCGACACAGCCCCGGCCTTGATGTTCGGCGCCCGGCGTTTGCTGGTGCAAATGGGCGGGTGGTTGTCGGCCCGCCAGTACGGCGTGACGGCTTTTACGCTGCACTGGTGCCACGACGCCATGCGCGCCCGGGAGGCAGGTGAGGGTGGTGACATCACCGTGCGCACGGCGCAGCCAACCCGGAACGTCGATCATCTGAGCCGGCTGCTGGGTGAAAACCTCGCCAAGGTGCAACTGCTGGCCCCGGCGGGTGAGCTGGTCCTGCGCGCCACCGAGGTCACCCCCTGTATCGAAGAGAGCCGCTCCCTGTTGCCCGATGTCCGTACGTGTGGCGAAGCGGTGGACCAGGTGCTGGAGCGCATCGAAGCCCGGCTGGGTCACAAACGTGTGCTGCGGCCCAGGCTGGTCGAGGACACCCGCATGGCCTGGATGGTCCATTGGCAGCCGATAAACGCCCAAAAGCCCGCCACCAAAGTGCGCCAGGTACCGGGGCCACAGCCGACCTGGATTCTCAAAAACCCACTGAAACTCGACGTCAGGAACGAATGCCCGCTGTACCAGGGGCCGCTGCAACTGCTGCTGGGACCGGAACGTATTGAGGGCGGCTGGTGGCACCGTGCCAAGGATGCCGAGGGTGGCCAGCACAGCCTCCAGGTGGCGCGCGACTACTGGGTGGCCCTGAGCCAGCACGCCGGCGCACTGTGGATTTTTCAGCAGCGCCTGCCCCGCAACGAAGTGGCGTCCTGGTATTTACATGGCATCTTTGCCTGAGACCGCGCCATGGCCACCCCACCCCATTACGCCGAGCTGCGCTGCCTCTCCAACTTTTCGTTCCTGAAGGGGGCTAGTCAACCCGAGGAACTGGTGACGCGCGCCCAGGCACTTGGCTACGCCGCGCTGGCCATCACCGACGAATGCAGTATGGCCGGTGTCGTGCGCGCCCATGTGGCGGCCAAGGCCTGTGGCCTCAAGCTGCTGCTGGGTTCACAATTTCAGGTCAGCTGTGAAACGCCTTTTCATCTGGTTGTGCTGGCCTGCAATCTGAATGGTTACGGCAAGCTGTGCGAGTTCATCACGCGCCTGCGGCGCAGCACTGAAAAAAAGGGCAGCTATCACCTTCGGCTGGAAGACATCCGGGGGTCTGCGCTGGTCGATTGCCTGGTGCTGGTCTGCCCTGAGCGCCGCAACACCCCAGCGCAGTTACTTGCAATTGGCCAATGGCTATTGAGACATTTCACCGGCCGGTGCTGGTTGGGTGTCACGCAACTGCTCAGCCTGGACGATGAAATCTGGCGCTACAAATTAAGGCAACTGAGCGACGCCACGGCCATTGCGCTGGTGGCCGTGGGCGATGTGTACATGCATGTGCGTTCGCGCAAGCCCCTGCAGGACGTCATGACGGCCATCCGGGTAGGCAAGCCCCTGACCGCGTGCGGGCTGGACTTGCAAGCCAACGCAGAGCAGCACCTGCGCAGCCGACTGCGGCTGGCCCAGATCTTCCCGGAAACGCTGCTCGCCGAGACGCTCAATCTGGTCACCCGCTGCGACTTTTCACTGGACGAGCTGAAATACCAGTACCCGCAAGAGGTGGTGCCGGCCGGAGAAACACCGGCGTCGTATTTGCGCAAGGTCACTT
The DNA here is from genome assembly GCA_001771065.1 of Burkholderiales bacterium RIFOXYD12_FULL_59_19. Lineage (GTDB taxonomy): Bacteria > Pseudomonadota > Gammaproteobacteria > Burkholderiales > Burkholderiaceae_C > Rhodoferax. The sequence continues at coordinate 5,988 of MESQ01000001.1, read as the reverse complement.
ACCAGGGCGCTGGCCGGCGGTGGCCCGGCGGCATGAGCGCCAAGGTGCAGCATCAGGTCGAGCATGAGTTGGCGCTCATTGGTGAGCTGCATTACGAACCCTATTTCCTGACGGTGTACGACATTGTTTCTTTCGCACGCTCCCGCCACATCCTGTGCCAGGGGCGCGGCTCGGCTGCCAACAGCGCCGTGTGTTATTGCCTGGGTGTGACTGAGGTCGACCCGGCGCGTATGAGTGTGCTGTTCGAACGCTTCATCAGCAAGGAACGTAATGAACCGCCCGACATTGACATCGACTTTGAACACGAGCGCCGGGAAGAAGTGATCCAGTACCTGTACCAAAAGTACGGCCGCGAGCGCGCCGCCCTGACGGCGGTGGTGATTTCGTACCGGCCCAAGTCGGCCATCCGGGATGTTGGCAAAGCCCTGGGCTTTGAATTGGCGCTGCTGGAAAAGCTGGGCAAATCGCACCGCCATTGGGATGGCCGGGAGCTGCAGACTGACCGACTGGAAGAGTTGGGCCTGTCGCTGGACGACCTGGCGGTGCGCCAGTTGATGGACCTGACACGCCAATTGATGGGTTTTCCGCGGCACCTTTCACAGCACCCGGGCGGCTTTGTGCTCACCCGGGGGCCTTTGTCCCGCGTGGTACCCATAGAAGCCGCCGCCATGGAAGACCGCACCATGATTGAGTGGGACAAGGATGACCTGGACGTCATGGGTTTGCTCAAAGTCGATGTGCTGGCGCTGGGCATGCTGACGGCGATTCGCAAAGCGCTGGAACTCGTCAGCCTGCGGCGCGGCTTTGCGTTCCAGATGCAGGACATCCCGGCTGAAGACCCGGACACCTACGCGATGATGTGCCGGGCCGACACGGTAGGCGTTTTCCAGATCGAGTCGCGGGCGCAAATGAGCATGTTGCCGCGCTTGCAACCGAGGTGCTTTTACGATTTGGTGATTGAGGTGGCGCTGGTGCGACCCGGCCCGATCCAGGGGGGTATGGTGCACCCGTATCTGAACCGCCGCCAGGGCAAGGAAGCGGTGACTTACCCCAGTGCGGCGCTGGAACAGGCTTTGGGCAGGACGCTGGGTATTCCGGTTTTTCAGGAACAGGTGATGCAGGTCAGCATTCTGGCAGCCGGGTTCACCCCGGGCGAGGCGGACGGTTTGCGCCGCGCCATGGCGGCCTGGAAACGCAAAGGCGGGCTCGAGAAATACTACGACCGCATCGTCGACGGCATGACAGCGCGCGGCTACAAAAAAGAATTTGCCGTACAGATTTTTGAGCAGATCAAGGGCTTCAGCGAATACGGTTTCCCGGAGTCCCATGCCGCCTCGTTTGCCTTGCTGGTGTATGCCAGTTGCTGGCTCAAACACGCAGAGCCGGCCGCTTTTCTGGCCGCCATGCTGAATTCACAACCCTTGGGCTTTTACTCACCCAGCCAGTTGGTGCAGGACGCCAGGCGCCATGGCGTGGCGGTGCGGGCGGTTGATGTGATGTTCAGCGCGCTGGACGCCACGCTGGAGGACTTGCCCCATACACCGGCCGTACGCTTGGGGCTGGGTCTGATTGCCGGGCTTAAGCGTACATCCGCCGAGCGCATTGTTGCCGCGCGTGCGCAACAGCCTTTTGAGAGCGCAGAAGACCTGTCCCGGCGTGCCGATCTGGCGCAGTTTGAAATGAAACTGCTGGCCGCAGCGGATGCCCTGGCCAGCCTGTCAGGACACCGCAGGCAACAGGTCTGGGACGCTGCGGCCTTGCATACACCACCCCTGCTGCTGCGCGATGCGCCCGTGGAAGAAGAACTGCTTGAGTTGCCAGCGGCCCCCGAGGGCGAAGAGATTGTGTTTGACTACGCCGCCCTCGGACTCACGCTCAGGCGGCATCCCATGGCGCTGCTGCGGGAGCGCTTGAGCGCCATGCGCTTCAAGTCATCCAAAGCATTGCGTGACCTGCCCCATGGTCGCCTGGTGCGGGCCTGCGGCATCGTGACGGTCAGACAGCAACCACAAACCGCCAAGGGCGTCATTTTTGTGTCGCTGGAGGACGAACACGGCAGCGTGCAGGTCATCGTCTGGAAAAGTGTGCGGGAACAGCAGCGCAAGGAATTGATGCATGCCAAACTGCTGGGCGTCTACGGCACCTGGCAGCGCGAAGGCGAGGTGCGCAATTTAATCGCACAGCACTTTGTGGATTTGACGCATTTGCTGGGGCGGCTCGCCGCACCCAGCCGAGACTTTCATTGACGATGCACTTAGCACTTTTTGATCCATTTTCACAGCCCGATTGTTAAAAAAAATGATTACTTATGCACAAAAATCAGCTAGGCTTTTTTCCTCAATCAAATACATGTGCCGTCCCGCTACCAAAGGGGTAGCGAATTTAAGTCATTGATTTATATGAATTTTATTTTTTGCTTGATTTTTAGGCAGACTAACAAAAGCCTTGATTTATAAGGCTTGGGACCCGCTATCGGCGACATATCAACATAGTTATCCACAGAAATCTTGGATGACTCGAAAAACCCCGAGAAATCAGGCACTTACTGGCTTTTTGTAAGCTTGTTTCGGGTTTTTTGATGCTTCCTTGTACGATGCTCAAGTCAATGGAGCATCTAAGATTGGGCATCTCATTTTTTAAGCAAGGCTGTCGTGCCGCCGGTCTTCCGGTGCTTCATATTTTTCATGCAGGAGCAGCCGGCGCGTTTGCACCCCAGTCAGGCTTTGTCACGCCACTGCCCTGGCTGACCAGCGTGCCCGATGTCCGCTTTGACAAGCACACGCATAACGCTTTCACCGATACGGGGCTTGACTTGTGGCTGCGTCGGCGCAGCATTGGCAAGCTCATCATCAGTGGCATCCGGACAGAACAATGTTGTGAAACCACGGCGCGTGTTGGCGCCGACATCGGTTACGCGGTGGATTTTGTGACCGAGGCCACACTGACTTTTCCCATGACGCATGCTGCCACTGCGGTCACTTTTTCAGCCCGGGACATCAAAACCCGTACCGAACTTGTGCTGGCGGACCGCTTTGCCCGCATTGTGGATGTGAACACCTGTCTGGCCGGTTTAAGCGGCCACGCATGAGCCAAAGCACGCTTCGCCCGCGTGACATGGCGCTGGCGTTCATTGTCATCGTGGTGTGGGGTGTCAACTTTGCGGCCATCAAGTTAGGTTTTGTGGGCATGCCTTTGGGGCTGGCATCGCTGGTTTTGCAGGCGCAAACGTTTTTTTCACTGGTTCTCACCGCCTTGTGGCTGAAAGAAAAGTGTACGGCAACCAACTGGCCGGCCTGGTGCTTGCCGCGGGTGGACTGATGCTGATTGGCAGTGCCCACGGGGTTTCCATGCCGCTCGCAGGTTTCTTGTTGACGCTGGCCGCCGCTTTCATGTGGGCCTGCGGCAACCTGGTCAGCCGTGCGGTGGGCCGTTATGGTCCCATGAACCAACTGGCCTTTGTGGTTTGGGCCAGTCTGGTGCCACCGTTGCCGCTGTTGGCCTTGTCCTGGTTCATGGAAGGCCCTGAAGCCATGAGCGCGGCACTGCAGAACATCAGTGTGCAAACCTTGATGGCACTGGCGTACATCGCCTGGGCTTCTACCTTGTTTGGATATTCAGCCTGGAACTTACTGATGTCACGCTACCCGGTCAACCGCATTGCCCCATTCACTCTGTTGGTGCCTTTGGTCGGGCTGAGCACCGGTTGGTTCGTCTTTGGCGAAACCCTCAAGCCAGTTCATTTTTCCGGTGGTGCATTGCTGATGATTGGTTTGTTGGTCAACCTGTTTGGGGTCGATTTATTGACACGCCTGAAATGGAAACCAGCCTGATGCTGTTCGTCTGGTTGGTGTTCATGCCCGACGTGTTCATGCTTGATTACGCCTGCCCATTCATCAGTGTCAATCAATAAACCGATAGAGAATGCCAGACATTTACAGAGAAATTTCATGCAAAATGCCCTGCTTCTTGGTTCAGCCATCTTTTTTGAGCTGATTGCCACCGCATCGCTCAAGGCCTCAGACGGGTTCACGCGTCTGTTACCTGCGAGCATGACCGTTGTCGGTTATGCCGCCTCGTTTTATTTGCTGTCGCTGACGCTCAAACGGATGGAGATCAGCGTCGTTTATGCCATTTGGTCTGGCGCAGGGACAGCGCTGATGGCCGTGGTTGGGTATTTTGTATTTGCAGAACAGCTCCCGCCGCTGAAGTTGGCCTCAATAGGGTTGATTGTGTTGGGTGTCGTGGGTTTAAACCTTGCTGGCAAATCGGCCTGAGCAAAGCGAGGAAGTCATCGGTGTGGTTCGAAAGAGATTCACCCAGCCTTTCCGGCGGGGTTTTGGACTTGATGCTTTGTGACTGTCACAAAATACCGTTGATTGGTGGCATGCGCTGGCGCTGGATTTGGCGCGAAACCATGTACTGTAGTCAGCAAACAGTCTGTCAATGCCAGAATTGGAAAAACCGCACGGCCATTTCGATCATGCGGCTTCTTTGTATTTACTGGGGTGGCTGATGGGGCTCGAACCCACGACAACAGGAATCACAATCCTGACTTTTTTATATTTCACCGTGTTGATTAGAGTAGTAGAATCAATACAAATCAACAACTTATAAACTAAAAACTGGACAAGTTAACAGTCTACCCGTTGATTGACATGCACCTATATTGTGCAAATAGTCTTACATTTCCCCTTACATCCTGAGCGATGTAAGACACCAAGGGGTTCAACATGGCGAAGGTTGCTTTCACTGCCGGACGTGTCAACGGTTTCAAGTGCCCACCTGACAAGGTGCAGGCGTTTCTATGGGACTCGACCGCTAAAGGGCTCGGGTTGCGTACCACGCCATCAGGAAAACCTGCCTATGTGTTTCAGGCCGTATATCAAGGCAAGGACATTCGCGTAACCATTGGAAGCCCGAATGACTGGACTATCCCGATGGCGCAAGAGAAAGCCCGTGAATTGCAACGACTGATTGACGAGGGCAAAGACCCGAGAGACTTGAAGCGGGATGCACTTGCCGCAGCCGCAGAGCGACAGGCCGCAGCAGCGTCCAAGGTGGAAGCCGCCAAAACCGCCGCCTTGACCGTGGGTGAAGTCTGGGCCGCCTACATTGAAGAACGCAAGCCACATTGGGGTGACCTACATTACCGCGACCACATCGACAAGGCAAAGCCTGGGGGCTTACCGTCAGGCCGCCGTGGTGGTGGCAAGCAATTGACCAAGCCGGGGCCGTTGGCTGCATTGATGCCGATGGCTTTGTGTGACCTTGACCAAGCCACGATAGAGGCATGGGCTGCCAATGAGGGCAAGACCCGCGCCAGTTCTGCCCGGCTGGCATGGCGACTGCTGACCGTGTTTCTGACATGGTGCGCTGAACAACCTGCCTATGCTGGATTGGTGGCTGAAAAGAACCCAGCCAAGACCAAGAAAGCCCGTGAATCATTGGGCAAGGCTGGAACTAAATCGGACGTGTTGCAGCGTGAACAATTGGCCGCATGGCTCACCGCCGTGCAACAGATACAGAACCCGGTTATTGCCGCCTGCCTTCAAATGATGCTACTCACTGGTGCAAGGCCGGGTGAAGTGTTGTCACTGCGCTGGGAGGACATAAACACCCAATGGAAAGGCATCCAAATCCGCGACAAGGTAGAGGGAACCCGCGAGATACCCGCAACGCCCTACATGCTGCACTTACTGGCCGCCCTGCCCCGCCGCAATGAATGGGTTTTCCCAAGCAATACAAGCGCCAGCGGATGCCTGACTGAGCCCAACAACCCACACACCCGCGCCTGCACCGCTGCTGGCTTGAAAGGGCTTACCCTGCATGGCCTGCGCCGTTCATTCTCAAGCCTGACCGAGTGGCTTGAGGTTCCCGCTGGTGTGGTGGCACAGATTCAAGGGCACAAACTGAGGCCGATCACCTCCACTGAAGGTCTTGCAGCCTGAATTGCTCAAGAAGCGTGATGGTCGAATGGATGCATTCATC